>NZ_JAHHDX010000060.1 GCF_018619335.1 Alteromonas sp. ALT199 | reverse complement strand
AAATAAGGTATAAGGAAGTTATAAGCATGAAATGGTTAAGCACTGTTGCAGTTGCCTCACTAACCCTCGCGAGTTTTTCATTTAACACCCAGGCCAATATCATCATAGGTGGAATGGGCGGACTTGAGGGCTACGGCACAGATGAAACTTACACCGAGTGGGCTCCTGAGTTTAATTTGCCCTTCGAGGTGAAACTCGGCGATAACAGCTATGAAATTTTCCGTCCTAGACAGTACGGTACTATAGCGTTTCTTGAGAGTGCTAGCTTAGCATACAACGGCGATTCTATTGTCCCTTTTACCGCGACCGGCAATTATAACTGTTTTGGTTGCGGTCAAACTTATATTGGTTCGCCCCAAGAAGGTGTAGTTGCTGTAACTTGGAGTGAAATGAGTACTGATGCGTTCTATCAGGAAAGTGAAGATAACCGTTATAATACGTTTCAAGCACTACTTATAGACCGCTCTGATGATACTGGACAAGAAGGTGATTTTGATGTCGAGTTTAGATATCAAAAACTAGAATACAGAGAGGCGGAAGAAGATAGTGAATATACTCCAGCTTCTCAAGCGGGAGTTTCAACTTCCACACAAGGTTTCATTTCACTTCCTGGAAGTGGCGTTGAAAAAATCTTGGAATTAGCTGAAAGTTCGAATGTTGATGAAACTGGCATTTGGGTATATAACTTCAGAGACGGCGTTGCCTCTTTAGCCTCTGATGATGCAACTAGTGAAGGTACGGGTACGTCAGTAGATCCTTTTATGCCAACCGAGGTGGTAGATGGCGGCTGGGAGTTTGACTTCAGTGTTGAACAGGAAGAACAAGTTTTCATCGACCCTGATGTAGCCATTGGATACGACTATGTAGTCGAATCAGGTCCTAACATTGGTTCTGTATACCTACCTTCAGGTTTCGATGCAGATTACGAACTTTGGTTGATGGGAAATAATGGTTGGGAATTTGAGAGCAACCTTCTTGCTGAAGAAGAGTTCCTTTTCAATTCTGATGGTGTGTCTGAGTTTCGTATTTTGGGTATCGACACATCCAACATGATAAATCCTGAAGATGATATGGCATTCGTAACTGGCTTAACGTTTGTTGATTCGGGGAACGTTGTGATGACCCAAACTCCTATCACAGAATTTGTTGCTGCTCCTACAGCAGTAAGTGAGCCTAGTCATATCCTTCTACTTCTCACTGGGTTAGGGTTTATTAGCTTACGTAAATTTCGTAAGAAGTCCGCCTAGTAATTTAGGTTCAAGTAGGTAAATGAATAAGGGTCTAATTAAGAGACCCTTTTTTATATTATAAAAGGTATCAACAAGTGCGACACTCACTCACTAAGCTCATCTTTATTTTATCGTTATTCATAAGAGTTCCATGCAGTTCAGTTTTAGCCGCTGAAGTCTTCGATTCTTGGAGTTATGAATGTAAAGCCAACAGTTGTTTCGCAAGTCAGTTATTGTTGTCGAAAAAGGGACAAAAGACAGGCGTTGTAGCAGGTATGAGCGTTGCTCTTGCGTCTAAGCAACGTACTATTCTTACTTTACGCTTTACGAATGATGCAGAGAAGAGCGCTGGGGTTGGTTTAAAAATAGATAATGAAAAAGCAATTCGCACTAAAATATTGGCTTGCGATAGTAAAATTTGTGAAACCAATATAGTGATGGATGAGAAATTGATTTCAGAAATGCTAGAAGGGCAGGTGGCCCAAGTAGCCTTTATGAGTCAAACCACTAATAAGCAAATCACGCTTCCATTCTCTTTGCAGGGGTTTGCGCCAGCATTTCTCAAGCTCAACGAGAAAAAATAACTTATCCAAATTGTAGGCTGTAAATATATTACGTTCGAGTACGAGAGCAAAACACAGCATCTACCACCTCAAAAATTAGCCGTGCAGCCAGCTTTGCTGTGCGGCTATCAATATCATAGTTGGGGTTCATTTCCGCAATGTCACACAGTCTCCATTGATACCCGTAAGTGCTTTGGTGCTGTGCTAAAAAGTGTAGCGTGTTGATGACAAGCGCTGGGGAAATCCCCAAGGTGCTGGGAGCGCTTACGCCGGGGGCAAGAGCAGCAGGAAATGCATCTAAACATACTGTGACGTAAAGCTCGTCGATGTCTTTTAGCATCGGGGAGAGCAGCTCACCTATTCGCTGCATACAAAGCGATTCATCACCTAATGCCACGTCGGTTAAATAGCGCGTGTTAGACGTATTGGCAAAGTTAAAAAGTGCTTGTGTATTGGCTGCTTTAGATACGCCCAAACAGGCATAATAAAACGGTACGCCGTGAAGCTGACAATGTTCGTATACTTGCCGAAATGGCGTACCAGAACTGGTGTTTGGAGAAGGCTTTCTAAGGTCAAAGTGGGCGTCAAAGTTTATAATGCCAATGCGGGCATTGTCCGCTCTAGTATTGAAAAGCCCCTGATAGCTGCCCCACGCGATTTCATGACCTCCTCCTAAGCCGATTGTTAACCCCTTGTGTTGACTAAGTGCAAAGGTAATAGCATCGGCATATTGCTTCTGCGCTTTGGATAAGTTCTCTTGGGCGGTGACATTACCTAAATCAGCCAGTGAAGTTCTTGACCAGTGCCAGGGTAAGTTAGCAAGTGCTTGGCGAATAGCGTTAGGCCCACTAGATGCGCCTACCCGACCTTTATTAAATGCTACACCTAAGTCGCATTCAAACCCCACAAGGGTAATGGTATTGGCCAAAGCGCTATCTTCACCAACCTCAATTTCGTTAACTTTTTGATGCCAGCGCAAGCCTTCAGCACCATCTTCACTGTCTATTCTACCTTGCCACTTAAACATGTTTACCCTCCTTATACACAGCAATAGGGCGATAGCCATTAATACAGTAGGCAAGTTCAGCTGGCGTTTCTATATCCCACAAGGTGAAGTCGGCAAGCTTTTCCACATCAATAACGCCTCTGTCTTGAAGCCCGAGCGCCTTCGCCGCGTGCACCGTGGCGCCCCGAAGTGCTTCTTCTGGGGTTAACTGAAACAACACGCAACTCATATTCATCGCCGTAAGTATAGAAGCTAAAGGCGAACTGCCAGGGTTAAAGTCTGTCGCTATCGCCATAGGTATTTTATGAGCTCGAAGCGCATTTACAGGCGGCTTTTGTACTTCGCTTAAGTAATAAAATGCACCAGGTAACAAAACGGCAACGGTACCACTTTGTGCAAGTAAGGAAATATCGCTATCAGCCAAATACTCGATATGATCTACCGATAAGGCGCCATATTTAGCCGCTAAAACAGCACCTTTACTGTCGCTAAGCTGCTCTACATGAGCCTTAATCGGCAGGCCATGTTGCTGCGCACTGGTAAATACTCGTTCTGTTTGTGAAGTGGAAAAGCCGATGGTTTCACAAAATACATCGACGGCATCGGCCAATTTCTGTGAGGCAATAAATGGAAGAGCTTGGTCGCAAACAAAGTCGATGTACCCGTCTGGATCCTCAGCAAATTCATTGGGCAGGGCGTGAGCGCCTAAATAGGTGGTTTGAATACTAACAGGAAGGTGCTGTTCAAGAGATTTAGCCACACGTAACATGCGCACTTCAGTGTCTAAATCTAATCCGTATCCTGATTTTACTTCAATGGTCGTTACGCCCTCTTCGCACAGTCGTTTAGCACGCTTTATCGCGGTATTAAGCAAAGTACTCTCATCAGCACATCGCGTTTTTTCCACTGTGCCTTTAATGCCGCCACCTCGCTGTGCAATGTCAACGTAGCTTGCGCCCTGCAATCGCATCTCAAATTCTTCAGCGCGATTACCGCCGTAAACTAAGTGAGTATGACAATCGATGAAGCCTGGCATTAACCAGGGTAGTTTAGTTGGTTCGCCTTTATTTTGTGGAATGAACGTAGTGGCATCTATCATGTTATCTGCCTGCTCAAATGCTTCGTGTAGCGAGCTAGCGCAAGGAAGCAAGGCGGTGATTTTGCCGTCCTTTAGGGCAATAGCGTGTGAAGATAGTTCGCCGTAAGGCGAGCCATTGTATTGCATAGACGCAATACGTACGTTGTAAATAATCGAGTCGTACTGATAGCCCATAACATGATCCACTTTTAGCCACTTCTATCTGATTTTTATCCAATAGTCGTTATTAGATTTGTTGCAACAAACTTCTCTTACAATGACGATTTCTTGGCCGATTTCCGGAACGCCTTCAGAAACTAGTTTGAAGCAACGCCTAAATTCAATTCAGCATACTTGTACATACTTGTATATACAAGTATGCTGTTAGCATATTATTAACAATTTAGTTGTGAATAACCACGATATGCAACCTAGGTACAGGATAATCAAAACGGCAATTTTGGATGCCATAGAAAACGGTGTAATGAAGCCTGGTATTCAAGTGCCTTCAGAAAACCAACTTGCTCAGCAACATGGTGTTAGTCGAATGACTGCACGACGTGCGTTAAGTGAAATGGTCGACGAGGGCATATTAATGCGTAGCCAGGGCATAGGCACATTTGTTTCAGATAGCCGCCCTATGAGTTCAATGTTAGAAATCAAAAGCATTCGCGATGAAATTGAACGGCGGGGGCATAGATACACTAACGAAATATTGGTGCTTGAAACTGCACCTGCCAGTGATGCTATTTCACAGCGTCTAGCCGTTGATGTAGGTGAACCTGTATTTCACAGCATTATCGTGCATTGCGAGAACAATTTGCCCGTTCAGTATGAAGACAGGTGGGTTAATCCAGCTTGGATTAATGACTACTTAGATAAGGATTTTAAAGCGCAAACCGCAAACTTTTATCTAAACCAAGTTGCGCCCCTTTCACAGGCGGACCATAGCGTAGAAGCTGTAATCGTTGAAAAAGATATTGCACAAGCGTTACTGATAAAACCTAAAGAGCCTTGCCTAAAGATTACTCGAAGGACTTTTTCACGTGGGACGGGAAATGAAAATGGGTCAGCCGCTGTAGTTAGTCACGCTGTGTTGTTCCACCCTGGCAGTAGATACCGACTGGGAGGACACTTGGAGTTTTAAGTGTAGACGCGCCTAAGACGCTAACTCTCAAGGCGCTTTTTATAAAGATACTGCTTCTTATAACAAAAATATTTCAGTAAAAGAAAAAGATGCCTAGGAGAAGTTTATGAAACGCCTCGACCCTACAAGAGAAATTCGTGCCCCAAGAGGCAGTACGTTAAACGCAAAGAGTTGGCAAACCGAAGCACCGCTTCGCATGTTAATGAACAACCTGGATCCAGAAGTGGCGGAACATCCACAAAACTTAGTAGTTTACGGCGGCATTGGGCGCGCGGCCCGAGATTGGGCGTCATACGACAAAATTGTTGAAGTACTTAAGCGCTTAAATACAGATGAAACATTACTTATTCAATCAGGCAAGCCGGTTGGCGTATTTCCTACCCATGAAAACGCACCTCGCGTGTTAATTGCTAACTCTAACCTTGTCCCGCACTGGGCTAATTGGGAGCACTTTAATGCTCTGGATAAAGAAGGTTTGATGATGTACGGGCAAATGACGGCAGGGTCGTGGATATATATAGGCTCGCAAGGCATTGTGCAAGGCACGTACGAAACCTTTGTGAGCGTGGCTAAAACCCATTTTGACGGCAGTGCTGAAGGGCGCTGGATTTTAACCGGCGGCTTGGGCGGTATGGGTGGGGCGCAGCCACTTGCCGCTACCATGGCAGGCTTTTCAATGGTGGCAGTGGAGGTTGATGAAACCCGTATAGACTTTAGAATTCGCACAGGCTATCTAGATAAAAAAGCGCATTCGTTAGAAGAAGCTATGCAACTACTAAAGGAAGCCAAGCTAGACGGTAAACCGGTCTCCATTGGCTTGCTTGGCAATGCTGCTGAGGTATTTCCCGATATACTAGAAAACGAGATTATTCCAGATGTCGTTACCGATCAAACCAGTGCTCACGACCCGCTTAATGGCTATTTACCGGTGGGTTGGACGCTCGATCAAGCCGAGGCGCAGCGTGCAAAAGACGAAGCCTGCGTGATTAAAAAAGCGAAACAGTCGATGGCATTACAGGTTAAAGCCATGCTGGGTTTTCAAGAAGCCGGCGCGGCAACGCTCGATTATGGCAATAATATCAGGCAAATGGCGCTGGAAGAGGGCATTGAGCATGCTTTTGATTTCCCAGGTTTTGTTCCCGCCTACATTCGACCGCTGTTTTGTCAGGGGATTGGCCCATTTAGATGGGGAGCGCTGTCGGGCGACCCAGAAGATATCTATAAAACAGACGCTAAAGTCAAAGAACTAATCCCTGACAACCCACATCTTCACAATTGGCTGAACATGGCCAAAGAACGCATTCAGTTCCAAGGGCTACCTGCGCGCATTTGTTGGGTTGGTCTGGGAGAAAGACAAAAGTTAGGTCTGGCCTTTAACGAGATGGTTCGCCGTGGCGAGCTAAGCGCACCAGTAGTGATTGGGCGGGATCATCTCGATTCTGGCTCAGTAGCTTCCCCAAATAGAGAGACCGAGGCCATGCTCGATGGGTCAGATGCCGTATCAGATTGGCCGCTGCTAAACGCGCTATTGAATACCGCAGGTGGTGCAACCTGGGTGAGCCTTCATCATGGTGGTGGGGTAGGTATGGGCTTCAGCCAACATTCGGGCGTAGTGATTGTTTGTGATGGAACTGATGCAGCGGCCGAACGTATTGCTCGGGTATTACATAACGACCCTGCCACAGGCGTGATGCGTCATGCCGATGCGGGCTATGATATTGCGAGAGACTGTGCTGCTAAACACAACCTTGACCTTCCTATGGTCAATACCGTGGCTAATAATAAAGGAGCTGGCAATACAGGCTCAAGTCATGGCTTACACCAAAAAAGCTCACATCAAAATAGCTCATACCAAAACCTAGGCGGGGAGGCGTAGTTATGTCCCAGACGTCTTTTTTCACTGAGCTAGGTGGTATTAAAAAGTTAACCCTTGTTCCTGGCACATTGACCCTAGAACAGTTAAGAGAAGTACATCGAAATCACATTCACTTGTCGCTGGTCGAAAGTGCGATACCTGCCGTAAATGCAGCCGAGCAAGTAGTGTTAAACGTTATCGAAGAAAACCGCACCGTGTACGGCATTAATACGGGCTTTGGGCTGTTGGCTAATACGCGAATTGATGTTGATGAATTGGAGCTATTACAGCGCAGTATCGTGCTGTCTCATGCGGCCGGTACCGGTGACTTTATGCAAGAAGACACAGTGCGTTTACTTATGCTGCTAAAAATAAACTCGTTAGCACGGGGCTTTTCGGGCATTCGGTTAAGCGTAATAGAGGCGCTGATTACCTTGTTTAACGCACAGGTTTATCCTGCCATTCCAGAAAAAGGGTCGGTAGGGGCTAGTGGAGATTTAGCGCCTTTGGCCCACATGAGTGTGGTCCTTTTAGGAGAAGGTGAAGCCTTCTACAAAGGAGAGCGTATCAGTGCGGCCAAAGCGTTAGAAATAGCCGGTATGCAGCCTATTTCGCTGGCCCCCAAAGAGGGTTTGGCACTGTTAAACGGTACACAGGCATCGACAGCGTTTGCCCTTCAGGGGCTGTTTTATACTGAAAATGCGCTTCACAGTGCT
This sequence comes from Alteromonas sp. ALT199, assembly GCF_018619335.1. Taxonomy (GTDB): domain Bacteria; phylum Pseudomonadota; class Gammaproteobacteria; order Enterobacterales; family Alteromonadaceae; genus Alteromonas. The sequence continues at coordinate 36,769 of NZ_JAHHDX010000060.1, read as the reverse complement.
ATCGGTATTGGTGCTCTCACGGTTGAAGCCGCGCTGGGCTCTCGGGTGCCATTTGACGCTCGCATTCACAAAGTACGAGGTCATAAAAGCCAGTGTGATGTGGCGGCTGCATATAGAACATTGCTGGATACGTCAGAGATTGGTAATTCGCATCAGCGGTGTGAAAAAGTTCAAGACCCGTATTCACTGCGTTGTCAGCCGCAAGTAATGGGTGCTTGTTTACAGCAAATGCGCTACGCCCAAGACATTTTAGTGACTGAAGCTAATGGTGTTAGCGACAACCCGTTAGTTTTTGTTGAAAGCAGTGATGATTCGAATGTTGGCGAAGCGACCGCTGGAGACATTTTATCGGGCGGAAACTTTCATGCAGAAACGGTGGCGATGGCGGCAGATATGCTGGCTATTGCGCTTGCTGAAATAGGCGCGCTGTCAGAGCGTAGAATGTCGTTAATGATAGATACTCACTTAAGCGGTCTACCGCCATTTCTGGTTGAAAACGGTGGGGTAAACTCAGGGTTTATGATTGCGCAGGTGACCTGTGCGGCACTTGCTAGTGAAAATAAAACCTTGGCGCATCCCGCGTCCATCGATTCTTTGCCTACGTCTGCTAACCAAGAAGATCACGTGTCTATGGCTACATTTGCGGCAAGGAGATTAAGAGACATTTTTGACAACGTAGCGGGCATTTTAGCCATTGAATGGTTAGCGGCCTGCCAAGGTTTAGATTTTAGAAAACCTCTAAAAACGAGTGAAAAGCTGCAGGAATTAGTGCAGCTACTGAGAAAGCAGGTGCCTTTTTACGACAAGGATCGCTATTTCGCGCCAGACATAGAAAAAGCCAAGCAACTTATAAAACAGTATGCGCTTATGGATAAAATACAGCTAAACCTGTTAGGCTAAAATGATCACAGACTCGGTAATTCGAGTAGGTACATAACAGGTTATAAATAGCATAGAGGTGATAAAGGTATGAAAACAAGCGGACGTTGGATAAAGCTCAAAAAGCACCGTACTTCTTTAAATAGGACTTCAATAAAAAGCACCTCATTTAAAGGTTCTGTGCTTGGGCTACTCACTGCCTCGCTATTTACAGTAGCAGGCTGTAGCGATAGTGAAGTTGGTGATGTGTCGCTTGGGCTCTTCACCACAAAGGATATCAAAATTGATGCGCTTCAAGACCCTATTGTCACTGGCGTCACCTGTCATATTTCAAGTATTGAAGCGAACTTAGATTTGTCTGACCCATCAGATAGCTCTATTGCGTGCAGACAAACGGGCCCAATTACGGACGAGATGTTAGCGGCGATTGATAAGTCAGATTCCGGTGAAGTGATATTCAAAAAATCTAAAAGCGTGTTTTTTAAAAACATGAAGCTTCGACGAATTTATGATGCAGACTCGAAGACGCTAATTTACCTGTCTTACAGTACTAAAGAAACATCGGGCAGTTACAAACATAGCTTGTCTACCGTCCCACTGTGGGAAACGCTCGCGTTTAAAAATCCAGCGTAAGTGCTAAACCGTAAATATTAAAAATGCCCCGAAGGTAAAGTGCCCCTAGTAAATGGTAATTCCGATTACTGGGGGCTTTTTATATCTAAACATCAAAGGCGAAGGCTTTTACAACTGAGCTCCATTAGTGCAGCTTAAACGAGAGACCAACTGTATAAAGTGGTGCTCAATTTTTACCATTACGAATTCGCATTTACTCGTCGTCTGCCGAGACAAAACAAAACGTTAGAAAAAGCGGGTGTAAACCAGCATGGCACTTAATGCGGTGTCATCGTCGGTTAGCGGGCTATCGCTAATGCTATCGTCAAAGAAAGTAGCGCCAACTTCTAAACGCGTCATGCCGCCTAAAAACTGGCGGGTAGAAACAGCAACGCGAACCTCTGTATTAAGCGCGCTATCGCCGTTATATGCCTTTCGAAACGCAGTAGCTTCCTCGGGACGTACCCCGTAATAATAGTCTACATAGTTACTGTCTTGATAGCTAACGCCGACCGATGGCTCAATCATGAAGTTATTTATTCTAAACCGTTTGCCTATTCGAGCAGATGCTTGGTAACCGTCGAACTTACCAAGAATATCGGCATTAGTTGACAATGAATATAACCAGCTACCCGCGTTATAGTTGAGGCTTACGCCAGCCGCAAAGCTGAAATCTCTGTCTTCCATACCGGTAAACACGGCGCTGTCATCTTCTTCATAACCTGCAAATACCGGCACAAGTTGGGCATCAAGGGTGAAGCCTTTTTCTCTAAATAGCTCGTAACCTATGAATGGCCCGTAAACCCTAAGCTTTTCACCTGTGTAGCCAATGATAGGAATGGGCACAATACGGTTATCAAAGTCGGTATACACATCTTGGGATGCAGCAACACCAACCCCCCACATCCAGCCTTTTGGCTGCTGTGCCCTTGCTGGCTGTTGTGCAGAAACGGTGGAGGAGAAAACGAGCAATGTCGATAGGCTTGCTAAGCCCAAACACTTTAGTAGAGTCATTAGTAAATTTCCTTTTTAATCACTATACAGCCTTAACTTCAGGTTCGATCAATACTTTGCCTGCTCTTTATGTTAAATGCTTATCCAAAAGTGAAATCTAAAAGGGCTATATCTTTTTCGAAGTAGGTGGCTAGCAGGGCTACTAACCCCCTCTATATAAGTCACGGCTGTAATCACCTCTATTGTTAGCTTTTCTTCTATGAGGAAACGAAATCACTGAAAACAGTATGAAGGTTGTTTGTTACAGTCAAATTTAAAGTGATTTGGAAAGTTGAACTGTGTATTAGAAAAGCGTAAAGCAACTATTTATCGTTAGGTAAGATTGCGTGTAATACACTGAGTGCAGGTTTTGTACAAAACCAGAATAGCCTAAATTAAGTATTAAGCTCATTAGCTTTGAAATAGGGAAGTGTTATGAAGTTTGTGACAAAGTTTAGTGTGCTGGTTGCCATATTGATGCTGGCAACAGGGTGTGTGACGCAAAGAGGTATGGAACCAAGAGAAAATGTTCCTTCCGAGATTAATGTCGATAAATCAAGTTCAGGTGATCAAACAAATAATGATGTGGTAGATCAGGAGGCTGATGTTTCAAGGCAAAAAAGCGAGGACGATGCAGATGAAGCTAAAGAGCCGACAGAAGTTCCGAAGCAAAAGATAGGGGTTTTCATCAATGCCAATGAATTCCCATCGCACACCCATGTTGGTACGACTAAGTTTAATAACTTCACGAAAGAGTATGCATACGACTGGCAGATAGCGTCTACGCTTTTCACTAGACTTAAAACAGCAATAGAGCAATCAAGCAGCTTTGAAGTGGTTGATGTATCACCCAAAGTTAAAGGAGCATGGCAACTAGATTTCGTGGTGAAGCAGGATGATAAATGGTTATTTAACGATAATCAAAATGCACTTAGAAAGTCGCTACTTGCTGACGGGGTGACAAAAATTATTGTGGTACAAGAGGCTCCAACAGTAGCCATAACAGAATGCGGCACTTATGGTTGCTCAGAACATCAAAGTGAAGGGTTCGGCCTATTTACTCGAAGCTTTTTGGGAACCGATTATTACATCGCGTCTGCAAGTTTTGATATCAGCATTGAAAGCTTAGATAAGCCCGTAGACAGTGCTTCGAACCCTTTGTTTAAAGAGTTACAAGATGACGCCATGAAGAACGTGCGCATTGAAGAATTTATTCCACCTGAAGACTTTGATGAAGTTACAGAAAAAGAACTAGGGCCTATCAAAGATTCAATCATTAGTTACTTCGATCGCTTAGCTGAAACGGCGGCCAAGTACTTTTCCAATCAATAGATTATAAAAAACAAAAACGGGCACTTAATTAAGTGCCCGTTTTTGTATCGCTTACCAACAAAGCCTCAATCGTATAAAGACTAATTTTCGGTGTTGTTTACGCGCTTTCTGTATGCGTTTTCCTACGCGTTTTCTTTATGAGCCAAAAATTCTTCATAGTTTCCATCGAAGTGATTCAGCTGTTTATCTTTTATTCTATAATTTGTGTAGCTAGCGATGAAACAAACTCGCGGTCGTGGCTTACAAAGATTACTGTGCCATCAAACTTGTAGAGCGCATTATTCAATGCCTCAATCGATTCCATGTCCATGTGGTTGGTAGGCTCATCCATAACCAATACGTTAATATCTTCAAGCATAAGCTTTCCGAACAACAAACGATTCTTCTCACCACCAGAACATACTTGTACCCGTTTGTTGAAGTCATCAGACGTAAACAGTAAACGGCCTAACATGCCTTTAATCTGAAGGTCGTCATGCTTAGGGCTGCGCCATTGGCTCATCCACTCAAACATAGTGATATCTTCAGCAAAGTATTTGGCGTTGTCTTGCGGAATGTAGCCAATAGCGGCGTTTTCGGCCCATTTGTAGCTACCTTCGGTAGGCTCAATATCGTTCACGAAACATTTTAAAAGCGTAGTTTTACCCGCACCGTTTTCACCGATGATGGCCAAACGCTGACCTGCTTCTAACAGTAAGTTAGCATTGTCGAATAAAGGTAGATCTGGGTAACTATGGCCTAACTTTTCTAGGGTGATAGCAAGGCGGTGAAGCTTCTTATGCTGTTTGAAAACAATATACGGCTTACGACGGCTAGACGCTTTTACTTCAGCAAGTTCAATTTTCTCAAGACGGCGTGCACGTGAAGTGGCTTGTTTCGCTTTCGATGCGTTGGCAGAGAAACGCGCTACGAAGCTCTGTAGCTCTTCAATTTCCGCTGACTTTTTAGCATTCTCTGCATGAAGCTGCTCTTGAACAAGCATGGCGGCTTGAATGTAGTCGTCGTAGTTACCTGGGTAAACACGTAGTTCACCATAATCGATATCAGCCATGTGTGTGCACACAGAGTTTAAGAAGTGTCTGTCGTGCGAAATAATAAGCATGGTCGACTTGCGCTTGTTAAGCTCTTCTGCAAGCCAACTGATGGTGTAAATATCCAAGTTGTTGGTAGGCTCATCTAATAGCAGAATATCAGGCTCGGCAAATAGGGCTTGGGCTAAAAGTACACGTACTTTTTTACCGGGTGCCACTTCTTTCATTAAACCGAAGTGATAGTCTTCGTCGATGCCAGCAGAAGTAAGAATTTCACCAGCGCGGGCTTCGGCTGTGTAGCCGTCCATTTCGGCGAACTGGGTTTCCAAGTCTGCTACGCGCATACCGTCGTCTTCGCTCATTTCAGCTTTGCTGTAAATGGCGTCACGCTCTTGTTTAACTTCCCATAGTTCACGGTCGCCCATGATAACAGTGTCGACTACGCTGAATTCTTCGAATGCAAATTGATCCTGGCTCAAGATCCCTAGCTTAGTGCCAGGTGCCATAGAAACGTTACCTGACGATGGGGTAAGTTTACCGCTTAAAATTTTCATGAACGTAGACTTGCCACAACCGTTCGCGCCAATTAGGCCGTATCGGTTGCCGTTGCCGAATTTTGCGGAAATATTTTCAAATAATGGCTTAGAGCCAAACTGCATTGTGATATTTGCGGTGGTAATCAAAACAGGTATCCAGGGGTAAAACGATGAGAAGAGATATTAATTAAGGTCGTTTGACTTCACTAATATATAAAAGCGCGCGCACTATAAGGAATTGAGCGCTTCATGTCGAGGAAATTTTGAACAGCTTTAACGCTGTAATTCACAGAAAGAGTAGTTTCAGCCTTGTTTTTAGTATTGCTTCCTACATGTGGACTGAGCAAATAATTCCAATATAAAGAAAATATTACATATTGGCTTGTAAGGGATGGCGGAACATTGTCACATGGAATACTTACGTTTTTTACTTAAATAGATTTGTCTAAGTCGCGACGCAAGCTAGAGAAAAGATACGATTCGTCTAAAAACGGTTAACAATGTAAACATAGTTTTTTCTTGGTGGTCCTAATCTTGCTGCGATGCTTTATTGAAAACGAGTCGCAGCAGGTATATGTATCTGCTAAATCAGTGCGAAGTTTTATGTGAATGTAGATGGCCTGAAATTGGGCGATATTATAGAAGAATAAAACTGTGCATTTTATAGAGGGAAACATCATGAAGTTTTTGAAAAAAATTGCGATTGGTTGCTTTTCGGCAACGGTTCTAATGTCTGGTAGTGTTCACGCTGAAGCAATTAGCTCAGACTCTGTAATGCAAACTCAAGCCGCTCATTACAATAAGCAGCAGCTTATTGACATGGTTAACCGTTCAGACGTGCAGAGTAAACTAGTAAGCTTAGGTGTAGATAGCAACCAAGCTATTGCCAGAATCAACGGCATGACCGACAGCGAGATTGCGCAACTTAATGATGAAATCAATCAAGCGCCAGCGGGTGGTGTTGTAGGTGCAGTGCTTACTGTACTTGCTATTGTCGCAATTTTGGACCTCATTGGTGTAACCGACGTTTACCCATTTATTCGTCCTGTAAATAGCTAATGGAATGAGTACAATATTTAACAAGGTCTGCATGTTAGCAGGCCTTTCTTTTCTATTTTTACTCTCGGGGTGTCAATCCACGCCTCAAGCTGACAAGCTAAGGCAAGAAGGTCTAGCCTCATTGCCCGAATCTCACACTATTGAATCTGTACCGTTTTTTCCCCAAGAACAGTTTTATTGCGGACCTACCACACTTTCTGAAGTGTTTGGTTACTATGGTAAAAGTACCTCTCCACAAGACATTGCGCCTAAATTGTTCATTCCCAATAAAGAAGGGAGTTTACAACTAGAAATGGTTAGCGCTACCCGACAATTTGGTTTTTTGCCATATACTGAGCGAGGGACATTATCGTCAATTATGGCGTTAGTTAAAGACGATATCCCAGTAATTGTTTTTCAAAACTTATCTATCCAGCTATTACCCCAATGGCACTACGCTGTGGTTATCGGGTTCGATAGTGATAAGGGGACGGTTACTTTACATACGGGCATTACGCCTAATCACGAAATGTCGCTAGAACTTTTTGAAAGAACCTGGGGAAGGGGAAATTACTGGTATTTGGCTCCGGTTCCTCCTAATGTAACCTCGTCTGAAATGACACCTTTCACTTACGTAAGTACAGCCTACGATATGCTTAAAGTGGGGGACAAAGCGCAGTCGCTAGCGTTTTTAAAAACCGCTTCTCAGGCTTGGCCTTCCTATTGGTTAAGCTACTTTCTGATTGCCAATTATTATCTCGAACACCCTGATATCGAAGGGAACGACAAACTGGCGATAACCTGGTTTGAAAAAGGATATGACGTAGGCCAACACCAACAAGCGTATGTGCACAACTATGTTATTGCATTGCGTAAAGGCAATAGGCTTGAGTCAGCAAACGAGGTGCTTAAACAAGCACTTGCACGCTTTCCACATAACGACAGGTTGCTAGCACTAAAAGAGTAGTAACTTTCAGTGAATCTTAGTGAGAATTTTGCGAATTCCTAACAACAGTTGGTGCACCTTTTGCGTATTCTTTCCCGTATTAACATATAGCTAATAAAAAAAGCACCATACTTTTTACGCAGGAGCATCGTCAGCCGTGGATAGCACCCAACTTCTTGAAAATAAGCAGGTACTTGCAATAGCTGGATTAGTCGGTGTTGTTATTGTGCTTTTTATCATTAAACGCCTTATATTGGTGCGCTTGAAAGCCAAAGCGCGTTCTGAAAGCAGCAGCATGTCTGATATTTATCGCGTGCTAGTTCTATCACTAAATGCCCCGCTTAATTTGCTTATTTGGGTTATCTTCCTGCTGTTAGTGAAAAGTATTGTTTCCGTATTTCAGGTAGAAGATGAAAGGGCTATCGAGGCGTTAACTATTGTTATTGAAGCAGGCCTTATAATTACCCTGTTTCTTTTTTTCGAGCGCTTTGTCACTTATTCCTTAAACCGTTATCGCGACCAATCAACCATTGTAAAAAACACCAGCGCTATTGCTGGCGGGGCAGTAAGGGCAGTGTTTGCCGTACTCGCCATTTTAATCATTTTAAGCACAATGGGAGTATCGATAACGCCCATCGTTGCTTCATTAGGTATTACGTCACTTGCAGTAGCACTAGCCCTACAGCCCACGCTTGAAAATTTCTTCTCAGGCATTCAGTTAGTGATGGATAAGCCCATTCGCATCGGCGACTTTATTGAGCTGGATTCGGGGGAGCAAGGGTTTGTCGAGAAAATAGGGTGGCGCTCTACGTGGGTAAGAATGCTGCCCAATAACATCGTTATTATGCCAAACAGCAAGCTCTCTAATTCAAAGCTTATTAACTACTACTATCCCGAGCGCGAACTTTCGGTTCCTGTAGATGTAGGCGTTCACTATAGCTCTGATTTAGATCATGTTGAAAAGGTGTGTTTAGAGGTGGCCAATACTATTTTAGAGCAGCACGAATACGGTGTTGAAACCTATCAACCCTTTGTGTTGTTTCACACCTTTGATAATTCCAGCATCAACTTAACCATTATGCTGAGAACCCGTGAGTACTTTAACCGTTTCTTTATAAAAAGTGCGTTTATAAAAATGCTGAAAAAACGGTTTGATGAAGAAGGGATCGTAATACCATTTCCAATTACTGCGCTCAATATGGAGCAAGAAGGTGCGGCCAATGTGTTGTCGTCAGCGCAAGAGCACGCAAGGCCAAAAGGCTGAGCAAAAGCGATGGTGTTAGCGTAGAACTTTTGTACTTATGAATGCACTGACATTGTCGAACGGATGATCAGTTAAACCTTTTTCAATGTGAAGCAAATAGCAATACTGGCAATACTTAGCGTAAATGTCGCTAAGCTAAAAGAAAAGGTAGGCTCTAGCGTTAGCAGTGTCACTGCATAAGCGCCTATGGCAGCCCCGGTCAGATGAAAAAAGCCAGTGAGTGCTGCTAAAAAACCAGCAGATGTTTCAGAATAGCCCAGCATAATAGTCACGCTACAGGGCATAGCGATACCGATGAAAAAGAACGTGATATAGCAGTAAGCCAAAATACTGACTAACCCACTCCCGGTACCCAAGAAGACGGTCAATGCAAAAAGCACGGAAAGTGCGGCTAAACAGAAACTAGACATCCTGAATTTTTGTAAAGGCGACACAGACGACAGCCGAATATTGAATACGCTGCCTACAACAAAAGACAAGGTGGCTAGCAGTGAGTAAACCGAGAACAAGGTCTTGGAAAGCCCAAACTGCTGCATTACCATAGAGGGCGCAATGGTTATGAAGCAAAACACAATGCCATACAAAAGCCCGCTAGCCATGCCTACCGAGACAAGCTTCACTATAGTGCTTTTAATAAGTACTAACGTATTACTAAAAACATCGTTAGATACCGGCGGCGTAAAATTACGAAGAATGCTAGACACTGAGAATAGCAAAAGTAGGGCGAGTAGCCCCATTACCAGAACGAAATAAAAAATAGCGGAAATACCCAAAGACTCGCCAATTATTGTACCTATCAGCGGCGCTATTGCTGGGGCAATAGCAAAGGCAATATTGATGAGTGAAAGTGAAGCATTTAGCTGCTTTTCGTTAAATATCTGACGCGACAACCCACGCGACACTGATACACCAACCCCGCCACCTAAGCCTTGGATCACACGACCTATCAGAAAAGTAGCCTCTTCACTGGCAAGCGCTACCATAAGCGTGCCTGCAATAAATACTATGATTCCGTAGAACAAAAATTTTTGTTTGTTTATGTAGTCGCACAATATGCCAGACGCTAACTGTGAAAGTGAGAACGCGACTAAAAACACAGCTACGCTTTGTTCGATAATACTCACGTGACTGCCATACATAGTCGCTAAGTCAAAAAAGAATGGGCTATAAATGCTGGTGGAAACTTGGCCAAGAATAGACAAAATAGTGAAGGTAACCGTTAGCGAGTAAAACGCATTGCGCGACATAGTGTGCTTCATCAAATAAGAAACCGGTAACAAAGTAGACTAATAATAAAGATAGGCTACAGATAAGGTATTACAGTTTTAATAAAGGCGCTTTTTTCAAATTTGAGTAGTAGTGTACAACGGAGAACCTAGGGGAGGGACGGTGTTATTAGTAGGTGGCGCTAAGAAAAATGGTGGCCCCACCCTGACTTGAACAGGGGACCTGCCGATTATGAGTCGGATGCTCTAACCAACTGAGCTATGGGGCCGTATAGAGATGTGCTGTGTAGTCATGACTGCAATTATTTTGCATAACAACCACAAGCGAGCGCAAGTATAAGCAGTTTTATTTACCTTGTCACGCCTAGCTGACGGCTTTGTGAATTGATTGCTTTATTTTTGTTCATTTTGCCACTGTTTTACTGTTTTATGCATAGAATGAAAGTACATTTTCCTAGCTTTAATCCTTCAATCCTTCCGCTTAATTACAAAAACAAAGAAGTTAGCACTTTCTTTGTGCAGATAATACTTGTTTACATGGTTTGTATGTTAGTACGCCTTGACTCACAAACGCTAAAAGCAGCACTATTGCCTTAACAGCAATGCACTCATTCTATCGATTATGTGGTGGGTGAAGAAACCGCAGCTTTTTGGGGCTGCGGAATATTTAAAGGAAGTATTGAAATAAATGAAAATACCTTTTCGCATGAAGGCTATGTATTCGTTGCTTTTTACTGCATTACTTACGTTAGTAGGGTGCGATGTTATTAACCTAAAAGGGCGCGAAGCTGGAGAAATACCATTTAAACTTGTGGGCGTAGATACAGGCGCGTGCCCCATGATCATGAGCATTGGCCAGCAGCGTTGGAATATCGATTATTTTGGATTTTATCTTAGCAAACCCGAAGTACGTATAGATGGAAAATGGCAACGGGTGAAGTTCAAGCAAACTCAGTGGCAAACGCCGAATGAAGCATTGTTGAAGTTTCACAATAAGTGCAGCAACCCAGACGATGCTAACAGTAAAATAGTGTTAGATGTATCTGAGGAACTCTTAAAGCTGGCAACTAATCTTCGTTTTACTATGGGGCTACCTTTTGATGTTAACCATGCAAACCCCCTTACTCAACAAACGCCATTAAACGATAAGTCAATGTTTTCGAGTCGTCAGAATGGGCACCAGTTTCTAAGGTTGGATGTTTCCAAAAGTGGTAAAGAAACGCGTAAATGGTCTTATCATTTGGGAAGCGTAGGATGTGCATCTGACTCAGCGTCTACACCACCTGAAACGTCATGTGCATTCACTAATCGCGTTGAGTTTATTTTACCAATGACCCAATTAGATACTGACTTAGACTTAGAGGTTTCTGTCTCTAATATAGTGGCACAAGTTGATATAAACGAAGCTGAAAGCTGTGTATTTAGGTCTCCTGAAACTAAGCCTTGCGAGAAGCTTATCCATAATCTCGTTTATAGACCGTGGATAAAGTGGCAGTAATAGGGCTCTAATCACGGAGCATATATTCTGTTTAAGCTATGATTTCTTTGACGTTCTTGGTTGTTTAGCGTGAAGAGGGGATCGTGTGGTAGATGTAGCCCTTTGAATTTTTAAAACGATAGATTTAAATAAAAAAGGCTTAAATACTAAAAATTAGCGACTTTTTACCCGTTTTATGCATTTTATGTTTATACTTTGCACATAAATATCAACCAAATGCTTATGTGCTGTTTATTAACATCGTGATAGACTCGACTTTCACATTCTTTGTTAATAACTAAATAGCAGGTAAGCGGTCGCGGAGATGAGAATGACTGAAAAACCCTTCATTACAAGTGGTCGAAACACCATCATTCATAAAATTAGAAAGTTAGATTTGTTGGTTATTAATGGCGATGAGCATCCGCCAATTATTGTAACCTATAAAGGCATTAAACAATACGAAGGCAAAGTGCCTGAGAATAAGCGCGATGCCAAAATGATGGATATGGAACTAGTAGACGTAACGACCAGTGACGTTTTTGGCGACGAAAAAACACTATTGTTCATTCAAACGCTAAATGGAAAAGAATATAAGATTGATTACTCGAAAATCGGTACGGGTATGTTTATCAAAATTCACCAAGATAGTATTTTCTAGAAAAACGTTACCTACTTGTGGTAGGTAGTACGCTTTTCTACTGATTTGGGGTTAGGCAATCTGGCCCCAATTGTCGGGCCTTAACGAGTTATAGCCGCCAATTACCCTGCCTTTTCCTTTAAGCTGAACGTAACGTCTTTTAAATATATTGAACCGACAAATGTCAACTGGGGTTACCTCGGAAGCGTTCACGCCAGTCACTACGCCTGCAGTTTCTAGACCTTCAGCAATAAGTTCGGAACAAAACCAGCTATTAAAATCTTCTTGGTTATAGCTAATATTGCTGAAAAGCGGATGCTCGTCAAAGGCGTCAACCGCTGAGCCAAATAGCTGCAGTACATCATAAGGCTTTCCTTCTTGTTCAAACATAAAGTTAAAAAAACTACGTTTGTTTTCTTCGAACACACTTCGTGACGCGTTCGACAAGGGCAGCCACCAAATATCACCGTCATATGACGCGACACGCTCACTTAGCCGGTTTGTCATGACTCCCCGTTTGCCTTTAAAAGATGTGGCCTCCATGACTTGATTGAAATATCGACTTGTTTCATCGTCGCGCATCTTAGTTTGCATAACTACCGCAACATGGGTGACAGAAGAACGAGTGGTGAGTTTTGTCCAACGAGAAAATAAGCTATTTCCACCAAACGCAATGATATCGCCCGGCTGCATGTGTTCTCTTATTAAATGATATTGCTGCTGTTCTAGCATAATGCTTCCTTGTATTCATGTAATTAGTCATAGTGCTGCAGTTTTTTTCACTTAAACAAACTAACTTGCGCACTAAACCTTCGCGATACTCACTTAATTGCGCATTAACTAAATGTTGCAAAGTGTGTGTTAAGTGCGACTAACTACAGTCTTGACCGATTATTAGTCCTTGGGTTTTGTAGTCTTATCGCAATATCTCAGACAGCCGTGTTTTAACGTTTTTATAGCGTGTTTTTTACAAAGTTTCACTAACTTAATGATGCGGAGGCAAAAGAGGTCGTCACCGCGTTGCCAAATATTATCAGAGGAACTTGTTATGTTTATGTCACGCCGTGTTACCCAATTTGCTTTACTCGGAATTACCCTTTCTTTAACTACTACTGCCGCTAGTGCGGGCTCTTATCCAGCAGAACTTGAAGATGATTTAATTGCTGTATGTGAAGCGATTAAAAGCGACAGCCGCTTAAAATTGCATCGTGCTGTGAAAGAAACTGGCCTTAATATGAAAAATTTGCATGAAGGTTTAGTGTGCAACGGACAAGATATGTTGACCTTTGCAGCTACCCACAATGCATCTGAAACTGCTCAGCATATTGCCCGTCGTGTTAATGCAAGCCCTAGAGTTTTAACTGCAAAACGCTAGCAAGAAGTCTTTACCCTGGTGATTGGGCTATGTGGTTTATAGCCCCTTTTTTATAAGAAACAACTAGTTACTTTTTCTTGGTTGTTTTATAAGTTGTTTAAGAGGCGCAGGGTAGGATGCTTTAGCAGCTATAATTATTTGCACTAGCAAGGGAGCTAGGATGATCGCACTGGTTTTCTTACAATCTGAAACTATGCAAAGCTCGCTCTGTGCAATGCTGAAGAGGCTTAATGCTTTTCATAAAATCTTTGAGGCGCAATCGGTGGGGCATTGTTTAACACTTGCCGAAAAGCACCCCGACTCAGTAGGCTTTTATTCGGTTTCTCAATCGAGCAGAAATCTGGCTTCACGCTGCTGGTTAGCAGTAGGAAATAAAGATGAGGAAGCGCTTTTAGCCTTTTCACATAATGCGTCTGGTTTTGTCAAGTTGCCATTTGAAGAAGCACAATTAGTACGTGCTATCGAATATGTTAAAAACAAATGTCATTACTACGAGCGAGATTTTCAATTCAACTTACTTGTAAAAGGTCTATGCGAACAGTACGGCGTATCTGAACCCGCATTGTTAGCAACCTTGCGTCACCAACTAAGTAAAAGTGCTAGACCTAACGTGGTAGGAATTAGGGCTGAAAATGGATGGTGTTGTCTAAACCCCTCAGATATCAGGTGGGTAGAGGCCGCAGGGGATTACATGTGTGTTCAAACGCTATCAGAAAGCTATGTGGTTCGTACAACTTTGTGTGAACTGCTGAAGCGGCTAGGCGAACAGCATTTTAAGCGGTGTAATCGCTCAGTAGCAGTAAATGCAAAGTATGTTGCGCATTTAGAGCAAAGATTAAATCAGCAATGGGCTGTTATGCAGGGGGGCAAGTCTTTTAAAATTACTGACAAATATTACTATCAGTCTTGGCATGTACAAAGCCAAGAACCATAATTGAACATACTGCTTGTTATAGTTTAATAGCCTTTGAACACGAATGTCAGTCAGGTTTTACCAACGAAACTTTGTCATAGAAACCCTTCGATTTTCGATCTTAGCACCATACGACCATGGTCCTGCTGGAGGTCAAACTCGCTAATCGTTACACTTGTCTCTTCATTTAGAGAAATAAGAGATGATAGTGAGTAATGTGAGACATGCAGCAGTGGGGGCTTTGTTGGTTTTTGCCGCTTATTACCTTGGGCTTTTCGTTGTAAACGCGTTGGCCTTGCCTATACCCGGCCCGCTAATGGGGCTTCTTCTCTTGCTGGGGGGATTTTTTATTTTTCCAAAGCTTGAAGTACACACCGCGCGTTTTGTTTCCCTGCCTTTAAAGCATATGTCTTTGTTCTTCGTCCCTGCAGTACTTGGTGTGTCTATTTATTGGAGTGATATTCAAGCCAATGCGCTGGCCATTGCTATCGCCATTATTGCTACTACTTCGCTGAGCCTAGGCTTAACGGCCTGGTTTTCTCAAAAATTATTTCGCAGTAAAAAGAATAAAAGCTCTGATACTTCGCAAGCGAATGAGGAATGTTAATGATAGACGCGTTAAATCAAACGTTTACCCTTACGGGACTATTGTGGCTTTGCGTATCCTTAATTAGCTACGTTATTGCACTGGGGGTTAATAAAAAATGCAATGGTCATCCGGTTGCACACCCCATTATTATTACTGCTCTTTTGGTGTCAGTGGGCCTTTCCCTAACCAATACCAGTGTTGTTGAGTATCAACGCTCGGCTTCCCTATTACATTGGCTTTTAGGGCCTATAACTGTGGCGTTAGCGTTACCAATTTACCGACAATGGCAAAAGCTGAAGTATTACGGTTGGCGATTAATAGTAAGCATAGTTTTTGGAGGAATAATTGCACCTGTTACAGCATGGTTTTCGCTTTATATTCTCGATGCACCAACGGCGATCAATATGACGATGCTAGCTAAATCAATTACTACGCCTTTGGCGATGGAAGCAAGCGCCCAGATTGGTGGAGTGCCAGCGTTAGCAGCTGTTTTCGTTATAACCACTGGTATCGTAGGAGCTATTGTAGCGGCAGGGATGTTTTCGGTTTTTAATGTAACGGATCGTCAAGCGCAAGGTATTGCCTTAGGCACAGTTGCACATGCCGTTGGTACTGCTAAAGCCATTCACATGGGTGAAGAGGTGGCTGCTATGGCAACACTTGGGCTGTGCGTGAATGGCATATTCACTGCTTTAGCGATACCAGTTGTTTTCGGGATATTTGTTTAAATATCCCTTTTAAGGTTTCATTGTTCTAACCATTTAGTAAGCCTGCAGCAAATTGTAAACCACGCTGGCAATATTCCCCAAAAGTGCTATTTCTTAATGAGGGGTTTCGTATCACTATATGCAGGTTACCTGTTTATAAAAATCGATATAGCATAGCCTCTGTCTTATCGCGAAGAAAAATCAATACTTCAGTTCAAATTGGTTGTGCCGATACAATTGAAATTGCTAAAAAATATCAGCATCAGCTGGTTGAAAAAGCTAGGTGGTAAAAGAACTTAATGTTTTCCGTACTCGTATGTGACGATTCGTTAGTTGCGCGCAAGCAAGTGGCTAAGTGCCTCCCCCAAGATTGGGATGTAGCTGTTCACTTTGCAAAAAATGGCCAAGATGCTTTGTCTGCACTTGCGGAGGGCAAAGGCGATCTTTTGCTCTTAGATTTGAACATGCCTGTTCTGGATGGATATGGCACGTTAGAAGCCATTCAAAAGAAGGGGCTGAAAACTAAAGTTATCGTGGTATCTGGTGATATTCAGCCAGAAGCTCATGATAGAGTTACGTCACTTGGTGCCCTAGATTTTATTCGCAAACCTGTCGACCCTAAGAAGCTTGCACAGGTTCTTGATAAATATAATATCCTTCATGTCGAAGAAGAAGAGCCAGAGGAAGTTACGCCACTTGACCCCGATATTCGTGATTGTTATCAAGAGATAACCAACATAGCAATGGGGCAAGCAGGCGACCACCTCGCACGGACTATGAATGTGTTCGTTGAGCTCCCCATACCTAACGTTAACCTTATTGAAGTTTCAGAGCTTCATATGATGCTTTCAGATATTGAAAGCCACGAGCAAGTCACTGCGGTTTGTCAGGGTTTTTTAGGGCCAGGAGTCAGTGGCGAAGCACTGTGTATTTTAAGCGATTCTAGTTTTGACGACGTTGCTAAAATTCTGAATGTAGAGGGTGAAGTAGACGACCAACTTCAGTTAGAACTTCTAATGGATGCAGCGAGTATTTTGATTGGAACTTGTTTAACAGGTTTGGCCAATCAAATGGACATCAATTTCAGCCAAGGCCATCCCATTGTGCTAGGTCAACACCGTGCCATCACTGAAATTATCAGTATGAATCAAATTAAGTGGAAGCGAACCTTGGCCATAGAGCTTAGCTATGGGCTTGAAGGTTACAACGTTCAGTGCGATTTGATTTTGTTGTTCACGGAAGAGTCTATGAAAATGATGAATTCAAAGCTTGCCCACTTGTTGGAGGATTTTTAATGAGCCAGCATTTAGAAGAGTTACAAGAATTCCATTGGATGATGGACATGCTACAAACGGTAGACGTGGGTATTGTGGTACTAGACCGTAACTTTGCCGTTCAGGTATGGAATGGCTTTATGGAAAGCCACAGCGGACTTTTGCCGAGCGAGGTAAGAGATAAATCTCTATTTTCACTGTTCCCTTCAATTAAGCAAGACTGGTTTATGAAAAAAGCAAAGCCCGTTTTCGAGTTAAAAACTCGCGCTTTTATGACGTGGGAGCAGCGCCCTTATTTGTTCAAGTTTCCTAACTATCGGCCGATTACAGGTAGTGAGTCGTATATGTACCAAAATATCACGCTTTCTCCACTTACATCAGCAACTGGCAAAGTGGATTTTATCAGCATGATGATTTACGACATGACTGACGTAGCGGTAGGTAAAAAGCAGCTAGAGGCACTTCAGGTAACGGTATCTGAAGCGCAAGAGGCGAGCTTAGTGGCTGATAAAGCCAAGAACACCTTCTAATATCCGCTACATGTAACGCAAAACGTCTACAGGCCCTTTTGCGATTCTATCTACATCAAGTTTTTGCTCGCACTGCGTTTAACATATCAGCACAGAGTGCGATGGGAGTATGTATGCAATCATGTTTGTCTTCATTTTCAGGCTATCTTCCACGCACCGTGGTTCGAGGGCTAGCCCTTATTGGTGGCGCATTTATGTTAGCTGCCTGCGGTGGCGGTGGCGGCGGTGACTCTAGTGGAGGTGATTCTGGCAGCGGCGAATTAGTTGTGAATGCAGGTCCAGATGCCACCGTTACTGAAAACGTAACCTATTCGCTAAGTGCTGAGGTAAGCGGAGGAGATGGTACTTACGCTTATAATTGGAGTGCATCACCATCGTTAACTATTGCTCACGAAGACACCGGTGCTCCTGCGGCAAGCTTTGTGGCGCCCTCAGTCAATAGCGCTACTGAGTATACGCTTACTGTGACGGTTAACGACCAAAGCGGTAATACAGCTAGTGACTTTACCATCATTACAGTTGCGCCAGTAAACATTGCGCCAGAGGCGAGTATTGACGTGCCTGAATGGGACGACTTACCTGCAAATACGTTTCCCGGCGGCGTCGAAATTGTTTTTGATGGTACGGGAAGCACTGACTCTGACTCCACTGCGTCGGATGGCGAAATAGCTGATTACGTGTGGACGCAAACTGACGGAACTAATGTTATAACGGGTGTGGAAACTAACCTTTCAACTTTGACTATTGTTACGCCTATCGCAAATGATGCTCAGCAGCTCACTTTTCAGTTAGAAGTAACCGATAGTGAAGGGGCAACTGACACTGATACCGTTACTATTTCGGTTCAATCTGAAACCGAAACTTTGCCGGTTGTCGACGCGGGCTACTCGCAAGGCGTATTTAGTGGGGAGGTGGTTATTCTAGATGGCGAGGCCAGTACCAGTATTCCCAGTGCTTTACCACTTACCTATACATGGGAGCGCAGTAACAATGTTTCATCAAGCAGTGCGCTAGCTTCCTTTGCTACAAGTAGCCAAATAGATGACAGTGATACGTTATCTACATTTGCTATAGCACCTTTGGTATCGTCGACTACCGTGGTGGCCTACACCCTTACAGTGACCGACGGCAACGGTAACAGCGTAGAAGACACTATTAACGTAAATATACGACCAATGCCAACCCCGCTTTTGAACGACACCGGCTTTTTACAGCAGGCTACCAATAACGCCTTAACCGAAGCGCAGCAAAATGAATTTCCCGGCCAGGACGGGCAACGAGGTGCTGACATTATTGAGCAAAATGGCTTAATTGAGAAAGCGGGGCGTGGTAAAGCCGGTTTTGACTTTACGCGCTTAAATGCCAACGGCGACGAACAAGATGCCAGTGCTGATACGTGGTCGTGCGTTCGCGATAACGTAACCGGGTTGGTGTGGGAAGTGAAAACAGATGACGGTGCGTTTCAAGACAAAGATTATAACTACTCGTGGTATAGCGACGAAGTTAACGGTGGCTTCGAAGGTGATGAAACCGGTGCAAACGCTACCTGCTTATTAACAAACTGCAACACGTCAGCCTATGTCCAAGCGGTAAATGCGCAAGGCTTGTGTGGTTTTTATGACTGGCGTTTACCTACTCACCATGAACTCTTCTCATTAATGCATTTAGGTATTGCCGATGATGTGGCGATTGATGAAGACTACTTCCCTAATACAGGGACTGTTTCTACGGAGCCACTATGGTATTGGACGTCAGTGCCCAGTGCCGATGGTGTAAATAGTGACGATGCACAAAATGCATGGGCGTTAGATTTTGATTCGGGCGTTGATAACTTCCTTAACAAGTCGTCTGCGGCAAAAGTTCGCTTAGTGAGAGCGGGGAGATAGTCATGAGTAAACAAATTAATAAAGTCGCCAAATCAGTAGCAAAAAATACAGTAGTGAATTCATTAAGGATCTTTGCTGTTTCAACGTTACTTGTAGGGGGATCGTTTTCAGCTTATGCCCAAGAGTGCTTGTCTGATGGGCTAGAAACCACACCCAACGATAATTTTGAAGCGGTTACCACCAGTACCTTACTTGATACCACCACTGATTTAGTGTGGAGGCGCTGTGCAGAAGGGCAAACATGGGATGGCTCTACATGTAGTGGTGAAGCGGTAAAATATACGTGGCAGCAAGCCTTACAGCTCGCTCAGCAAGCAAGCAACGATGACCTGTTGGGATGGCGCTTGCCTAACGTTAAAGAGTTGGCAACGTTGACGGAGCGAGACTGTGTTCGTCCAGCAATAAATAGATCGCTCTTTCCGGCTACGCCTCCCGATGATTTTTGGACTTCAACTCCTTCAGCAGATGATCCGGACAGATCTTGGGTTGTTGCCTTCTTTAATGCTAGTCACTCGATTAAAGAAAAGGATCGATTCATTTATGTACGTTTAGTACGTACTTACACCAACGAGTAGATGTAGAAAAAATTCACACCGCTTCGTATTAGTCTTTCGTCTAGTATCTGTTGTTGAGGCTTTTTATCGACAAAGCACGCTTTATAATGCGTGCTTTGTTGTTTTTGGTCTAGTCGTTCAAGATTCAGATTTTTACCGTTCACATTCGTGGTTAGTTTATGTTTTGCGTAAATTGACAATCTCGACATGTTCAACCTGATTTTTAGCTCGTTAGACTCAAGTTGGCTTTTTATTTCTCAGTAAGCTAGCCACAATGATGGTATGAAAATGATATCTCGCCTTAAGGCTGTTCTCTTCACAATTTGTTTGTTCGCTGGACTAAGCGCATCTGCGCAAGCCGAATATACCTGCAACATCGATTTTGCGTATGGTATTGCCGTTAATAATGAACAACTACGTGTAATGGATAAAACCCGTACTGTGGTTCAAATTAACGGCCAAAACCAGCTGTTTATAGGTGGGCGTTGGCAAACCTTGAGCGAGCAGGAAAAGCAATGGCTTGAAGAGTATTCTTCAGGGCTACACTATGTAGTGCCAAAAATGATTGTTTTGGCTACCGAAGGTGTAGATTTAGCTATTGATACCATTGAGCATGTTTACTTAGGTTTAGTGGGCAGTGACCACGATAGCTATGAACGTTTGAATATTGCTATGAAGCGCGTTCAAAACCGCGTCAAAGATAAATTTAGGCACGCTAGTAATCATTATTTCATTGGCCCTGGATCGCTTGAAAGCGTTGATGAGTTTGTAGATAGCGAAATTGAGGCGCAGCTTGAAGAAGCAATTTCAACATCTGTCGGCGGCATATTATCGGCAATTAGCGGTATTAATACCGGAAGTGGCGAGGTAAACCAGGAAAAGGTGGCTGAAATTACCCGCCAGCTTAATAATGTGGGCGAGCACCTGGATGTAGGTGACAAAGCCACCACCTTGCGTAAGAAGGCAGAGTGGTTTTGTGAAAAGCTTAAACGTTTAGACATAGCAGAAGAAAACCTTCGAGCAAACGTACCCGCTTTTAAGCCTTACAATATTATTACGCGACAAGATAAGAATGAACACTAGCAAAAGTGAGAAATAGCTAAACTAAGCTTGATAAAGGACTGACTAAGACAGAAAAGCCTGCGTGAGCAGGCTTTTTTCGATCTGATTTCTGAGGGGCTCAAAAAAGGCAAGGTTACACGAAACACGACAGTAGCGAGTTGAGATATCTACGCCCTTTTGAGGTTACCTGCCAATGGCTATCTGAAATAGAAAGTAAACCTTGGTGATGAGCATCAGACAGGGCACGCTCGACGTCGTCAGTTAACTTAGTACCCGTGAAATCGCTGAAATCACTAATCGGGCACGGCTCAACTAAACGAAACCTGTTCATGAAGAATTCAAAGGGCAGGTCGTCTGCGCTAACTTGCGTTTGCGTATCTAAATACGGTCGGCTCATCTCCATGTAGCCTCTTGGATGCTTCACTTTAACGGTACGGTGAATTGTGCCATTAGTTGCATCGGTAATCTTTCCGTGGGCACCACAACCAATACCTAAATAGTCGCCAAAGCGCCAGTAATTAAGGTTATGGCGGCATTGATGTCCTGCTTTAGCGTAGCCTGATATCTCGTACTGGTGATAGCCTGCACGCTCTAAAAGGCTGTGACCTTTTTCCTGTATTTCCCACAGAATATCATCGTCAGGTAGCTCTGGCGGCTTTGAATAGAAAGGCGTATTTGGCTCGATAGTAAGCTGGTACCACGACAGGTGGTATGGGTTTAGCTCAATGCCTTGCTTTAAGTCGGCCATGGCATTTTCTACGCTTTGTTCAGGTAGCCCATGCATAAGATCTAAATTAAACGTGGGGAGCCCAGCGCTGTGCGCTTGTTTTACCGCGTTTTCAGCTTGGCTTTCATTATGAATACGGCCTAGCACCTTTAAATGCTTGGGCTGAAAGCTTTGAATGCCTACCGATATTCGGTTTACGCCTGCCTGATAAAAGCCTGAAAACTTACCAGCTTCAACAGTGCCTGGGTTGGCTTCCATGGTTATTTCAGCGGTATCGCTTAAGTTAACCCGTTGCTTAACGCCGTTTAAGATGTCTGCCATGGCCTCGCTTGAAAATAAACTAGGCGTGCCACCGCCGATAAAGATTGTTTCAACAGGGCGGTCGCCAATACGTCTGGCATCAATGGCTAAATCATCCAAAAGGTGCGCTACATACTCTTTTTCAGGTAAAGCTGACTTAAGTCCGTGAGAGTTAAAGTCGCAGTACGGACACTTTTGAACACACCAAGGAATGTGGATATAAAGACTAAGCGGAGGATTACGCAAAAGTCGCTCTCATATTATCAAGCAATATCCCAAGGGCGTTGCCGCGATGGCTAATACGGTTCTTTTCAACTTTCTCCAACTCTGCCGCAGTGCATCCATGAGTTGGCACGTGAAATACCGGGTCGTAACCAAAACCGTCGTTACCAGAGCGAGCGGTTAGGATTTCCCCTTGCCATTTACCTTGGCTAACTAATGGTACTGGGTCTTCAGCATGGCGCATAAACACCAAGGTACAAAAGAAGTGCGCTTTACGCTGGGTCTCGCCATTTAGGGCAGCTAACAGCTTGTCGATATTGGTGTCATCAGTTGCATCAGCGCCAGCATAGCGGGCTGAATAAATACCGGGCGCGCCGCCAAGAGCGTCGACTACTAAGCCTGAGTCGTCAGCAATAGCAGGAAGGCCTGTTACTTGTGCGGCATGGCGCGCTTTGATAATGGCATTTTCAACGAATGTTGTGCCGGTTTCAGGCACATCAGATACACCTAATTCTTTTTGCGCCACAACGTCTACACCGTAATCTGCAAACAGGGACGCAAACTCACGCACCTTGCCTTGGTTACCTGTGGCTAAAACAATTTTTTCTGGGAATTTCATTGTGTACTCTTTTGAACTGACGGTGAGCTAAAGCAGAGGGCGGTGGCTGCGGGCGAAACATTGCCTCCACAAACACGCGGTAAACACATCCATGTGCGCTCCGCTGCCGCATCCCTGCGGCAGAGGGTTTGTGTCGGCAATGTTCCACCTACATCCTGGCCCACCGCATTAACTCACCTGAATGTTACTTATTTACTACTTTCGCACTCTCTACTTTTTCTTTTTAGGCTTAGCTTTTGACTTGGCTTTGTCTTTGGCCTTTACTTTTTTCTTTTTCGGGCCAATTTTAGGCGTTTTGTTTTTAGGGCGTAGCTCGTCAATAACGCGGGCTTTCAGTGGCTCGCCCATGTAACGTGCAGTTTTAGCTACCATATCAAAATCGTGGGCTTCAACTAAGGATATTGCGGTACCTTTGGCGCCAGCACGACCGGTTCTGCCAATACGGTGTACGTAAACGTCGGCTTTACGCGGCATGTCGAAGTTAACAACATGACTTACGTTAGGTACGTCGATACCACGGGCCGCAACATCCGTTGCTAACAAGATAGGCACTTCACCACTTTTGAAACGGGCTAGCGCTGCAATACGTTTGTCTTGTGGCATCTCACCCTGTAGCCAGCAAACAGGAACATCTTTAGAGGCTAAAAAGTCTTTTAGCATTTGCAGGCGTTCTCGGGTTTTAACAAAAACAACAGCAGAGGTTGTTGTTTCTTGCTTCAAAATATTCACTAGCAAAGCTAGCTTGTGGTTCATGTCGTCAGCAAGGTGATACCACTGATGAATTTTATTCTTTTCTTTGCGTGATGGGTTCGCTTCAACAACTTCAGGGTTGTTAAGAATGTCGTGAGCGAAGGTTTTAACACCTTTACCTTCTAGCGTGGCAGAGAACAGTAAGTTCTGCTTGCGCCAGCGCGCTTCAGCTGCAATTTGGTTAACTACAGTAGAAAAACCCATATCCAACATGCGGTCAGCTTCATCAAGAATTAAACACTCAATATCGCGGCAGTCTGCTGCTTCTTTTTCGATGTGTTCAAGCAAGCGGCCTGGCGTGGCCACAAGAATATCGAGATTTTTGCTTAAGGTTTCTTTATCGGTGCCATAGTTAATACCGCCGGTTATTACGCCGCACACAATTTGTGTATGTTTAGTAATAGCGACCGCTTGTTCGTATACTTGTAGCGCCAACTCGCGGGTGGGCGTTAAAATCAAAATACGTGTCGCACCAGGCTGTCTGCGTGGGTAATCAAGTAAAAACTGGCACGCAGGTAATAAGAATGCGGCTGTTTTACCTGTACCTGTAGGGGCAGAGGCCAAGATGTCTCGTCCATCCAACGCATGCGGGATCACGAGTTCTTGAATGCTTGTTGGAGTTTCAAACCCCATATCGGCAGCTGCGTGACACAGTGCTTCGTCTAATTCGAGTTCTTCGAAAGTCATAGTATAAAAAACGCTCTAAATGAATGGGGCATATTGTAGCATTGCTACACCAAAACATTGAGAAAAACTGGCGTTAAATTCGTATACCGTAGGTAAATACACATTCTGACGCTAACGGGTTGGCACTGTTGGCGTTAAGTAAATGCAAGTGCGTTAAATCGAGCTTACTCACTTTATCCTCACTTTCAACCCGTGAAATTTCGAAGTAGTAGTTGGCGTACGGTGAATTTGGTTCTTGAAGCTCTAGGTAAGGAAACTGGCGAAACTTCCATTTACCCTTTACATCTTCTGAAGATGTGGGCTTTTGAAGTGTGAGGATATACGTACCGTCTTTATACAGCGTGAGGCGCTGGCCGTTACCACACCCATTGGCGATATAGCTATGGATAAGGTCTTGGGCAAGAAGGGTTCCACGGGGGCGATTGCCGTCAGGAAACACGAACAGCGCCAAAGAGTTTTTAGTATACCAATGATTGCCTTGAGTGAGCGATTGGACATTGTTTATAGAGTAACCCGCATGCTCTGCGATACTAGTGGTATTGTCGATTGCTTCTGGTGATTGTAGCATCAAGGAATAGAGCAACGTATTGGTAGACACGGATGTAGGAAAATCAAAGTCGTTTACTTCAACATCTAAGCCTTTATCCGTTAACTGTTCAGATAGTGCTTGAACTTTGGACGGCTCAAGATATTTGCCATAAAGATAAACGGTTGGGGGGCTTGCACATCCACTAACTACAAGGGCAAAAGATAAAGTTATAAGGTACGTTATTATTGTTTTTTTCACTTAAGAATCTCCAAACCAATGTCAGATTTCTTCATTTAAAAGGACGAACCGTTTATTCAAAACGAATCGCGCTTTGAAGTAGTTATTTAACAAACGGTGAACAAGCCACAAATATCTAGTGAGTAACTGTTGCACAAATGCATTCAAGGATTACAATTGTAATCCTTGCTCAATAATAGCGACATGCTTCAGCTGTGTAAACGAAAACTTGTAAGCAAAAAGGTGGGCAAAGGCTGTGAGGGACGGCATCAGAATTCGGCATATCAAAGTGGCGTAACCAGTGCGCGGTAATCCCAGCTTTGAAGCACGCCATCAGAGGAGAGGGTGACAACATCAACATCCTCATTCAGTGTAATAAAGAGAATGGTGGTATCGCTTGAGTAGCGTTTAATTTCCCATGAGGCTATCTCTTCGCCAGAGTTGGCATTCCATAGCGTCACCACTGATGTGGGTGATGTTGTTAAGTAGTTTCCTTTCAATCATTGCTTTAGCACAATTATGTATTAACAGTGGCAATAGCGGATAGCTTTGCTTGGTCGAGTGCGTCTTTTATTTCGGGGCCTTTAACGCCCGTGGCAATGATGTCTTGTACATTCACTTGTTTGGCGGCTGCTAATGCTTGTTCGATGCGTTTCTTTTGGTGTTGCCAATTTATGCCCTTGTTGTGCGCATAGGGCGCAAAAGCGCTAAGCAATAAGGTAAAGCGTTCTTCTCTTCGCCATGCATCACAGCCATTGAATAAGGCGAGTAGATCGGCGGGGGAGTTCTGCGTACTCAATAAAAAATCTTTAAATTTGCAGGCAAGGATGACAATTTCACTAACTTGGTTCTGCACTTTGAGCCGACTGCATAACTGTTTCGCTTCTTCCTCATTAAGGTGAGTAAGCAGCGCTGTAAACCTTAATATCAGCCTAGCGGTTTCTGAATCAGTGCTTTTGGCGAGGCTTTCGTTTTCAGCCTTTTCTAGCGCTACCGCCGTTTTTAATGTTGCCAAAGCAGTATCTAAGTTCTTTTCAAGCTCAGCAAACCAGTCACTGAGGCCATGGGCTTGGTGTAATACAGTGAAAAAAACATGGGGTGTTTTTTCTAAAAGACTGCGCTTTGTTTCTTGCCATACCCGCTCAGCACTTAGCGTGCTTAACTCGCCGCTTTGCGCCATAGACTGCATAAGAGCGATGGTTTCATTGGCGATAGAAAAACCTAAATAAGCATAGCGGGTGGCAAAGCGTGCCACGCGAAATACGCGTAGAGGGTCTTCACTAAAGGCTTCTGATACGTGGCGAAGTAGGCGGTTTTCTAAATCTTTTTCACCACCATAGGGGTCGATAAGGTGTCCAAAGTTATCTTGGGCTATCGCATTAACGGTAAGGTCTCGGCGCAGTAAGTCTTCTTCTAAAGTTACGGTACTTGAAGCATCACACACAAAGCCAGTGTAGCCTTTTCCTGATTTACGTTCTGTGCGAGCTAGTGCATATTCTTCCTGTGTTTTTGGGTGTAAAAAAACAGGGAAGTCTTTGCCTACTTGGGTATAACCTTGGCTAAGCATTTCTTCTGGTGTAGCGCCCACTACTACATAGTCGCGTTCAACAACTTTTCTGTTTAACAGTGCGTCACGTACTGCGCCACCAACGAGATATACTTGCATGCTCTTCCAACGATTTCTTTAGTCAGTAATATTTTTCATTCTAGGGAGCTGCCGTAATTTAGCGTGCCGCTAAAATCGACATTCCCAACGTAATAGTGGCGCAGTATAGCAATGTTACAAATAAAATTCGTCGCCACATCGTTATGCGCTTTCACTTCAAGGTTGCGTCTGGTAGTTTAATCGTCGTTAAAAATTAAAACAGATAGGCGCTTCAGCAACTATGTATTTGAACTACTTCGGGTTAAATGACAATCCTTTTTCGATTGCGCCTAACCCCGATTATTTGTATATGAGCCCAAGGCATAAAGAAGCGTTGGCACACTTGACCTTTGGACTTAGAGAAAGCGGTGGCTTTGTGATGCTCACCGGAGAAGTAGGCACAGGGAAAACTACGGTTTCAAGAAAATTGTTGCAGCAGCTACCAGACAATACTCAGGTAGCTATGATTTTAAATCCTACTCTGTCTGCTCTTGAGTTATTAGCGACAGTTTGTGATGAGCTGGGTTTAGCCTATTCACCTGAAAAGGCGAGCCTTAAGTATTTTACTGATTTGATTTTGTCTAAATTGGCAGAGAATCACAAGGCAGGCATCAATACGGTACTTATGGTAGATGAAGCGCAACATCTATTGCCTGAAGTTCTGGAGCAACTTCGTTTACTGACGAACCTAGAAACGAATCGTGAAAAGCTGTTGAAGGTCGTATTGATTGGTCAACCTGAATTACAGCAGCTGTTAAAGCGTAACGAGTTGCGTCAGCTGGCCCAACGCATTACAGCTAGGTATCACTTACTGCCTTTAACAGCGCCAGAGGTAAGTGCCTATATTGCCCATCGCTTGAGCGTAGCCGAAGGGGATATTAGTATTTTCAGTAAGTCTACCTTACGCGCGGTGCATCAAATTACTGGTGGAATTCCAAGGGTAATTAACTTGCTGTGCGATAGGGCGTTAACCTTATCTTTTACGAAGCAGCATGCGGTCGTACAAAAGCCTATTTTTTTGGCCGCGGCCGAGCAAATTTTGGGTGAAGATGTCGTCAGCCAGCGCGTGCAAAGCCAGCGTAAATGGTATTTAGCATCGGCATTTGTTTTAGCCATTATTTTTGGTTACGGATTAGGGAGCTTGTATGTCTAATATCGTTGCCATTGAAAACCTAACGCCCGGCATGGTGATTGTTCAAATTACCAAGCAAAATGGGCCGGTTAAAATTAGAAAGTCGGGTTTAGTGACAAGCGATGCTATGGTGCAGGGCCTGTCTGAAATGGGCGTGCAAGAGGTTGAAGTAGACCCTGAGCAAACTGTGGAAATTGCCCCCGCTGCTGCAGTGCACCATAGAACGCAGACCCAAGCCTTGCTTCGCGGAGAGCACGATACAAGCGCCACGTTTGATAAATCACTTAACGAGCAGTTTAATCGCAGTTTGTTTTTGCCAACGGTAGAGGGGCTACCGTCGGCGTGGAAGCTGTACACCAAGCAAGTTGCGCTTTTTGCTGTCGTTATACTTGGCGGCTTATGCATTGGCTTTTCTGCCGCCACGGCCAAGCGCTGGTGGCCAATGTTAACGGCGCCCTCTGCGGTGCCTATGACAGCATCTGAAGCTAGCGCACCGAAGGGAGGCGAAAGCGAAGACGCTTCAGAGCTTGCAGCTACGCAAAACGGTAGCGAAACGCCGACTACCTCAGAAAACCAAAGTCAACAATCACTACCTACAGCCCAGACAGGTACACAAAGTGTCAGCTCGAATGTTTCTAAAGACGAAGCTAGCGTTTTAGTTGCTAACACTACTCCTTCAAGCGAAGCCGTAATTGACCCAGATACGCAACCAGACGTAGTAGGAAACAATAAAACCGATAATAATTTAGCTGCTACGAAGGATGAGAATTCAAGCGAAGCTCTGTCTTCGCAAGATTATGAAGGGAAAGTGCTAAACGAAACGGCTTCTCAATCAGATGTGTCAGTGTCGCCAGAGCTCATGGCGCGCTTTAACGCCGCAGTGGCGGCGCTGGACTCAAAAGCGCAAGACGATACACCTGTTGAAGAAGAGACAAGAGTAACGGTTAAAAACGACATTCCTCGTGTTGACCAGCTGCCAGTTCGCTTACTAACGCGACTTCCTACGATGAATTTTAGTGCACATATGTATGCTTCTCGCCCAGCTGATAGATGGGTTAGAGTGAATGGCCGCCAGCTTGGTGAAGGAGACTGGATTGCTGACAAAGTACAAGTGATTAATATTGAAGCACAGAAAGTTGTTCTGTCTTTTGAAGACGAGTTGTTTACCATGGCTGCGCTCACTGATTGGTAATGCCTTCGACTAATAAGAGAGCGTGAATCTATGTGCTTACAAAGAGAGTAGAGCTCATCAAATAAGGGCAGTAGTCGTTTAAAGGCTAGCTCAATCAATAATAATAGTAACCATGTGAAAAAGGCCCGTTTGGGCCTTTTGAGTAACTTAAACTGGCATTTGATTTATAAAAACGTCCTTAAAGAATTTAGGTAGATTCAAATTAAATTCTTCAGGGCGAACTCCGGATACAATTTCGTCATCATATTGGCTTAGGTCGATACGTTTTACTTCATTAAAATGCTGAGAAGCCACGCTGTAGAATGTCATAACGTGGGGGCTTATAGGATCTTTGGGGTTAATCTTACTAACAATACCTAACTTCCCGCTTTTGAGGCGAACTAACGAACCCACAGGATGCACACCAATACACTGAATAAATTGATTCACCAGTTCTTGATCTAAGTTCTCAGTCGCCGTAAGACGTTTAAGCGCCTGTGTGGGAGTAATACTATTTTGGTGAGTGCGGTCAGATGTCATGGCATCATAGGTATCGACAATAGCAGCAATTCGCGCATATTCGGATATTTCATTACCAGCCAACCCTCTTGGGTAGCCACTTCCGTCAACGCGCTCATGGTGCTCTTCAATAATGCGCAGTGATAAGTCGGATATGTCACCATATTGTTCAACCAAGTCAGCGCCAAGTTCCACATGGGTTTTCATTACTTCCCAATCGTCACTAGAAAATTCACCTTTATTGCTGCGAATTTCTTCAGGTAACGACGACATGCCAATGTCCATTAAGAGGGCGCCTAAGCTGACTTGTTCTGTGGTGTCCCTATCGTAGCCCAGAAACTCACAGAAAATACCGCTAAGTACACTACAATTAATGCTGTGCTCAAGAAGATACTGGTCAGTGTCTTTTATCATGGTAAGACAACTCAACGCGTCTTTATTATCAAATACACTTTCAATCAGGCTTCTCGATAGAGACTCCATGGGAGAGAGGTCGGAAACAGCGCCATTTTTTAAGGATTTAAGAAAGCTGCTTTGAATGGTAAGTGCGTTATCATACAACTCGCTAGCTTCATTAATTGAATCACGACCAACTGGTTTAACTGGTGCTTTTGTAACCTCAGGCATTTCTTTCTTTGGTGGCTCAGGCGCTTCTGGCGTTTTAGGAAGCTTTGACTTGGCTAGGTCTACTTCAACTGTAAGAATTCCCTTAGCTCTAAGACTATCAATGATGGCTTGAGTTTTTACAATGCCCTTAGAGCGCATTTTAAGTGAACCCGTTTGTTCAAGTACTTGATTGACGTACATCCCAGGCTGCAAATCATCAATGGGTACCTGTTCTAGCATTATCTCTCCTGTACGGCACAGTGTTGCCATAGCCTTTTACTACATTAGAGACAAATAATACGATATTCCAGTGGAAAAAGTGAGAAGTTTGTTAGTCTTTAGTATAGCTAGGTGGCTTATCTTAGACACAATAGTTTTTTCAAAAGTGCTCTGCAACAAAAGGGCATTCAAGATTCTACGTCTTCCGTCATATGGTATTTGAAACATAGTTATGTTCGTTGAAAAGTGAAAACATAAAGGTGCATATATAAAAAAGAGCGCCATCTTTCGACAGCACTCTTCTGGCTAAGTTTTATTACTAGCACTATAGAATTGCGAAGACTTCGCTGCTACAACCACAAAGGTTGTTTGTCTTCAAAGGCTTCAATGGTGCTCGTTAGCTCTAGCGTTTGACCAATTGCATCTAAACCCTTAATTAGGTTGTTCTTGTGATGCTCTGCAATGTCGAAACTGAAGCTAGTGTCGTTAAAACTTACGGTTTGCGCGGGAAGGTCAACAGTAATCGTGGTTGTTGGATCTGCCTTAACAGCCGCAAATAATGCGTCCATTTGTTCGCTAGACAGCGCAACGGGAACTAGCTGATTGTTAATGCAGTTGCCGTAGAATATATCTGCAAAGCTGGTGGCGATTACGGTTTCAAAACCAAAATCTGCCAGTGCCCAAGGCGCGTGTTCACGACTAGAACCACAGCCGAAGTTCTCGCGTGCTAGTAATATACTTGCGCCTTTGTGCTCAGGCTTGTTGAGCGCAAAGGCCGGGTTTGGCTCTTTCTCTTTTAAATCCAAATAGCGCCAGTCGTGAAACAAATGTTTGCCGTAGCCTGTACGTGTAACACCCGTTAGAAACTGCTTTGGAATAATTTGGTCGGTATCGACATTGGCCTGATCAAGTGGCGCAGCAATCCCTGTGTGTTGTGTAAAACCTTGTTCAGACATAACTTACTCCTGATAATCTCTAACGTCAGCAAAGCGACCGGTAATCGCTGCAGCGGCTGCCATTGCTGGGCTTACTAAGTGAGTGCGCGCCCCACGACCTTGACGGCCTTCAAAGTTACGGTTACTGGTAGAAGCACATCTATCACCTGCCACTAGCTTGTCATCATTCATACCAAGGCACATTGAGCAGCCGGGCAAGCGCCATTCAAAACCTGCATCAGTAAAGATTTTATCTAAACCTTCAGCTTCTGCTTGGCGTTTAACATTACCTGAGCCTGGCACCACAATGGCAGTCACTGAATCGGCGACTTTGCCGCGCTTGGCAATTTGTGCCGCTGCGCGCATGTCTTCAATACGCCCATTAGTACATGAGCCAATAAATACGTGATTTACCGGAATATCAGCTAGCTTTTCGCCTGGCTTCAAATCCATGTATTTAAGGGCTTTTACCGCGCTTTCTTTTTCGATTGGATCGCTGAAATCTTCTGGTGCTGGAACTGGCGTGTTTACGCCAATAACCTGGCCCGGGTTGGTGCCCCAAGTAACCTGAGGAGCGATATCCGCAGCTTCAAGTTCAACTACAGTGTCGAAGGTGGCGCCTTCTTCGGTGTAAAGGGTTTTCCAATAAGCGATGGCGTCTTCCCAGTCTTGGCCTTTAGGTGCGTATTCACGACCTTCAAGGTAGGCAAAGGTTGTTTCGTCTGGTGCAACAAGGCCAGCTTTTGCGCCAGCTTCAATACTCATGTTACACACCGTCATGCGTTCTTCCATGCTCAAACCACGAATAGCTTCGCCTGCGTATTCGATAACATGACCAGTAGCGCCGGCGTGGCCAATCCTTCCAATAATGGCAAGAATGATGTCTTTTGCGGTAATGCCTACAGGAAGCTTGCCGTTAACGTTAATCAGCATGCTTTTAGCACGACTTTGCTTTAGCGTTTGTGTAGCCAGTACGTGCTCTACTTGAGAAGTACCAATACCAAAAGCCAGTGCACCAAATGCCCCGTGGGTAGCCGTATGTGAATCACCACATACAACCGTCATACCCGGCTGAATTAACCCTAGTTCAGGCCCCATAACGTGCACAATACCTTGTTTCTGATGGCCTACTGGAAACAGCTGTATGCCATGTTCTTCGCAGTTCTTTGCCAAGGTTTGTAGTTGAAGCGCATTGGCTGGGCCGCATGCATCAATAGCCAGTGAACGAGTTGAGATACTGTGGTCCATGGTGCCAACAGTACGATCAGGACGTCGCACTTTACGGCCTTTTTCATTAAGGCCAGCAAATGCCTGAGGCGACGTCACTTCGTGAATTAAGTGGCGGTCGATATAAATTAAACTGTCTTCACCGATTTGGTCGATAATGTGGGCTTGCCACACTTTGTCATATAAGGTCTTGGCCATGAGGTTGTTTTACTCCTGCGCCATTAATTGTTTTACGATTTCATCGCCAACTTGCGACGTGCTTGCCGCCTGGCTGCGCTTTTCTGCTGGTAGTAACTCGCCTGTAAGTACACCTGCTTCTAGTGTCGCCACCACTGCTTTTTCAATAGCGTCTGCGGCATCGCCCAAGTTCATGCTAAAACGTAGCATCATGGCAGCTGATAAAATTTGTGCGATAGGGTTAGCAATGCCTTGGCCAGCAATATCAGGCGCTGAACCGCCGGCTGGCTCATAAAGGCCGAAGCCTTCTTCGTTCATACTTGCCGATGGTAACAAGCCCATAGAGCCTGTCATCATGGCACATTCATCAGAAACGATATCGCCAAAAAGGTTTGAACATAGCATTACGTCAAACTGTGCCGGGTTCTTCATGATTTGCATAGTGGCATTGTCGATGTAAATATGGTCAAGCTCTACATCTGGATAGTCTTTTGCAACTTCTTCAGCAATTTCACGCCATAAACGGCTGGTAACCAATACATTAGCTTTATCTACTGAGGTAACTTTACCGCGCCGCTTTTGGGCTGCTTCAAATGCAGCAATAGCAATACGGCGAATCTCGCGTTTGCTATAGCGCATAGTGTCATAAGCAAACTCTTCTTCGCCTTCACCTTCACGCCCTTTTGGCTGACCAAAATAGATACCGCTGGTTAATTCGCGCACTACTAAAACATCTACGCCTGATTTAGCAATGTCTTCACGAAGAGGAGATAAGCTTTCAAGGCCCGGATAAATGCGAGCAGGGCGTAAGTTGCTGAAAAGGTCAAAATGGCTGCGAAGAGTAAGCAATGCGGCGCGTTCTGGGCGTTGTTCTAGCGGTAATGTGTCCCATTTAGGGCCGCCGATACTGCCGAACAAAATTGCATCGGCCTGCTCACAACCCAGCAAGGTTTTAGAGGGCAGGGCTTCACCTTCAGTATCAATGGCATAGCCACCTACAGGATATGCAGTACGGTTTAAGCTAACGTTAAACTTCTTTTCAACAGCATCTAAAACCTTATTGGCTTCCTGCATAACTTCTGGGCCGATACCGTCTCCGGCTAATACGGCAATTGAATACTGGCTCATTTATACTCCTGCAACGCGTTCTTGTTGGTTTTTTTGCTGATCAATTTGATCGGCTAAATAAGTGTTGTTTAATACAAAAATTAAGGCTTTCACGCCGGCTTCTACAATGTCTGTAGCAAGGCCAATTCCGTGGAAACGGCGACCTTTATAGGTGGCGATAACGCTCACTTGTGCCAAGGCATCGGCACCTTCACCTTTTGAATCTAATTTAAAGTCTACAACTTCTAAATCTTCGTGACCAAGTATAGACATAATAGCTTTGTACGCCGCATCTACAGGTCCATTTCCAATACTAGATTGGGTAATTTCTTCATCGCCCACTTTCATTTTGACCGTAGCACTTGGGATTATTTCACGGCCTGAGTTTGCTTGAAGGTAAAGCAACTGGAAGTGCGCTTGGTCATGCTTTTGCTTATCGAAGAACAATAATGCTTCAAGGTCGTAGTCGTATACTTGACCTTTCTTATCCGCTAGCTTCAAAAAGGCGTCGTACACTGCCTCTAAATCGTAGTCTTCTGCTTTGTAACCCAGCTCTGTTAAGCGGTGCGTAATTACATGGCGGCCAGAGCGAGAAGTTAGGTTTAGGTTATTCTTATTAATGCCCACACTTTCAGGGGTCATAATTTCATAGGTGTTTTGTGCTTTTAAAACACCGTCTTGGTGAATACCTGACGAGTGGCTAAACGCATTGGCACCTACAATTGCTTTGTTGGCCTGAACCGGCATATTACAAAGTTGACTGACTAATTTAGACGTGCGAGAAATCTCGGTTGAGTTGATGTTAGTATCAATGCCTAACATGCTCTTACGGGTTTGTAAGATCATGGCTATTTCTTCAAGCGATGCATTACCGGCACGCTCTCCAATACCATTGATAGTACATTCTACCTGCCTCGCGCCTTGCTCAACGGCTGCTAAAGAATTCGCAACGGCCAAGCCTAAATCGTTGTGGCAGTGGACAGAGATTGTGGCTTTGTCGATATTTGGGACACGGTTAAATAACTGTTGGATGATACCGCCGAACTCAGTTGGTGTAGTGTAGCCCACTGTATCTGGGATATTAACGGTAGTCGCGCCGGCGTTTATCGCGGCTTCTACCATGCGGCATAAATAATCGATGTGAGTACGACCGGCGTCTTCACATGAGAATTCTACGTCATCAGTGTACTGTCTAGCGTGTTTGACGGCCTTAACTGCCATATCAACAATTTCATCTTGTGACTTACGAAGCTTGGCCCCAACGTGAATTTCCGACGTGGCGATAAAGGTATGAATACGGAATTGTTCGGCAACGCTTAGCGCTTGACCACAGGCATCAATATCGCCTGGCAAAGCACGAGATAGGCCACAAACGACAGAGTTTTTAACCTCTTTCGCAATCATTTGTACAGAGCGGAAGTCACCAGGAGAAGACACGGGGAAACCTGCTTCAATAATATCTACG
Source organism: Alteromonas sp. ALT199 (assembly GCF_018619335.1). Taxonomy (GTDB): domain Bacteria; phylum Pseudomonadota; class Gammaproteobacteria; order Enterobacterales; family Alteromonadaceae; genus Alteromonas. Next base: position 1,631 of record NZ_JAHHDX010000060.1, on the reverse strand, counting down.
CCTAAGCGTTCCAGCGCCAGCGCGATCTGTAATTTCTCTTTGGCACTTAGGCTTGCAGGTAAGGCCTGCTCACCGTCTCGCAATGTGGTATCAAAGATCTTCACTTGATTTGTCATGACGCTCTCTCAGTTGAATAGTTAAAAAAAAACCCGTGCTAAGCACGGGTTTTAGTGATTTTGAATCGCTGGTCGCAATCTACCCGTGCAGTCTGGCTGCCATAAGGAGTAGAGATAGAAGAAGAAAACGGATACGCATTTGCTGTTGTTTCTTTGCTGACCAAGTTGATAGCGACAATGTACCCATGTGGCATGAAGAGGTCAACCATTGTTTACGATAATGAGTATATTTTTCGCGTATAAAAGCTATCTTTTGATTATTTAGGATGTATATCCTAATAATTGTCGTTTAGAGCAGGGAGTGGGCAGTCTTTAGTGCAATCTTTTACAATTTACAGCATATGATTAAGGTGGGTTAGGACAGGCATACTAATAAAGTTAATAAGATGGTTTTTTATTCTTGAAATACCATGCAAAAAAACTGAATAATTATTGTTTGTTTCGCCTTGAAGTGAAATTTTTCCAATTGACCTGAGTGGACAAGCGCATCTCTCTTAATGAAAGAGAACGCGGGCTTGTTTTTGATTTGAAGTTCCACATGTGCCCGCAGCAAGCACTACTCATTATGACTTTAGTAGGCTTTAACAATGTAAGTGTTGTACTTGATAGTTGGGAGGAAGAGAATACGCTTTCTGCTATTTCATCAATAGGTTGAGCGTCAATAGTATCTTGTGTCACACATTTTTTAGTTGCTTGGCCTTCGCCGATATTGAACCAACCATGCTTATTTAAATGAATTTCATCCTTGGACTCGCAAAACATATCAATAGAGTCAAGTTCAATCGTAAGTCCTTCAATGCTTTGAACGAGTACAGGAACTATTAAACCGTAGTCCGTGTTCTTCTTAAACCATTGCACGCATTTTTCGTTATCTTGCGTTAAACCAGGACACTTACTAGGTTGCCTACCAAACCAGCTTCCGTTGTGTGTATCCACCTTTAAGGGAGCAAATGACTGAGGCTGTGTAACCATAAAACGCGCCACGCTTCTTATATGGTAAGGTAAGCCTCCAATTCGGCGCTTTAAAATAGATGCATTGTTTGTGTTTAAGTGAGAGAGCGCTAACAGTTCTCTTTCATATAGCGCGGTACAAATTTCGGTAAACTGCGCATGGCTTCCGCCTAACTCTCCCGAATCACTGAAAAAGCCTGTCTGAGACCGAGAAGAAGATTTCTCTGATGTCATTACTTATCTACACAACTCTATTTGTTATTGAATAACCGTACCAAGAAACTGTGCCAAGTGCCACTTAGGCTTTTTGAAAACCTTTTCTCTGCTATAAATTAAGTTAATTGTACAAAGTTTGTACAAATAGACTGCGCTATTGGTCGTGTTACTACTAATTAACAATAAACCTGTATTACCAATTTTCACGTTGTGATAAGTTTTGTTAAAAACTATGCAGCTATTCTTTCGGAATTCATCGTTTGTATTTAAGTTGTTGATAATAAAGTTTATTGTTGGTTTTCGTCTGGTTTTATTTCAGTGTTTTATAAGTGTCATTTATATTGGTAA
>NZ_JAHHDX010000098.1 GCF_018619335.1 Alteromonas sp. ALT199 | reverse complement strand
AAATTACGCTATAAAGCAAACTGATTTTTATCCGAAGCAATGGTAATTAGACTTACCTCAGCGTGTCTTTTCATTGCACAATGCAATTCAATAAGAAACGTAAATAAAAATCGGTGCGCTCTAACAAAAAACGCCAGTTAAACTGGCGTTTTCTATTTAGTCCTCAAGCTTAGCTTGGAATATCGCCCGGCTTGCCAACTGACGGTTTATCTACACCGTCGTTTTTGATTTCGCCTTCACGGACTGGCGCACCACCACTTGGCTTATCGCCACCCGATGGCTTGCTGTCATCCCAGTCTGCTGGAGGACGAACGTCAGTGCGGTTCATCAGATCATCAATTTGCTTAGCATCAATAGTTTCGTACTTCATCAATGCGTCTTTCATTGAATGTAAGATATCGATGTTGTCTTCAAGGATCTTCTGAGCTCGGTCGTAGTTGCGGTCAATCAGTGATTTAATTTCCGCATCGATAGCTCGTGCTGTGTCATCAGACATATTCGTAGCCTTAGACATAGACTTACCTAAGAATACTTCGCCTTCGTCTTCAGCATAAAGCATTGGGCCCATTTTGCTCGACAAGCCCCATTGGGTCACCATCTTACGTGCAATCTCAGTTGCTCGTTCGATGTCGTTAGACGCACCCGTAGTTACTTTATCGTCACCGTAAATTACGGCTTCGGCAATACGACCACCAAACAAGCTAGAAATCATGCTTTCTAAGTGCTGTTTAGAGTGACTTACACGGTCTTGCTCAGGCAAGTACATAGTCACACCCAAAGCGCGACCACGTGGAATGATTGACACTTTGTAAACCGGGTCGTGTTCTGGAACCAAGCGGCCTACAATTGCGTGGCCTGCTTCGTGATAGGCCGTCATTTCCTTTTCAGGTTCAGACATAACCATAGATTTGCGCTCAGAGCCCATCATGATTTTGTCTTTCGCTTTCTCAAACTCTTCCATTGAAACAAGACGCTTGTTTCCGCGAGCAGCGAACAATGCAGCTTCGTTTACTAAGTTTGCAAGGTCAGCACCTGAGAAGCCTGGTGTACCACGTGCAATAACAGATGGTTCTACGTTATCGGCAACAGGTACTTTGCGAATATGAACTTTAAGAATTTGCTCACGTCCGCGAATATCTGGAAGACCAACAACTACCTGACGGTCGAAACGACCAGGACGAAGCAATGCAGGGTCAAGTACGTCAGGGCGGTTAGTCGCCGCAATAACGATGATACCTTCGTGACCTTCAAAGCCGTCCATTTCAACAAGCATTTGGTTAAGTGTTTGTTCGCGCTCGTCGTGACCGCCACCTAAACCTGCGCCACGTTGACGACCTACTGCATCGATTTCATCGATGAATATAATACAAGGCGCTGCTTTCTTCGCTTGTTCAAACATGTCGCGAACGCGTGATGCACCTACACCTACAAACATTTCTACGAAGTCAGAACCTGAAATAGTGAAGAATGGTACTTTTGCTTCACCCGCTATCGCTTTCGCAAGTAGGGTTTTACCAGTACCTGGAGGGCCTACCATTAATACGCCTTTAGGGATCTTACCGCCAAGTTTCTGGAACTTAGATGGGTCGCGTAAGAAATCTACTAATTCTGATACGTCTTCTTTAGCTTCGTCACAGCCCGCTACGTCGGCAAAAGTCGTCTTAATTTGGTCTTCACCAAGTAAGCGCGCTTTGCTCTTTCCGAAAGACATAGCACCACGGCCACCGCCACCTTGCATTTGACGCATGAAGAATATCCATACACCAATAAGCAATAACATGGGGAACCATGAAATGAAAATTGACGTTAGAAGAGATTGCTCTTCCGGTGGTTCACCGTAAACTCTTACGTCGTTTTTAACCAAGTCAGATACTAACTTGTCATCGAAGTAAGGTACGAATGTTTGGAAAGTTTCGCCTGAACGCTTTGTACCGCGAATTTCGCCACTATTATTTATGCGAACTTCACGAATATTTCCCTGTTCTGCTTCTCTCAAAAACGTTGTGTAGTCAGTTTGCGAACGAGACGATTCACTCGGTGAAAAGCTCTGAAAAACCGACATTAAAACAACGGCGATGACTAACCATAAGATTAAATTTTTTGCCATATCGCTCAATGCTACTAACCTCTATAAACCCGAGTTGCTTGTATATCCACCAAAATGATTAATGAATAAACGCTACAACTCGCAACGAAAACCGCTTAACTCAAAGCGTACTACACTTTATACCCACAAGCCACCAAATACACCTCACGTGAACGTGATCTAGACGAGTCAGGCTTACGCGTCTTGATGGTGGTGAAAGATTGTTTAAGTGCGTTCATGAACTCAACAAATCCCTCACCCTGGAACACCTTTATGACAAAAGAACCACCGGGCTTTAAAACTTGGTGACACATATCTAGCGCTAATTCACAAAGGTACATAGAGCGAGATTGGTCAACCGAAGCATTGCCAGCAAGGTTCGGTGCCATATCAGACAACACAATATCTACGGTGTTCCCACCGATTCTGTTCAATAGTGCGTCGAGAACAGTGTCCTCTCTGAAATCTCCTTGTAAAAAGTCTACGCCTACTATTGGGTCCATGGGCAAAATATCGCACGCGATTACTTGACCATTGTCGCCAACAAGTTGCGCAGCTAGCTGTGACCAGCCCCCTGGTGCAGCACCAAGGTCTACAAGTGTCATTCCTGGTTTAATAAGCTTATCTTTTTTTTGGATTTCTTCCAGTTTATAGATAGCTCGCGAACGCCAACCTTCCTTATTTGCTTTTTGCACATAATGGTCGTTGACGTGTTCTTGTAACCAGCGTTTACTGCTGGCGGAGTGTTTCTTTTTTGTCATTCCAGTACAATGTCATTAGGATTGTAGAGAAGATGGCGTTAGAATACGTTATTTCAAGCATAAACTAACAGATTAATTGTAAGAAATATTACTAGATGAAACTTTCAAATAAACAGAAACAATTCCTAAAAGGTCTTGCACACCCGTTAAAACCAGTTGTGCAGCTAGGCGGGAACGGCCTGACAGAAGGTGTGGTTGCCGAAATCGACAACGCACTTAGTCACCATGAATTAATTAAAGTTAAGGTACCTACCGATGATCGCGAAGAAAAAGCGCTCATCATGGATGCTATTGTACGTGAAACAAACTCAGTTAAGCTTCAGGTAATTGGTCACACGCTAATTATTTATCGTCAGAGCGAAGACTGTAAAATTCAGTTGCCAAAATAACTGAATAAAAGGTGCCGATCCCTTTCGGCACCATAGTTTTTCCTCTTACTTCCCGTTAACATCACGTTAATAAAAGTGAATAACTAGGATTTAAGGGAAAACTATGACGCTAAATAATCTTACTGCGATTGTCACAGGCGGTTGCTCTGGACTTGGCCACGCTACTGCTATCGCACTTCGCGATGCGGGTGCTAACGTCAGCCTTTTCGACTTAAATGAAGAGCTTGGCGCACAACGCGTGGAAGAGTTGGGCAGCAACAACACAATATTCACCAAAGTTGATGTACGCGATGAGGCTTCTGTTCAAGCTGCTATTGATGCGACAACCGAAACGTTTGGCGCCATTTCTTTGGTGGTCAACTGCGCAGGTATAGCTCCCGCAAAGCGCCTCTTAGATAAAGAAGGCAACCCTGCCCCACTTGGCGATTTTCAAAAAACCATTGATATCAACTTAGTCGGCAGTTTCAACGTCTCTCGTCTCGTCGCTGCAACTATGGCAAAACAATCACCCATTAACGAAGAAGGCGAGCGCGGTCTTATCATCAATACAGCTTCAGTTGCGGGCTATGAAGGTCAAATAGGCCAAACCGCCTATGCCGCGAGTAAAGGCGGTATTATTGGGCTTACCCTACCTATGGCACGAGATTTAGCGCCATTAGGCATCCGCGTTAACACTATAGCGCCTGGCGTGATGGGTACACCTATGCTGCTTGCTATGCCTGAAAAAGTGCAACACGCGCTTTCCGCCAAGTACAATTTCCTAAGCGCCTGGGGCTACCTGAAGAGTTTGCTAAATTAGTCATTCATATGGCAAACAACAGCTATTTAAATGGTGAGACCATTCGCCTTGATGGCGGCTTGCGCATGCCGCCTAAGTAAAACTGATTGCTTAGCGCAGGTTGCCTGCAGCTGATTGCACAAGGTCGTAAGCGCTGATAGCTCAGTACTGCCAGCTTGATAAAGAATAGGGAGCGAAAGCTCCCTTTTTTAATGAATGTAAAAAATTAATGAAACAAAGTCTTTTGAGTAATTGCAAATATGCTGCTGTTAAGGGTTATAAAGATAAGTTGGCGGCAATTCGGCAAGTTCGTCTTCATCTACACGAAGCGACGGATGACGAGTTGCTATCCTCTCATAACTATCTGGGTAATAGAGTTGCATTAAACGCATTCTACTTTTGTGGAACCTGTCGATTTCGGGTTCAAACTGCATAAGCGCGTCTACCGTACTTTCAACGTGAGATAACGAAGCTTGATTTTTGCCAATGTTTAATGCGATGTGAAGCGGGTCCTGACCTAAGCTATCACCGCTATATTGGAAATTATTTTCAAAAAGGTAATTAATTAGATCACTGTCTTTTTTTAACGCCGCATAATAAACCAAGCTTTTATTAAAGGTATCTAAGTCGTAAACGGACACACCTAGGGCAAGCATATTTTCAATGAAGTCACTGTTCAAAAGTCGCCAGGTAGATAATTTATTATAGTCACTAAGCCCTACCCAGAATGGGCTTTGAATGACTGTAGAATATCCCGTTTGGAAAGCTAGTAGCCGAAGCATAATAAATTCGTACTGACTCTCATGCACTGGGACAGACAGTATCAAGTCGATACCCTGCTGTGCTTTTCCATCGTCAAAAAACGTGTAGGCCCCGTTTATACTGTCTATTAAGGCCTGACCTGTTGGCACGCCCTTATTGTTTGTAATTTCTTGCCGTTTATAATAGTCCACTAAGCTTGGGTCTTTATCCGCTAGCGCTTGGATGATTGCACTTTCATCACCCTTAAAACGAGAAGCCACTTCATCAATAACTTGTTGTATGTCGCGAGGCTGCCAGAGCGAATTTAATGCCGACACCCGCGCTTCGCATTCGGCGCTAATACTCTGCAGTTTAGGCAGGTTTAACCGTTCCTGAGTGCTAGCTAAACGCTCTGTTTCTAGCGTTTGTATAAGAGGGTGCGTTTCTTTTACGCTTATTGCTTCTCTTTGAATTATAGAAGTTACATCCAAATTGTAATCCACAAATAGTGATTGAATTTCGCTATTGTCAAACTTGTAAAAATGACGGGGAAAATGCCCTTCAATCAGTTCATCGGTTTTCGACTGAAACCGCGCTGGCGCACCATAATCCATAAGAAGTAATACAATGTTAGCCGCCGGCTCACGTTTGCCACTGTAATAGCCATAAGTTAACGCACTAAGTGCCCACTCCATACTGGAGCCCAAATAGTTGTCTTGCGTGGGTTTATAACCCTGCTTAAGCAGGGTCTCAACAACATTTATTCGGTGCGCCATAATGGCGTAGTCGAGCAGTGATGTGGTGGCATAGCGGTCGTAAGACACGTAAGTAAAAGGATCGTCGAGCGCTTCTAGCAGCATAAAAATACTGTCATCCGAAACTGTTTCGTCTAATAGCATATACGCAACATCGTCTACGCTCACGCTGTGTTCAGCGAGTGTTTGTTTCTTTTCTGCAAGCGTTAAACTCGAAAAACCCTCAATAGCAGGGTTTGGGATCGCTATTCTTACAGATGCTCCCCAGTCTTTCAGCGAAGGATCCATATCCCAAAACCGCTTATTTAACTCTCTATTCTTTTTACTCGTCGGTGCGTTATTTCTTAAGTACTCGATGCGAAATTCATCAGCAAAATTATGATTTAGAAAATACTCAACGGCTAAGGTGACATCATCAAGCGAGTACACCCCTTCATCAATGAAGTAATTCCAACTAGAGTAGTTGTCCCGCGCCCAATTAAAATTGTGCGTATTTTGTTGGCTGAGTAAATGCCGGCAACGTGCGTAGTGGCTTGTATCGAAGGCGGCACTTGGGTCCACATTGCCGCCTGCCATATCTATAAAGAGGGGGCTCTCTCCCGCGCTTGAAGTAAGCGCTTTTTCTTCGCTGTCAGGAAAAAGATTACCCCAATAAATAACCCCAACGCCGAACAAAACGATGGCAATGGTAACAACGCGCTTTCTTTTCATTATTATTGTATTCCTTTACTTCACACCTATTGCTTAAGCGTTGCGTTCTTACAGTAAAAAAGGCTAAACCCATAAGCCGTCACTATTACCCATTCTCAGTTGACACTGTTCATTGACCATTGACCATTGCTGACATTTAGCTATTCGCCATCACCACCATTCACAATAAGCGCGATATTGTATAAACGATTCACTGCATGGTAGTTAATAGAGTTTTTAGGGTAACGCCCTTTACTGCTGATTTTACCCGCTTCTTGCTCCATCAAAATAGTGAGCGCATCGTCTACCGTTTCTACAGTATAAATGTGAAACAGCCCTTTTTTCACTGCATCGAGAACTGTTGCGTCTAACACTAAATTGATCGCATTAGATTTAGGAATAATCACGCCCTGCGTACCGGTAAGGCCGCGGTGCTGACACAAGTCGAAAAAGCCTTCTATCTTCTCGTTTACGCCGCCAACCGCTTGCACTTCACCGTACTGGTTTATTGAACCTGTTATGGCCAAAGTTTGTAAGCAAGGGATTTCTGTCAGCGCAGAGATAAGCGCAACCAACTCACCAAGAGACGCACTGTCGCCGTCTATATGTCCGTATGACTGCTCTAACGCAATGTTTGCAGATAGTGTTAACGGGAAATGCTGAGCGTATTTATTACCTAAATAACCGTTAAGTAACATTACCCCTTTAGAGTGTATGGGCTGTCCAAGCTCTACTTCTCGTTCGATATCAACCACACCACTTGCGCCAGCAAATACAGTAGACGTAATGCGCGCAGGCGTACCAAATGCCGTGTCACCGATATCCAGTACGGTTAAGCCGTTTACTTTCCCCACCGCCTTGCCTTCAGTGGCAATAAGCACGTGACCTTCTTTAATATCGTTTAAAAGAGTTTGGCTGACGCGACCGGTGCGGCGCTTCTTAGCACTTAACGCTGTCTTTAAATGATCAAGCTCTAGCGTGTCGGCTTTGGATTTCTGGCAAAAATAGTAAGCTTCATTTACCAGTTCAATAACTTCAGCAAAATGCGCAGAAAGCTTTTCTTTGTGCTCGGCCATTCTTAGCGAATATTCTACTAGCCTGCACATAGCATTAGCGGTTATACCTTTAAGCCCTAACTGATTGAGATGCGCACGTACTTTGCCCACAAAGTCGAAAAGAGCTTGCCTGGTGACAGGAATTTCCAAGTCAAAATCCACTAACACTCTAAATAGTTCGTCAAACTCATCATCATAATCTTGTAGCGTGTAGTACAAGTCGCGTGAACCTAATAAAACGATTTTCACATTTAAATCGATTGGCTGTGGGTTTAGCGTAATATTGTTAACCATCCCCACGTCTTGCTGCGGCAAGTCCATACGCAAGCGTTGAGACTTAATCGCAAGCTTTAGGGTGTCCCACACGAAAGGCTGTTCAATGAGTTGATCTACATCTAGCAACAAATAACCACCGTTCGCGCGGTGCAGTGCTCCGGGCTGAATCATTCTATAGTTAGTAAACACGCTGCCGTGAATGTTGGTGTACTCAATTTTACCGAACAAGTTTTGATAAGTAGGGTTTGGCTCGTAAATAACCGGTGCCGCATCGTCTAGCTTATTTGATACCAGGACATTAGGAAGAAATTGCTCTTCTAAAAATACTTTTTTGTCGAAGTCGTCGCTCTTCTCTTCTTTTTGCTCTTCGCTATGAATGACTAAGGTAGCGTTAACTAAAGCGGTTTTAAGCTGCTTTAGGTACTTCATGACTCCAAGTTCAGAGGCGTATTTGTGCTCAAGAAGTTTGATAAGCGGCTTAATCACATGCTCTGCAGTTTTTTTATCAAGCTCTCGAAGACGCTCAGAATTTTCGCGCTTCCATGTAGGCAAGCTCAATAAACCTTCACTCAATCTATTTTCTAGTTCGTCGATAAGGGTATAGAACCCTTCCCGTTGTTCGTCAGTTAACGAGGCAAAATCAGTATCGCTTATTGGTTTTCCATCAACTATAGGCGAAAACGTGATTGACCCGCTTTCTTCATATAGCGCAACGTCATTAGCTTGTGCGTAACGCTCTACTGCATCGATTGCTGCATCGTACTTTTGCTCAAACTCTCTGGAGATAGATGTGCGGCGACGCTGATAGCCTGGGTTGTCAAATGCAATGGGCAGCGAATCTAGAACATCGTCAATAAGGGCAGCCATATCTTTGTGGAATGCTTTTCCGCCACCAGGAGGAAATTTTAGCGCAACGGGCTCACGCTCTTCGTCGAAGTTATTGATATAGCAACAATCATCTGGCGCACTAAGCTGGGCAACTTGGCGTTCAATATAATCCTTCACTAGGGTGAAGCGCCCCGTAGCAGGTTCACCCATTACATAAAGGTTATAACCTTTGGTATTAATGCCTAGCCCAAATGTTAGCGCTTCACGTGCGCGCTCTTGCCCAATGAAGGTCGCATTCAGCGCTTCGTCATCTTTTAAGGCACCGTTTATCGCACGGCGATTTATGGTAGGTGAAAGCGCGTCTATATTTAGCGCATATGTATTAGTGTCTACAGACATGCCTGTTCTATTTTCGTTTCTTTACTTAAGTGAAACCCTATTTAACAGCACTGTCAAACGCTTAACTCTAATAAGGCAGCTTTACGTTACTAATTGCACAACAAACAACCACCTTTGGGTCATAATGAATAAATTGAGGCATAATGCCAAGGTGTTGAGTCTTCTGTTCAAATTGATGCTTTGAAAAACAAGGGGTAGCTTTTACCCTCATTAGAAGCGTTAAATAACTAAATTTGAATTGGCAACCAGTCAAGAATTTACGAGCAATAACTAATTAGAAAAAAGCAAGGTTAAAACGATGAGAACAATTACTAAAACTTGCCAAGCAATGCTTCTATCAGGCGTACTCGGTGTGACATTAACTCCATCAAGTCTCGCTAACGTAAACTATGCAGACAGTTCAGGGTTTTCGATTACCAATGTAAGTGAAAGCCACGCCCCTACTGAAGAAGTGTATTCTCACTTTATTCAAAATGTGGATATGTGGTGGCCAAAAGATCATACATGGTGGAAAGGCACGCTTCGAATTGATGAACAAGCCGGTGGCTGCTTCTGCGAAACATCCAATACGTCTAGCGCAGCACACATGCAAGTCAGCTATATTGAACCGAATAAGAAAGTAGTCATGACAGGCGGATTAGGTCCACTACAAGAAATGGGCTTAACAGGTGCGCTTACTTGGGAATTCAGCTCTGTAGACAAAAGCGTATCCTCACATGAAAATAAGAAAAGCAAACCTTTGCCAAAGACCAAAGTTACCCTAACCTATCACGCCTCAGGCAATATTCATTTCAATGGCCAAAGAGCAACTGACGAGGACGCTGCCAATTTAGTTAAGGTTGTCGACAAAGTACAGGCGCAGCAACTAAGTGCATTAACTGCGTTTAGCGACAGAAAGTTTAATGAAACGCCAGAAGACAATAACGAACGCTAATACAATGAGTCAAAAAAATTAGGCTGCTGTGCGAACGCCTCAGGAGAGGTTTTGCAAATTATCATCTCGCGCGAGCCTAAACTGCTTTATTAATGCTCACTTTTCATGCAAGCAGCAATAAATATTGCCTTGTTCAGTGTTAAGCTATTGAGGCATGGCTTAGCGCTGGGTTATTCTATTGGGCTATATGTATGTAAAGTGGGAATTTCCCACGTGCGGTTAAATGGCGATAATTCAAAAGTGATGAAAAAAGCTTTTGCAACTGTTTCGCCTTATGCCGCCCATAAACGTTTTAACTTTTAATGCGGAAGCCTAAGTTTCATGGCCGATAATCAGTACAATCCGAAAGACATTGAACAACGCGTTCAGCAATACTGGGAAGATAACCAATCGTTTAAAGCAAACGACGATGTAGAAAAAGAAAAATTCTATTGCCTGTCTATGTTTCCATACCCTAGTGGCCGACTTCACATGGGTCACGTGCGCAACTACACCATTGGCGACGTAATTAGCCGTTTCCAGCGTATGCAGGGTAAAAACGTATTGCAGCCTATGGGTTGGGATGCTTTCGGCCTGCCGGCAGAAAATGCAGCAATTAACAATAATACTGCACCGGCGAAATGGACATACTCAAACATTGATTACATGAAAAACCAGCTTCGCTCGTTGGGCTTCGGCTACGACTGGGATCGCGAAGTAACAACATGTAAATCTGATTACTATCGCTGGGAGCAGTGGTTCTTCACTCGCCTTTACGAGAAAGGTCTTGTGTATAAGAAAAACTCTACCGTTAACTGGGACCCTGTAGACCAAACTGTTTTGGCAAACGAACAGGTAATCGACGGTCGTGGGTGGCGTTCAGGTGCTTTAGTAGAGCAAAAAGAAATTCCGCAGTGGTTTATCAAAATTACTGACTACGCTGAAGAGCTTTTACAAGACCTAGAACAGCTTGAAGAATGGCCTGATCAAGTACGCGCAATGCAGGCAAACTGGATTGGCCGCTCTGAAGGCGTGGAAATTACGTTTGACCTGGCGTCAGCGGTTAACGAAATTGCCGATTTAACGGTATACACAACTCGACCAGATACTTTTTACGGCGTAACTTATGTCGCGGTAGCGGCGCAGCATCCATTAGCTGAATTTGCAGCACAGACAAATGCAGATTTAGCAGCCTTTATTGAAGAGTGTAAAAATACCAAAGTTGCTGAGGCTGAATTAGCAACCATGGAGAAAAAAGGTTTCGCCACTGGTTTTGAAGTTGTTCACCCGCTTACCGGTGAAAAGCTGCCAATTTGGGTCGCTAACTTTGTATTGATGGACTATGGTTCAGGCGCTGTAATGGCCGTACCTGGTCACGATCAGCGCGATTGGGAATTCGCCACAAAGTACAACTTACCAATTCAACAAGTTATTGCTCCTAACGCGGGTGATGAAGATAAATGTGACCTTACTGCCTCTGCGTTTACAGAAAAAGGTAGCTTAATTAACTCGGAAAAATTCGATGGCCTTGAATTCGATGCCGCATTTAATGGTATCGCTGATGAGCTTGAAAACAAAGGCTGTGGTAAGCGCAAAGTAAACTATCGCCTTCGTGACTGGGGTGTAAGCCGACAGCGCTATTGGGGCACGCCTATTCCAATGCTAAATTTGGAGAACGGTGAATCGGTTCCGGTTCCTGCTGACCAACTACCAGTTGTGCTACCAGAAGACGTAGAAATGAATGGCGTAACCTCACCCATTAAAGCTGATCCTGAGTGGGCTAAGACCACATATAACGGCGAAGCTGCATTACGTGAAACTGACACCTTTGATACTTTTATGGAGTCATCTTGGTATTACGCACGTTACTCAAGTGCTACCAATAACGATGCCATGCTTGACCCGACTTCAGCCAACTACTGGCTACCGGTAGATCAATATATCGGTGGTATTGAGCACGCCATATTGCATTTGCTTTACTCGCGTTTCTTCCACAAATTGCTACGTGACGAAGGCCTAGTGAACTCTGACGAGCCATTTAAGCGCTTATTGTGTCAGGGCATGGTATTAGCCGACTCTTACTACCGTGAAGACGCCTCTGGTAAGAAAACCTGGTTCTCGCCTACTGAAGTAAGCACAGAGAAAGACGACAAAGGCCGCATTGTTAAAGCGTGGCTGACAGCAGATGGCGAAGAAGTTATTCATGGCGGCATGACCAAAATGTCTAAGTCGAAGAATAACGGTATCGATCCGCAAGAAGTTATCGACCTGTACGGTGCCGATACAGTCCGTCTATTTACTATGTTTGCGGCGCCACCAGAGCAAACCCTAGAGTGGGTTGATTCTGGTGTTGAAGGTGCAAACCGATTCCTACGTCGTATCTGGAAACTTGTTACCGAGCACGTGGAAAAAGGCACGCCAGAAGCCATTGACGTTAAGTCACTGTCGAAAGACCAGCAGGCACTTCGCCGTGAAGTACACAAAACAATTGAAAAAGTGTCTGATGATTTGGGTCGTCGCCAAACCTTCAATACTGCGGTTGCTGCAGTAATGGAGCTGTTGAATCACCTTCAAAAAGCGCCACAAGAAAATGCGCAGGACATCGCTATTATGCGCGAAGCCTGTGAGTCAATCTTGTTGCTGCTTAACCCTATTACCCCGCATATCGCTCACGAGCTTTGGAAGGTACTAGGTCACAGTGAAGATATCGATTTGGCGCCGTGGCCACAGGCAGATAAAGCAGCATTGGTTGAAGACGAGAAGCTTATTATTGTTCAGGTTAACGGTAAGGTTCGCGCGAAAATGACCATTGCAGCTGATGCAAGCAAAGAGGCCATTGAAGCTTCTGCGAAAGAGCAACCCAACGTTCAGCAATTCATCGAAGGTAAAACCATTCGAAAAGTGATTGTTGTTCCTGGCAAGCTTGTAAACATTGTAGCTAACTAGGTTAGGTGGTGATGAAAAAGCACTTACAATTTGCAGTCGCTGTGTTGGGTACCGTTTTGGTTACAGGCTGTGGCTTTCATTTACGAAGTAGTCCTAGCCTACCAGATGACATTAACACCGTTGCCATTGAAAGTGCTCGAGCACACGCGCCTTTAGCGCGTGCGCTCGATAAACGTTTAAATGTTTACGGTTTATCTAGTGTTGACGTAGATAAAATAACGCCAGCTAGTCAAAACGTGAGTATTTATCTGCTACCAGAGAAACTCGATCGTCAGCTGCTTTCTGTCTATCCTTCGGGTCAAGTGGCAGAATACGAACTTATTTATGTTGTTCGTTATCGTGTCCAATTCCCCGATAAAGAAGCCTTAATGGTTCAGTTCGAAGTTGTCCGTGACTACCAAGATGACCCCGATCAAGTTCTAGCGAAGTCTCGAGAGCTTGAGTTAATGCTCAGTGAAATGCGCGATGAAGCAGCTGACATTATGATTAGACGCTTATCTAGTCAGGCTGCGGCTGCACAAAGTGTTTCTGCATCAGACAGCCAATAGACGCCAAAGTAATTCATGCAAATTTACCCAAACCAATTTAGCCAAGATATCACAAAAGCACTTCGCCCTTGCTATTTGGTGTTTGGCGATGAGCCACAGCAAAAATTTGATGTCATTGAAAAAATTCGTACTAAAGCGAAGGCCAATGGATTTGAAGAGCGCACGGTGCTTGTCGCTGAAACCGGCTTTAACTGGAACCAGCTGATTGAAGCTACACAAAGCATGTCGCTTTTCTCAAGCCAGCAGTTTATTGAATTGGAGCTCCCCACAGGAAAGCCAGGTACGGAAGGCAGTAAAATGCTGCAAGAAGTAGCAGCATCATTAAACCCTGACATTTTATTACTGGTACATGGTCCAAAAATCGGTAAAGACGTGCAGCGCGGCAAATGGTTTAAAGTACTTGATGAGCTAGGTGTATCGGTAATGTGTTACCCACTGGAAGGCAAGCAGCTCAATGTATGGCTTAACCAGCAGTTAAGCGCACACCAGCTTTCTGTATCAGCATCTGGCGCTAAAATGATTGCCGATTTTTGTGAAGGCAACATGATGGCTGCCAAACAAGAGATCGACAAACTTGCCCTGCTCTACCCGCAACAGTCTATTTCAGATGAGCAAATTGAACAGGCCATGGTGGACCAATCACGTTTTAACGTGTTCCAACTGGTTGACGTTATGCTTGCCGGTGACAGTACCCGCTGTATTAAGATACTTTATCGATTAGAAAGCGAAGGTCTAGAGCCAAACATTATTATTTGGGCACTTATTCGTGAATGGGAGCAGCTGTGGAAGCTAAAGCTTGCTCAACAAAGCGGTACGCCCATTCAATGGCAAAAGTTTGGTATATGGCGCAATAGACAAGGCTTTTATCAAAGTGCGTTGAATCGTTTGAACCTCGCGCAACTCGAGGACATTCAAAATGCGTTAACGCGTTCAGATCACGCATTCAAGCAAAATGTGATTGCCCGTCCTTACGTTGAAATGTGTCATCTGTGTATGATGTTTATGGGTATGGACCTTCGCGAAATCCCGCTGTTGCAAGCCTAACGGCATAGATAGGGCACAGATAAGGTACAGTGTAGTGAGTAATTCACGTTCTTCTCATTCAAGCTCCCGTGTAAAAGCTATCCTTGGCGGTACTTTCAATCCGCCTCATAAAGGTCATATTGGTGCGGCATTAAAGGCCGCTGATGAAGTGGGTATTGAGCGCGTTCATTTAATGCCTTGTAAATTAGCTCCACATAAGTCTGTAGGCGTATCAGAAAGCCATCGGGTGAAAATGATTGAACTTTGCGCCCAAAACAATGACAGACTTATTCCAGAGTTAATTGAACTGACGCTTCAGTCACCCTCTTATACAGTTAAAACACTGCGCGCACTTAAAGAGAAAAATGATGACACAATCTGTTTTTTCATTGGCGCAGATTCACTGTATAATCTGGATAAATGGTACGAGTGGGAACAACTACTCGATTATTGTCACTTAGTGGTTATGCGTAGAGACGACGAGAAGTTTTCGCCGCCCCCCGCGATACAAGCTTGGTTAGATTGTCATGTGACTAATGATAAAAATATTATTCACGCAAAGCCTGCAGGCCATGTAGTGTTAACCAACACGCCACTGTATAGTGTTTCATCAACTGAAATTCGTGACGTACTAGCGAATGTTGCTACATCCAACAGAGCGGATGCGCCAAACGCTTCTATGGCTAATTCTACCCGTTTATGGTTAGAAGAAAGTGTACTAGCATACATAAACGAACATCAGTTATATAAAAGTTAAGTAAGTGAGGAAAACTCTTGGAGAGTCAACAGCTCAAACAGTTTGTTAAAGACAAAATTGACGACATGAAAGGCCGTAATGTTATTGAACTAGACGTTCGCGGCAAATCAACTATTACAGATACCATGATCATTTGTTCGGGTAACTCTAAACGCCACGTATCGTCTATTGCTGAAAATGTAATGGTAGAAGCAAAGAACGCGGGTCACGCACCAGGAAGCGTGGAAGGTAAAGAAACAGGCGAATGGGTACTTGTTGATTTCGGTGATGTCATTTTGCACGTTATGCAGGATGAAACCCGTGATTTCTACCAGTTAGAAAAGCTGTGGTCATAGTGGCGTAAACGCTTGCTATAAATATACAGTTACACGGTCAATGAAGGCCATACCTCCCAAGCGTATGGCCTTTATTGTATAAAGCCCCCTCCTGCGGTAAGGATAAAATAAGTGCGTATACAGATTGTCGCGGTCGGAACAAAAATGCCGAGTTGGGTAAACACGGGCGTTGAAGAATTTGTTCGCCGCTTTCCTAGCGATATGCCGGTGTCATTTACTGAAATACCCGCCGGTAAACGAGGCAAAAACGCCGATATAAAACGTATTTTGGAAAAAGAAGGCGAGCAAATGCTGGCCGCTATACCGAAAGGAAACCGTATTGTTACGTTAGAAGTAACGGGTAAGCCCTGGGACACACCTACGCTTGCTAAACAACTAGACAATTGGAAAATGGACGGGCGCGATGTGAGCCTGCTTATTGGCGGCCCCGAAGGATTGGCGCCTGAGTGTATTGCTGCGTCTGAACAAAAATGGTCCCTATCGGCCTTAACTCTTCCCCACCCTCTTGTTCGAATTATTCTTACAGAAAGTCTATACCGCGCATGGTCGGTCACGCAAAATCATCCTTACCATCGTGAATAAGGTATCGCTACACTAATGCAAGGGAAGTCAATGCCTCGAAAACGACAAGCAATTCGTGATCATTCAGCAGAAGCGAACTTATTCGCTCGTCGTGCGACTATCGCTTTTATCATCGTTGTAGCCATGTTGGGCATTGTGCTAAACAATCTTTACTCTTTACAGGTTACCCAATTTGATGATTACCAAACTCGTTCTAATGGTAACCGAATAAAAGTGTTGCCCGTCGCGCCCAACCGAGGTCTTATCTACGACCGCAACGGCGTGCTCTTAGCAGAGAACCGCCCGGTTTTCAGCTTAGAAGTCATTCCTGAACAGGTAGATGATATCAACCAAACCCTGGCCGATTTAACTGAGTTAATGGATATCACAAGCGATGAACTAGAACGCTTTCAATCCACACTTAAAGGAACGCGCAGATTTAAGCCAGTGGCCCTTCGCACTCAGTTAAGCGAAGAAGAAGTCGCGCTATTCTCTGCCAGTAAACACAAATTCCCAGGCGTGCAAATTGAGGCGCGTTTAGCGCGTCATTACCCATACAAAGAAACCCTCACCCATGCACTAGGCTATGTTGCACGTATCAATAAACGCGACTTGCAAAAGCTTGTTGAAGCAGGACAAGAAGATAATTACGCCGCAACTCATGATATTGGCAAGTTAGGTATTGAGAAATACCACGAAGAATTACTACACGGTAAGGTTGGCTATCAGCAGGTTGAAGTCAATAACCAAGGCCGGATTATTCGCGTACTGAGTGTTGAACCACCAACACCGGGCAAAGATATCGTGCTTAATTTAGATTTAGAGCTTCAGTTAGAGGCTCAACGAATTATAGAGGGCATGCGCGGTGCTGTAGTGGTGACCGATGTTCAAACTGGTGGTGTTCTAGCACTTTACTCTAACCCTAGCTACGATCCGAATTTATTCGTGCACGGTATCAGCAGTAAAAATTATTCTGCGCTGCTGAATTCGCCAGACCGGCCACTCATTAACCGGGCAACTCAAGGGCAATACCCTCCAGCCTCTACCATTAAACCCCATTTGGGTTTTGTTGGCTTAGAAGAAGAGGTTATCACTAAAGACTACACAATTAACGATACAGGCCGCTATCAATTGCCAAATGTGTCGCACGTGTGGCGAGATTGGCGTCGATGGGGACATGGCAAAGTAGATGTCTCGAAAGCCATTGAGGTGTCTTGTGACACCTATTACTACGAGTTGGCCTATAAATTAGGTATCGATAAAATCAGCGAATCTATGTACGAGTTTGGCTTCGGCGATTTCACAGGTATTGACCTTTATGAAGAGTCAGACGCCAACATGCCAAGCCGAGGGTGGAAGCGCGCACGGTTTAATCAACCTTGGTACATTGGCGATACTATTCCAGTGGGTATTGGACAAAGCTATTGGACAACAACACCAGTACAGCTAAATACATCGGTAAATACGCTGGTCAACGCCGGTGAGCGGTATATTCCTCAGATAATTCGCGGTTATATGAATACAGATAGTTCTATCGACCTCATCCCGCTTAAAACTTTGCGGCCAATAGAAATAAAAAATCGTGAGAATTTAGACGTGGTGTTAAACGCTATGCGTGATGTTGTAAGCGGTGAAGAAGGCGGAGCGCGTCATGCGTTTGCAGACACGCCATACGATTCAGCGGGGAAAACAGGTACCGCACAGCTTTTTACCGTTGGGCAAAATGAAAAATACGACGCCACGAAAATTGACGAGCGCCTTCGCGATAATGCCATGTATGTTGGCTTTGCACCTTTTGAGAACCCTGAGATATCTGTAACTGTGGTACTTGAAAACGTGGGCGGTGGTAGTAAGAACGCAGCACCCGTTGCCCGCCAAATCATGGACTTTTACTTTAAAGATCGCGTTTTCGAAACTGCTGAAGCTAATACAGCAAACAGTGACAATAAATTAGGGACAAACTAGTGAAGAGAGCCACCATAAACCCTAATAAGATTAGTTTTCTGCAGCGTATTCATATTGACGGCTGGCTGTTAGTGGGCTTGCTTGTATTGAGTTGTGTTGGATTGTTTACGCTCTACTCAGCGTCAGGGCAAGACATGGAGCAGATGGAGCGCCAATTCATACGCCTAGGATTTAGCTTTATTGTAATGTTCGGTTTAGCTCAAATGCCTCTGGGCGTATTTAGGTTTTTCTCGACTTATGCCTATGGCGCAGGCCTACTTATGCTGGTGGCGGTATTACTATTTGGTGATATGGGCAAAGGGGCACAGCGCTGGCTTGATTTAGGCTTTATTCGTTT
This sequence comes from Alteromonas sp. ALT199, assembly GCF_018619335.1. Classification (GTDB taxonomy): domain Bacteria; phylum Pseudomonadota; class Gammaproteobacteria; order Enterobacterales; family Alteromonadaceae; genus Alteromonas. The sequence goes on along the minus strand of NZ_JAHHDX010000098.1, from coordinate 18,602 downwards.
CCAGCCTTCAGAATTAATGAAGCTTGCCGTGCCTATGATGGTTGCATGGTATATCAGTAAATTCACTATGCCGCCACGCACAACCCATATTATTGTGGGTTTCGGCCTAGTGGTTGTGCCCACTATCCTTATTGCTAAACAGCCCGATTTGGGTACATCATTGTTAATCGCAAGTTCAGGTATTTTTGCCATATTCCTAGCGGGTATGAGCTGGCGCCTTATCTCGGTAGTAGGCGGGCTTATTGGCGCGTTTGCGCCTGTTATGTGGTTCTTCTTGATGAAGGATTATCAAAAGCAGCGTGTTCTGACATTTTTGAACCCGGAAAGCGACCCCTTAGGTTCGGGATATCACATAATTCAATCTAAAATTGCCATTGGCTCGGGTGGTGTCGACGGCAAAGGCTGGCTACAAGGCACTCAATCGCAGCTAGAATTTTTACCAGAGCGCCATACTGACTTCATTTTCTCTGTATTTAGCGAGGAATTTGGACTTACCGGTGTTATGTGTTTAATGGCAATTTACATTTTTATCATTATGCGCGGGCTTATTATTTCAAGCCGCGCACAAGATGCATATGCAAAATTACTAGGTGGTAGTATTACCCTCACCTTTTTTGTTTATGTGTTCGTAAATATGGGTATGGTGTCCGGATTGCTTCCCGTGGTTGGCGTACCGCTACCTTTAGTGAGTTTTGGTGGAACATCTATGGTGACATTAATGGCAGGTTTTGGCATTCTTATGGCCATTGCCACTCAGAAACGTTTTATGTCTAGATAACTTATATGCTGCAGAACCTTTTTTCGGTAATTAATTTTGTTAAAGCGGGTTTGGTTAATGTAAGTTTTAACCGGAACCTGGCAAACAGACAACGCTTTCGCAACAGCGCCGCTGTTCTTATAGTATTAGCATTAGTGGGGTGTCAAAGTGCTCCCTCCCAATCTAGCCGTTACAGTCAAAAGCAGGATTCTGCACCAAAGCACGTAGCTAAAAAGCCTGAAACATTAGACGCTGTGCCAAAGTACGAAGCGTACCGTATGTTTAACAGCAGGCCTTACAAGGTATTGGGCAAGCACTATACGCCAATGAACAGCGGAAAAGGCTATGAAGAAGTAGGTTATGCCAGTTGGTATGGTCAAAAGTTTCATGGTCACTTAACCTCGAACGGTGAAACTTATAATATGTTTGCTATGAGCGCAGCTCACAAAACATTACCACTCCCCTCTTACGTACGTGTTACCAACTTAGAAAATAACAAAAAAGCCATTGTTCGCGTAAACGATCGCGGTCCTTTTCACGATAACAGGATCATAGATTTATCTTATGCGGCAGCGGTAAAACTTGGCTATCACAGCAAGGGCACAGCTAAAGTTAAACTGGAAGTTATCCATTTTGACGAACAAAACAACGTGACCGTGGGTAATAGCCCTTCGGTAACCTACGACGAGTATTTAGGCATAGCTGTGGGTCCTTCTCCTGAAATAGCGAGTAACTCACCTAAACCACCGATTGCCCTAACGACAGCTGATACTTCAACAAAGGTATCGAACAGCAATACAATGGTCGATGCTATTTACATTCAAGTTGCAGCGCTTTCAAACGCTGAAAAGGCAAAATCTATTTCCAACGTACTATCAGCCTTGTATCAAATACCCGCTCACCTGCCGGTAGCTGATAACATTTACAAGCTTCAACTAGGACCCATCCACGACGAAGCAGTAGTGGCAGAGGTGCTTGAACAGTTAAAACAAAATGGTTATCCCAACGCCTACGCTATCACCCAAACCATGTAGGGTACTAAAGCGTTATTAATACATCAGTTATTATAGCTTGCACGATTCAAAGCACTTTGAAGGTTGCGAAAAATTGGCTTACAAGCGAGTTAATAATCTAGTTAGGTTTATCCGCTCATAAAAGCACCGACATTATGGCAGCTTTGTGTCATTCAGCAGGCAATATCACGGTTTCTTCGTCTTACCCCTACTATCCCTTAAACTTTTTTGATAAAACCTAGTCTTATACGCAGCCTTTCGTTAAGATCTCGTATTGCCCCACAATAACGTGGGTAAATAATCAGAGTTCGGTTACGAACTGGATAAAAGCTAAAATTGGGTAGCCATGTTTTGAGGTATTCGCTTCGCGGTCATCGCAATAACAGGGTAAGCTTTAACTCACACGGATAAACGGTCAAAGAAATTAGAACCATGCTCAGAATAATTCAACGCGCTAAACCGTCATTACTTTCATTTGCCTTTTTGGTGATGGGGACATTACTGCATACAACGAACGCTGCAGTAGTGACACCTCCAGCCCCCACTGTAGCTGCAGAAGGTTTTTTACTTACCGACTATGAAACCGGTAACGTTATTGCATCAAAAAACGCAGACATGCAACTTGCGCCAGCAAGCTTAACCAAAATTATGACGATTTATGTCATTGGTAAAGAGCTTCAAGCGGGCAACATAAGTCTAGACGATGAAGTTTCCATTTCTGAGAATGCATGGGCGAAAAAATTCCCAGACTCATCAAAAATGTTTATCGAAGTAGGTACACAAGTTTCTGTCAGTGACCTACTACGCGGTATCGTTGTGCAATCGGGTAACGACGCCTGTGTAGCAATGGCAGAACATGTAGCAGGTTCTGAATCTGCTTTTGCAAGCATGATGAACGCCCATTCTGCATCACTTGGCATGACAGGCTCACATTGGGTAAACGCCCACGGCTTGCACGACCCAGACCACTACACTACACCACGTGATATGGCTGTTTTGTCTCGCGCGCTTATTGCTGAGACGCCAGAAATGTACAAAATTTACAGCGAAAAAGAGTTCACCTACAACGGTATCAAGCAATACAACCGCAATAGCCTATTGTGGGACAAGAGCTTAAACGTTGACGGTATCAAAACTGGTCACACATCAGACGCTGGCTACAGCCTAATTACATCAGCTGAACAAGGCGGAATGCGTTTAATTTCCGTGGTTATGGGTACCGACAGCGAGCGCGCTCGTAAAGTTGAAAACAAAAAACTGCTGAAATACGGCTTCCGTTTTTACGAAACACTAACGCCATATGAAGCTGGCCATAGTTTCGTTGCACATCGCATCTATATGGGCGATAGAGAAACCGTAGACCTTGGAATTAACCAATCTACCCCCATTACTATTCCACGCGGCCAAGCGGCCAACTTAGAGGCGAATTTTGAACTTGATGACAAGCTAGAAGCACCTCTTGCAAAAGGTCAGGTTGTAGGGAAACTTTACCTACAGCTAGAAGGTGAAGATGTGGCTAGTTACCCGCTGGTAACACTTCAAGAAGTCAAAGAAGGCAGCTTCTTTAACCGCGCTAAAGACTACATTATGCTTCAGCTAGGATTTGACGACGAGTAAGTTCTAATACCGAAAACGTTAAAAAGCTAGTTGTGAAGCGGCCAGATTTGTTACAATCTGGCCGTTTTTTTATATGATATTTAAAGTACCAAGGATATCGCATGGATACCCGTTTCGACGAACTACTAGATTTTCCAACAAACCAGACTTTTAAAGTAATGGGCGTTGCCCATGAAGACCTACCAGAACAGGTAGTAGGCTGTCTTCAACAGCATGCACCAGGCGACTATTCACCTAAAGTAAAACCAAGTAGTAAAGGTACTTACCACTCGGTATCTATTAGTGTGCGTGTAACCAGCAAAGAGCACATGGAAACCATTTACACTGAATTAGCTAAATTAGAGCTTGTTAGGGTTGTACTTTAAGTGAATGAGAAGTCGACATTGGTTAACCTAGATGGCGTTATTGTACGCCAACTAGGTCGTCAGCCTTACGCGCCTATTTTTGAGGCGATGAAGCGCTTTACTGACGAGCGCGATCAGAACACGCCAGATGAAATATGGCTTGTGGAGCACGACGCGGTATTTACTCAAGGGCAAGCGGGTAAAGCTGAGCATATTTTGATGCCAGGCGATATACCCATTGTTCAAGTTGACCGTGGCGGTCAAGTTACCTATCACGGCCCGGGCCAGCAAGTCATTTATCTGATGCTTAACATAAAGCGCCGTAAGCTAGGCGTACGTCATTTAGTCACTGCTATGGAAGAAGCAGTGGTCGGACTACTTGCTAAGTATGACGTTAAGGCCTATCCAAAGCCCGATGCGCCTGGGGTATACGTCGACGAGAAGAAAGTCTGTTCGCTAGGTTTAAGAATACGTAATGGCTGCTCGTTTCACGGCTTGGCTTTAAATGTTAATATGGACCTATCACCGTTTCAGCGTATCAACCCATGTGGTTACGCCGGTATGGAAATGATCGATACCGCGCGCCTTAATGGTCCAACGACACTTGAAACCGCTGGTAAGGAATTAACGCTATTGTTGCTAGAAGCGCTTTCCCTTGCACAGCCAACATATAAAGAAGGTTTTGATGAGTAACGCACGACCTCAAGCGGGGGTAAAACTTCGCGATGATGAAAAAGTAAAACACATACCCGTCACCATTATTCCTACAGAAAAGGAAGAAATGCTGCGCAAGCCTGAGTGGATCAAAATCAAACTTCCTCGAACTACCGAGAAAATTGACCACATCAAGAAAACGCTGCGCAAAAACAATCTTCACTCTGTGTGTGAAGAAGCAAGCTGCCCTAACCTAGCAGAGTGTTTTAATCACGGTACCGCCACCTTCATGATTTTGGGTGACATTTGTACCCGTCGATGCCCTTTCTGCGACGTAGCCCATGGTAAGCCGCTTCCGCCTAGCGCCGAAGAGCCTGAAAAACTTGCGAAAACGATTGCAGAAATGAACCTGCGTTATGTGGTTATTACTTCAGTTGACCGCGATGACCTTCGCGATGGTGGTGCTCAACACTTCGTAGACTGTATTAACGCTATTCGCGAGCACAGCCCTTCGACCACCATTGAAGTGCTAGTTCCTGATTTCCGTGGACGTATGGACCGTGCGCTTGAGATTTTCAAAAACGGCGTACCCGACGTATTCAATCATAACCTAGAGACGATTCCGCGCTTATATCGCGAGTGTCGTCCAGGTGCTAACTATCAGTGGTCACTGGACTTACTTAAAAAGTTCAAAGCACAACACCCAGATGTTATGACTAAGTCAGGCCTTATGATGGGAATGGGTGAAGAAAACGAAGAGATTCAAGGCGTACTTGATGACTTACGTGCTCACGATGTGGATATGCTTACTTTAGGTCAATACCTTCAGCCTAGTCGTCACCATTACCCCGTTAAGCGCTATGTTCACCCTAAAGAATTCGATGCTTTAGGTGACTACGCAAAAGACATTGGCTTTACGCACGCAGCTTGCGGCCCTATGGTACGCTCAAGTTACCACGCCGACCAACAGGCAGCGGGCAAAGAAGTTAAGTAATCACTGGTTTATTTTGCTTATTTCAGTGCAAAGAGTGTAATTGCACGTAAGCCATAAACCTTTGACTAAAAGCGGTGATATTCACCGCTTTTTTGTTCCTAGATATTTCAGGGTGACAAACCCGTGGGTATTGTTAGAATGCCCCTCAAACAACACCATCCCCTTTTAAAGTACCTCCAAGGCTAAGGTTATTGCATGCGCAAACATATTTATATTGCCTATACAGGTGGAACTATTGGTATGAAGCCATCTAAGCAGGGCTACGTTCCGGCTGCCGGCTTTTTGTCAGACACGCTAAAAAACATGCCTGAGTTTCACCGTTCTGAAATGCCACTTTTTACACTGCATGAGTACGATAACCTAATCGACTCTTCAGACATGGACCCTTCAGATTGGCAGCGTATTGCCGATGATATCGCCGACAACTACGACAAGTATGATGGCTTTATTATTTTGCACGGTACCGACACCATGTCATACACAGCCTCTGCGCTAAGCTTTATGCTCGAAGACTTGTCAAAGCCGGTAATTGTAACAGGCTCACAAATACCTCTGGCAGAGCTTAGGTCCGACGGACAAGTAAACTTGCTAAATGCACTATTTGTAGCTGCAAACTTTCCTATCGCTGAGGTCGGGCTTTTCTTTAATAACCGGCTGTTGCGAGGAAATCGAAGTCGTAAAGTGGATGCAGACGGATTTAGCGCATTTGACTCGCCAAACTTCCCTCCTCTATTAGAGGCTGGCATTAATATACGCCTCAAAGCGGGAGAACTAGCAAAAGCGCCCACCAACAACTTAACCGTATCTAGTGTGTCGGCACAGCCTATCGGCATGGTAAGTTTATATCCAGGCATTGCACCTGAGGTAATTAAAAACACCCTCCAGCAGCCAGTAAACGCGCTAATTTTACTTAGCTATGGCGTGGGCAATGCGCCTCAGAACCCAGAACTTATTGCACAGCTTACATACGCTAAATCTCGTGAAATACCTGTTTTAAATTGCACCCAATGTATGCGCGGTCGCGTAAATATGGGTGGTTATGCCACAGGGCACGGCTTACAAGAAGTAGGTGTATTATCGGGTAGCGATATGACCCCAGAAGCTGCTCTTGCCAAACTACACTATTTGTTAAGTAAAGGGCTTCCTTTTGAACAAGTGTGTAAGCTGCTAACGCAGAACTTGCGTGGTGAATTGAGTGACTAATCTTACGTAACAGATTAAATGCTGAAGGTTTTGCTAAAAACTTAGCAATAATGCCAAGTAAAAAAGATTCCAAAAAATAAAGGTTTAAAAAGTGACAACAAACTATTCAGGTATGCTGAAAAAGATGCGTACCTATGCTGACGAGAATAACAAGGTTAACTATACACTGCCTATTGGCGATGCTTTGCTAGATATTAACGAGCTTATTGGTAAAGAGGTGACAGTTACTTTTTCGGATGAGATTAACTGTGTTCACTGCAACCGCAAAACTAAAAAGAGTTTTAACCAAGGGTATTGCTACCCCTGCTTAATTTCACTTGCTCAATGCGATAGCTGTATTATAAAACCAGAAAAGTGTCACTACCATGAAGGTACATGCAGAGAGCCTCAGTGGGGTGAAGAACATTGCTTTAGCGAACACTTTGTTTACTTAGCAAATACTGGCACCGTTAAAGTAGGCATTACTCGTCAAGTCACTGATGGCGTATCTACCCGCTGGATGGACCAAGGTGCAACCCAGGCTACAGTTATGTTGCGCGTGCCCGACAGGCTAACTAGTGGTTTAGTTGAAACCTTATGTAAAGATCATATTGCCGACAAAACAAATTGGCGCACCATGCTCAAAGGAAAACCCGATGAAGTCGACTTAGAGCAAGTTAAAACAGAGCTAATGAGTAAAATTGAAAGCGATTTAGAGGCGCTAAAACAAGAAAAAGGGCTTCAGGCCGTCTCAGAAGTGTCTACGCCAATACACGATATTCACTATCCTGTTGAAGAATATCCGGTAAAGATAAAGTCTTTGAACCTTGATAAAGACCCGTCATTTAGCGGCGTATTACAAGGCGTGAAGGCCCAATATTGGATGCTTGATGGCGACCGCGTTATCAATATAAGAAAGTTCGCTGGCTACAATGTAGATCTATCGTTCTAAAAAGTGTGTCCGGTCTGTTGTTACGTTATCGACAACAACAGACCTTTAATATAGAAAACTAGCTATATATATTGGATATGTGAGTAGCTCAGCGAGAAAACACCCATCTACTGCCAGAACTCAAAATAGTCATCACTATTTCTTTGCGGCTTAGGCGCGGGTTCAAATACTGGCGTTCCTAAATATAAGAAACCCACTAGTTCATCCTCTTCGCTTAAACCTAACCCGTTTCTTACTGTTTCACAGTGCGCATAGCCACCGGTACGCCACATACCATTGAAACCTTGTGCGACCGCAGCCATCTGCATGGCCATCACGCCACAACTCGCTGAAGCTATTTGTTCAACGCGTGGCACCTTTTCATGCGCAGTGTGTTTTGCGATAGCAACAATTATCATAGGGGCGCGTTTCGGGAGTTGAACTGCACGCTCAATTTCCTTTTGCGGCTTCTCATTTTTTATTGCTGATTGTTCGTAAAGTGCCCCAAGTTTATCAAGCCCTTTATCTGTACAAACGATAAATCGCCAAGGTGTAAGACACGCGTGATCTGGCGCTCGAAGCGCTGCCTGCATGATATTTTCCAAGGCATCGCCACTTGGCGCAGGTGCTTCTAACCGAGGCTGTGAGCTTCTGTTGAGTAATAATGTTAATGCGTCCATTTACGTCCCTACTTAATTCACTCATATGGTTGTTAGCCCATATGCTAGCGCGTATTTAAAATGGTATGACAGAATAAAAAGCATACCTGTACTAAGTGCTAGATCCTACGGCTGATAAACAAAAAAGACCAGAAAATTCCGGCCTTTTAAATGAAAAACGGATGGGCGAATAACGGTCAAATTAATCCATTTTGCGCGTCGACATTTTATTTAGATAATAGTCCAAGCTGAAAAAACGTCCGCCGCCATAAATAAACAAAACTAGCAACATAACAAAATAGGTAGCCGCGAACTCGATGCCGTTATTGAGTACAACAAAGTTACCACTTGAAGTGAGCCAATCATAGTGACCGTGCTCTTGTAGCAGAGATTTAGCAGCCGAGAGCTTTTCTGGCGCAGCCATAATGCTCTCATTTAGTAAAATAGTACCATCTGCTAACCAAGACGAAGCGTCTGCTATGGCTAGCCAGCCATTTTCAGCATGCACGCTTACCATCGCAACAACCATGGTTACCATAAGAGGAATACTGACCAAGCGGGTTAATGCGCCAAACAATAATAAAACACCACCTACCAGCTCGGCAGCTGTAGCAAGGAATGCCATAACCAAAGGCATGGGCAACCCAAGCCCATAATCATCGTTTCCAAACCAGTCTACTATACTGTCAAAACTAGATGCTTTATTCCAACCAGCCTGTATCATCACAGGTGCTAAATATAGGCGCAATAAAAGTAATGGGATGCCGTCGGCTAGTTGTAGCCGTGTTACGAATTGTTGATAGAGGTGTGTCATTGTTTTACCTATTCTTTGTACATAGAAAATAAGAACGGCGCTTTATGAAAAAAATTTCACCTCACAAAAATAAGCCCTCTCCCTTCTCTAGAATAATGCGAAAAGGTCAAGAAAAAACAAACTACAAAGCGCGAAACGGCAAGCTTCTCATGCTGATGGGCGAAGAAGATCATGCGCGCATAGCCACGTTAATTAGTAAGTGGCTAGCGCAGGATGAAACAAACCAATAGACCTGCAATGAAAAGTACTGTTTTGTTGTGAGTTTCTTCACCGGTGATACACAAGCAAAACACGCTTACAAAAAATTACAATTAAGTTCGCGATCTTACTCGATTTAGGTAACATAATAGGATGTAGCACATTGAGCTTGATACACCTGTTTAATCTTGCTCTGGTTAGTTAATTCAAAAAAGGTAGTGATAAAAATGGCAGCCAAAGGAAATTGGACTAAATCCTTGTTTATTGGCTTGTGGACGGTGCTTAACTTCACCCGCAAACTTTTCTTCAACTTAATATTCATTGTTATTTTCGTTGGTTTAATAATCGCCATCGCTGGCCAGGGAGACGAGCCGTTAACAGTGAATAAAGATAGTGCGCTGTTTCTTACCCTCAACGGTAAGCTTGTTATCGAGAAGGAAAGTATCGACCCTTTTGAACAATTTTTGCAGGAATCTCTTGGCAGCGAGCCTGAAAACCCAGAAGTGCTTGTTCGCGATGTTATGAAGGTGCTTGAAAACGCCAAGAAAGACCGACGCATAAAAGCCCTCGTACTTGACCTTCATGGGTTAACCGGAGGCGGTTTAGATAAACTGCGCACTGTCGCGAACGCTATCGATGCATTTAAAGAATCAGGAAAGCCGGTTTACGCCATTGGTGACTACTTCTCACAGGATCAATATTACTTAGCAGCTCATGCAGACAACATCTATTTAAACCCAATGGGCGGTCTGATGTTTGAAGGTTATGGTCGCTACGGCATGTACTTCAAAGATATGCTTGAGAAGCTAAAAGTTACCACGCATATCTTTCGTGTAGGTACATATAAATCTGCCGTAGAGCCCATTATGCGAAACGATATGTCTGAAGAAGCTAAAGAAGCGGAAAAGCAATGGTTAGACGGATATTGGGCACAATATAAAGCTGACGTTGCCACCGCTCGCGGTATTGATGAAGCAAATTTTGATGAAACACTTCAGGGCTTATTAGCAAAATTTGAAGCGGCAGGTGGTGACTTCGCCCAGTATGCGCTTGAAAACAATTGGGTTGATGCCTTGAAAACTCGCGAAGAAGTAAGACTAGAATTAACCGAACTAGTGGGCGAAGGTGATAACGAGCAGGGTGTAAATCTCACTACGTTTAAATCCTACCTTAAAGTCGTTAACCCACCTATGCCTGTTATAGAATCAGACATGGATAAAGTGGCCATCGTTGTTGCTAAAGGCACTATTTTAGACGGCAACCAAAAAGCGGGCACAATTGGCGGCGACAGTACCGCTCGCCTATTGAGAAAAGCGCGCTTAGATGACAACGTAAGAGCCGTTGTCCTTCAAATAGACTCACCCGGCGGCAGTGCGTTTGCCTCTGAAATTATTCGTCAGGAAGTGTTACAGCTTCAACAAGCGGGTAAGCCAGTTATCGCGTCTATGAGCACCTACGCGGCATCGGGTGGCTATTGGATAGCAGCAAGTACCGACAGGATTATTGCAAGCCCAAGCACTATTACAGGCTCTATCGGCGTGTTTGGTATGTTTATGACCTACGAAAACTCACTCGATTATTTAGGCATTCACAGTGATGGTGTAGGCTCAACAGAACTTGCTGGCTTTTCTACCGTTCGTCCTCTAGCCCCTGAATTTGGCCAAATTCTTCAGCGTAACGTTGAAAATACATACGGTAACTTCTTATCGCTAGTGTCTAATGCTCGTGGCATGTCGGTTGATGAAGTGGATAGCGTTGCACAAGGTCGCGTATGGATTGGTGAAGATGCTATTGAGTTAGGCTTAGTTGACCAGTTAGGAACACTGGATGATGCAGTCGCTGCCGCCGCAGAGATTGCAGAACTTGAGAACTATGACACCTTCTATGTACAACGCACGTTAACCGCACAGGAGATTTTCTGGAAAGAATTTTTCGGGCAAGCCATGACGTTCGTAGGAAAGTGGCAGTTTGCTCACGCCGACTCATCGCTAGTTAACGAGTTTAAACGCGTACTTAAAGAGTTTAGTTTAGTTAATAAGCTTAACGACCCTAAAGGTACCTATGTGCTGTGTTTACCTTGCGATGTCGAGTAGTTAACATTAAGTACAGTTAACTACTTAAAGACATAGAGTGAGACAGACACATCGCTTCAAATGATCTAAATGACGAACAGCGTCGCGTTATTACCGGCGCTGTTTTTTATTGTTTTGAGCAAGCAGAACGTTACTTCAACCGGAAGTTTGAACGCCCTGCTATTACGTTTAGACGTTCTGGTAGAAATGCAGGAACGGCGTTTCTACAACAAAACCGCCTGAACTTTCACCCAATACTTTTCAAAGAAAACGTCGACGCCTTTATAAACGACGTGATTCCGCACGAAGTGAGTCATTTACTGGTATGGACGTTGTTTGGAAGGGTTCAACCCCACGGCAGAGAATGGCAATCGGTTATGCGTGGTGTTTTTAACCGTGCGCCTGCAGCCACACATCAGTTCGATGTGAAACGCGTAACAAAAACCTACCAATATGTTTGCGACTGCGACACCTATGCGTTATCTACGCGCAGACACAATAATATTTTAAAAGGCACACTGTACAAATGTCGGAAATGTCAGGCCCCGCTACGAGCCGCATAAACAGCTGCGAGCCGCCTAAAAATTTTCATTTATCGGACAAAAGTTTGCCTAATAGCTAAACTACTATTAATAGGCTACGAGAGCTTTGAAACAACTGGTAGTTTTAATTAAACCAGTGCTTGGTAAACGCGTTATCTAAGTCGTTGAAGGCCGTTTTAAGAAGCTGAGCTAGTTCCCTGTATTTAGGCTTAGACTTAGCATTACTGATATTCACTCCCTGGGTGCGCATTTTAGAGTGAATTTCTTGGTACCAGCTTTTTAGCTGAGGTGGAAGATACTGATCTGAACGATGCCCTAACCAGAGCAAGCCCTGCATAGGTAAGCTTAGAAAGAAAGCACCTATTGTAATAGTTTGAGGAAGGTAATCAGAGCCTAAGTTTTGGTACAAAAGGGCACACGACAACATAGCAACCGGTGGCATAGTTTTGATAGCAAACTTAGTGGCTGCAACAACCCGGCATTCTGGGAAGAAGGCATAAAGTTCTTTTCTCACAGGCCATGTCTTCATGTACTGCTGACCGTTTTTCAACATTGTCATTACTGATTGAGACATGGTTCACCTCTTCGTTCTCAGATGGGTATAGTTAAATTGTAAACTGCTTTTTATCTATTACAATTTAGTTGCGTGATTTTCACCCGTTTTCTTTTTCACGTTCAATGCAGCGCCTCTTATGAAGAACCCGCAATGTAGAACATTTTATCAAATAAGATAACGCTTTGGGTAATTAAGTTTTGTCTAAGACGCGGTAAAGCGCTTCTGCGAACCCACTGTAGTTTAGTTACGTTCTGGCTTACTTTTTAGATGCCTTCGGCACATCGATTCAGTGGTTATGCTTAAAAGGTACTACAAAGTTGAAAGCACCGTAATAATTAAAAGGTATAAATTGGGCCTATCTTTAAGTGACATTTTTAGCACTTGAAGGCATCATATAGCGCATTAGCTTGAACATAATCCTGTATGGCTTAGTTGTTACTTTTGTTAACACAACTAACTGACGACCTGCAGATAATGCGCTGGCAGATTACTATAATAAAAGTAACTGGGTATTGAGCTTGATTTACGAATTTTCGCCCCTACCTAGCTTTCTAAGAGAATTTTATAAGTAACCCATAACGGGTGAATTATTTGGAGAGGAAAATGGCAGAAAGCAGACACGTCCGTCTACTTATCTTGGGTTCAGGCCCCGCAGGTTATTCAGCAGCGGTTTATGCTGCACGTGCAAACCTTAAACCTGTACTGTTAACTGGTATTCAACAAGGCGGACAGCTTACTACCACCACTGAAGTAGAAAACTGGCCGGGCGATCCAGAAGGACTTACGGGTCCTGATCTAATGGTTCGTATGCAAAAGCATGCAGAAAAGTTTGATACCGAAATTATTTTCGATCATATCAACAAAACTGACTTTTCTAAGCGCCCGTTCACCCTTTACGGTGACAGCGGTACCTATACCTGTGACGCATTAATCATCGCAACAGGTGCTTCTGCTAAATATTTAGGCCTAGAGTCAGAACAAGCCTTTATGGGTAAAGGTGTTTCTGCCTGTGCGACCTGTGATGGTTTCTTCTATCGCAACCAAAAAGTAGCGGTTATTGGTGGCGGTAACACTGCAGTTGAAGAAGCGCTTTATCTTTCGAATATTGCATCAGAAGTGCATGTTATTCACAGAAGAGACAGCTTTAGAAGCGAAAAAATTCTAGAGCAACGTCTTCGTGATAAAGCTGAGAACGGAAACGTTGTATTGCATCTAAATCGAACACTTGATGAAGTGCTTGGTGACGAGATGGGTGTAACCAAAATCCGTATTAAAGATACGAATGGTGACGCAACTGAAGAACTTGACGTAATGGGTCTTTTTGTTGCTATCGGTCACAAACCGAATACCGATATCTTCGACGGTCAGCTTGAAATGAAAGATGGCTACATCACAGTTAACAGTGGCACCAATGGAAACGCAACACAAACTAGTGTTGAAGGTGTGTTTGCAGCAGGTGACGTGAGCGACCATATTTACCGTCAGGCAATTACATCTGCCGGCACTGGTTGTATGGCTGCCCTTGATGCCGAAAAGTACCTAGACGGTACCATGCCTGAGCAAGGTTAATATTCTATACCTAAGCCCTACATTCCTGTGGGGCTTTTTTCTGGCTGAATTATGATAGCGTTACACTACATAGAAGAAGGCGCTCCCTTCCCTTCTGTCGATACCGCATTGGAAGACCCTAACGGCCTTTTAGCGTTTGGTGGCGATCTAAGCCCAGCCCGTTTATTTTCAGCGTATTCGCAAGGGATATTCCCTTGGTTTAGTGACGACGAACCTTTGTTGTGGTGGTCACCTGACCCAAGAGCCATTATCGAACTCGAGCATTTTGTTGCGTCAAAAAGCCTGAAGAAGCTTGTACGGAAAAAAAAGTACACGGTTACGTTAAATTATGCGTTTGACCGCGTTATTGAAGCTTGTTCATCAACGCCGCGTAAGAACCCTAATACTGGCGAGTTCAACAGCGAAACCTGGTTAACTGATGATATGATTGCGGCCTATCGTCAGCTTAACGGCTTAGGTTTGGCTCACTCTGTAGAAGTTTGGAACGGCGATACACTTGTTGGTGGTTTGTACGGTGTGGGAATAGGAAAAGTCTATTGTGGCGAGTCTATGTTCCACTTTGAGAGTAATACCTCGAAGCTTGCTATGTTGGCGTTAGTTGAACACATGAAATCACACAATATGGCGTTTATCGACTGCCAATTGCCTACTGATCACTTGTCATCACTTGGTGCAAGTGCGCTATCGCGCGACGATTTTATTGAAAAACTTGAAAAAAACAACCACACTTTGTCTGAAGACGGTAGTCTGTCTGAAGACTATCTCAATCGTTGGAAGCCAAGAGTGATTACTCCGTGAAGTTTGGTATAACCCAGTCATTTTCGTGTAGCTACTTGCCTGACGAGCAAGAGCAATTACTCGTTTACGCCGAAAATAATGACTATCAGGCGTGGCGATATTCGCAACTGATTCAAGCAGGTTTTCGTCGAAGCGGTGCGCAAATTTACCGCCCACATTGCCCGGCATGCAAGGCGTGTAAATCGGTACGGATCCCGGTCGATACTTTTACGCCGTCTCGTAGTCAAAAAAGACTGTTGAAAAGTAATAAAGGGTTTCGTGTTCAACTGGTTGATAAAACCCAGAAGACTTACTACCCATTGTATGAGCGCTACATTACAGAGCGTCATGCTGACGGCAGTATGTATCCACCATCAAAAACACAGTTCGATAATTTTGTACTGTGCGAATGGATGACAACCCACTACCTCGAAGCGTATGACGGTGACAAACTCATAGCTGTGGCCGTCACTGATGTGGTTGATGCCAACGAACATATGCGCGCACTCTCTGCCCTTTACACATTTTTCGATCCAGACTATAGTTCGGCTTCATTAGGCACCTGGATGATACTAATGCAAATACAGGAAGCGAGGCGCCTAGGCCATCAATTCGTTTACCTAGGGTATTACGTAGATGGCTGTCAAAAAATGTCTTACAAACATAAATTTTTGCCATTTGAGCAGTTTAGTGACAATGAATGGCATCTATTTAGCAAAAATAGTAAAATACCCGCTTAATTGCTTTACACTGAACCCAAGATTGGGTAAGGTCTGCGCGGCAAAAATTTTGAATTACTGAGGTAACTGCTTTACATGGCAAAAGAAGATTGTATTGAAATGGAAGGTACTGTGTTAGACACACTACCTAACACTATGTTCCGCGTTGAACTAGAAAACGGTCACGTAGTGACTGCACACATCTCTGGTAAAATGCGTAAGAACTATATCCGTATTCTTACTGGCGATAAGGTCACCGTCGAGATGACTCCTTATGATTTGACCAAAGGTCGAATTATTTATCGCGCAAGATAATGAGCCATTTAAGCGGTAACGCATAAAAAAAGCCCGATAATAATCGGGCTTTTTCGTATCTACTTTATAGAGCAAGACGAACAACCACTGTCATACGCCCTACTCTTCGTTTACTGTTAGCTAGGCTCAGCTTCTTCAGATGTAGCACCTACCCCTGAATACTCAAAGGTAAGTTTGTCATCAACGCAGTCCACTTTAACGTTTCCGCCTTTGGACAACTCACCAAACAACAGCTCATTCGCCAACTCTTTCTTAAGATCGTCTTTAATAACGCGAGCCATCGGACGCGCGCCCATCGACTTGTCGTAGCCTTTTTCGGCCATGTAAGCGCGCGCTGCACTTGAAACCTCTAGCGACACGCCCTTAGCGTCAAGCTGCGCTTGAAGCTCGATAATGAACTTATCTACCACCTGTAAGATAATTTCTGAATCAAGGTGATTGAACCAGATAATACCATCGAGACGGTTTCTAAATTCGGGCGTGAATACCTTGTTGATTTCAGACAACGCATCATGGCTGTGATCTTGTTGCTTAAACCCAATAGACTTACGTACCGTTTCCTGAACGCCTGCGTTGGTAGTCATTACTAATACAACGTTTCTGAAGTCTACTTTACGGCCGTTATTATCCGTTAACGTTCCGTGGTCCATCACTTGTAAAAGAATATTGTAGATATCGCTATGCGCTTTCTCAATCTCATCTAGAAGCACAACAGAGTACGGATTTTTAATTACCGCATCGGTTAATAGACCACCTTGGTCGAAACCAACGTAACCAGGAGGGGCACCAATTAGACGACTTACTGCGTGACGTTCCATATACTCAGACATATCGAAACGTACCAGTTCAACCCCCATAATTTTGGCCAGTTGTTGGGTCACCTCTGTCTTACCCACCCCAGTTGGGCCTGCGAACAAGAAACTACCAATTGGTTTAGTTTCTGTGCCTAACCCCGAACGAGATAGCAAAATAGCGTCATTTAGCGTCTCTATGGCTTTATCCTGACCGAACACAACCATCTTAAGGTTGCGACCTAAGTTCTTAAGAACTTCTTTGTCAGATGCCGATACAGACTTCTCAGGAATACGCGCCATTTTTGCAATAATTTGCTCAATATCGCCTACATTAATTGTTTTCTTACGTTTTGACGGTGGCAACAAACGCTGGCTCGCGCCGGCTTCGTCCATAACATCTATAGCTTTATCTGGAAGATGACGTTCATTTATGTATTTGGCCGACAGTTCAGCTGCCGCCTGAATAGCCTTTTGCGTAAAGCGCACATTGTGGTGCTCTTCATACCGGCTCTTAAGACCTAGTAATATCTTGGTGGTATCGCTCACGCTTGGTTCAATAACATCAACTTTCTGGAAACGACGTGCTAGCGCACGGTCTTTTTCAAAAATACCTTGGTATTCTTGGTACGTAGTTGAACCAATACAGCGAAGCTCTCCACTCGATAGCTTAGGCTTGAGCAAGTTAGAGGCGTCCATTACGCCACCAGACGCCGCTCCAGCACCAATAATGGTGTGAATTTCATCAATAAATAAAATAGCGTGCTTATCTTTGCCTAGCTCTTTCAAAATAGCTTTTAAACGCTTTTCAAAGTCGCCGCGATATTTGGTACCGGCTAGAAGGCCGCCTAAATCAAGTGAATAAACGGTGCTTTCTGCAATAACATCGGGCACATCATCGTTCACAATCCTGTATGCCAGGCCTTCCGCAATGGCGGTTTTACCCACGCCCGCTTCGCCAACTAGCAAAGGGTTATTCTTACGACGACGACATAAAATTTGAATTGTGCGCTCAACTTCTGAATCGCGCCCAATGAGGGGATCTATTTTGCCGTCTTTCGCATGGCGATTTAAGTCAGTAGCGTATTTACTTAATGCCGAACCGCCCTCTTCACCCGCTTCACCTTCTTCAGAAGCTTCTGGGTTAACCGGTTCGTCGTCATCCGCTTTGCTTACGCCATGGCTAATGAAATTAACCACGTCTAAACGCGTTACGTCAGCTTTCTTGAGAATGTACACAGCTTGTGATTCTTGTTCACTGAAAATAGCGACAAGAACGTTTGCGCCTGTAACCTCGTCTTTGCCCGACGACTGCACGTGAAACACCGCGCGCTGAAGAACCCGTTGAAAACCTAGCGTTGGCTGAGTTTCTCGTTCATTTAATTGGTCGTCTAAGATAAGTGGCGTAGTGTCTTTAACGAACGATAACAGTTCGCTCTTTATTGCCTCAATATCGGCACCACACGCCTTGAGCGCATCGCGAGCAGCTGAGTTATCAAGCAATGCCAACAACAAGTGCTCTACCGTCATAAACTCGTGACGGTGCTCTCTGGCAAATACGAACGCATCATTTAGCGTTTGCTCTAATTCTTTATTTAACATATTGCTCGCCCTCTACAAAAAACCTTATGCCTGCTCCATCGTGCACATCAATGGGTGCTGATGTTTGCGTGCGTACTGATTAACCTGCATCACTTTTGTCTCTGCTATCTCAGCAGTAAAAATGCCACACACGGCTTTTCCTTGATAATGAACAGCTAGCATAAGTTGGTTGGCTTTCTCAGCGTCCATATTGAAAAACTGCATGAGTACCTCAATGACAAAATCCATCGGTGTATAGTCGTCATTGTTCAACAACACTTTATACATGGGAGGCGGCTGCGGCTTTTGTCGCTGCGCGTCTTTTTGTTTTTCCTTTTCGATACTAATAGCGTTGTCTTTACTCATAACTTAATAATAGTGGTTTACCGGCACAAATGTGTACAAACTTTTGTATAAATTTATTCACATTTATCCTTGACATAATATGGTTAAAAAATCTACATTTTGTATAGTGGTTTTGAGTATTGCATGTATACCACTTTAAAGTGACCACTTT
>NZ_JAHHDX010000034.1 GCF_018619335.1 Alteromonas sp. ALT199 | reverse complement strand
CACCTATTTTATATAAGGTTTTACAGCAAACTTTCGCTAAGTTACGGCAACCTGCTTTCATTTTGAAAATTTTTTCATTATAAAAACCTATATATGTCAACCGCTTGCGAGTCACTTGTGATTATTTTCTAAAAAATTCAACTTTCTTTCTTGAAAAGTATTTAGGCCATTCCTATATATAATTTGTCGGCGCTGAACAGTCAGGTCGACGAAACCGCCGCCGCAGAGTCGGGGCATTTTAAATTGAAACATATTGCTTAATTTTGAGGATATGACTATGCGTACTATCGATCTATCTCCACTTTACCGTTCTTTTATTGGTTCTGATCACCTAGCGTCTCTAGTTGATGCAGCTTCTCGTGCAGAGAAACAGAGCACTTATCCGCCTTACAACATAGAGTTGCTCGGCGATGATAAGTACCGAGTAACCATGGCAATTGCCGGTTTCAGCAAAGACGATGTATCAATTCAGGTTGAAGAAAATACATTAACTATTACTGGAACGAGGAAAACTGAAGCGGAGAGTAAAGAAAGCAAAGAACGTAAGTTCTTACATAAAGGCATCTCAGAGCGTAACTTTGAGCGCAAATTCCAACTTGGTGACCATGTAAAAGTGTTAGCCGCCGATATGGAAAATGGTCTGTTGCATATCGATATGGAGCGAGTCATTCCTGAAGCCAAGAAGCCTCGTCAAATAGAAATTGGTTCTCGTTTACTTGAGAATTAAAACATAGTTTCTTGGTTTGTTTCCCAACTTTTAGCGGCGCCTCTCGGCGCCGTTTTTTTTGCTTTAAAAACCGCGTTGTTACTGTTTGCGTGCTTGTCTAACTTTAGTTTAGCTACTTAACTATTTAATTGCTTAGACATCATCTGCCTCAAGAGTGTAATCAGCTTTACCCGACTTCCTCGACTTAAAGCTGCCTCGAAAGGTCTTAGACGCGAGTTCGCCTGTCGCAGCATCTTTGATAGATTCGAAATCACTACTAGCAATACCATTTTCAAACTTACCGCTGTGTTGAAAAATGACAGTACCGCGCAAACCATTTACCACACCAACAAAGGTTTCGAACCCTGTAAACTTAGCGGACATTGGTGATTGGTAGGACATCAAAAACTCAACACTCGACTCGCCACTCATCTCACCGGAATACACCTGCTTAATGCTGGCATGAGATACCTTAATCCCTTCGGATCTCTCACTAAGTGTGTCTTCATCCCATTGGGTAATGGAAAAACTTCCTTCGATTGACATGAATATCCTTTTTTTTAATTAGGTTATACGTTGTGGTTTTCTACCCTAACTTTTTACATATAAAAAAACAGCCCGAGAATTGTAACAGCGCGTTTAAATGAAACCTTTAAGCATAGCTAAACCCACGGCGTTACAGGTACTTGCGTCTTTTATCTCTCCATTGATTATTTTTTCTTTTAATGTGTTCAAGGAAAGTGGAATAACCTGCAAGTCTTCTTCTTCAACATCTAGTTTTTGTTCGCCTTGGGTCAACCCGTTAGCCACGTAGATGTGGTATCCCTGATCACAAAAGCCATATGCCAGATATTGGAAGCCAACATACTCCATTGACTCAGCGGTTAAGCCTGTCTCTTCTTTAAGCTCACCTTTTGCTAGTTCTACAGGGTCGGCGTCAGGGTTGCTCTCCCAAGCGCCTTGAGGAAGTTCAAGCTGTCGCTCTTTAACGGTATAGCGATATTGCTCAACCATGAACACAGTATCGCCTTCGATAGGTAAAATGATGGCAAAGTCTGGCTTTTCCACCACGCCGTATATACCTTCGTTTCCGCTGCTTCGACGTATTTTATCCTCTCTTACGCGAAGCCATTTGTTTTCATAGACTACTTTTGAATCTAACGTTTTAATCTCTGACACGTCCCAATCCTTACTCACTGTCTTTTTCGTTTCTAAGGAAGCCTGCGCTTTCTTCATTCTCTTTAAGCGTTAAGCGTTCATCTGAATTTTGATTAAATGCACGGGTCTGCTGATTGACTTGATGGATTGTACCTGCGTTGGCTAAATCTGATTCATTGGTAATAGAGGCAATAGTCTCTCTGCCACGCAAAAATGCTTTTATTTCATCAACAATCTCGTTCAATTCGCCGTCGTTTTTATTCATTCCCATAACAAAACGCGGTGCTTCCAAATTGTTCATACCGCTAGTGGCGAATATCGATGTGTTAATTCGGCTAGTAATGATCCAAGGGGTAATACTACTTCTTACTACTACATTTTCAGAACGTGTAGAATCATGAATTGCCATACCGGTTGAGACTCTCGATTCGGTATAGGTACCTTCTGTTTTCATGAACATAAGCAAAGAATTGAAATTTAATTCGCCCCAAAACATGTGAGACGCGTTATTTAAAATGCTACCTGCCGCCCTAAAAGTAAGCCACGCAAATACCAGCATAAGTAAATTGTTAACCATAGAAAAAGCATTATTGAGCAGTGATCCGTTATCCACACCTATATTAATAACCAGATGAAGTAACTCGGCGAGCTGTACACCCGACGAATAAAACAACACTGCCGCAATGACAACGGCAACCTGCGCTACGGCGCTTAATGCCACTTTTGCGCTTTTAGGTAACGCCAAGCTTTCACTTAGGGTCGGCTGCGTTTCAATCAGTAATTCTCCTTCAAAACTGCCTTTCCCTTCTGCTTGTTCTTTAAGCTTAGGCACAAAGTCGGCATATATTCTGTTGGGGACTTCTTTATAACGACGGTTGGCCAGTACAATATTTTCAATATTGATAAAGATCTCGTTTGGATGAACAGATTCTTGCATGTTTGCTCTAAATTCACTGACTTCGGTTTGAGGTGTCACTAAATCCATGCGCTTTTTAAGCAATGGAAATACAAGCCCAATTACTACTGCAATACTAATAAAAAGGTAAACGAAATTTAGCCAAGCGCTAAAAAAAGCATGTTCTTCGGACCAGATTTGAAGCTCATTAATATTGTTGCCAACAACACCATCGAGAAACACTCCCGCACCAAGTGGTACGACTAACGCTAAGCCGATGATTACACCGATAGACAACCCGCCCGCTTTAGCAAGTTGAGAGTTTCCTTCGTTATGAATCCCCTTTGCCGTGGATGTCCAGTTAGCGACGAAATAGATAAGCAGTATCAAAGAAAGAATGGGCATGACGACAATTTTTGCTACTTCACCAGCAAACCCATTACTTACGAGAAAGTAAACGATAGCGTAGGTGACCAAGCCCACGATAAGCGTTGCTCCCATAGCGAGAATTTCTTGGGCAAGATGGCGTAACGGGTAAGGTAAAAAAACTAGCTTAGGGAAAATACTGTGAACTAACCGAGCGAGCCAGCCCCTTGGCTCTTCAAACGTTGTATTTCTTCTCCCCATAAGCATAGAGTGCAGTGACTCTTTCGAGTAAAGCAGGGCTTTTTTCTCTGCTTGGGCCGCATCTTGTTCAGATTTAGAGAAATTATACGCCAACGAAGTGGGAACCGTTCTTCCCACGAAAAAACGCATTAATTGAAGGATACCCACCGCCGTATGGCGTATTCCCGATACCACTAAAATAAAGCCTACCGCTAACAAGGTATAGCCTTTTACTTTATTGGCTTCAAATATTGCTGGCACCGTGAAAACGACGTAAACCGCTAACAACAACGTTAAGATACCGCCAAGTGTTCTTAGCGCTCCTTCTGTCTTAAATGGGTTCTTAATCCCTAAAGTCTGAGAGCCAAAATCATAAGCCATGATGCATCCTTTCAAAAACAAAAGGAAAAAGCATACTTAGAGTAAGCACATTGAGCAACGGATTTATCTTACCAACTACCAGATTATGAATAGTTGGTGATTATCAGTTTACATTAATTGAGTAACTCTCGAATTAATCAGCTTTGAAGCTATCTATTGTGCGCTGTAACAAATCATTATTTTGCTGCATTTCATTAGATAATTCTGACAGCTGCTCTGCAATATAAAGTTCGTGACGGGCTGCCTCTTCAACAGAAACAACGTCTTTAGCCACCTCTTCAGTAGTTACAGATTGTTGCTCTGCAGCGGAAGACATGTTGTTCGCCATGCCTTCTAGCTCACTTGCTGCGGCTTTTACTTTCTCAGCGGTTGCGCGCCCTTCAAGGGTGGTATCCATTGAAGCTGAAATCGAGCTTACATTCTTATTAATGTCGTTAACGACTACAACGCTTGCTTCTTTTAAACTAACTAAAAGGGTTGATATTTTATCTGAAGATTCTCGGCTGCTTTGCGCGAGCTTACGCACTTCATCGGCAACCACAGCAAACCCTCTCCCGTGCTCACCAGCTCTCGCGGCCTCAATAGCTGCATTCAATGCAAGTAGGTTAGTTTGGTCAGAAAGGGTGTTTATGGTTTCTAAGATAGTTCCTATTTCGGTTACTTTTAGCTCCATTTGCGCCGCATTAGCTTGAACTCCGCGAATATCATTTGAAAGAACATCCATGCTATTTCTTATATTGTCATTCGCTGCCAACGATTGGTCGGCTAAATTATCTAGGCTCTTACTCGCATTTAGCGTGTCCAATGATGATCTGGCAATTTCACGACTTGTTACGGCAACCTCTTCTACTGCAGAAGCTATATTCGCAGAGAGTTGCTGCGTATTTTCTGCATCACTGAGCATTTGTGCACATGCAACCTCTAATTTTCCGGATAACCTTGTACTTGTACCAATAGACTCACCTAAACCTCTGATAAGGTCTCGTAGCGCGAGAATAGTCGTGTTAACAGAACGAGAAATTTCACCCAACTCGTTACTCGTGCTCATCGAGACATCAATGGTAAGGTCTCCCTTTTGAGCAATCTTGTCTAAATTTGAAACCAACACGGTGAGCTGCTTAGTGATAATACCGATTAATACTCGATAAATAAGTACGATAAACAAAAAAACGACAACAATCATCGCGACAATAAACGTTAGCGAGGCGTTGGCGCTTGCGACATTATTATTAGAATTCTGCATTGCAGTTTCAAATATACTGCTGAGAATCTTTGCAACCTGCCCTATCTGAGCCGTTGCCAACCTAAACCACTCGCTGTTGTCGGGTAAGGACGAGAAATCTACATCCGTTGACACGACATCGGCAGCAATTGATTCAACTTGCGTTGATAGAGAAGACGATATCGAGTTAACAAATTCCGATTTAAACTCTCGTTTTAAACCGAGAGTGAGCTTTTCAGTTAGATAAACAACGTCGTCAGAATAACTGTTAACCTCTACTCTCGTATTAAGGTTAATACTTCGCTTCGCTAACACGGCGTTTATTTTACCCCTGCGCTGTCCAAGCCTTTCTTTCAAACCTGCTAATGTGAGCCCCTGCAGTAAATGCTGTTTAGCATTTTTATCACTGAGCAAAATCGTAAACGCGTTAGCCGCATTAAGGGCTCGCTTGTTTAATTCACTGTAATAACTAAATGCATCAGCACCGTTTAGAGCATCGACAGCCTCACGTATTGACGCCTTTTTAGTTTCTACACTCATAAGGGGCTGTAAAAGTGCATCTATCCCCAAATCTTCCGGCCACTTTTCATTGTAGATTGACTTTAAGTTTTGAAACGCTTGGTCCGCATTCTTACGTTGACCAAGAACCTTTTGCTTAGCGTCTGGACTAGGATTCCCCAAAAAACCAGCAGTTAGACCTCGCTCTACCGCATGGTGATGCGCGACTCGCTCTACAGCACTTACCAATGTAACTATGCGCTTGTCTTGCTCTGCTACTGAAATATCTTGCACAAGTTGGTTGATATTTTTGTATGCTAAAAATGTAATAGAGAGAAAGAGCGTCCCTGTTGCTAACAGTGCGAGTTGTACAATTGATAGTCTATTAAAAATGGTCAAGACTTTTGCCTCCATTCCGAGCTTTTGAACATCAAATCTAAAACTTAAACAACGCAGGATGAAAGCTTTAGTCACAGAAAACCTTTGTTAACCTAAATAACAAAGACCTTTGAAAGTATAGACATTAACTTAAATATAGAGCTGTTTAATTCTAATAAATTAGTCTGAATTCGGACAAAATAACGTTTAGAAGATTTGAAAAAATATAACTGTAGAAGCAAAGGGTTAAATATACGAGGCGCTTGATAAAGGGGCATAATGCTTAAAAGCCAGCGATATTGCACCGCTGGCCGAATAAAATTAAATGTACTCTACTTCGATGATTTCGACTTCAACTGCACCAGCTGGCGTCTGAATAGTTACCGTATCATCTAGTTCTTTGCCTATTAGGCCACGAGCAATCGGTGAATTAACTGATATTAAATTGTTCTTAATGTCAGCCTCGTCGTCTCCAACAATGCGGTAGGTGGTTTCTTCATCGGTATCAACGTTTAAGATGGTAACCGTAGTGCCGAAAATAACCTTACCAGTATTTTCCATTTTAGTTACGTCGATAATCTGTGCATTTGAAAGCTTGCCTTCAATATCCTGAATGCGACCTTCACAGAAGCTTTGCTGTTCACGGGCAGCGTGATATTCAGCGTTTTCTTTCAAATCACCGTGCTCACGTGCTTCGGCAATAGACTCGATAATACGTGGGCGTGTTTTTGTTTTTAGCTCATTTAATTCGTCACGCAGCATTTGAGCGCCGCGCGCTGTCATTGGATACTGACTCATGAATACCGTCTCACTTAGCTAGTAATTTAAACAGAAAAGTGCGCCGCGAAGGCGCACTTTTTATTGATTCACACAAATTTAATATTGCTAGGATACCTCGTATCCTAGCGTATGTCATTAGTGTTTGAGTCTAGCGTGTAGTTCTTGAACTGATGCCACTTTATTGCGGTCATCAGCAGACTTAGCACGAATAGTTGCAAATGCAGCGTTCATCGTTGTTGTGTAAGTCACCTTGTTCACCAAGGCTTCACGACGGATGTATACTGAATCTGTGATGGCTTGACGGCCTTCTGTTGTGTTAATCAAGTAAGCGTATTCGCCATTCTTGATAGCATCAACAATGTTAGGGCGGCCTTCAGACATCTTATTCACCACTGAACTCATAATGCCTGCATCGTAAAGCTCAGTAGCGGTACCGCGAGTCGCTTCAATGCTAAAGCCCGCTTCAACAAGCGCTTTTGCTAGTGCAATCATACGAGGTTTGTCGTTGTCGCGAACAGAGATTAGCGCTTTACCTTGTTTAGGCAGTGGCGCACCAGCTCCTAGGTTCGCTTTGGCGTACGCTTCTTCAAACGTATCACCTACTCCCATAACTTCACCAGTAGAGCGCATTTCAGGCCCTAGAAGTGGGTCAACACCTTGGAACTTAGCAAATGGAAGTACCACTTCCTTCACTGAGTAGAACGGTGGAATTACTTCTTCAGTTACGCCCTGCTCGGCTAGGCTAACGCCTGCCATCGCACGTGCTGCCACTTTAGCAAGAGGAACCCCTGTTGCTTTAGATACAAACGGTACCGTACGCGCCGCACGAGGGTTAACCTCGATGAGGTACACTTCGCCGTCTTTAATCGCAAACTGGGTATTCATCAGACCGACTACGCCAAGCTCAAGCGCCATCGCTTTTACTTGCTCGCGCATAACGTCCTGAATGTCTTTTGGTAGCGAGTGCGGAGGCAGTGAACACGCTGAGTCACCTGAGTGAACCCCGGCCTGCTCGATGTGCTCCATGATGCCGCCAATTACAACCTCTTTTCCGTCGCAAATAGCGTCAATATCTACTTCGATTGCATCATCTAGGAAACGGTCTAGCAACACTGGCGCGTCATTAGACACTTTAACCGCTTCGTTCAGGTAACGCTTAAGGTCTTTAATGTCATAGACGATTTCCATCGCACGACCACCTAGAACGTAGCTTGGACGAACAACGAGTGGGAAGCCAATTTCCTCGGCCATGTTCAGCGCTTGCTCAACGTTAGTTACCGTAGCGTTCGCTGGCTGCTTAAGGTTAAGCTTGTTCACCATTTGCTGGAAACGCTCACGGTCTTCAGCACGGTCAATCGCTTCTGGAGAGGTACCAATAACCGGCACGCCTGCTGCTTCTAGGGCACGAGCAAGTTTAAGTGGCGTTTGACCACCGTACTGTACGATTACGCCTTTTGGCTGCTCTTTTGCCACAATTTCAAGTACATCTTCCAACGTTACTGGTTCGAAATACAAGCGATCTGAAGTATCGTAATCGGTAGACACTGTCTCAGGGTTACAGTTAACCATAATAGTTTCGTAACCGTCTTCACGCATTGAAAGCGCTGCATGCACACAGCAGTAGTCGAATTCGATACCCTGACCAATACGGTTAGGACCGCCGCCCAATACCATTATCTTGTCTTTGTCAGTGGGCGCTGCTTCACACTCTTCGTCATACGTAGAATACATATAAGCTGTGCTGGTAGAGAATTCTGCTGCACAAGTATCTACACGCTTGTAAACTGGAGAAATACCAAAACCGCGGCGGGTTTCACGAATGTCGCTCTCTGCGACTTTACACAGCTCTGCAAGGCGTACATCTGAGAAGCCTTTGCGCTTGAGCGCACGCATAAAGTCAGCATCGATACCCGGTAAACCAAGCTCGGCAACTTTTGCTTCAAGAAGAATGAGGTCTTCAAGCTGCACTAAGTACCAGCGGTCAATATTGGTGAGATTAAATACCTCTTCAACCGTCATGCCCATTCTAAACGCATCACCAATGTACCAAATGCGCTCTGCGCCAGGCTGGCGAAGTTCGTAAACCACTTTATTACGTGATTCAGGATCTTCAAGGTCTACCATAGGGTTAAGGCCAGAAGCTCCCACCTCAAGACCTCTCAGCGCTTTTTGAAGCGATTCTTGCTGGTTACGACCTATTGCCATAACCTCACCCACCGACTTCATTTGGGTGGTTAGACGGTCGTTAGCACCGGCGAATTTTTCAAAGTTAAAGCGTGGGATCTTAGTTACTACATAATCGATAGACGGCTCGAACGACGCAGGCGTTAGCCCACCTGTAATGTCGTTAGCTAATTCATCTAATGTGTAACCTACCGCAAGTTTTGCTGCTACTTTCGCAATTGGGAAGCCCGTTGCTTTTGAAGCAAGCGCAGATGAACGCGACACACGCGGGTTCATTTCAATGATAACTACACGGCCAGTCTTAGGATCGACACCGAACTGTACATTTGAGCCACCGGTTTCAACACCAATCTCACGCAGTACCGCCATTGCGGCATTACGCATTAACTGGAACTCTTTGTCAGTCAGGGTTTGTGCAGGTGCTACAGTGATTGAATCACCGGTATGCACGCCCATAGGGTCAAAGTTTTCGATAGTACACACAATAATGCAGTTATCTGCTTTATCGCGCACCACTTCCATTTCGTACTCTTTCCAACCAAGTAGCGACTCGTCAATAAGAAGTTCGTTGGTTGGCGAAAGGTCAAGACCGCGGTGACAAATTTCATTAAACTCGTCAATATTGTATGCGATGCCACCGCCAGTTCCACCCATGGTGAAAGACGGGCGAATAATACAAGGGAAACCAATGCGGCTTAATACATCGTGCGCTTCGTCCATGGTGTGCGCGATTTCCGCACGTGGACACTCAAGGCCGATGTTTTTCATTGCTTTATCAAAGCGCTCGCGGTTTTCTGCTTTATCGATAGCATCTGCCGTTGCACCGATAAGCTCACAACCGAACTCTTCAAGCACGCCATGCTTATCTAGCTCTAGCGCACAGTTAAGTGCAGTTTGCCCACCCATTGTAGGCAGAATGGCATCTGGACGTTCTTTTTCGATAATTTTGCGAACCACTTCCCAGTGGATAGGCTCGATGTAAGTCGCATCTGCCATCTCTGGGTCGGTCATAATGGTTGCTGGGTTAGAGTTAACCAAAATAACACGGTAGCCTTCTTCGCGAAGGGCTTTACACGCTTGGGCGCCTGAATAATCGAATTCACAAGCCTGGCCAATAACAATAGGGCCAGCACCAATGATAAGAATACTTTGTATGTCGGTACGTTTTGGCATAGTTGGCTAATTCCTACTGCTTGTGTTGTTCAATAAGTTCGATGAAGTGGTCGAATAACGGCGCCGCTTCATGAGGACCTGGGCTTGCTTCTGGGTGGCCCTGGAAACTAAATGCAGGCTTGTCGGTGCGGTGAATGCCTTGCAACGACTTGTCGAACAACGAAATGTGAGTTACCTCTAGGTTATCTGGCAAGCTAGACTCATCGACAGCAAAACCGTGGTTTTGGCTGGTGATCATAACTACATTGCGCTTAAGGTCTTTAACCGGGTGGTTTGCTCCGTGGTGACCAAATTTCATCTTCACTGTCTTTGCACCACTTGCAATAGCAAGCAGCTGGTGGCCAAGACAGATTCCAAATACTGGCGTACCGGTTTCGACGATAGTTTTGATTGCTGTTACTGCATAATCGCATGGCTCTGGGTCACCCGGGCCGTTTGACAAGAACACACCATCGGGGTTTAGAGCAAGTACATCTTTCGCAGGCGTTTGCGCTGGAACTAGGGTAATTTTACAACCGCGGTCAGCTAGCATACGAAGAATGTTGTTTTTAACACCGTAGTCGTAAGCAACAACATGATATTTGAAATCACTTGGCGTTACATAACCTTTGCCAAGTACCCAGCTGCCTTCGGTCCATGTTTTTGGCTCAGTGATGCTCACAACTTTTGCCAAATCCATGCCTTTAAGGCCTGGGAAATCTTTTGCTTGCGCTAGTGCGCTAGACTCGTCTAATTCATCAGAGCAAATGATGCAGCCATTTTGCGCACCTTTGTCTCGTAAGATACGCGTTAAACGGCGAGTATCTATATCAGCAATACCCACTACGCCTTTCGCTTTTAGGTATTCAGACAATGTTTGCTGTTGACGAAAGTTACTAGCAACAAGAGGTAGGTCACGGATGATTAGACCTTTCGACCAGATTTTATCTGCTTCGACGTCTTCTTCGTTAGTGCCGGTGTTGCCAATGTGTGGATAAGTAAGGGTGATGATTTGTTCAGCGTAGGATGGATCGGTGAGAATTTCTTGATAGCCAGTCATGGAAGTATTAAAAACGACTTCCCCGACGGCGGAGCCTGTAGCGCCTATCGCCGTACCTTTAAAAACAGAACCATCCTCTAACACCAAAAGGGCAGAATTAGCCAAGTCAACCTCCAGATTAAGGATAACTATGTGTTTGTGCAGTTTTTTGCACAAACCCCACAAAAAACGGGAGTTATTGATAACAATACATCCCGTTTTACGATCTTTGCAGCTAATAAAACCGTGCTCTTCAGCCGGTTTGGCAGCCTCAGAATACGAAATTCTGGCAAATTCCGGCGAGTATACATCACTGACCGACAATGGCAAATTTATTTGCGATAAATTGCTAAAATACCGCTTATACCACCTTTTTTGCGCAGAACCATCGAAAGTACGGCTTATTGCTCATTAAAAATGCAACTTCAATTTAACACTTTAACAACGCTACCTTCGCGCTTATGCTATTTATAAATTAAATTCTCTAAAAGAAATATTCAGAGCTTTAAATCAAGCACGTTAACCATGGAGTATAGACCAGGTTCTTTTCCATACAACCACTTTGCCGCATGCACTGCACCTTTGGCGAAGGTGAGGCGACTTGATGCTTTATGCGTAATTTCCAAACGTTCACCGATATCCGCAAACAGTGCCGTATGTTCGCCTACTATGTCGCCGGCTCGAACTGTTGCAAAGCCTATTGTACCTGGTCACGCTCAGGCTCTTTTCCTTCTCTACCATATACCGCACAGGTTTTTAAATCCCGACCTAGCTCGTCGGCAATAGCTTCACCAATAGCCATAGCTGTGCCTGACGGTGCATCTTGTTTAAACCTGTGGTGCGCTTCGGTAATTTCGATATCAGCTGTATCACCTAATACACTTGCAGCTTGTCGTACTAGCGAAAGCATTAAGTTCACACCCACGCTGTAATTCGCTGCAAACACAATTGGAATATGTTTTGCGGCTTCATCCAAGGCTGCTAACTGGGCATCATTCAAACCGGTAGTACCAATAACCACCGGCATATTGTTTTTTACACACCACGCAAGATTGCTTTCAATCACCGAGGGCAAAGTGAAGTCGATCATCACATCTGCGTCGTTTCCATTTAAATCTGAAAGCGCAGTGCAATTAATTGCTTTTTTACCAATCCCAGCAAGTTCGCCAACGTTTAGACCTATCCATGGCGAATCATCTCGAACCGTAGCAACGCTAAGCTTTGCATCTTCACTTAAATCTAACGCTTCAACCAATACGCGTCCCATACGCCCGTTGGCGCCAAATAATCCTACTTTCATATTTTTGTTTTACACTTTTATAAACCTTCAACTATCAGGCATTTTGCCAAATGCAGACACTATTGCAATGTGAGTTTCATATTAAATACGCATAATATGAAATTGGGTGGGGTGTATGCCTTCACGCTTTATTCGTTTACACACTTCAAAAAGCATTATAAGTCGAGGTTAAACCTTTATTTAAGCAAATTGAAAATGACTTAATTGTTGACTATTTGGCCCTGTGATTACATAAGGCTTAGGATAAAACATAGTTTTATATAGTTGACCTTACTTGTTTTAATAAGCAAGTTAAGCGACGCTATAGTTCAATACTAATTACAATGGCCTTTGCATCTTTGCAGTACATCAAATTTGCCATTCAGCAGATTTACTTTGAAGCAATGTTGAACGGGCCCTAAAAAGCACGATTGAATTTACTATGCAAAAAACTCTTGTATGGGACCTACCCACCCGGCTTTTTCATTGGCTAATTGTAGCGAGTCTCTTAGCACAATATGCAACGGTAGAGTGGCTTGATAATAAAGTGCAGTGGCACTTTTATATTGGGTACTTCACCTTATTCCTTGTCACTTTCCGCGTACTATGGGGTTTTGTTGGTACGCAACACGCTAGATTTAGCAATTTTGTTACCGGCCCCAGAAAGGTTTTCAGCTATATGAAAACTTTGTTTAACAGGCGGTCAGAACCCGCTATTGGTCACAACCCATTGGGTGGCTGGTTTGTTATTGTTATGCTTGTGTTATTGGCCATACAAGCCATATCCGGACTATTCATGACCGATGACATTTTCTTAGATGGCCCCTATCGACAGTTGGCAAGTGAAGAAATATTGCGTTTAATGAACACCTTGCATCACCTTGCCTTCGACGTGCTGCTTTATGTTATCGCTCTGCACGTTGGGGCAATTGTATTCTACAGCGTTTATAAAAAACAAAAGTTGGTCCCTGCCATGGTGCACGGCAACAAAGAAATAAAGACAGCGGGTATTTCTAACTCTCGACTGCTACGCGCTCTTATTGTGGCGTTAATCACCGCGGTAGTCGTATATGTAGCGATTGAAGTTTACCCACCTGCTCCGCAAGTAGATGAATATTACTATTAAGACAAAAAGTACTGTGCTCAACTCGCTTGTTACTGCGTAGGTATTCATTTCGACTAAAGCACATCTTTAAAAATAAAAAGGGGCAAACGCCCCTTTTTCATTAGTGGAAATAGCAACGCCTTAATTAATATTGTTATTCTTCAATCTCAGACTGCACTAGGCTCATTGACTAAGCCTTTTTCTCGCATTATCGATTCTATTTCGCTAACACTTGACGGGTCGTCAATTGTTGAGGGAACGGCAACAGATTCATTTGCAGCAATTTGACGTAGCAATTTACGAAGTATTTTTCCTGACCGCGTCTTTGGTAAGCGATTGACCACTATAGCGCGCTTAAAGCATGCTACGGGCCCAATTTTATCGCGTACTCGTTGCACTAAATCTTGCTCTAGCTCTTTTTCATCAACCTTAACACCATCTTTTAACAGTACTAGACCAACTGGCAATTGCCCTTTAAGCGCGTCATTGATTCCTATTACGCTACATTCAGCGATTGAGGGATGATCTGCCAGTACCTCTTCCATTTCACCTGTAGATAAGCGATGCCCTGCAACATTTATAACATCATCGGTACGCCCCATGATAAATACAAAGCCTTCCTCGTCGACATATCCGTTGTCACCCGTACTGTAATAGCCTTCAAACTCTCGTAAATAGCCGTCAACAAACCGTTGATGGTCTTGCCAGATTGTGGTTAAGCAGCCTGGGGGTAGTGGCAATTTAATAGCAATAGCCCCTTTTTCACAGGTAACATGCTGAGCATCAATACCTTGTAATACTTTCACATTAAAGCCTGGTGTAGGTACGCTTGACGAACCTGGTTTTGTCTCCATTGGTTCAAGACCCATTGGGTTTGAGCAAATTGGCCAACCAGTTTCGGTTTGCCACCAATGATCAATAACCGGAACACCTACCTTTTCACTAGTCCAATAATAAGTGGGGGGATCGAGTCGTTCGCCTGCCATAAACAGGGTGCGCAGACTAGACGTGTCGTATTTTAATAAACATTCTGCGTCCGGGTCGGCTTTCCTTATCGCTCGAAAAGCTGTAGGCGCGGCAAAAAGCACGTTAATATTGTGCGACTCTATCATGCGCCAAAACGCTCCCGCGTCAGGTGTACCGACTGGCTTGCCTTCATACAATACCGTAGTTGCCCCTTTTAGAAGCGGAGCATAAACAATATAAGAATGACCGACCACCCAGCCGACATCGGATGCGGCCCAAAAAATGTCGTCCTCACTAATACCGTAAATAGCCCCCATCGAATAGTGAAGCGCTACTGCATGGCCACCATTGTCTCGAACTACGCCTTTAGGCTTTCCTGTTGTACCTGAGGTATAGAGGATATACAGAGGATCGGTAGCATCGACGGTAACCGGGGCGGCTGGCTCACTAGATTTAACTAAAGTCTGCCAATCATAGTCAGTACTTTCATTTAACTTTGCAGTAAGTTGAGCGCGTTGAAACAATACGCATGCCTGAGGCTTGTGCTCAGCTATCGAGACAGCCTCATCCACAAGAGGCTTATAAGGTAAAACTTTGCTTCCTTCAATTCCGCACGATGCTGTAACAATAGCGACTGGCTTTGCATCGTCTATCCGCACCGCAAGTTCATTCGCTGCAAAGCCTCCGAATACAACTGAATGCACTGCACCTAATCGCGCACATGCAAGCATTGCTATGGCAGCTTGCGGGATCATTGGCATATATATGATTACGCGATCGCCTTTCTTCACGCCTATGTGAGATAAGCCTCCGGCAAATTCTGCCACTTCGGTAAGAAGTTCGTTATATGTAAAACGCCGAATAGTTTGAGTGACAGGAGAGTCGTAAATAAGTGCAGTCTTATTGCCGCGACCATTTTCAACATGATGGTCTAGCGCTAAGTAACAGGTATTAAGCTGCCCCCCTCTGAACCAGTCATAGTAACCATTATCTGTTTTCTGACATCCCACTTGAGGCTGTTGAAACCAGGCTATTTTGTGTGCTTGTTCTAACCAAAACTCATCGGGATGTTGAGTTGAATTAATGTATTCATTTTTATAAGTCATAGCCACGTCCTGAATAAGGTCTTTCTACAACCCTACTTCACTTTAACCTGGCCCACTTATAAGACTTATGGCGTAGATAAACTAACAAATTGATTTACATAAAATTAAAATTTAAATAACTTATCCATATCAACTATTATAATATCGCTTACCGTCGATTTTATTTCTAAACGGCGTGTCGCGTTTTACATGCTAGACTGCGACTGAGCTATCTTATGCCACCAATCATCGACACGCATTGGTTTGTCTAAATAATAGCCTTGAAATGCACTGCATCCACACGCTTTTGCTTCAATTAGTTGTCCAGTAGTTTCGATACCTTCTGCCACAGTATCAAGCTTTAAGGCCTTGGCCATGTTGCAAATATTTGTAACTAGTAAATTTCTTTCCTTCGACCCTTCTATTGCTTCAATAAAAACTCTATTTACTTTCAACTCATTGATTGGAAGATCTTGAAGGTATTTTAGATTTGAATCACTGAGACCAAAATTATCAATAGACAAACTGAAGCCTTGCTTCGCTAAATCGCGGACTCGGCGCTGTATTACGCTGACACCTTTTATCAATGCTCCTTCAGTCAGCTCTAACGTTAAATTTTTGTGCGCCACTCTCCACCTTTTTACTATTGCCACAAACTTGCTAACAAAGTCAGCGCGGGCTAGGTGCTTTACACTTATGTTAATCGAAAGCTTAGTGTTTATATTTCGAGCTTGGCATTCACTTAATAATTTGCAGGCTTCATTACATACCCATAAACCAACGTCAGCTATTAAATCGTTTTGTTCAGCTATAGGAATGAACTCTGCGGGCGTGACTAAACCTAAATGAGGATGGTTCCATCTTAACAGTACTTCTGAGCTTAAGAGGCTTCCGCTACCGCTGTACTGAGGTTGAAGCTCAACAAATAGTTCATTGCTCGCAATAGCTCTATTTAAAGAGTGTTTTATATAGTTGTAACGCTCTATATCGTTTGCGCTAACATGTGAATAGACATGCTCTTTGTGATCATCCAAATAAGTAATAGACTTTTCGACAGGTTTTCTAGATAAAAGCTCTTTAAACTTTTTAATTGAAAAGTGTTTAAAAGGTATTGCGTAGCTAACCGTCATTGTTTCTATAGCAAGCGCACTATTGTGCAGAGTAATTGGAAGAAGAACATCATTTTGAAGAAAATTCAAACACTCTTCGGCTGCGCTTTTAGCCGTATTGTCATCGCTAAAACTTCTATGTAGATGAAGAATAAAAGCACCGCGGTCATATTTGAATACACTTACATTTAGTTGCTTATTAACATCAAAAGCGCGAACAAATCGACTGGCCAATATACGTAAAATATAATCTACTGTTGGTTCCCCAAACGCACTTTCATATTCCTTGATGTTAATTATGCTAATCCACATAAATACAGAAAGTGTCTTTTCGCTTAATGCGTGAGCAGCTTTTTTCATAGAATACTGCTCAAAATGATACAAATTCGGAATACCGGTTAACGGGTCATGCAATGCTAACTGCTTAAAACGTTCAACTTCACAATGTAAATTGGACACGTTACGAATAGTCGCTACTATAAGACTTTGTTTGTGCACCGAGCATGTTCTTAGGTTTATATCGCACACTATTCTTTTGCCGTTTTTGTGACGCAAACACTCACTTAGTAACCCAGTTTCAGAGCATCGTTTTACTCCTGCATCTAGGTTTAAAAGATAAGAAGGCTCATCAATATTTTGAACCTTTGTAGCAATGAGTTTAATGTCCTGACCTATCAACTCTTCAGGTTCAAAGCCTAATACTGAAGTGACATATTCGTTGGCCGACAAAATTGTGCCATTCGTGTCGATACTGAGCACGACACTATCAATGCTATTGAGCAGAGTTGAGAGGAAGTCCGTATAGTTGTGCTGAGAATCTGAAAGTCGCTGAATTTCAGTTTCATCCTGAACAACGCCATAAAGGCGGGAAAGTTTTAAGCCAAAATTTGTTTGCCGCTCAACCTGCAAAAACACCGTTAATTTGATGTGTTTGGTTCGCCCTTGCTTATCACTAATATTGAAGTGCTTTACAAAGTGCCTGCTCTCTTTAACGGCTTTAAATACCCGTTGCTTGAGGTCATCTAGATCATCGGAAGAAATTACACTAAGCACATCTTTCAAGCTAACGCTTCTCGAATTAAGCAAGCCCAACAAGTTTTTCACGATTTCAGTTGAAGAAAACGCGCCTGACAACCTATCAATTTGCCACGCTCCTACTTTAGAAATAGAACTGACTTCTTCAAGCAGTGATAACTGCTCTGATAACTTATCCGAGTATGGGTGCCTCGTAAGCTCGTATTGATAGCTTAATTCAACTCTTTCGCGCAGGATATCAATATACGCATGTTGTTGTGCATTCAAACTGCTGTGGCGAACGAAAGTAAGTACAACCCCCATCACTTCGTCTTGCATATCTCTAATGGTTGCTATCACTACATAGCTTTCACCATAATCTGCAAGTGCATGAGGCAGGATAAAATCTTTGGCAGGTAATGGTGCACTTAATGGGGTTAAAGGCAGCATTAGTAGCGTGTGGGGTGGGAAGTCTATATTAAGCGATTCAATTGTCGAATGTTTGTCATCGCTTGCGACAACAGTGGCACGGCCACTATTCGGATTTACTGAAGCCATTAATATACAAAGCGACTCTGTTTTATTTTTATTCTCATTAAGTAACGCAGATATACTATGCTGCGTTGTGCGCATGGTTGACAACATGCGTTCACTGCGTAAATCCATCTAAGCAAGCCCTCGAAAATAATCAAAATCGGCGTACAAAAAAGCCGCACCACATACCTTTTAAAAATAAAGTGGTGTTTTATTGAGCGCTTTAACGCTTCCAACTTTTTAACGGAAATAAAGTACTAACTTAATAGATAGCTAGTAAAGAAAGAACTGCACTGCATTTATTTGAATGTGTTTTGTGTATTCATCCGTTTTTCAGTGTTAAACATAGACAAAAACAGTACAAATTTCCAGCAATTTATTGAGAGTCACCGCTCTTAGCAGCGAACAAACCTAAGGTTTTGAATTCTGAGGAAGGAAAAGCAAACTTACTGCTTAGTAATGTTATTAATAAGTGCTAAGTGAAATGTCATCAAACCCGTGCATGAAGAATGAAAAGTCAGGTGCTGTTGAATATTATCGAATCGCTAAAATCAACAGCACCTAAAGATTAATCTTTTTTATAATCGTCGTGACACGATTTACAGCTAGCGCCTATCTTGCCGATAGCGCCGCGATACGCGCTTTCATCACCTGCATTTACCGCAGCTTGAAGGCCTTGAGCGGCAGTTTTAAGCGCCATCACCTTCTTTTCCACGTCTGAAAAGCTTTCCCAAATTTCGTCTTTCGCGCCGGTTTCAACGTCAAATTTACGCGTGTCGACTGCTAGATAGTCACCCATCATATCGGCTAGTTGCTCTAGACGAACCGCGTTAGTTTCCATCACACTTTCATCAAAAGGCAAAGCTCCCTTTGCCATGCCACCTAACGGCCCCATGTTACTACGTACAAGTTGAAAAACTGCTTGGCGATATTGTGTTGCCGCTTTTGCATGTTTTTCCGAAGATGCTTCTTTTACATCTGCCATTACCGAGCCCGACATTACTGCGCTAACAGCTGCTGCCACAATCATAGTTTTATTGAAAATTCTCATGCCTGTTCCCTTTTTTTAATGTTGGTCGTCTGCTTTTGAATTAGCAGATATTTTACCGTCTACTTATAAGCCTATCGTGACGAATAGTTCGTTTCAGCGCAAGAAAATTAACGGTGAAAGCACTCTTTCTAGGGATTAGCATCGATTATAGGTAGCGCTTATCTGCCTAGCATGGGTCGAAGTACAGTTTGGGACAGACACTCAACCCAATCAAAAAAGTACAGGTTCGGACAGACACTCAACCCAAACAAAAAAGTACAGGTTCGGACAGACACTCACCTTTAATAAGTAAGCAGCGTTCAATCGATTCGTTTACACACAAAAAAGCCCTCGAAACGAGGGCTTTTGTATATTTAACGAATTAAAAAAGACTAGTTAGTTAAGTCGTCAAAGAATTTCTTCACGCCATCGAAGAAGCCTTGTGCCTTCGGGCTGTGCTTGCTTGACGCTTTGCCCATCGACTCTTCAAGCTCTTGCAGAAGCTCTTTTTGACGTGATGAAAGGTTAACTGGTGTTTCAACCACAACCTTACACATCAAGTCGCCCATAGCTCCGCTTCGAACAGACTTAACGCCTTTACCACGTAAGCGGAACATACGGCCAGTCTGCGTTTCAGCACTAATTTTCAGCTTAACCTTGCCGTCCAAGGTAGGGACTTCAAGTTCGCCACCAAGCGCTGCTGTTGTAAAGCTAAGCGGTACTTCGCAGTACAGGTTGTTGCCATCGCGTTGGAAAATGTCGTGTTCACGAACGTGTACTTGAACGTACAAGTCACCTGCTGGTGCACCGTTCTCGCCCGCTTCACCTTCACCAGAGAGACGAATACGGTCTCCTGTGTCTACGCCTGCAGGAATCTTAACGTTAAGGGTCTTGGTCTTCTCTTTACGACCATGGCCATGACAGCTGTTGCAAGGATCTTCAATAATTTTGCCCTTGCCTGAACATGTCGGACAGGTCTGCTGTACGGCAAAGAAACCTTGGCGCATCTGAACTTGACCGTTGCCGTGACAGGTTGGACAGGTTTTAGGTGAGGAACCTTTTTTCGCACCAGAGCCGTCGCACACTTCACATTCAACCAGCGTAGGGACACGAATATCAACGCTCTTACCGCGAACCGCTTCTTCTAGACTAAGCTCTAAGTTGTAACGAAGGTCTGAACCTTGACGAGCACGCGACTGACGCCCACCGCGACCACCGCCGCCAAAGATGTCACCAAAAACATCGCCAAAGATATCGCCGAAGTCGGCACCACCACCGAAGCCGCCACCACCACGGTTTGGATCAACACCTGCGTGGCCGTATTGGTCGTATGCAGCACGCTTCTGCGAATCTGACAGAATTTCGTAGGCTTCCTGGATTTCTTTAAACTTATCTTCCAGGCTTTTATCGCCTTGCGTACGGTCAGGGTGATACTTCATCGCAAGCTTTTTGTACGCTTTTTTAATTTCACGTTCGCCCGCGCTTTTATCTACCCCGAGTACTTCGTAGTAGTCTCGTTTCGACATATCGTTTACATATCCTACTTTTTTGTCGACAAGCATGTAATGCTTGTCGAATCTACATCTGACTGTTGTGAAAATAACCTGATTGGTTCTCAATAGCGCCAGACTATTTACACCAAGCTATTTGCACCAAGTTATTTACACAACAAAGGCGCAACAAGAAATTCCTGATGCGCCTGAACTGCTTAAACGGCCCGTAACTTTTGAATTAACGGGCCTGACACAACAGTTTACTTCTTGTCGTCTTCTTTCACTTCTTCAAATTCTGCGTCAACAACATCATCGTTTGCTTGACCAGAAGAAGCTTCCTGCTCAGCGCCTTCTGCGCCACCAGCAGCTGCTTGTTGAGCTTGCGCCGCTTCCATCAGCTTGCTAGACGCTTGAATAAGTTCTTGCGTTTTCGCTTCGATTTCTGCTTTGTCTTCGCCTTTAGACGCTGTTTCTAGCGCAGTAAGGGCTTCTTCAATTGGCGCTTTGTCTTCTGCACTTAGTGCATCGCCAACTTCTTCAAGCTGCTTACGTGTAGCGTGGATCATACCATCTGCTTGGTTACGCGCTTGAATTAGCTCTTCAAACTTCGCATCAGCTTCTTTGTTCGCTTCTGCGTCTGCTACCATTTTTTCTACTTCTTCATCGCTTAGACCCGAAGAAGCTTTGATAGTGATCTTCTGCTCTTTACCTGTGTCTTTATCTTTCGCAGACACATGTAGGATACCGTCAGCATCTAGGTCAAAGGTTACTTCGATTTGCGGTACACCGCGCGCTGCTGGACGAATACCTTCTAGGTTGAACTGACCAAGAGACTTGTTGCCACTTGATTGCTTACGCTCACCTTGCAGTACGTGTACCGTTACAGCAGACTGGTTGTCTTCTGCTGTCGAGAAGGTTTGCGACTTCTTAGTAGGAATAGTCGTGTTCTTCTCGATAAGCGCAGTCATTACACCACCCATTGTCTCGATACCTAGAGACAGAGGCGTAACGTCTAGAAGTAGTACGTCTTTAACGTCACCAGAAAGTACACCGCCTTGAATTGCCGCACCTACTGCTACAGCTTCATCAGGGTTAACATCTTTACGTGGCTCTTTGCCGAAGAACTCAGTTACATACTTCTGTACTAGCGGCATACGCGTTTGACCACCAACAAGGATGATGTCGTTGATGTCGCCTACAGATAGGTCTGAATCAGCTAGTGCTTGCTTAAGCGGGTTAAGCGAGTTTTTTACTAGGTCTTCAACCAAAGACTCAAGTTTTGCACGAGTAAGCTTAATGGCTAAGTGCTTAGGACCTGATGCATCAGCCGTGATGTAAGGCAGATTAACTTCTGTCTGTTGAGAAGAAGAAAGCTCAATTTTCGCTTTTTCACCGGCTTCTTTAAGACGCTGCATAGCAAGCGGATCTTTACGAAGGTCAATGCCTTGGTCTTTCTTGAATTCTTCAACAAGATAGTTGATAACACGGTTATCGAAGTCTTCACCACCAAGGTGTGTGTCACCGTTAGTCGCTAGTACTTCAAACGTGTGCTCGCCATCTACTTCATCAATTTCAATGATAGAGATATCGAATGTACCACCACCTAAATCGTATACTGCAACAACGTTATCGCCTTGCTTCTTGTCCATGCCGTAAGCAAGAGCAGCAGCAGTAGGCTCGTTGATGATACGCTTAACTTCAAGACCTGCGATACGACCAGCGTCTTTCGTTGCCTGACGCTGTGAGTCGTTAAAGTAAGCAGGAACAGTGATAACTGCGCCAGTTACTTCTTCGCCAAGATAATCTTCAGCGGTTTTCTTCATTTTCTTAAGTACTTCAGCAGAAATCTGCGGTGGCGCCATTTTTTCGCCTTTCGCTTCTACCCACGCATCACCGTTATCAGCACCTACAATTTTGAAAGGCATGATGTCGATGTCGCGCTGCACTTCTTTATCTTGAAAGCGACGACCGATTAAACGCTTAATTGCGAATAATGTATTGGTCGGGTTAGTTACCGCTTGACGCTTCGCTGATTGACCTACAAGCGTTTCACCATCGTTTGTGTAAGCGATGATTGAAGGTGTTGTACGATCGCCTTCCGCGTTTTCAATTACGCGAGGTTTGTCGCCGTCTAGAACTGCGACACATGAATTCGTTGTACCTAAGTCGATACCAATGATTCTACCCATTTCGTGTCTCCGAATGATTTTCTTAATGCTGTACTTTTAGTGGGGTTATTTCCCCGCCTTTTCAATAGATGCCAGTAAAAAAACTGACATTTTGGTGCTTTTGTCGCAAAAAAGCGTATTAAGCTTGCGTATCCACACCGCCGCTTGGTGCACGCGATACCATAACCATGGCAGGGCGTAACAAACGGCCGTTAATTTGATAACCTTTCTGCATAACCGCCATTACCGTATTTGGCTCGTGGTCTGCACTTTCTTGCATCGACATTGCTTGATGCAAATCAGGGTTAAAGGTTTCGCCCTGCGGATCAATAAGGCTTAATCCGAATTTCTCAATAGTGCTTAAGAAAGTTTTGTGGGTCATTTCCACACCTTCTAAAAGCGGCTTAACAGCCTCATTTTCGCCATCGGTCATTTCAATGGCACGTTCTAAGTTGTCGATAACCGGAAGCAACTCGCCAGCAAAACGTTCAAGAGCAAACTTACGTGCCTTTTCTACTTCACCTTCAGCACGACGACGAGCGTTGTCTGCGTCTGCACGTGCGCGAAGCACACCGTCTTGCTGCTCTTTAATGGTTGCTTGAGCTTCAGAAAGTGCAGTTTCTAGTTCATAAATGCGCTGCGCATTTTCGTCTAGCTCTACACCTTCTACTTCTGACGCTTCTACCTGCGCGTCTTCAGTGTTAACTACAGTTTCATCCACTGTATTTTCTTGATCTGCCTGCACGTCGCGATTGTCGCTCATGCCTACCTCCAAACGTTTTCTAAATTAGGCGATGCCCAATAACACTCAAATTACTGGGAATTACTTCGTTGCGCTTAGTTATGGGGCTAGTTTTAAGGTGATCAAGGGTATCCACAATAAATTTGTGGATGATTTTTAAAAATCTGAGAAAACTAGGTTTCGGTTTTTAATTTTCTTATGCTCAGAATCGACTTAGCAAGCCAACGCCTCATGAATGTTCTTACTTAATTCCCGATTATCAAAATACATTTGATAAAGATTCAAAAATAAGCCTGTAACCGTTTGCAAATAAAATCTCTACACTTCTCCTATCAGTCACATTAACGCTGTACCAGCTTTTAACCTTGTACCGAAATTTGGAGAAAAGAGATGATCAAATTAAAGCAACTTGTTATCGCTACAACTGTTGGACTTAGCATGTTAAGCAGCGGCGCTTTCGCTTCTACTGAAGTAGGGCTCTTAGAGCCAGTCACCACATTTGAAAACGCGAGAGGTGCAGGTATTACAATTACTCCGTCTGGCCGATTGCTTGTTAGCATGCACCCGCTTGATAACCCAAAGCTAAAGGTTGTTGAGGTAATGGCCAATGGTACTAAACAACCTTTCCCTAATTTAGATTGGGCAGATGGTCCTGAATTAGGCGATGTGGGTGTTAGTGCCGTTAATGGTATACACAGCGATAGTAAAGGCATTGTATGGATGTTAGACATGGGAAGTGAAACCTCACCAGCCAAACTCGTTGCGTGGGATAGCAATGAAAATACGCTGGTGAAAATCATTGAACTTGATAGCAAAGCACTTAAAGCAAACTCGTTTGTTCAAGACTTTGCTATAGATGAAAAGCACAACAGAATTTATATCGCAGACATGACATTTGGCAACTTTGCTGGTGCAACAAAGCCTGCAATCATCTTTGTCGACACAACGACTGGCCAATCTAAGCGTGTGTTAGAAGGTAGCGCTTATCTTATGCCTGAAGATAGAGAGCTTGTGATCGAAGCATCGCTACTTGCATCTAAAACCGAAGGGGGCAAACCCAATCCGCTCAAATTTGGTTTGAACCCAATAGCGTTAAATCCTGATTCTGACACACTTTATTTTGGCGCATTCACCGGCACCAAAATCTATCAAATATCAACATCCGTTATCGACGACGCGTCGTTGTCAGACCTTGAACTAGAGAAATCTATCCAGGTGTTCGGCCCGAAAAACCCTAGTGACGGCATTACACTGGCGCCTGGAGGCGGTGTATTGGCCACTGATTTAGAAAACAACGCGGTAGGGTTAACGTCTAAAGGTAAGTATGAAACGCTTATCCAAGACAAGCGACTTTCTTGGCCTGATAGCCTCGCAACAAGCAATGGTTATGTTTACGTCACCCAAGACCAACTGCACCAGCACCCAGCTTTCAGCCAAGGGCTAGGTAGTGCTAAACCACCCTATGTGCTTTATCGCTTCCGCCTTCAACAGTAAATACGGATAGAGAATAAAACCTATTCACCCTATTCATCCCGGGAGGAGCAATCAGCTCCTCACTCCTACTAACAGCTAAATTCACGTAAGTAAATTATGAAAAAAGCGCTTGGTCTTACAAGCCTTTTATTTTTTTAGCTTGCTAGTCTCTATTTCTGCAACCTCAGTACTTGAAAAACCACTAATGAAATCGGGTGACAGCATTATCTTTCCAGCGAACGTACCTCACGAATATCACTCCATAGAAGACACGATTAATATAAACTTTTTCGTACCTGCACATCAGGATTGTATAAACGTAACAGACAACTACGTTCGATAGTCAATGCGACCTACCTAGCGCCAGTAGTCCAAAACGTTTTGCTGCGGATAGAGCCACTGTCCATTATCACGCAGGTAGGTTCATCTGCTTTGCAACCGTTGCCTTTTATTCGGCTTCCCGTTTGTCCGTGGTTTCGTCTCAGTTCACTTAACATCAAAGCATGAAGATCAACCATATTGGTACTAATTCCAGTAACGGTGATGGTTTCAATATCGCTACTAAGGCCGGCGTTGCGCTGAGAATCATCACTAATGTGTTCAACAACGGGTTGCCCATTTAACTGTTGTAGTAGCTCTACAGAATTGGCGTATTTACCTGACGCTGGAAATGCTAATAATGACTTCGCTCTCCCCATGTCTTTTTCTACAAACTCTCCAGTGATGTGAAGGATCGCCAGCAAATAGTTGGC
Organism: Alteromonas sp. ALT199; assembly: GCF_018619335.1. Classification (GTDB taxonomy): domain Bacteria; phylum Pseudomonadota; class Gammaproteobacteria; order Enterobacterales; family Alteromonadaceae; genus Alteromonas. Next base: position 51,475 of record NZ_JAHHDX010000034.1, on the reverse strand, counting down.
AAGGTAACTCATTCCCTCTTCAACTTCCGCTTCTAAATATATGACTGCATTGTCTTTCTCTTTTTGCGTCGATGCTTTATCAGAAAAAACCAATACAGCGTATTCTTCCGCCGTTCTGTTTACGCCCTTATCGGCTGCCTTTTTCATTAGCCGCTTAGCTTCGCTTAAATCCTTTTCTGTGCCGATACCTTGCGCCAACATACCGGCAGTTTGTCGATATGCAGGTAGAAAGCCTTGTTTAGCAGATTTACTAAAGTAAAAGAAAGCGTTCTCTAAATCTGTCTTAACGCCAGATTCTGGGTTCATAAAGATATGGCCAAGAGAAAAGCTAGTTTGCTCATGACCTCTGGATGCTAACGCGCGAAGCGTATTCAATTTAGCAAGAGAGCAATCTTCGTCTACGCACTCGGGTTGATTAGGTATGGCTCCCGCTGATGCAGACAAAATAGCGGTAATGAGAAGTGTAATGCGAAAGAAGCTTGTGTTTACTGAACGTTTATTCATAGAAATTCCTTTTTATTGTTTGACGCGTTGGCCATAAACATTTTTAGCTAATGTCCTACCGCTCAATAAAGACACCTTTTTGCATGAGCAACAGTAACAGATATTACGGGGCATGCAAACATTGAAACGGTTGCTAATCCTAATGCCCATCATAGAAGATGTGCCGCATTTGAAAACCATGTTAATGTAAATAGAGAAAGAAAATAGCTTTGGCGAGCACTGTTTTATGCGTTCAACTGCACGGACTATCTATTATATGGACTTCCTATGCTAAGTATATGGACGGTGGGAACTATCGTCGGTTTCTACCTTCTCGCGCTTTTCGCTTTAGCATTTTGGGGCGACAAGCGTCTACGCGATAATCGGCAGCACCCTGTTCTCTATAGCCTTGGTTTAGGTGTGCACTGTACCTCTTGGGCGTTTTTCGGCACTACATCGCAAGCGGCACAATACGGCTGGGCAGTTATCCCTACGTACTTGGGTATTATGTTGACCATGGCATTCGCCTTTCCCGTAATTCTTCATATAAGTAGGCTATGCCAGCAACACAACATTAGCTCGCTGGCGGACCTTATATCACTGAAGTACCAGCACTCTCATTTAATTGCCGCTCTTATCACTTTGCTGTGTTTTTTTGGTGTTGTTCCCTATATAGCACTTCAGCTAGACGCTATTACAAAATCTATTAATTTACTCACTGGTGAACCCCAAACCACCACACCTTGGCTAAGTATTTACGTAGCCAGTTTGCTCGCCATCTTTGCTATAACCTTCGGCACTCGCACGCTAAATTTAACTGATAAGCACCCCGGTTTGCTGCTTACCATAGCTTTTGAATCGATAATAAAGTTAGTCGCTTTATGCGGTGTAGGCGTTTTTGTTTGCTTCTTTTTATTCGATGGCGTCTTGGATTTGGTGTCAAACGCCGCTTCAAATTCCAGTGCCCGAGAAGTCATTTATGCTGATAGCGCACCTTGGGTTTATGTATCACATGTTGCTCTGGGCGTTTGCTCTATGTTTGTTTTACCAAGACAGTTTCATATGAATTTTGTCGAACAAAACGGTGAAAGTGAACTTAAAACCGCAAGGTGGTTATTTCCACTGTATCTATTTGGTATGACTCTTTTTCTAATCCCCATTGCGCTTGCCGGTAAAATGCTGCTGCCAGCAACAACAAGCTCAGATGCCTATGTACTTGCACTTCCCTTATATGCTGACAATATCGCTCTGTCGGCTTTTGCCTTTATCGGTGGCCTTTCTGCAACCACCAGCATGGTAATTGTAGCCACGCTAGCGTTAGGGATCATGATCTCAAATAACGTGATTACGCCCTTTTGGTTAAAGGCACGCTTAAAAACATCACCTACTCGTTCTATGGAGCCAAGTAAAATTCTTTCTATTCGGCGGCTTACTGTGTTAGTGGTACTTAGCATTGCACTGTGGTACCACTTAAATATAAGCCAAGCTGCACCTTTGGTTAAAAGTGGGGTTATCGCTATTGCTTTGTTGGGGCAGTGCATGCCTGCACTTATGTTTGGTATTTATTGGCAGCGCAGCAGCAAGGCAGCTGCTATTTCCGCGTTACTAGCAGGCTTTATTTGTTGGACGATATTTCTGCTCTACCCAAGTTTATTGTCGAGCTACTATTTCAATCCGGCTCCCACTGATGAGGAGCTAGGTCTAGGTTTCGCCTATTCATTATTAGCTAACTGCTTTACATTTGTTATTGTCGCGTTCATTTCATCGCGACACGACGCGAAACAAGATGCTGCAGCACTTCAAATTAACCTAGGCCCTCATTTACTTGTTAAAGTGCGTGACTTGATGGCCCTAACAGAACGAGTACTTGAAAGCGCTACGCATTCACAACTTGTAAAGCAACTTTCAATTGATGTTGATCGCGCATCCAGCAGTGGTTACGCCAGTCAGGCACTTATCGACCGAGTAAATAAATTACTTAGTGCACAAGTGGGTGCCCCTAGCGCCCGAATACTACTAGGCGCCATAGCAGATACCGGCAGCGAGACTTTGCCAGAATTAGTTGACTGGGTAGAAGAAGCATCTCAGTCATTTCAATTCAACCACGAGGTACTTCAGTCTTCGGTACAAAATATTGAACAAGGCATTAGCGTACTCGACGACAAACTACAGTTGCTGGCATGGAATGACAGATATGTAGAGCTATTCGCCTACCCGAAAGGATTCTTAAAAGCTGGAATGCCGATAGCTGACATACTCAATTATAATGCACAGCGAGGGCTTTTTAGCCCCTCCTCTATTGATAAACGAGTGAGCTACATGCTCGAAGGTACGCGCTATAAACATATTCGCAAGCAGCCTGATGGAAAAGTCATAGAGTTAAACGGGGCGCCGCTGCCAGGCGGCGGCTATGTAACCACTTATAGTGACATCACCGAATACATAGCCATTCAAAAAGAACTAGAAAGTGCAAAAGAAGATTTGGAGGAAAGGGTTGCTAAGCGTACTGCTGAGTTAGAAGAAGCAAAATACCAAGCGGATAAAGCTAACGAAAGTAAAACCAAGTTCTTAGCAGCAGCGGGACACGACCTCATGCAACCCTTTAACGCTGCCACATTGTTCGCCAGTATGCTGAGCAAAAAAACGCAAGGTAGTGAACTATCAACGCTGTCGGAAGGCGTAGTTAATTCATTAGATAACGCACAAAGTTTACTTTCAATGTTGCTTGATATGACGAAGTTAGACGCTGGCGTACTCACACCTCAAAAAGCTGCATTTCCAATCGACGATATTTTGTCTTCATTAGTACAAGAGTTTAGTGTTATTGCAAAGCATAAGGGCGTTGAGCTTAGTTATGTAAAAACCGATGTAATAGTGTATTCAGATAAAAATTTGTTGCGACGTGTGTTGCAAAACTTATTGTCTAATGCGGTTCGTTACACCACTAAAGGTAGGGTATTAGTTGGAGTAAGACGATTAAAACTTCAAAATACCGAGCGTACGATAAAACTGTGCGTTTACGACACGGGTTCAGGAATAGCTCTTCATCAACAGCATGAAATTTTTAGTGAATTTCACCAGCTTGAAAGCAACAACAAAGGTGAAGGGATTGGATTAGGTCTCACCATCGTAGATAAGATTTGTCGATTGCTCGACCATAAAGTGGAACTTACTTCATTACTGGGAAAAGGAAGCTGTTTTAGCATTACAGCAACACGCATAACCCAACTTAGTAAAAGCTTCATAAATTGTAGTGCTAAGGACTTAAATGTTGGGCTTAAAAGTGTTGCCCAAGCTGAACATACTGCTAACCCTCATAACGCAGATACTTTAGCACAAAACAACGCCAAGATGTTTTTGAGAGAAACGCGCATTCTACTGGTAGAAAACGATGAGCAAGTGGCAAATGCAATGTGTGCCCTTCTTCGAGATTGGGGAGCAGACACAACGTTGATAACAAGTGCAGCCGAGGCATCGACTGTCTCGCACCAGCGCTTTGACGTACTCATTGCTGATTACCACCTAGACTATGGAGAAACCGGTTTTGACGTTGCGAAAAAACTTTCTAATGAAAACGTATGCTTTATGTTGAAAGTACTGGTCACCGCCAATCGTAGCAATGAAGTGAGAGAAGAAGCGGCAGCACATCAATTTAGCTACTTGCCTAAACCGTTAAAACCAGCGGCACTAAAACGACTACTCAAGCAATCGTTAGCTCGCCATCACTGAAGCCCGACTAGCACAGAATGATTATGGCAGAGGGTGAGTAGTTTGCTCTTCTGCGCGAAAGCTCATTTTAACGTTACTAATCTCAAAGCGACCAAACTTTACCTTCATCTGATATGGCGAATTCGCCTACGTCTGAACTATTGCCACCAAACGAGGGGCTTGCCCCTATACTTTTTCAAGCAGCACGTCGGCAATTAAAATTGTACCAGCATTTCCCGTATCTATTCGAAGCCATAGTGAAACGCCGTTAGTAGTAATTTGTGCGATGGGTATACCGGTGCCGTTTTGCGTTTTGCGTTTTGTTTTTTACGTTTTGCAGGTCAGCTCTAACTTAAGTGCATAGCATTTTTGAACGCTATGCCAGCCTTGGTTCTGTTGATGACACCAAGCTTTCTTAGTACGGCAGAAACATGCTGTTTAACAGTAGATTCTGAAATAGCCAGTTCGAAAGCTATCTGTTTATTGAGCAAGCCATCTGAAACCATACGCAGCACTTTAAGTTGGTGTGGCGTAAGTTGTTTTAATCGGTTTGTGAAATCATCTTCATCACAAAGACCCTTCATGTTCGATGCAGAGGAATTATGCATCTTGGTCGATGCCATGTGGACTGAAGACGGGATCCAAGTTTCACCATCTAACACCGTATCTACCGCTTCAATGATACAGTCTACTGAGGCAGATTTAGGAACAAACCCACTTGCGCCTAACGCAAACGACTTTGCCATCACATCAGGCTCTTCTTGCGCAGTAACCACAACAACAAGAACATCAGGGTAGCGCGCATGTACTTCCGCAAGGCCATTCAACCCTTCATTGCCGGGCATGGTGAGATCTAAGAAAAGTAGATCGATGTCGTCATTTGACTCAAGGTAAGTAAGCGTATCGGGGAATGTGGACGTCTCTACAAGCTCAATATGTCCCACACTAGTTAACGCGTGGCACATCGCGGCCCTGAACAGAGGATGATCGTCAGCAATCAAAATTTTCACGGACATAATGCTATCAACTTGTAACCACTTTGTTAATTAACATACTAACACGCCGGTTAAAAAAGGTAATGTTATTGGTGCAATAATCTACATGACACTCTTCACTGATCTACACATCCGCTAGTCAACATTTTCACAGAAGCGAGTCTAGTAAAAGTGAGCACGCCTAAGCGCAACTGCCTAGGCGTGAAAAGTGGCATTAATTTTTATCAAGTATATCGTTTAGAAGCGATAACCTACCGTAAGATGAACAGTACGCGGGTCACCGTAATAACCGATAAGTGTGGTATCGCCACCAAGGCCCGGGCCAAAGTTACCTTCACCGTCTTGAGTGACAAAGTCATAACCGCCAACCAGATACTCTTCATCGGTCAGGTTTTTGACGTGCAATCCAGCATACCAGTCGCCTTCAACACTTTCCCAACGGGCGCTTAAGTTCACCAGACCATAGGCATCTTGTTGGATAAGGTCGCTAGTTTCAAAGATAAGGTAATCATCGCGATAGTAATAGTTGGCGTTGAAAGTAACATCCCCAAAACTCGTTTCTAGTAAGTAGTTGGCATTAAAGTTAAAGGTATTTTCTGGCGTACTAGCCAAACCAATTAACGGCGGCGTGGCGTTGTTTTCTTTAATTTCAAAGTCGATATAACCATAAGCAACGTCAAACTGAAGGTTATCCGTGGCTACCCACGTCATCTCCAACTCAGCACCTTTTGCAGCAGTTTCTGCTGCATTGCGTAGTCGCTGGTCAAGTGCGGTAGGGTCAGATAAATCACCCTCTACACCAATATACTGACGATCTTTGTGATCATATGAAAATAAAGTGACATTCATGCGAAGTGCATCGGTTAAGTCGCTCTTCACACCAACTTCGAAGCTGTCTACGACTTCAGGTTCAACACCAGGCTCGTTAGTTTGAGCTCGAGGGTTAAACGTGCCCGATTTGAAGCCTTGTGAATAACTTGCGAAGAACATGGTATCGCGGTCCATTTGATACTCCACGCCCACTCGAGGAGTAAAGCGAGACCAACTTTCTACCGCTGGGGCATCTAACAGGTCATCGCCATCGGTGTCTGTCCCAAGTACTTGCGGCACTAATTGTCCATCAGGGCGCACATAGCCATCTATCCAATCGGTATAAGGATAAACATTGGCGAAGACCAACCCATTATTCACGAACGCGGTCTTTTCTTCATCGGTGTAACGGGCACCAAGCGAAAGAGATAGTTTTTCGGTAACGTCGTAGTTCATTTGCGCGTAAGCGGCCCAGCTCTCTGAGTTATTGCACCCCGTAACTTCGCGAGTCAGGCCTGTAGCGCCAAGAGCTTGTCCTAACACACCTAAAATTGCATCAAAATTACCGCAGCTTTCGCCATCGTAAAAATAAAGGCCTGATACAAGGCTAAATGCGCTACCTGTATAATTCGCTTGAATCTCGTGAGTATCGTTACTGTCGTCGTACTCTGCGGGCACATCAAAGATAGGCAGCGGCGTATTGTCAAAATCAATATTGGTAGGTGAATAGCTCTCTCGATGCGAACCAATATATTTAAGCTCCAAATCATCATTAACGTTGTAGCGGGCAAGCCAGTTGTAGCCTTCTAACTCGACTTTGTTCCACGTTGGTAAGCTGGTATAGGAGTCGTACACTGAATCTGGTACCGGTGCATCTGTTAAAATGCTGGGAAGTAAGCGGTAACCACCCTTCGCATTTGATGTGTCTTCAGTTTTATCCCAGCCGATACGGAAAAACAAATCTTCACTCGGGTGAACCTCAAGAGTTACACGGGCCGCCCAAAGATCTTTGTTATAGTTCTCTTTATCTTGATTTGGCAACGCGCTTACCAAGTACTCGCCAAAACCGTCGCGGTTTAAATTGGCATAGCCAACGCCAAGGTATACGGTGTCTTCAATTAGTGGAATTTGGCCGGTCACTTTGATATCACGCTGGCTATAGCTACCTACTGTAGCTTCAACATTCATTTGCGTGTCGCCCGTCATCTCCTTTGTGACGTATTTAACCGCGCCGCCAATGGTGTTCTTACCGTAGAGTGTTCCCTGTGGGCCGCGTAAAACTTCAATGCGCTGTACGTCCAACAAATCTAGCACTGCCCCTTGTGGGCGAGCAATATAGACATCGTCAACGTAAATACCTACGCCTGGCTCATAGCCCCATAGCGGATCTTGCTGACCAAGACCGCGAATAAAAGCCGTTAAGGTTGAGTTGGTACCTCGACTGGTTTGTAACGTAGTGTTGGGTGAAAACTGCTGTACTTCGGTCAGTACGCTTATGCCTTTCTCGCCAAGTTCAGTGGCGCCAATAGATGTAATAGCAACCGGCGTTTCCTGTAGTGACTCTACGGTTTTTCGTGCCGTCACTTCAATACGCTCTAGCTTTCCTTTTTGCTCTTCAGCATCCGCACTGGCTTGATTATCCTGAGCGAATACTGGTGCTGAGCTTAGTACGCTTGCCACCGCAAGGGCACATAAACTGCGTACTGGGTGTTTAGAAGAGACTCTTTCAAGCCCTTTCGTTTTAACTGCGGCTGAGGGTGAAACCAAGTCATTAATGTGTGTTGATTTAGACATAGTGAGTCCTTGTTGTTCTAAGTTCTAGGGCCTGTTGCTCTTTGCTGTACTTCAAAACTTCGAAGAGCAATAGGCTCACGTCACTGTCGGATGTATTGCCTACGGTCAAAAACACTTTAGTTAATTAATTGTTAATAGTATGTAGTACCATCGTACTATGGGATTTTGGAAAAAGTAACGTCAAACTTAATGTCTGTTATGAAGGCTTTTCATTTGATTTTTATGCACTTTGTGTTTTTCAGTGCGGACGAATTTTTAATCGACTTAACTGTTTCGGATCATCTGCGGTCACAGATTTTTTAAGGAATTATAACTATGTTAAGTATGATTGGCTTAGTAGGCGGTCTGTTATTGCTTATTGTTTTGACAATACGCGGAATGAACCTCTTTATCGCTGCACCTTTGTGTGCGCTTGTCGTTGCCATCACCAATAATATTGGCGTATTCACTGGCGACGTAAATTTTGTTCAAACCTATATGAGTGGCTTCTCGGGCTTCATCGCCTCTTGGTTTTTCATGTTTTTACTTGGTGCGTTATTCGGTAAATTCATGGAAGATACAGGAGCTGCGGATGCTGTTTCCCGCTGGATCATCACCAAAATTGGTTACAAACGCGCTGTATTAGCTGTTGTGCTAGCTTGCGCTATTTTGACCTACGGCGGTGTGAGCGTATTTGTCGTCGCGTTTTCTGTTTACCCTATGGCGGTTAGTTTGTTTAAGGATGCCAACTTACCCCGTCGCTTTATACCAGCAGCGATGGCGTTTGGGTCGGTAACATTTACTATGACCTCGGCGGGCTCACCCGAAATTCAAAATTGGATCCCCATTAAATATTTGGGTACATCCCCTTTTGCTGCATGGGAAGTCAGTCTTGTCGTAGCCATATTCATGGCATGTTTTGGCTACTGGTGGCTTGCTAAAATGATCAGAAAAGCCATAAATAACGGCGAAGTGTTTGAAGCCAGAGCAAGCGACCCTGAAGTACGAGAAAGAGCGTTACCCCACCCGCTCACCGGTATTGTGCCCTTGGTAGTGGTGCTCGTCATCTCATTTTTATTCCACGAAGAGCTTGCTCAACTGGCGCTTATTCTTGCATTAGGTGGCGGCGTACTCTGCTTGTTGACTATTAATTACAAACATTTTCACAGTTTACCGATAGCCATTAATGCGGGCACGACGGGAGCATTAATTGCCATAGGTAACACGGCCGCTGTTGTAGGGTTCGGTTCAATTGCGAAAAACACCGAAGCATTTCAAACAACGGTTGCGCTTATGACCCAAATTCCTGGTAACGAGCTTATTGGTGCCGCTATTGCAGTAAGCGTTATAGCCGGGTTAACAGGAAGTGCATCAGGCGGACAAGCCATTGCTTTACCTTTGGTGGCCCCCCACTACCTTGACCAAGGCGTTGAGCCAGACCAGCTGCATAGAATTGTATCTATATCTTCAGGTGCATTAGATTCGTTACCTCATAATGGCTATGTAGTGACAACCATACGCGCTATTTGCAACGAAACCCATCAGGCTGCGTACTGGGCTGTTGGCGCACTAACCGTCGTAGTGCCAGTTATTGGCCTTGCCATGGCCGTTGGTTTGTTCAGCGTAATGTAATGTGCCCAATCTGGTTAGAACAAAAGTACGCGATGTAGGAAGTTTTGATAATAGTTAAAGCGATGGTGATAGCTATCGGCAAAACCCTGCACTACGAGATCAGCTCAAAAATACCAATGGGCTTCGCCTAAATATCGAAAGCACAGGCGCAGAAAAGCCTTTGCTCGGATCGCGTTTAAAAGTAACAGCTCTTCGAAGAAAGACTGTGCTATGGAAAAGGACTAAAGAGTATGAACTGGAAAGTTTTGTGTGGTCAAACGCTAATGTGGAATAAAAAAAAGCACAACAGCAACCTGTTGAAAAAGCGTCGGGTCTTATCTACGCATAATGGTATGACATCCCCAAAGTTGGTAATGGTGCGCTTAGTTAGAAGGTTGCGCCCTCTGTTGGGGTTACTCGCAGCATTAATGATGACCTTACATTACCAGGTTATCGCGAGCGAGACTGAGCCAAAAAATTCGCTGTCGTCTGCCGCTCACTCAAAAGCTTCGCTGAAGGTAGAAAAACGCGTTTTTGAAATGACTCACTTCACGACCTTTAACGGCAAAACAATCAAAAATGTAAAAGTAGGCTGGGAGGCGTACGGAACATTAAACGACACAAAAAGCAACGTTATACTTATTACCCACTATTTTTCTGGCTCTTCTCATGCAGCAGGAAAGTACAACGCAGACGACGCAGCGCCTGGGTACTGGGATAGCATTATCGGCTCGGGGAAAGCCATTGATACAGACCGCTTTTACGTAGTTAGCGTAGATACGCTGGCAAATTTAAATGCTTATGACCCGCACGTTATTACAACCGGTCCTGCGTCGATAAATCCAGACACGGGAAAACCCTATGGATTAGACTTTCCTGTAGTAACAATACGAGATTTTGTAAATGTACAAAAAGCGTTACTTGAAAGCCTGGGTGTTAGCAAGCTCTACGCGGTTATCGGGCCTTCTATGGGGTCTATGCAGGCTATCGATTGGGCGAGCGCCTACCCTGACTGGGTTGAGCGTATGATTTCCGTTATCGGTGCTGGTCAAAGCGATGCGTGGACTACCGCAGCACTGGAACACTGGTCTACGCCAATTACTCTTGATAAAAACTGGAACAATGGTGCTTACACTAAAGAGCAAGCGCCCCTCGATGGCTTAGCGGCCTCGCTTATGTTAATTACGCAAAATGCTCTTACCCCTTCGTTTTTTAATGAACAGGGCAGTACGCTAGGGTTTAATAATGTTGAGTCGGCGCCGCTTAATGATATACGTCGGACGCACAGTATTGTGAACTGGCTGCGCGAGCGAGCAAAGAGTCGGGCAAAAACCATGGATGCTAACCATCTTTTATATTTGGTTCGGGCTTGCCAGCTCTTCGTGACTGGGCATCAAGATAATCTAGAGCAAGGGCTTGCGTCGATAAAGGCTAAAACACTGTTTATTCCGGCTCAAACTGATTTGCTGCTTATGCCTTACTTATCGCAAGGTGCGCACCAAGCATTAGTTTCAACTGATAATGACAGCACATTAGTTACGCTGGATGGCAAATTAGGGCATCTAGAAGGGGTAACTAACATATCGGCTCAAGCCAAGGCCATTCGCCAATTTTTAGAAAATGATAAGGCAGCAATGCAATGATGAAATCTAAACCTTTTTTACGCCACGCGATGTGTTTTTCTATGTTAAGCGCTGGCGCATTGAGCCTCAGTGCGCCAGCTTTCAGCGCTGAGTCGTCGACGCAGAAAGCTGTCCCTCCTCTTACCCTCGATTTAGAGAAAGTCACCGTTTCTGGCTTATCCTCAGGCGGTTACATGGCAACACAATTTCAACTAGCACACAGTGACTGGGTGAAAGGCGTTGGTGTCATTGCAGGCGGCCCTTACTTTTGTGCACAAGGTGATATAACCACCGCCCTCGCACAATGCGTGAACAAGGTAGAAGGAGAGATAGACCTTGAAGCGTTAAACAAAAAAGCCGCGCAGTATGAAGCTGAGGGAAAAATAGCTTCGCTTTCTAATATGAAAGATACAAAAGTCTGGCTTTTTCACGGCACGCAAGACACAAGAGTAATTTCGCAAGTCAGCGATTTGTTATTTGAGCAATACAAATTGTGGACAGACACACAAAGTATTAGCTACATCAACGATAAACCCATGGCACACCTGTTTCCCACCGAAAATAACGGCGTGAACTGCATGAAATCAGAAAGCCCCTTCATTGGAAACTGCGACTATGATGCAGCTGGCGCTATGCTTTCCCACCTTGTTGAAGAGCTTTCAGTTCCCAATGAGAAACTGTCGGGACAAATACATTCGATAGACCAGCAAAAAATAGCCGGAAGCGACGCCAAAACACTTGCGAGCGAGGGCTTTGTGTACGTTCCAGAAAGTTGTGCACAAGGCGAGCATTGCAGAGCCCATATCAGCTTTCATGGATGTAACCAGTATGCAGACGCTGTAGGCGATGCCTACACCACTCAAACTGGGCTAAATGAATGGGCTGATGACAACAATATTGTTGTGCTGTACCCACAAACGAAAAAGTCGCTATTTATGCCGTTAAACCCGCAGGGGTGCTGGGATTGGTGGGGCTATGCGTCTAGCGATTATGCAAACAGAGACGGCGCACAAATAAGGGCTGTAAAAAAGCTGCTGTTTTCATTAAATAGTGCACCTTCATCGAATAAAGTCGCAGGGAGCACCAATGAGTAAGCGCACAGTATTTATCACAGGCGGTGCAAGCGGCATTGGCTATGGCATTGCCGAGTCAATGATGAGACAAGGTCATCACGTGATCGTAGCCGACATAAACGAACAGGCGGCGAAAGACGCTGTGACCAAGCTTGCACATTTAGACGGTTCGGCGAGTGCCGTTGCTGTAGATGTGTGCAATGCAGAGCAAGTTGCTGCGCTACCCGACGTATTAGGGAAACACACGGTTGATGTACTTATTAACAATGCAGGAATACAACACGTTTCTCGTATAGAGGACTTCCCTTCAGATAAGTGGCAGCAACTTATCAATATAATGCTTGTTGGCCCAGCTCTGTTAACCCAAGCCTTTTTACCAGCAATGCGCGAGCAAAACTACGGACGCATTATTAATGTAGGCTCTATCCACTCACTGGTGGCCTCGCCCTATAAGTCTGCTTATGTTGCGGCGAAGCACGGTCTTTTAGGTTTTGCAAAAACCATCGCCCTTGAAACAGGTGACTGTGATGTAACCATTAATACCCTTTGCCCCGCGTATGTTAAAACCCCCTTGGTAGAACAACAAATTGCCGCGCAAGCGAAAGAGAATAACCTCACCGAGGAAGAGGTAGTAACAAAAATAATGTTAGAGCCCATGCCTAAAAAGCAATTTGTTAGCGTGGAAGAGCTTGCAGATACCGCGAGCTTCCTAATGTCGCCCAGCGCTCGGAATATTACCGGTCAAACCATGGTGCTTGATGGTGGGTGGACGGCTCGGTAGTTGACAGTCGTCTTAACGCTTTACTATTTATTGTTGTAAAAAATTTCACTTCGTACCAAAAAGACTGCAAAGAGCAGTCTTTTTTTGTTTTATGTTCTCGCAAAAACACTATTCCCAAAGCGAGATATAAATAGCTACCATCTCTTCAATAGTTGGTACACGTGGATTATTGCCCGGAGATCCCGATGCCAAAGCTTGCTCTGCCATTGTTGAGGTCGACGCGAAAAACGTCTCTTTATCAATTCCGAACTCGGCTGGTGTTGGCACTTGCAAATCAGCATTAAGTACTTTTAGCTCGTTGATAAACTTTTGGGTAGCGACATCATCTGAGTCGCCCTGCGTTGCAACACCCATAGCACGAGCACATTGTGCATAACGCACTGGTGCACTTGGAATAGAAAAGGCGGTTACCGCAGGTAGTAACATGGCGTTAGACAAACCATGGGGCACATGGAACGCGGCACCAATAGGTCGACTCATTCCATGAACAAGAGCCACAGATGCGTTTGAAAACGCAATACCCGCAAGCGTTGAGCCCAGCATCATTGATTCCCTTGCTGTCTCATTTGTTGGATCTGCAAATACGGTACGCAGATTGGGGGCGATTAATGCCATGGCTGACAGTGCCTGTGCATCGCTATAAAGATTGGCTTTGCGGCTTACGAACGCCTCAATAGCGTGAGTGAGCGCATCAATGCCTGTATCGGCGGTAACGCGGGCAGGCAAACTTTGCGTTAACGAATAATCGACCAACGCCGCCGTTGGCATAAACCCTAAACCAACGCATAACATTTTTTCCGTGGTATCTTCGTCGGTAATAATGGTAAATCGCGTTGCTTCTGAGCCCGTTCCCGCTGTTGTGGGAATGGCAATAATAGGCACCCCCGGTTCATCGACAACTCGAGGGAATTTGTAGTCTCGCATTTCGCCGCCGTATTTACCCAAAATGGCTATGGCTTTTGCGCTATCGATAGGGCTTCCACCACCTAAGGCAATAATGCTGTCATAAGCTTGGGTTTTAAACGCATCTACACCTCGATTAATTGATGTTACCGTGGGCTCTGGGACGGTATCAGCGAACACTTCTGCGCTTATTCCTGCTTCGTTTAGTACCTGCACTATGGCCCCGCTATATCCCAATTCAACCATCACCTTGTCGGTAACCAATAGTGGTCTATGGCAATTAAGCCCTTTAAGCGTTTCAACAACCCGCTGGCTCGACCTTTTCCCTATGTGCATCACTCTTGGCAGAATAATTTGATGAGACATGCTTCCCTCGCTATGATTTCTTTTCTTAAGCATACCTACCGCAACTCCTAAAGCAATGATAATGTAAAAATATTGTTACTCCTCTTTACTTAGATTTTTCTTGTTATGTAGCTAAGAGCAAAGTACTTTTCAGCCAAATAAAAAGCGACAAATTGATTCAGTGGTCTAGCGAGCACTACTCTATTGAAGGCGGCCTTCTCGACTATAATCGGTTAGAAGATCGCTAAACCTGGCGCTCTGCAACGTTTTACGCTTTTCTTTTGCAAAATACCTGTGCTAATGTCCGACCATTGGAAATGAAAGGACATTAGCATTCCATGCCCTATCAAACCGTTGCTTTAATTGGAAAACCTCAGCACGCTGCAACTCATGACAGTTTGAATATTCTTGCCGAATTTCTTTTGGCAAAAGGCTGCAAACTATTGGTTGAGGAAAATATTGCTGAAGAGCTTGAAACTGAAAACCTCAAAAGCTGTAACCTTGTTACTATTGGTAAAGAGGCTGACCTTGCCGTTGTAGTAGGTGGTGACGGCAGCATGCTAGGTGCTGCGCGCGTACTCGCTCGCTTTGACATTCATGTTGTGGGCGTAAACCGAGGTAACCTCGGCTTTTTAACAGACATTCACCCTGATGATATTGTTCAACAGCTTGACCTTATCTTTAATGGTGAATGCGTGGTTGAAGAGCGCTTCTTACTTGAAGTCGAAGTTTATCGGCACGAAAAGCTCAAAAGTAACAACTCTGCCGTAAACGAAGTGGTGCTGCACCACGGTAAAGTTGCCCACATGATGGAATTTGAAATTTATATCGATGAGCAATTTGTATTTAGTCAGCGTAGCGACGGATTAATTGTCGCCACACCTACAGGCTCTACAGCTTACTCTTTATCCGCAGGCGGTCCCATCATCATGCCAACGCTAGATGCACTTACCTTGGTACCTATGTTTCCTCACACATTGAGCAGTCGTCCCATTGTTGTTGATGCAGACAGTCAGGTATCGATGAAAGTATCAAAGGTAAACAGTGACTCGTTGCAAGTGAGTTGCGACAGCCACATTGTTCTACCCGTACTACCGGGCGATGAAATACGCATCAGCAAGAGCATAGATAAGCTTCACCTTGTTCACCCCAAAGGCTACAGTTACTTCAACGTACTTCGCAAAAAGTTAGGTTGGGGCAGTAAACTTTACTAGCCTCACTGCCCCATCCGTTTGTTCCTATGTGCATTTATTACATTAGCCTGTAGCTTTTTCTTAATCGCTACAGGCTTGAAAAATAAAGATTTTTTAATCTTGATAGATTTCTCCATTAAAAACTTATACTTATAAATATCTCAGATTTCGGCACACCCGTTGCAACTGTTGAAGTAAGTTGTTGGCGCAGGGTTAATGAGATTTAAACCCTCTTGATGTTTTACATCGTGCTAATTTTTTTGTATTCAATAGGAGATATCATGAGTAACACCAATATCAAATTTACAGCCCCAGGAATGGATAACGATGCAGCTGCCAAAACAATTAAGGTATTGGATCAGCGATTGGTTGCACTATTAGATTTACAGTTAACGCTAAAACATATTCATTGGAATGTGGTAGGTCCTAATTTTATTGGCGTACATGAGATGTTAGACCCTCAGGTAGACGCCGTACGCGAAATGACCGACACCATTGCAGAACGTATCGCAACATTAGGTGGCGTACCAAAAGGTACACCAAAAGCTATTGTAGAAGGTCGTAGCTGGAAAGACTATGAATTAGGCAAGGGCTTAGTTCTTGACCATCTTAAAGCACTTGATGCTGTGTATGATGGCGTAAATGGCGACCATAGGAAAGCGCTAGAGCTACTTGGTGAGATAGACCCTGTATCGGAAGATATGATCACTGGCCAGCTGGCAGATTTGGAACAGTTCCAGTGGTTTGTGCGCGCTCATATTGAGTCTGGTAGTGGTGAATTGCAGCAATAACCTTCTACCATTGACTTTTAGGTAGTCATCAGACGTTTTATGACTTAATTAAAGTTAAAATTCCAAAGGAGAGCTTAGGCTCTCCTTTTTGCTGGTTTGTCTTCAATAGAGCTTAAGGTAGGTTAACGTATCGGGTTACAAACCTATTTGCAGATATGATTTTCGCTATTGAAATTTGAATTGATTTAGTACTGTATAAGTTTCTTTAAAGCACACCTTCGTGTTTAGCTTCACTTTTCGAGTTACTCATAACCCACACATAACACACCAAATTTATGATATTGATTTTATTAAGTTTATTAATATACACATTCATTTTAGCGTAATTTTTTATCGACTTAACTTTACACAGACAAAATACTGTATATATTATCAGCTACTGTATATATCATCATGTTCAACTTTTTCGAGTGTGGTTATGTTAGCGCATCTTTCTATTTCTAATTTTGCTGTTGTAAAACAATTATCGGTTCAACTGGAAAACGGGTTGACTGCAATAACCGGTGAAACCGGCGCAGGTAAATCAATTGCTATTGATGCGTTAAGCTTGTGCTTAGGTGAACGTGCCGACGCGAATGCTGTACGTAAGGGCAGTGCGAAAGCTGAGATCATCGCACATTTTTCTTTAAGCGGTAACGCATTAGCAAGAGCATTTCTCGACGAGCATGAGTTAACCTCAGACGAGGATGAAAACAGCTGCTTTATTCGCAGAGTTATTTCTAAAGAAGGTCGTTCAAAAGCGTTCATCAATGGTATTCCCGCTTCACTTCAGCAGCTAAAAGGCTTAGGCCAGTATTTGTTGGCCATTCACGGTCAAAACACACACCTTCAACTGTTGAAAGAAGATCATCAAAGAGAGCTGGTTGACGGTTACGCTAAGCATGACGAATTGTTGGCGCAAGTAACAGAAACCTACTCACTCTGGCGTGATAAGCAACGCACACTAAAGGCACTTCAAGAGCAAGCTCAACAGCGTGAAGATAGAATTCAGCTGTTAACCTATCAGGTTCAAGAACTTGATGAGTTTGCTATTGAAGAGGGCGAGTTCGAAGAGTTAGAAATAGAACACAAGCGATTGAGCAATGGTCAAAGTCTTTTAGAACAAGCGCAGACTAGTGTGTACAACCTATATGAGAGCGACGAAGGCAACGCATTATCAGTGATTCAAAGCAGTATTGAGCGCTTAGGTGAATTAGAAGCCCACGATGCAAGCTTAACGCCTATGATAGCGTTATTAAACGACGCAGCAATTCAAGTAGAAGAAGCTGCGGGGGAGCTGCGTAGCTACTGCGATCAGTTAGAGATCGATCCACTTCGCCTTCAGCAAGTTGAGGCGCGCTATGCTAAGGCGATGGAACTTGCGCGCAAACACAATGTGATGCCAGAAGGGCTATATCAATACCATCAAGAATTAGCTGCCGAATTCAATTCATTATCTGAACAAGAAACGCTGTTAGGGACACTTGAAGGTGAAGTAGAAGAAGCGAGAGCAACGTACCTGACTGCGACCAAAGGGTTGTCTGAAAGTAGGCAACGTGCTGCAGGTAAGTTAAGTAGAGATATTGAAGCTCAGATACGTCAAATGAATATGCCTCATGCAAAAGTAGACATTCAAATTCAGTACGTTGAGCTTAAGAAGCCAGTTAGTACAGGTCTTGATACTGTCGAGTTCAAAGTATCTACCAACCCTGGTCAGGATGCAGACAAGTTAGAAAAAGTGGTGTCTGGTGGTGAACTGTCGCGTATAGGGCTAGCTATCCAGGTAATTGCAAGTGACAACCACGCCACGCCCACCATGATTTTCGATGAAGTGGATACAGGTATTAGCGGGCCAACGGCATCAATTGTTGGCGGCCTTCTACGCAAACTGGGCAAGCAATCACAAGTAATGTGTGTAACGCATTTACCACAAGTAGCTGCGCAGGCGCACAACCAGTTGTTTGTTACCAAGCTTACTGATGGGGAAAGCACAGAAACGCAAATGCTACCGCTTACTAAGCAAGACCGTATTGATGAGTTGGCAAGATTGCTAGCCGGTGACAAAGTAACCAAATCGGCCTTAGCTAACGCAAAAGAACTGCTTAAAAGCGCAGCATCGAACTAAAATGCAGTTGATTGGTCATAGTTGTCAATGTAGCATGCCTTCGCGCTTGCAATAAAACAGTCTCGAAATTCGCCTTCGCGAAGTTCGTTGGCACTAACAAAGGCAATACTGGACAAATTAACGCATGAAGTTGCAACACCTATTAGTAATTCTTGGTATCACATTTACATCAACCGCTTGCTCGAACTGGATTTATCGAATCGACGTTCCTCAAGGTAACTTCCTTGATCAAAGAGACGTAGAAAAGCTGCGCGTTGGGATGACAAAAGAACAAGTTATTTATGTATTAGGTAACCCTGTTGTTCAAGACTCGTTCGACGATGACACTTGGTACTACGTATACGATATGAAGCGCGGTATGAAAAAGCGCGGCGAAGATTTTCAAAAGCAGATGGTAATTAACTTTGCCGATGGCAAGGTTACAACAGTTGAAGGTGACTTCGAGTTATCTGAAGACTTCAACACTCCGCTTGATAACTAATCATATTTAAAGAGGTAGCATTTTTCACGCTACCTTTTTAATTTTGATACCCATAGTAACTACGCCTGTTTTTTGAGTTAAATCGCTTACCTGTTTGAGGTCTATATGGAACACAGTTTTTGGCACAGTAAATGGCATAAAAACGAAATTGGATTTCACGAACCTGAGGGCAATGCGCTTCTCGTAAAGTATGCATCTTTTCTGATTGGCGACGAAAAACTAAGCTCATCTTTACCACGTATATTTGTCCCTCTCTGTGGAAAAAGCCGAGATATCGGTTGGCTACTTTCTCAAGGTTGCGAGGTTATAGGTGCTGAACTTAGTGAAATGGCTATTATACAGCTATTTGAAGAACTGGGTGCTGAGCCTACTGTTACTTCTACTGCAAACGGTAAAGTTTACACAAAAGAAGGTTTAACCATTTACGTGGGCGATATTTTTAAACTCACTTCAAGCGACCTTGGTAATGTTTCGGGGGTTTACGATAGAGCGGCATTAGTTGCACTACCCAGTCCGCTTCGCGAGCAATATGCTGCGCATTTAATGGCTATTACTCAATGCGCCCCTCAGCTAATTATTTCATTCGAGTATGACCAGAATGAAATGCCCGGCCCTCCATTTAGCGTAAATGAAAAAACCGTTGATTCGCTTTACTCTGGCGACTATGACATTAAAAGGTTAGAGCGCTCAGTACTTGAAGGTGGCTTAAAAGGAAAAGTAGACGCTGATAATTTGGTATTTGCACTAACAGCAAAGTAAGTTTTATTGTTGTTTTTTGTTGCAGGTATATAGTGTTTAAACCAATGCAATTACTTCAAATTTAAAGGGCTACTACTGCTGCGCCCTACTGCTTTCATTGCCAATAATGTTGCTAAGGGCAGCGTCTACAGTCCTAGCAACACCTCAACCCCAAACAATATTGCACCTATTAAACCACCGACGATGGTGCCATTAATGCGCACTTTTTGAAGGTCGCGACCAATATTTAGCTCTACCTGCTCCGCCATCTCACGTTCATCCCAACTATTGATGGTGTCGCGAATATGACGCGTCAGAAACTCAGCCAACTCTGGCGCCATATATTTTGCAGCTTCACCAATATGCTTATTAAACGCTTTTGCTAACTCACTGTCTTGCGTCAAGGTAGTGCCTAAATCATTTAAAAGACCCGACACTTTCGTTTCTGCTTTACCATTTTGCTCTTCAAGCGACGTCAAAAGCCATTGATGGAATTTAGCCCATGATTGCTGAACATAGGTATTTAATGCTGGGTCATTGATGATTTTTTCGCGATAGCTGTTAACCTTTTTCTCCATTAACGGGCTGTGTTGTAGCTCGTATAAAAACTCATGCACCTGCTCGTCGAAGGCATGGCGAATAGGATGGTGCTCATCCTCGTATATATCTTCTAAAATACTTGAAACGGCTTTAACAGCAATGAGCGCACCCTGCTCGCTTAGCCAGCTTGACGGCAATAGCTTTTCGATACGGCTGTACTCAGTTTTTAACCAGACCACTAACGTATCTGCTATATAAATTTGAGTTTCTTGTTCTGCAAGCAGTTTAGCTAGTTTGCCTAATACCCTATCGAGCACAACTTGGTGCTGGCGTTCTTTCGTCACAGCATTTAACGAGGTTGCCATTAGCTGCCTAAGATCAAGTTGGTTAATTCCCCTCTGTGCGGTTTTGGTGATAAAAGCTTTTACGGGTTTGTCATCAAGCACGCGTAATACACCGGCAAAGGCGTCACATAGAAAACGGCTCAAGCGAGTAGCGTTTCTTTCTTGTGACAACCACCTCCCTGCGCCTTTCGCAGGGTCGCTGTCTCGAATGAGCTTTTCTATCGCTTCGGGGTGAAAGAATTTTTCTTTAACGAATAACGACAAGTTATTAGCAATAACCGACTTATTACTTGCCACGATATTGGTATGGGGAATGGGGTACTGTGCTGGTATTGGCTTGAACAGTGCAGTTACAGCAAACCAGTCAGCGAGACCACCAATAAGTGCCGCCTCACTGGCCATTTTAATAAGCCCCAACCACCATGCTCCTTGTAAGCTTGGATAAAACTTGGGAAGCAACACAGTTAAGACAAATACACCTGCGGCAAAAATCAAACAGGCCAATGCAAGCCTTTTAGCTTTATTCAACTGCGCGTATTTGTCCTGCATAAACTGCTCCGTTTAAATTACTCGTTTACCATCTTGGTCAGTTAATGGTGTGCCATCTTCTTTAGAAAAAGAGCCTTTTGGCCATACAGGTAAAATATCCAATATGGCTTCACTGGGGCGACATAGTTTCACTATTTCTTGAGCGTTTTCAGTATCGCCGCTATCGTCACCTAGCTCCGTAGACTAAGAGGCGGTTTTTTCATATTCAATTCTAGGAATGCAAACAATAGGCCTATTCACCAAAATTGGGTGTTTCAACATCAATTCAAAAATGGCTTCGTTGTTCGAAGTGCTTGTCGAGGGGTTAGGTTAGCTGCGTTCAATAAATAAGTTAGTTGATCACGTTCCCACCCAACAAGTAAATATTCAACGACCTGCACCTCATATCCCGCCGCCCTAATAACCGCTAGCACATTTCTAGACGTACCGCACTCCGGGTTGTGATAAATCTTTATCATCGTTACTTACCTCCACATAAAAATAAAAACTACAAATACCAACATACTATTTAGATTTGAAGACAGACACTCAAATAGACCGATTACACAACCTGCACTTCGTGGACACACACTTACTTTTCTACCAACTAAAGACCTGAACCTGAACCTGCACTCCGTGGACACACACTCATTTTTCCTTAAGCTACATGCTTTGCAAAAAGATGTTCGGATTATCAGCCTTGTTTGACGACATTACTGTTAAGTTAACGCATTCAGCTCATTTCCTTAAAATAAACGGGTGTCTGTCCACTTCTATCCTTAAGTGCATGTTAGATACTCTCCGTGAACCTGCACTTCGTGGACACACACTCATTCTTCCTTAAGCTAAATGCTTCGCAAAAAGACGTTCGGATTACCAACCTTGTTTGACGACATTGCTGTTAAGTTAACGCATTCAGCTCATTTCCTTAAAATAAGCGGGTGTCTGTCCACTTCTATCCACTTCTATCCTTAAGTGCATGTTAAATCGCATGGTCAAATTCGCTATCTATTGGCAGTAAAAGCTATAAAACTAATCATCTCGCCAATACGCTTGTTCTTCCTCATCAGTAAAACCCACTAACCTTATGATTTAATTAATTTTTATAGAATGGCACGATACGTGATAAACACATTACACGACACATCAAAAATTGTGTTTGGCACCAACATCATCAAAGCGTGCTATCTAAAATATATAGAAACAATCAAGGATATAAAAAAATGAAAAAGTCGATAATTGCCAGCGCTGCTATTTTACTCTCTGCTTCTTTACTAAGCGGATGCGTTATCCATGTCGGCAACGCAAGCGCTTTGGAAGGCAGTGATTTCAGCTCAATTTTGGGTAATATCGATATTGCCGAAGGAAAGCACGCCGGCGACATATCTTCTGTAAACGGCAATGTGGAAATTAGCGATCATGCTGGAGCTGATGAAGTGAGCATCGTTAATGGTAACCTTGAAATGGGAAGCTATGTGACTGTCCGAAATATTGACATTGTAAATGGCGATGTAAGCGCGGCTTCGAACCTGACCGTGGTTAAGGGCATAGAGACGGTAAATGGAGATGTTACGCTTCCTAAACAAAGTACAATTGGCGCTAGCGTTGAAACCGTGAACGGTGATATCACGGCAGTTGATACGAACATAGAAAAACACATCGAAACACTAAACGGCGATATTACTTTGTCTGGTTCATCTCACGTTTTAGGCGATATCGTATATAAAGAAAGTGAAAGCTCGTGGGGCAAAAAATCAGATAGCAGACCCACTCTATCGATCAGTGCCTCTGTTACTGTAGATGGAAACATCATTTTGCATCGCCCCGTTAATTTAGATATCGAAAACGACGAGTTAAAGCAAAAAGTCGTTGTAAGCTACAGTGGTGCGCAGTAACTTATCGGCTCAAATATTAAAGCCTAACGTTTCGGAATTACATGACTGAACAAGAAAAGATGCTTGCTGGCGATCTATACTATCCTTCAGATAAAGTATTAACGGCATTGCGTAAGCAATGCCGTATTCAATTAGACGAGCTTAATTCAACTTGCCAAAGTGACCACAAAAAGCGTATTAGATTGCTAAAACAGTTGTTTGGCAACACAGGGAAAAGACTGTACATCGAATCTTCGTTTAAATGCGATTATGGCGAAAATATCCACGTTGGCGAAAACTTTTATGCCAATTTTAATTGTGTCATTTTAGATGCAGCAAAGGTGACCATTGGTGACAACTGTATGATAGCGCCCCAGGTAGGGCTTTACACAGCCACACACCCCATAGACCCAGCGCAGAGAGCAACAGGTATAGAGTTCGCCAAGCCCATTACTATCGGCGATAACTGCTGGATTGGTGGAATGGCAGTTATAAACCCTGGTGTGACATTGGGTAATAATGTGGTTGTGGCTTCTGGCTCGGTGGTGACTAAACCTTTTGGAGACAATGTGGTCATAGGCGGAAACCCAGCCAAAGTAATCAAAAAGATTGAGCCAATTGAACAAAGTGTTTAACAAGTTAGCCGATGCTTTTATGAATGAAAGTTTTTTATAAATGAAGCTTTTGTAGGAGGCCTTTTTTTTAAACGGGGCTTTTCTGAACAGTGCCTTTTTCAACGAGCTCTCCATTAACCTCATTCGTTAATTCGATTTTATTTGCTGAAATCAGAAGTATTATAAGGCCGCGGATGTAACCAATAACGCGGCCTTAAATTGATGTCGAATACAACGAAACGAGACAAGGCTAGTAAACTCAACGCTAGCCTTATTCACCTTATTATATATACCCTAACAAAATATCAACTCTGCAAAGCCCTAATCCCAGTTAGGCGCGAAATCAGGGCTTACAATACGCTCGCCATTATCAAGGCGATCAATAAGAACAAGCTCTTCTTCGCTAAGCTGTACGCCACCGTAAGCCAAGTTCTCCGCTAAGTGTACTTCGCTGGTTGATGAAGGAATTGCGTAAATGTGGCGTTTCTCCATCCATGCCAATACCACTTGCGCCGGCGTTGCGTCGTGGTTTTGAGCGATACTCAACAGAGTTTCATCCTTCATTACTTTCCCAACAGCAAACGGCATGTACGCAGTGGCTCTGACGCCTTTTTCCTTGCCAGCTTCTACAACTTTTTTATTTTGCATGAAAGGATGAATTTCAATTTGGTTCGTGTAAATTTCGCCTTCACCCAAAATTTCTTCAGCTTTGTTTAGCAAATCAATAGTGAAATTAGATACGCCTATATGACGCGTAAGCCCTAGCTCTTTCGCCTTTGCAAGATTGCCTAAATAACTTTCTAGTGAAATGTCATTACCTGGATATGGCCAGTGAACGAGAAGTAAATCCACATACTCTAGCTTTAGCTTTTCTAAGCTTTCGTGAACGCTTGGTATAAAATGGTCGTCGCCCAAGGATTCGTGCCACACTTTGGTGGTGACGAATAGTTTACTTCTATCTAACGCACTGGTTTTTATGGCATCGCCAACTTCAGCTTCGTTGCCGTAAAATTGTGCGGTATCAATGTGCCTAAAACCTACTTTTAGCGCTTTACTTACTGATTCACGGGCCTCGTCACCTTTTAAACGAAACGTTCCCATTCCTAGTTGAGGCATGTCTTTCATAACAATCTCCTATTCCGTGTGGCCTTTAACTACTTGATGTAGCACATTCATAATTTCCTACGCCATCGTTTGAAAAGAAGATCGAAACGCACTTATTGATTAGTAGAGTTAACTTACCAACTCTGATTATTATTAAGCGTGTGTTTGTTGCTGGCATAAAAAAAGCCGCTAGCATTTGCTCGCGGCCTTAAGTATTCACATAGATATAGTTAGATACTATTTACGTTTGCCTGGGCGCCCAGCACGTTTGTTCAAGCCTTGTTGCTTGCGCACTTTGTGCTTTTTAACAGAACGGCGCATACGGCTTAAGCGGACGTGATCAAGCTTACCTTGGCGTACGTTAACCATGGTTTGCGTTTCATCAGGAAGTTGAACATGGCTACGAAGCGCGTTCACGTCTTCCAATCCTAATTCAACCCATGCACCTTGCGGTAGACGCTTTTGCAGTTCGATTGGGCCGTACTTAACACGGATCAAGCGACTAACTTGAACGCCTTGAGACTCCCAAAGACGACGAACTTCTCGATTGCGTCCTTCTTTCAACGTAACGTTATACCAACGATTCATGCTCTCATCTTCAGCGTGCTGAGGCGTGGGCGCACCTGAGATAGTAAGAAACTTAGCTTCTCCATCTTCTAGCTCTACACCTTTTTGCAGCGTGTGAAGCGTTTTGCCGGTAACTTCACCAAACACGCGAACCGCGTATTCACGTTCCACTTCGCACTTAGGGTGCATGAGACGGTTCGCTAACTCACCGTCATTAGTGAATAACAGTAGGCCACTGGTATTCATATCTAGACGGCCAACGGTTATCCAACGCCCTTGTCGTATAGCGGGAAGACGGTCAAATACCGTATCGCGACCTTCAGGATCGTGACGGCTGCATAATTCGCCTTCAGGTTTATTGTACATCAACACGCGGCAGACCGGCTGTTCTGTCTGACGAGAGAGCAAGTGACCATCTACACGAATTTGTGCAGTATGATCGACTCTATCGCCTAATGTAGCTTTGGTGCCATCAACCGATACTCGGCCTTCTTCAATCCAACGTTCCATTTCTCGTCGCGAGCCTAGCCCTTGGTTTGCTAGTACTTTTTGCAACTTTTCAGTCATGGTTTTTCACTCTTTAATTGCTTGTTTACGGTCGCACGGTCTATTTTGACGGTGCCTCATTTAACACCTTAAGCGGCGAGTCTGATGCAACGCTTTTTGCCATGTTTTCGAAAGCATCAGCATTGGGCAAATCGCTCAACGACGTCATCGAAAAATAGTCCAAGAAGCCTTTGGTAGTTGCGTAAAGCGCTGGTCGCCCAGGCACTTCTTTGTGACCTACTACCTTTACCCAGTCTCGTTCTGTGAGTGTCTTTATAATATTACTGCTTACCGCCACGCCCCTTACCTGCTCTATTTCTCCGCGCGTAATAGGTTGACGATAGGCTATAAGTGCCAAGGTTTCGAGCATTGCTCTAGAATACTTTGGCGCATTTTCCTGCCACAATTTACTTAACCACGGACTTAACGCATCTAACGATTGAAAGCGATAGCCACTTGCTACTTCCACCAGTTGAATGCCTCTTGGCTGATAGTCTAACTTTAGCTCGTTTAGCACCTTACTCAAGGTTCTATCAGCAACGGTAAACTCATTAAGCACCGTATCTTTCAAATGCTGCTTTGAAATAGGTTTATCAGCGACGAATATTGCTGCCTCGACCAATTGTTTAAGCTGCGCCGTGTTAATTTTCTTCATGGGCACCTAATTTTACATGAATTTTTGCATAAGGACCTGCCTGAATGCATAAAATTAGCTGTTCTTTTACTAATTCTAAAATTGCTAAGAAGCAAACCACAACGCCAGCTTTACCTTCTTCAACTGTAAACAGTCGTTCAAGCGGCGTATATTCCGTCGATGTAAGTAACGACAGAATAAGCGACATGCGCTCTCGTGTGCTTAACGCTTCCCGCGCAATAGTATGATGTTCAAATGCTTCGGCGCGCTTCATGGCCGCGCTAAACGCTAATACAATTTCGGCGAGAGAGACATCAGGCTCAATGCGAATTGGCGCCACACTCTCACTTAATTCAACGTGAGTGGTGAAAATATCCCGTTCAAGCCTTGGCTGAATATCTAAATCTTCTGCCGCTTGCTTTACCAGCTCGTATTCTTTTAATCGGCGAATAAGCTCTGCACGAGGGTCTTCTTCCTCGTCAGCATCATCACTGCGCTTGGGCAATAGAAGCCTGGACTTAATTTCTGCCAATATGGCTGCCATCAACAAGTACTCTGCCGCCAATTCTAATTTCAGCGACATCATGGCATCCACATATTCCATATATTGCTTGGTAACATCGGCAATAGGCAGTGTGGTGATATCAAACTTTTGCTTTCTGATAAGGTAAAGCAATAAGTCGAGAGGACCTTCAAAGGTTTCTAATATAACTTCTAGCGCATCCGGGGGAATGAAAAGATCTTCAGGTTTTTCAATTAGCGCTTCGCCATTAATAAACGCAAGTGGCAACGGCTGCTGAACAGGTGTCGCAAGCTTCTTCTCAATAGAGGCTTTGTGATCTTTACTATTTTCTTCAACAAGCTCTGACACTATTTCACAACCGTTTTCACGCGCTATCAAAGCGACAATTATTAAAATTATTATTTACGCGTTCATGCTAGGACCCGTTGAACCTTGTTGAACATTAGAAAACAACAGAGAACATTAGTGAACGACAGGCCCAAGATACTTAGCTTACGGTTTCCTACTATAACTTTCACCTGCAACTGGCAAAAGAAGCTACTTCAAAAAAACAGCCAAACGAAAGTTACTCAAAGGGAGACGGATCACCCGTACCATGGCGCACAATAACTGGTGTATCTTCCGACAAATCCACCACGGTAGTAGGTTGCTCACCAATGTAACCACCGTGAATGATAAGCCCAACTTGCTTTTCTAAGTTATCACGGATGACATCCGGGTCTGACTCGGCCATGGTATTGCCCGGCAGAATTAACGACGTTGACATCAATGGCTCACCCAGCTCTTCCAATAATGCAAGCGCAATCGCGTTGTCGGGTACTCGAATACCAATGGTTTTACGTTTAGGGTTTTGCAAACGCTTGGGTACTTCGCGCGTTGCTTTCAACACAAATGTGTAGCGCCCTGGCGTATTGTTTTTAATTTGCCTGAACGCCGTATTGTCTACCTTGGCGTAAATCGATAGCTCAGACATATCTCGGCACATTAAGGTAAAGTTGTGGTCTTTATCGATTTGGCGAATACGACAAAGTTGCTCAAGCGCCTTTTTATCCTCAATTTGACAGCCTATGGCATAGCCTGAGTCGGTCGGATATACAACTACAGCACCCTCTCGAATTAAATCGCAGGCCTGGCTAATTAAGCGTTTTTGCGGATTATCTGGGTGTACATAGAAAAATTGACTCATAAATACTTCCTTTTCTAAAAAAGTGCAGACCGATATTGCCGTAACGCTACAAAGGTGAGTGACTGTCCACTTACAGGCACTTACTCGGCTCGCTGCTACACTTTCTGTGAGTGCACTTCACGGTTATTACATGTGTTGGCGAAAGCGCTTATTAACTGTGCATAACCATTTCACTTTAATCACTGGTTTATACCACGAACTTAGCAAATTAGATTTTCTTAACCTTCAGCCATCTGCCCTTCAAATTGTTTCCAATCATGCCATACAGGAGTGAGCTTACTGCTAATGCCTAAGTTCTTACCCAGCTCTGTCCAACGAGACGGAAAGTGAAAATCAGAGCCCGCTGATGCTAACAACTGATGGGTTTGTGCAAGTTCATTAATAAGATCTTGCTTGGTTTTATTTATGCCAGGAAACGCGGTTTCAATGGCATCACCACCCGCTTGTTCAAACAAAGCAACTAAGCGCCTAAGCCATTTTGCTGTCATGTCGTAATGGGCTGGGTGAGCCAGTACCGCTTGACCACCTGCATCCTGAATCCACTCAATAGCTGTTTCAATGCTTGGCCATTCGGCTTTTACCGCCGCACGTTTGCCTTTGCCCAGATACTTTTTAAATGCGGCGTCCATGCTCGGTACACCGTAATTATTAACCAGTACTCTCGCAAAGTGAGCTCGGGTTACCTGACCAACCCCTGCTAATGCTTTCGCCCGCGCTAAAACACCTTCAAACCCACACTTTTCAAGTTTATTAGCAATTTTTTCAGCCCGAGCTTCACGGGTTTGTGACTGACCCTGCAAGCGTTCTAGAAAAGTTGGGCAGTGTCTGTCCACATTTAATCCAACTACATGGATATCGAAACTGTGCCAAGTGGTGGAAATTTCAACACCATCAATAATGGTTAGTGCTCGTTTTTGCTTGGCTTGAGTAGCGTGCGCTTCTTCTAAACCGGCAACGGTATCGTGGTCAGTTACGGCAAGCGCATCCACCTGCATGGTGTGCGCGCGAAGGATTAACTCTTCTGGCGTTAAGTGGCCATCAGAGAATTTTGTGTGGCTATGTAGATCTATTTTCAATGTCTTATGCAAATTTTAGGTTGACACAAAGGGCAATTTGTTTTCTTCTATACACACAAAGTATACGTACTAACTGCTTCAAATCCTATTGAAGTTTGGAAAAACAACGAGTAATTCATGCATTCATACGACATTTCGACAGCAATGACAGTTGCAACTTGGTGGTGGCACTCCCTAACTTAACGGGCGGTGTGCACTGTAGTGCGTGAATGAAAACACATAAAGGCCCGTTTATACGGGCCTTTTTTTTATCTTTTTGCAGTTGGAGAGTAGCAAAAATGAGTTTAGCGGAACTGGGGACGTCCCCAGGCAAGGTAGAGACAATTGAGCAAGTGGGACACTATGTAGACGACCCACTTGCCGCGTTTGCCCATCTGTGCAGAAGCAAAAGCAACGCGCTGCTTTTGGAATCTGCAGAAATCGACTCTAAAGACGACTTACAAAGCCTATTAATGGTTGATGCAGCTCTACGCATGGAATGCCAAGGCAACCGTGTAGAAGTTAAAGCACTGACGGGCAACGGCGCTTCGGTACTGCCTTTGTTTGCTACCCATGCCCCTGACGGCTTGCATGTTAAAGAAAGGACAGACACTTCAATTACGATGGTGTGTGATGAAGCTGACGGCGAGCTTGACGAAGACAGCCGCTTAAAGGCCGCAAGCGTAATGGACGCACTTCGCATTGTTATCAATAAAATAACGCCTATTCGCCAACATCCCCACGCTATATTTTTAGGCGGCGTATTTGCCTACGACATGCTGGCAGGCTTTGAAAAGTTACCTGACGTAGCTGAAGGTGAAAATGACTGTCCAGACTTTGTGTTTTACCTGGCAGAGACCTTAATTACCGTTGACCATCAAACCCGCGAGACGCATCTAATTGGCAGTGTGTTTAGCGGACAAGATGTCGCTCAGCAATACTTTTCTATAGCCCAGCGATTAGAAGCAATTCATCAGCAGCTACACGATATGCCTGCCAAGCCCGTGCTAGTAAATAAAAATGCGGTAAAGGTTACTAAAGTAGAAAGTGGACAGTCACTCGTTCCCGACTCAGACAACCAAAACGGACAGTCACACTCTTCTTTTGACCCAAATATTGAAGTTAGCGTTGATTTAAGTGATGAACAGTTTTGCAATCACGTGCTCGACCTAAAACAGCACATTTTAGCCGGCGACATTTTTCAGGTTGTGCCCTCGCGCACATTCTCTCTCCCCTGCCCGTCGCCACTACTTGCTTACGCCAAACTTAAAGAATCAAACCCAAGCCCTTACATGTTTTACATGCAAGATGCTGCTTTTAGCATTTTTGGCGCCTCTCCCGAGTCAGC
The DNA here is from genome assembly GCF_018619335.1 of Alteromonas sp. ALT199. Taxonomy (GTDB): domain Bacteria; phylum Pseudomonadota; class Gammaproteobacteria; order Enterobacterales; family Alteromonadaceae; genus Alteromonas. The sequence continues at coordinate 21,201 of NZ_JAHHDX010000034.1, read as the reverse complement.
GCTTAAATACGAAAGAGAAAGTAATCAGGTAGAGATTTACCCGATTGCAGGTACACGTCCTCGCGGCAAGCGCCCTGATGGCAGTATTGATAGAGACTTGGACAGTCGCATAGAACTAAACCTTCGCGAAGACACCAAAGAGAAGTCAGAGCACATTATGCTTGTTGACCTTGCGCGAAACGATGTTGCAAAGGTAAGTGGCCCAGGCACGCGCTATGTTAAAGACTTGCTTAAAGTAGATCGCTATTCTCACGTTATGCACCTGGTGTCGCGTGTGGTTGGCCAGCTACGTGACGACTTAGATCCACTGCACGCTTATCAAGCCTGCATGAATATGGGCACCCTAGTTGGCGCACCAAAAGTAAGTGCGGCCACATTAATTCGTGAAGTAGAAGAAAAGCGCCGCGGCAGCTACGGCGGTGCAGTAGGCTACCTAAATGGCCAAGGCGATATGGACACCTGTATTGTTATCCGCTCCGCCTTTGTGAAGAACGGCACAGCTTATATTCAAGCAGGTGCTGGCGTAGTATATGACTCAATACCACAAGCCGAAGCAGACGAAACACGTGCAAAAGCACAAGCGGTGATTGGTGCAGTCAAAGCCGCGCTTCAAGAAGAAGCTGAAAATAATGACGTTGCGTTAAATGAAGGAGGCAACGTATGAACCAGCAAGTGACCACCCTATTTCTACTAGACAATGTAGATTCTTTTACCTACAACCTTGTTGATGAATTGCGTACCTTAAACCTAGATATAAAAGTATATCGCAACACGGTATCTGCAGACGCATTGTTTGAAAGAATGCAGGAACAAGCAACGAAAGGCCCTGTGCTTCTTATGCTGTCGCCAGGTCCAGGGGCACCAAGCGAAGCCGGCTGTATGCCTGAACTGCTTAAAAAAGTTCACGGCGTATTCCCCGTTATTGGTATTTGCTTAGGCCACCAAGCCATTGTTGAGCATTACGGCGGTAGTGTAGGTCGTGCAACTCAGGTTATGCACGGCAAGTCTTCTGCCATTACCCACTCTGAAGATGCTATGTTTAAAGACTTGCAGCAGCCCTTACATGTAGCACGTTACCACTCTTTAGTGGCACATACTTTACCTGAAAGCCTTACTGTCTGCGCATCTACAATAAACGATGACGGCAGTGAAGCCGTTATGGCAATTTACAATAGCGAAGATCGCATGTTGGGCTTTCAGTTTCACCCAGAATCTATTTTAACAGCCAACGGCAGTTTGCTGTTAAAACAAAGTATTGATTATTTAACGTTACAGGGAGCGAACCATGCTTAACGCAGGCCCTCTACTAGAACAAATTATGTTGCGAGAATCACTGTCGCAAACCGAAGCGTACAGCTTATTTAACAGCATTATGCACGGTGAACAAAGCGAAGTAATGATTGCCTCTGTACTCACCGCGCTTAAAATGAAAAAAGAGTCACCCGGTGAAATTGCGGGTGCAGCGAGCGCAATGGTGGCTAATGCCCTTCCTTTCCCAACGCCATCTTACGAGTTTGCCGACATCGTTGGTACAGGAGGAGACGGCCACAACACCATTAATATTTCCAGCGCAGCTGGGGTAGTCGCCGCATCGTGTGGTGTAAAGGTGGCAAAACATGGTAATCGAAGTGTATCGAGTAAGTCTGGCTCAGCCGATTTGTTTCGCCAGTTTGGCCTTAATTTGGAAATAAGCCCAGAAACATCCCGCAAGTGCTTAGATGAAGCAAATTTCACATTTCTTTTTGCGCCGGTTTATCACGCTGGTATGCGTCACGCAGCCCCCGTACGTGCTGCGATGAAGACCAGAACCCTATTTAATATACTAGGGCCACTGGCGAACCCAGCGGGTCCAACTCATGGCGTTTTCGGCGTATACTCTCCCGAACTGCTTGAACCTTACGCAAAAACCCTTATGCTGCTTGGCCAACATCGCGCAATGATTGTGCACGGCGACGGCTTAGATGAGCTAGCACTTCACGGCGAATCAACAATTTACGACCTTGAGCATGGCGATATACGCAAGCTTACCGTTACCGCGGAAGACTTCGGTTTACCTCATTATCCGCTTTCGGCGATTGAAGGCGGTGAACCTGAAGAAAACAGACAGTTTGTTGAAGCTGCATTGAACGGTGAAGGCAAAGAGGCGCACCGTGCTGCTATCGCGATGAACTGCGGAGCACTGTTGAAAGTAACCGGCAAAGCCTCAACCTTTAAAGAAGGGGCTGAAATGGCGATGAATGCGATGACCGAAGGGTTGCCCATGCAATTATTAACGAAAGTTGCCAAAATTACTCAGGAGGTAAGCACGAATGGCTAATGTGCTTGAGAAAATTGTTGCAGACAAACGCGAAGAAGTGGCTGCGCGCAAAGAGGCGCTTCCGCTAGAAAGTTTCAAAGCTGATCTAGTTCCTTCTAAAAAGAGTTTATTTGCAGCGCTAAGTGAGCCAAACGCAGGCTTTATCTTTGAATGCAAAAAAGCATCGCCTTCAAAAGGCCTTATTCGAGAGCACTTCGATCTAGACGAAATCTTAGCAGCATATAAGCCATACGCTGCCGGTATTTCTGTGCTGACAGACGAGAAGTACTTCCAAGGTAAATTTGAATACTTAGCATACGTTACTGAGCGCGTTGCTCAGCCTGTGTTAAACAAAGATTTTTTTGTTGATACCTATCAAGTGTATTTAGCTCGTCACTACAACGCTGATGCTGTTTTACTAATGCTAAGCGTACTTGATGACGACGAATATCGAGAGCTTGAAAGCGTTGCTAACGCTCTGTCATTAGACATTCTTACGGAAGTAAGCAATGAAGAAGAAATGGGGCGCGCAATAGCGCTTGAAGCTAGTATCATTGGTATTAACAATCGCAATTTGCGCGACCTTTCTACCGATTTAGCTACAACCGAACGCCTTGTGCCCATGCTAGAAAAAGCTAAGCACGAGTATGTGGTTATTTCAGAGTCGGGCATATACACGCACCAAGACGTGCTGCGCTTAGCGCCTGTATCCCAAGGCTTTTTAGTGGGCAGCGCGCTAATGGCAGAGGCAGACCTACCACGAGCAGTGAAAACACTGGTAAATGGCGCAGTTAAAGTGTGCGGGCTAACCAGCCCAGAACAAGCACAAATGGCGTTTGATAGAGGCGCTAGCTTTGGCGGGCTTATCTTCGCAGAAAAATCGTCACGCTGTGTGAGTGAAGCCCAGGCTTCGACCATAACGCAAAGCGTTGATGGTGCTTTTGTGGGCGTATTTGTCAATCATGAGATTGATGTTGTTGCTTCCCTTGCTGCTTCACTCAATTTGTTTGCCGTTCAGCTACATGGTAGCGAAGACGAAACTTACATTTCCGCGCTTGCAGACAAGCTCCCAGAAGGTTGTGAAATTTGGAAAGTTGAAGGCGTTAAAGCAACGTCGTCTGACACTCTTCCAGAAACAGTGGACAGACACTTAAATAACAGCCTTATAAGCCGCGTGCTTTTAGATTGCCAGGTAGGCGATGCGAAAGGCGGTACAGGCGAAGCGTTCGACTGGCAGTTATTAAATGATATCGAAGCGAAGCATAAGTTAGTGCTTGCTGGCGGTATCAACGCCCAGAACGTTGCAGATGCTATTGCAACCGGAAGCGGTGCTATTGATGTAAATTCAGGTGTGGAAACCGCACCCGGCGAGAAAAGCGAAGAAAAACTCGACGCGCTTTTTGCCATTTGCCGCCGTTACTAATTTAAATACAGGACAACGTAATGAACCAGTTAGATACAAAATTTGGCGAATTTGGTGGCATGTACGTGCCCGAATTACTTATTCCGGCGCTAGACCAACTGGAAAAAGCATTTTTGGATGCTAAAGATGACCCAGCGTTTAACGAAGAGTTTTTATCTTTGTTAAAAGACTATGCCGGTCGCCCCACATCAATGACGTTAACACGCAATTTAGTGAGCAACCCAAAGGTAAAATTATACCTAAAGCGTGAAGACCTACTTCACGGTGGCGCACACAAAACTAACCAGGTATTAGGCCAAGCGCTACTTACCAAGCGCATGGGTAAAAAAGAAGTTATTGCCGAAACTGGCGCGGGCCAGCACGGTGTTGCAACCGCCTTAGCATGTGCGTTGCTTGGGCTAAAAGCACGTATTTACATGGGTGCAAAAGACGTTGAACGTCAAGCGCCAAACGTGTTCCGTATGAAGCTAATGGGCGCAGAGGTTATTCCTGTAAACGCAGGTTCTGGTACCCTTAAAGATGCCGTAAACGAAGCCATGCGCGACTGGTCAGCAAACTATGATAAAGCGCATTATTTACTAGGCACTGCCGCGGGTCCTCACCCGTTCCCAACTATTGTTCGTGAGTATCACCGCATGATTGGCGAAGAAACTCGCGCACAAATTATGGAAAAAGAGGGCCGCTTACCTGACGCTGTAGTGGCATGTGTAGGTGGTGGTTCAAATGCTATTGGTATGTTTGCAGACTTCATTGATGAGCCTTCTGTACGCTTAGTGGGCGTTGAGCCTGCGGGTAAAGGTGTACACACCAAAGAGCACGGTGCAACTATCGTGACGGGAACAAAAGGTATTCTTCACGGTGCTTACACTTTCATTATGCAAGACAAAGAAGGCCAGATTGAAGAGAGTTACTCTGTATCGGCGGGGCTCGACTACCCAGCGGTAGGCCCTCAGCATGCATACCTTCACGACATTGGCCGCGCCGAATACGTAGCGGCGACCGATGAAGAAGCGCTAAACGCATTCCAATTACTGGCGAGAAAGGAAGGTATTATTCCTGCGCTTGAATCATCCCACGCTCTAGCGCATGCACTTAACATGGCAGATGAAGCGGAAGAAGAAACCATCATCGTAGTTAACTTATCAGGTCGTGGTGACAAAGACTTAGCGCACGTTATCAACATTTTAGGGGACGATTTATAATGGACAGATATGCACAAATGTTTGCAGGCCTTGATGAAAAGAACCAGGGCGCATTCGTACCTTTCGTTATGGTTGGTGACCCTGATTTAGCGCAATCTGAAGCCATTATTTGCCAGTTGGTAGAAAGCGGCGCTGACGCACTCGAGCTAGGAATCCCTTACTCTGACCCTATCGCTGATGGTCCTACTATTCAAGCATCAGCCATTCGCGCATTGAGCAACAAGGTAACAGTAGCGGATTGTTTGGGTGTAATTTCACGCGTTCGCGCAAAATATCCAGATGTGCCTATCGGCTTGCTACTCTATAGCAACTTGGTAATGGCCCAGGGCGTAGAGAATTTTTACAGTAAAGCGCAAGAGGCCGGCGTTGATTCTATTTTGGTTGCTGATGTGCCAATTCGCGAAGCGGCACCTTTCCAGAAAGCGGCGGAAGCAACGGGCATTTCACAAATTTTGATTGCGCCACCGAATGCTACCGATGAAACAATGGAAAAAATCGGCGAATACTCAAAAGGTTATACTTACCTATTAGGCCGTGCGGGCGTTACCGGTGCAGAAACTGCCGCAAACGTCCCAGCTTCAGAGCTCATTGAGCGATTGAATAAACACCAAGCTGCTCCAGCATTGCTAGGTTTTGGTATCTCTACGCCTGAACAGGTTAAATCTGCTATTGATGCAGGAGCCGCTGGCGCGATTTCCGGTTCAGCGACGGTAAACATCATCGCTGGCAATTTATCGGACAGTCACAAAATGCTAAGCGAGCTAGGCAGCTTTGTTGAGAGCATGAAAGCCGCTACGGAAAAAGGATAAACGTATGCTATACATGATTTGTGCTACCGATGTAGCGGATAGTCTTGAAAAACGCCTTGCGACACGCCCTGCTCATCTTGAACGTTTGAATGCGTTAAAAGATGCGGGCCGTTTAGTCATGGCTGGCCCCTTCCCTGCTGTAGATAGCCCAGATCCAGGCCCGGCCGGTTTCACTGGTTCGCTAGTGGTAGCAGAATTTGATTCGCTAGAAGCAGCTCAAGCATGGACAGAGGCCGACCCGTATATCGATGCAGGCGTTTATGAAAGCGTTGTAGTTAAACCTTACAAGAAGGTTTTACCTTAGTTTTAGCTAACGCTATATTGTAAACAACAAATAGCAGAAGCCCCTAAAAATCGGTTTACTCCGAATTTTCAGGGGCTTTTTTGTTGCTATAACACTAATCCAAGTGACTTTGAAAGCCAATAGTGGACAGACACTGACAATAGTGGACAGACACTTGTTTGACTGAGCGATTTCCTTAGCTTTTCAAAACTGCGTCATGCCGTTGGCCCTAAATATGGTATTTAAAGGTCTACCTTCTCATGATCACCCATCTCTTTTGGCTTCACCGTTTTACCGGTCATCATCTTAAACATGCCTTTTAGTGAAGGGTCAGCATCCCACACCTCCGCATCTATAAGCTCAAAGCGAAGCATTAATAATGAAGGATCATCTTTACCTTTCTCAAACCATGCTTCTACAGGGTTAGACCAATATTTATCAATCACCTCTTTGCGTGATTCAACGGTAAGGTTTCCTCGGATACACGCAAACACATCGTGCCCCTTAGATGCAAAGTGAACCATTGCTTTCCCACCTTTAGCAATACGGTTGTCGCGACTCGTGTAGAACCAAAACTCGCCGTCAGCGTCTTTATCTAGTTGAGCATACATGGGCTCTGCATGCATATCCTCACCAACCAGGCCTACCATCACCTTTGGGCTATCTGACATTGCTTTCCACATTGTTTTCATAATATCGCTAGACATTGTTCCTCCTTGTTGAACGTAAAGTGTCTGTCCAACGTCTCTACTATCTTGAGCAGGTGAACAAACACATTACTTTCAAGCTTTTGGTTTATCTGAAGCCTGTCTCTCGCACATGGCATGCCAAAGAAATAGAAACCAACCTATTTTCTTACCAAAAACAATATTAAGAGATATCGTCACTCCCACCTGCCGCCAGATAAGTACAGGTTCGGACAGACACTCTCTTATCAATTTCATCTCTAAAAAGTTTTAATGAAAATGATGGACAGTCACTCAAAAGCTCAATTCCTCCCTTTGCTGTATCAGAAAATAAATACAGTGGACAGACACTTTTTCAAAGCCAAAGTAAAGATTACTCAATAACCTTAAACGCAAATGACATCCTAACTTTTTGCACTAGTGGTCCCTTACGAAGGATTTTTTTAACCAAACCATGCAAACTGTGGACGGACACATTAATTTCAAACCTGCTACTTATGCGCATTCTTAATTAGAGTGTCTGTCCATACCTGTACTTTACTTCCTCGTTTTTTCTGCTGTTGACGCTGCTAATTAATTTTCTCTGTGTCTGTCCACTATAAATCCGACTCTCCCCTATTTTGTAAATGCAATTTACTTAAGGCTTATATACAGTTTTCAATCCGCGAGGTAGACTGAACTTAGTTCAGAATGGGTTCAGTTAACCAAGTTTATACTTATCTTTAGTTTGGCCTAAGTGGGATAATAATTGTGAGGTTGTATGACATTATCGCTTCGTGTTGCAGTAGTTTGTTTAGTGTTAGCCACGTCTAACATAGCGCCCGCTATGGCGTTGCAAGGCTCTGGGAGCGATATCTCAAAAAGCGAAGCTGCAGAGCGAGCTCGCGCTGCCGCAAATGGACGCGTTTTAAAAGTGGAAAAAACCTCGAAAAATTACCGTGTTAAAGTCCTCAAAAAGTCGGGACGAGTAGTATCGGTAGATGTAGACAAACGTTCCGGCAAGGTAAAAGTAAGCAAAGATAAGGACTAACATGCGCATTCTGGTAGCGGAAGACGACAGCAGATTATTAACTCAACTTGATACACTGCTTCAACAAAACGGTTACAGCGTAGATTTAGCTGATAACGGAGAACACGCGCTTTTTCTTATTAAAGAATATAGCTATGACTTGGCTATCGTCGACATTGGCATGCCAAAACTTGACGGCTTTGAGGTTATAAGAAAAGCTCGCCAAGCTGACATTGCATGCCCCATACTTATTCTAACAGCGAGAGATCGTTGGCAAGAAAAGGTTGAAGGACTTGATGCAGGTGCTGATGACTACCTTACTAAGCCTTTTCACAACGAAGAACTACTTGCTCGGACAAAAGCCCTAATTCGACGAGCTTCAGGTCAAGCAAACCCTACCATTCAGTTCGGTCCTATTTCGCTGGATACAGTAAGCGAGGAGCTATCGCTAAACAGTGAGACCCTTGATTTAACCGCGTATGAATACAAAGTTATGGAGTACCTTATGCTTAATCCGCAGAAGGTCATCTCTAAAACAGAGCTAACCGAACATATTTACGATCAAGATTTCGATTTAGACAGCAACGTCATTGAAGTTTTTGTAGGAAGACTGCGCAAAAAATTAGACCCATCAGGTGAATTGAAGCCTATCGAAACGCTTCGAGGTAGAGGCTACAGGATAAATAGAAGTTTATGAGGCAATTGTCGCTTCGTTTACGAAGTATTTTTCTAGCGATAGTTTTACTTGCACTTTTTGCACCTTTCACTGTTGTCATTTTGGACGAGGCTTATACCGATAGCCTTACACAAGCCAAGATGAGTGAACTTAGGTTGATGAACTTAGGGCTGTTATCTGCTTTCGAGTTAGATGGCGACCTGCCTTATATGCCTGAAATTTTATACGAAGAACAGCTCAATCTACCTGGCTCAGGCTATCTTGGCGTTATCGTATTTCGAGATGAAGTGATTTGGCAATCAGCTTCCGCTCTTGAGTATACCTTTTCCCCTCCCGCAATAGACGTCGCTGTAGGTAACGAGTTGTTCTTGGATTCCTATACACCCACATTTGAGGACGAGTCTCAATTTTTTGTATATGCCTTTACTGCTGAGTTTGCATCAAGCAGAGATTTCGAGCCTGTAAGGTTTTATATATTTAACAACAAAGCACTTTTTGAAGCTGAGCGGAATACTTTTTTGAGTACAACGTGGCAATGGATAGTCACGCTCTGCATTGCACTTTTAGTTTTTATTATCATAGGCATAAGCTTAGTGCTTCAACCTGTTAGAAAGCTAATTGACGAGATTTCACAAACTTCTAGCGGCAATAAACGCGAGTTAGAATCGCGATACCCAGTCGAATTCGATTCTTTGAAAGAGTCTATTAACGGATTGCTTCAAACTGAAGCAGCTCAAAGAGCAAGATATAAGAATAGCTTAGGTGACCTAGCACATAGCTTGAAAACACCACTTGCAGTAGCTTCGGGGAATAGTAATTTACCAACTGAAGTAAAGGAGTCGCTTCAGCAAATTGACAGAATTATTAAACGGCAGCTGAAAAGAGCGAGTGCAGGAAAATCTGGTTGGCAACAAGCTATTGATGTTTTGCCAGTATTGCACAAACTTGCTGATGCTATGGACAAAGTTTATCAAGACAAAGCCCTAACCATTGAATTCGAAATGGATGACAATATCCAGTTCAAAGGGGACGAAACAGATTTTATGGAGCTTTGCGGTAATCTTTTAGACAACGCATGTAAAGCGGCTCAGGATAGAATTGTTATATCTGCAAAAACGAACGAGGGTTGGCTCACAATCAACGTTGAAGACGACGGGCCAGGTATTCCTGACGACAAAAAAGTACTTTTACTAGAGCGAGGAACTCGTCTTGATACCTACACCGAAGGCCACGGAATTGGAATGGCCTTGGCCACAGACCTAGTTTCAATCTACGAAGGTAGAATGCTTATCAAAGACAGCGTACTTGGCGGCGCTCGGATCGTTATTCAATTTCCGAATCACGTTTAGTTGTGAAGAGCTCACAGGCTAACTCATAAATCAGTGAGCCTTTACTGATTAAACGCGGGCTTAAAAGTGGACACACACTTAATTTTTCGCAAAAAGTACCGGACAGACACATTTTAAATTTACTGTTTAGCTATGCGACATTACGGTTGCTCAAAACATGTGAGTGTCTGTCCTTTTTACTACTTTCTCGTTAAGGCTCTATGAACCAGCAGCTTAAAATGGACAGTCAGCTTGTAATGGACAGTCACTTCCTTCAAAAAATGCCTGTCCTCTAAAGTACTTTGCACAAATCCGAGCAAGTGTCTGTCCACTATTTTTTGATGCGCTTTATTAATTCTGGTTTACGACGTCGATTTTTCACCTTCACTTGATAACAACACCGCAAGCCACTTACTTTCTTCACGAGATTCAAGTGCTATTTTTACTACCATGGTTAGAGGTACCGATAGCAGCATTCCAACGGTTCCCAGTAACCACCCCCAAAATATCAACGAAAGAAATACCACAAGCGTCGATAGTCCCATCCCCTTACCCATCAATCTTGGCTCTACCATATTACCCATGATGGTATTTACAAGTACAAAACCGAGTGCAGCGAAGCCAGCTGAGGCTGGGCCAAGTTGAACAAAGGCTATTAAAACTGCTGGCACTGCCGCGATGATAGAACCGATGTTTGGAATAAAATTGAGCATGAAAGCCAAGACGGCCCATAACATGAAATGATCTACCCCCAGCACGTAAAGCCAAAGTCCAATTATCAGACCTGTACCTAAACTAACCACAGTTTTTATCGCTAAGTAACTGTTTACAGAACGTATAAACTTGTCGATATGCTTAAGCTTCATTCCAGGGTCTGCAAGTGCGATATGAAACCGGCGAGGTATGCTATCTGCTTCAAAAAGCATAAAAATAACGGTTAAAAGTATTAGAAATAGGTTTGAAAGCACGCCCCCCATTCCGCTAATAAAATTCGTTGCTACAGACATGGCCGTTGCTGGGTCAAGGTGAGAAGCAATTAACTCTCTATTAATGTGAATATTAAATTCAGCCAATTTGGACACAACCCAAGCGAACTCTGTATCAAGCTTACTTCTATACTCTGGCAAATTTTCTCTGAATTCGGTCATTGATTGACCAACCAAGCCAGCTAAAAGAAAACCAAAAACAACAATAAGTAGTATAACAAAGGTGATAGAGAGCCATTTAGGCACGCCGAATTTAGAAGTCCAGCGTATTATTGGACTACACGCGATCGCTATAAAAATAGAGAGAAAAAACGGTACCATTATTGTGCTGGCGGCTTTAATTCCGGCCATCACCACCACTAAACATGCTAAAACGATAAGAATTTTTGCTGTTGGCGAGCGTAGTTCCATTGACATTTTGTGCTACATTCCTGACTGAAACGACAACACTTTACAACGACTTATAAACAACTACAAACAAGAGACTTCAATGAACTTTAATCTTGCCACTATTAAAATTAAAAACCTAAGACTACGCACATACATTGGCATCAATGAAGATGAAATACAAAACAAGCAGGACGTTGTCGTTAACGTGAAAATTGATTATGACGCTGAAAAGGCGACAAACACTGACGATATGAGTGACGCGTTAAACTATAAAACGATTACAAAGGCAATTATCAAGCTCGTAGAAGACAACCGTTTCTCCCTTTTAGAAAAGCTTACCGCAGATGTGCTAAGTATCGCTGCCGAGCACTCATCAGTACGATACGCTGAGGTTGAAGTGGATAAACCACACGCCCTTAGATTTTCTGATTCAGTGTCTCTGACACTGTCTTGCAATAAATCAGGATAGGTCATACTTCAAGGAGCTTATTGTGGACATTCTTTTGACCGGTGGGACAGGGCTGATTGGCAGCGAATTTATTCGGCGATGTTCAGATAAACATTCAGTTACCGTGATTTCTCGTGACATTGCTAAGGCAAAGGATAAATTAGGTAACAGCGTTAATATTGTAGAAAACGTTGCATCGATAAAAAATTTCGAGAGTTTCGATGCTGTTATAAATTTAGCCGGTGAACCTATCGCCGACAAACGTTGGACAGACACTCAAAAGAAAAGGATTTGCGATAGTCGGTGGGATATAACCGCTGAGTTAGTATCAAAAATAAACAGCTGTGAAACACCACCGTCAGTTTTCCTTTCGGGTTCTGCAATTGGTTACTATGGTAGCCAAGGTGATAGGCTTGTTACCGAAGAAACTTCCCCTCACGATGAATTTACCCATGATTTGTGTGCAAAATGGGAAGCTATTGCTCAAGGTGTAGATCAAACGAAAACTCGTGTAGTAACGCTTCGTACTGGCGTGGTGCTCACAGAGAAAGGCGGAGCGCTTGGTAAAATGGCACTACCGTTTAAGCTAGGTGCCGGAGGTACACTGGGGAGTGGAAATCAGTACTTAGCTTGGATTCACTTACAGGACATAGTCCGTGCTATCTCGTTTTTGTTAGAACATAGCGCTTGTACCGGTGCGTTTAACTTAACTGCTCCGGAGCCTGTTACGAACAAGGTGTTTTCTATAACTCTTGCGAAAGCGCTGGGTCGCCCTTGCTTCTTTAACGTACCTAGCTTCGTTATGAAAATAGCAATGGGCGAGTCATCAAAGATGATACTAGAAGGACAACGGGTCATTCCTCAAAAGCTTACCGCTGCTGGTTTTAAATTTGAGCTCCCTTCTGTTGAAGAGGCGTTGAACGAGATATACAGCGACTAATACCTATAGTCTTCAAGGATTGTGGACAGTCACTCTATGTAGTTGAGTGACTGCCTTCTACATTATCGAGTGTCTGTCCACTCGCCTTACTTTCGTCTTTACTTAATAAAGTGACTGTCCAATCTTTAAATGCAGACTTAAACCATATTCCTTAGCATCTGACCAGTATTAAGCGTGAGCAGTCGATAACAACCAAACGCTCCTAATATGCCTACAACAATGGCGCCGACGCTCGGTGCTATAGCCCAGTACTCTGGATGCAAACTCGCTTCCATTTGAAATACTGTGGTTTGCAGTAAGTATAGACTTAATTCGTTGGCCATTGCAGCCATAAAACCTGCGACTACACCGATGATAACAAACTCAAAAATCACGCTTTTCCTTATTAGACCGCCCTTAGCACCAAGTGTGCGAAGTATGGCTATTTCCTGCTTGCGCTCATCCATACTCGCCTGTACCTGAGCGATCAGTACTAGACTTCCCGCCATCAAAACCAGTACCAAAATAAACTCAACGGCGACAGAAACCTGGTCCACAATCTCTCGAAGTTGGTTTATTCGAGCGTCTACATCAAACATTGTGATTGACGAAAACGGCTTTAGGAGGTTCGTTAACTCAGCCTTTCTATCGGTGGGCAGATAAAAACTAGTAATGTATGTCGGGCTAAACGCTGCCATCGCATCCGGATGAATAACGAAAAAGAAATTAGGCTGCATGGTCTGCCAGTTAACGGTACGAATACTCGTTACTTTCGTTTCAACAATTTCGCTTCCCACGTTAAAAGTAAGCCTATCGCCCATTTCAATATTTAATCTTTCAGCAACACCTTCTTCAACAGAAACAGGGAACCACCCTTCGTTGTATTGCTTATCCTCGTAGCCATGCCAACTCCCGTCGATAATCTCGTTTTCTTTTTGTAACGAGTTACCCCACGTTAAGTTCGCTTCTCTACCTAGGCCTCTTCGACCATCTCGATTTGGCTCGTCTTCTTTAGAAACTTCAGTATTTACCCCTTCCCCATTTACCGAAACAAATCGCCCACGGATGACAGGATAAAACTCTTCGATACTTACGCCATTGTCAGAGAAGTGTCTGTCCAACTCTGGCCGTATGTCCGGGGTGATATTTATCAAAAAGTAGTTTGGTGTACCTTCGGGTAATTGCGAACGCCATTGTGAAACCATGTCATTTCGCATTACTAGCACTACTAGAAGCAGCATTATCGTGACTGAGAAGCTAATAAGCTGCACACTGTTGTCCATAGCTCGGCGCTTTATACGAGCCCAAGCTAATTGCCATGGGCCCATTCTGCCACTGCCCAGCTTGCGGCCAATAGCAATCAAGATATAGGTTGCTCCAAGCAGCCCCAGAACGAGCGCGGCACCAGACACGAATAAAATAGCACTAATTTTTAGATCGCGACTGTACATCCACATCAATAAAAATATCGCGCCGCCAGAAGCCACAAACTGAATGGTTCTGGAGCGAAGATTCGCCGAGATGTCTTTTCTCAATACGCGAAGTGGGGGCACGGAAAATAACTGTAATAGAGGGTACAAAGAAAAAAGCAAAGCGCAGGTAGCACCTGTAGCAACGGCAATCAAAAGTGGTCGCCAGTGCCAAACGTCAAGAGATACATCCACTCTATCCGCTACAAGCGAAACCACCACTTGCTGACCGATAAAACCAACAACGAGGCCGATAAAAATACCGAGCCCAGTGATGAATAAAATTTGGAACAAATACACTTTTCGGATTGTGTTGCTTGTTGCCCCTAAGGTTTTCATTATTGCTACTGGGTCAAAGTGACGCTGGGCATAACGCTGAGCAGCAACCGCAATTGAAACCGCTGCTAATACTATTGCTAACAAACTTGCCAGCAAAAAATAGCGCTCGGCACTTGCTACAGAGCGTCCTATTGCTGACTCATCATCTTCGACTGTCCGCCACGAATGTAAATCGTCATTCAGCTGGGGCAATAACCAGGTGTTGAAACTTTCTATATCGCCTGAATCGCCAGCAAAAAAGCCAACATAACGGGCGCGGCTTCCTGGCCCGGTAATCGCGGTTTTATCCAAATCATCTAAATTAATAAGAGCGATTGGGTCGGTGTTAAATACACTAAAACCTGCATCAGGAATGTCTACCAACACATGCGTGACAGTAAAATTGCCATCGCCAATTTCTATGTCATCGCCAATAGTGAGCCCTAAACTCTGAAAAAGCCGAGACTGAACCCAGGCTTCACCTGGCTGTGGCAGTTCTGCAGTAGCACGTTTTTCTCCAAAAGGCTGATCGGTAATATTGACCGTCCCTTTAAGGGGGTACGCGCTATTTACCGCTCGCAAATCGACAAGCGACATCTCGTCGCCTTTAAATACCATTGAGCGTGTCGCCACTTGCTTTGCAGTCGCAAGCCCTTGTTCTTGCGCTCTAGTTAACCATTCTTCGTTTATGGGGTCGTCTGAGCGAAGCTGAGCATCTGCTGCAATAAATGCTGCAGAGCGAGACTTAAGTGCTCCTTGCAAGCGCTCACTAAACAGCGACAGCGACAACACGGCCGCTACAGATAACACAATAGCTAGCAATATAATGGTGAGTTCGCCGCGCCGAGCCTCATGCTTGAAAAGCCGCCAACCTAAATTGAAAGACGTCGACATCTACACTGCCTCTTTTCTGTTTATTGTGTTCGCGCCGGTCGTTTCAACAAGCTCTCCCGCATTCATGGTGAGTTGCCTATCACAATGTTCTGCAAGCTCGTTATCGTGAGTAACGAGGATAAGCGTTGTGCCTTTTTCTCTATTCATTTCAAATAGAAGAGCTTCTATTTTTTCACTGTTTTTAGCGTCTAGGTTGCCGGTAGGCTCATCGGCGAAAAGTATTTTAGGTAAAGTAATAAAGGCACGCGCTATGGCAACACGCTGTTGCTCGCCTCCCGATAACTGATTAGGGAAGTGATGCGCGCGATGCTTTAAACCAACCTGCTCAAGAATATCTAGAGCAAGCGCTTTAGGATTATCAAGGCCTGCGATTTCTGCTGGCAACATAACGTTTTCAAGCGCTGTTAAGCTTTGAACTAACATAAAGCTTTGGAAAATAAAGCCCACTTTATTTCCTCTTAAAATAGCACGCTCTTCTTCATTCATACTGTGAAGTGCTTCGTTATCTAGAAATATTTCTCCTTCTGTAACTTGATCGAGCCCTGCCAATAGCCCTAAAAGGGTTGACTTACCAGAACCTGACGCGCCAATAATGGCAACGGACTCACCAGACTTGACTTCAAAAGAAATAGGACGAAGGATCTGCAGTGAACCTTCGCTCGTATCCACTACTTTGGTTACAGCATTTGCTTTTATCATAAGAGGTCATCAATTCGTGTTTGTTAAATTTCGTTATTTGTTCGCTTTTTTACTCATTCTTTTAATACCCTTTCAAGCGCTATCAGATCAAGCCGAGCAGGGCGACACAAGCGAAAATGCGGTTTTACTTATCTTAGGAGACAGTTTATCCGCGGCTTATGGATTGCAGCAACATCAGGGATGGGTCAGTTTGTTACAAAAAATGTGGCAAGACGACAACATTCCGATTGATATTGTAAATGCTGCGGTAAGCGGAGAAACCACTGACGGTGGTTTAGCGCGCTTTCCTCGTTTATTAGAGCAACACACCCCTACTCATGTTTTAATTGAACTAGGAGGTAATGATGGCCTTCAGGGCCATAATATCGGCAAGATCAAAGGTAACTTGGATTCGTTGGTAAGCGTTGCAAAAGATAATGATGCGGTGGTATTTCTGCAAGAAATGCAAATTCCTTCTAATTACGGCAAGCGATACACACAGATGTTTACGCAAAACTTCACAAAAGTAGCGGAAGCTCAGGACGTTCAAAAAATCCCCTTTTTTCTTGAAGACATAGCGCTGAATAAGAACTTAATGCAAAACGATGGTATTCATCCAAATGCGGACGCTCAACCACTAATCGCCGAGTTTATGGACAGACACTTAAGAAGTTTAATTCTTAAAGCTCAATAAATGTGCTACGCTTAGTTGGCAATTCGCTTAAATACGAGGTTTGTTTATGGACGTTTCTTCTGTTAACTCTGCGCCAGTTTCCACTGTTCTAGAATCGCCTCAGCGACCTGCTCAGCAGGCTGAGCAGCGTAGCGTGCAAGAAAATCGTGAGACTCAGCCCCAAAGTACGCAGCAGACATCAAATACTAATTATGGACGTGTGGGTTCTAGCATTGATGTGTACGTGTAAGTTCTTTTTATAAGTTGAATATTAGGGACAGACACTTAGAAAAATGGGTGACCGTCCTTTTTATTATCTAATTGTTTTTCGCAATGTTTGATAGCTGTCCACTACCGGCTTCGAGTGTCTGTCCATAATTTTCTATTCTATTTCTTTGATTTTTGCTAGCCATCATCGTAGAAGTTCGGTTCAAATAGCACTTATTAAAAGCAATCATTCTCTACCAACATCAAAACTGTCCCAAAGACCACTTAAAATTAACGCCGTAAATCCCATAATACTTTTAAACAAATTTGGGATACGGACATGCCTTTACCTCGTTACAAACAAATAAATTCTGATGTTACGCCTTATTACCACTGCATTTCTCGCTGCGTGAGGCAATCTTACCTTTGTGGTCGCGACGCCCGCACTGGTATAGACTATGAGCATAGAAGAAAATGGATTCAAGACAGGCTCCATAAACTATCGCAAGCTTTCTCCATCGACTTATGCGCTTACGCTGTTATGCACAACCACATTCATGTGGTATTGCATATAGCAAAGGGCAGAGCTGAAGGCTGGACGATGGACGAGGTCTTGCTTCGATGGAGAATGTTTTATAAATGTCCCCCTGTAGTGCAGCGATATTTAGAAAACTTTGATTCAGTAACATCTGATGAACTTGTAGAATTAAAATCACTATCTGTTATATATCGAGAGCGACTTCAAAGCATCAGCTGGTTTATGCGCATGCTCAATGAATATATTGCTCGAAGAGCTAACAAAGAAGATGAATGTAAAGGCTACTTCTGGGAAAGAAGGTTTAGGTCTCAAGCCATACTTGATGAGAAAGCACTAGCCACTGTAATGGCTTACGTCGATTTGAATCCTATTCGAGCAAAAATAGCAACGACGCTACGCAACTCTTACCATACAAGTATCCAATATCGCCTGAATGCCAAACGTTCGAATAAAGAACCTAAGTTTCTGATGCCGTTTAATGATAGTAAGAAAAAGCAAGCTGTGAGCCTGCCCTTCGCATTTACAGATTACTTGCAACTTGTTACTGATACGTTGAATTCAGAGCGGAATGTTAGTAGCTATAAAATGCCAAAACTACCTAACCGTTTGCTCAATAAACTTGGGATGACAAAAGAAAACTGGCAATTAGTGACCAGTAACTTTGAAACCCTCTTCACCGGTCCTGTTGGCTGCCCAGAAATGATGGAAAATTTTGCTAGGTGTTGCCAAAGGGCATGTCGCCCTAACGTTTCTAATGCTCAGAAATATTTATCTTGATTCGGTAAAGCAACGACATTATTTAGCTAAATATCAGCTTGGCGAGCCAGTACGTCAACGATGTCATGAGAGTTCGTGAGACGTCTGATGTCGTTAAATAGTGTTTCAGCTTCAGGGTATTGTCTTTTTAAATAGCCGCACCACTGTTTAATTCGATTAGGGTAATATTTGCCTTTATCACCAAAAATCTCGTAGCCAGAATACTGTATCAGCAATGCTGCCAATTCAGACCATGGCATAGGCTCTATACCTTCTTTGATACTCAATGCCAAATTAGGCATTGCTAAAGCTCCTCTCCCTATCATTAGATTAGTGCAGTCTGATTGGTTCTGACAGCGCTGGGCGTCTTCGGCATTCCAAATTTCGCCATTTGCTACAATGGGGATAGTAGTGTGCTGTTTAATCTTCGCTATCCAATCCCAATAAGCCGGTGGTTTGTAGCCTTCTGTTTTAGTTCGCGCATGAACAACAAGCTCAGAGGCACCAGCTTCGGTAATAGCAATCGCATTGTCGATAGCTAAAGACTTATCCTCGAAACCTAACCTGATTTTGGCTGAAACTGGGATTTCCTCAGGAACAGCATCCCTTACGGCTTTCACAATGTTGTAAAGGGTTTGGGTCTCTTTCAACAATACCGCCCCGCCCTTACTCTTATTAACTGTTTTGGCAGGGCAACCAAAGTTCAGATCAACACCTGGAGAGCCCAGTTCTATAGCTGTTTGTGCATTCTCCGCAAGCCATTGTGGATGTTGCCCTAATAGTTGAACTCGAACTGGTACGCCTGATGGAGTTTTGCCGCCGTTGTGGAGTTCAGGACAAAGTCTATAAAACGTTTTCTTCGGTAACTTTTGATCAACTACCCTAACAAATTCAGTAACGCACTGATCGAAACCACCCACGCGAGTAAGCATATCTCTCATTAAGTGATCAACAACGCCCTCCATAGGGGCAAGCATTACTTTCATTACAAACGTCTCAGATTAATAGAACACAAAATTGGCGCGGGAGTTTAGCAAAAAGCGTTTATATCAGCCAGGTTTTGCTGCTTAGTTTATAAACTTTGTGACTGTCCGCTTTAATCGACTAACGGCACTGCTGAAGGGAATTGTACTAATGATGAGTAAGTGTCTGTCCATGAGCCTATCTGTGAGCCTATCTGTGAGTATGTGGATTTTCGGCTAAAGCGATGAGTTAAAGCTTGAGTGTCTGTCCACTAAAAAGGAGGTTGTTGTAAAACGGTTTCTTACTTGGGTTACAACGTCAAATTTTAGCTCATCATTATCACATTATTGGGAAGTAGTATTCTTCTCTATACTCTCTAGGCGGGCGAGAACGGCCAGCTTTTGATTATCAGTGTATGTCCGCCATTTTACGATTTCATCAATAGTACGTTTGCATCCAACGCAAATTTCATCTTCATTTAATTTACACAAGGCGATACACGGAGATGTTGAGTTCATAAAGCTTCTGTTTTATCTAAACCTTCATTTTTACTTTGTGCATGCGAAGCAGCAATAGCCGCCATTGTGTTTTCCGACAGTTCTTTATTTGACCATAAACAAACGTGGCAACCAAAACGCGATTCAAGATATGAAGCAAACTCAGTGTCTGTCCCGCATTCATATCGCACTAAATTTTGTTTTTTACCGTCGTAAATAACCGCAGAATAAGTAAACACAAAAAGCCTCCTTTGAAAGAGGCTTCAATATACATCTAGACGTCTAAACGTTCAAGCGTCTATTTTAAATAATCGAGTGCTGCGCAAATTGCAGTTACTTGAGCATCGTTACAATTTTCAGGTGTCGCGTTATCACTATCGGGATAAACTTCCGTTGTTGTAACGTATTTGGCTTCTGTCATACCGCCACATAGGTACAAAGCCTTTTTGTCATAGCAGATAACACCTTCACTTACCACATCCGCTCCAATAATCTTGCCGTTCTCATCTGCAGGAGCGATATGCGTTACTTTTTTCACAGCGTTGATCACAGCCTTTTGAAACTCTATTTGTGGATTTGGCGTGTTTGCGACCGTATAGAAACCGTCGGGTATATTCCAATTATCATGGGTAACGCCATCCCGTGCTGCCAGCGCTGGTCTGAATTCAGTGTTATCTGTATCGGTAGTTTCGTGTAAATCGATATGAAGCGTTAACGACAACCCTAGGACAGACACTAGCTTCATAAGCTGAGCGGACTCTGGTGCCGGAGAGTCGCTATAAAACGAACGATTTGGATCTAGTGCCATTGGATTCCATCGATTTATCGTCTCGTATCCCCAAGGGCTTACACATGGGACAACTACAACGTTTACTTGCCCTGCATACTGTGACAACTTTGTGTCAATGAACTGAAGCGCGCCTTGCACGCCACTCGTTTCATAACCGTGAACTCCACCCGTAACAAGCGCTGTAGTCTTTTTAGTATCAAAGTTATTTGGAACTACTGCATATAACGGATAGCGCTCAGAATCGTATGGAAGAGAACCATACTGCTTTAGTTCAAAGCCTTCAGGAATAATATTGAAAAGTTTATCGAGTACTTCTTCTTGGTAACTTCTTTTCACAGTCTGTTGAGATTTCCACTGCGATTTCTCTTTCTCGCTCCATGGCTCACCCGGAGTCCCAATTGGATAATTCTGCATATAACACCTCTTATGTATTTAAGAAATCATAACAGCTCAGTAAGCTTACGTATCTACTTTACAAGAGATTAATCGACAGCTGTGACATAGGATCTTTACGCTTCGTATCCTAAAAAGTTACTTGTTCAATGGCATGTTGGCTTACCTTTGCAAAAGATTAGTTCACGCTAGAATAAGAATGAAAGGTTTACTTAGTAATACTTAGATAGTTATTTGTTGCGGAAGAAAATGTGAGTGTCTGTCCACTGGCAGTTAAGAGTGGTTGGTGATTAAGGAAATATAGAAGTGTCTGTCCACAAAGTTTCCGGAGACAAAAACAAAAAAACCAGCCGGATGACTGGTTTTTTCGATATGGCGTCCCCTAGGGGATTCGAACCCCTGTTACCGCCGTGAAAGGGCGGTGTCCTAGGCCTCTAGACGAAGGGGACTGAAAATCTGCTAGTGAAGATTTGCTTCACTAAATTTCTATAAGTCCAAGAATGCAATAAACAATCTTATTCTTACCGAAACTTTCAGTCAGAAGTTGAATAATCAACTCCAGCCTATTTC
>NZ_JAHHDX010000063.1 GCF_018619335.1 Alteromonas sp. ALT199 | reverse complement strand
AAAGATGCCTGTCTTGTTTAGTCTCGTTGTTTAGTCTCTACTTGTAACTCGTTACGCGACTTTTTCTCTAACATAAATGTGTACATTTGATGAACCGTCGCTAAACCTTCGCTCCTCAAATTCGAGGTAAGCCAACGATTTAACCAGTTGACCGAGTTTATCGTAACCATAATTCCTTGGGTCAAAAGATGGAGTGTTTTTAATTATATAACCCCCTACTCCCGAAAGTGGCGCCCAATCATTATCTCTTGAAACTGCATTCACAGCGTCAACCACGATGGTTTTTAAATCTACGTTTTTCGATTCATCTTTTACAGTTTGTTTTGTAGATGATTTAAGAACCTCTGTATAAACAAATTTGTCACAGGCAGCTACAAAGGCTTCAGGCGTTTTCCTTTCCCCAAACCCATAAACCAAAAGGCCGCTCTCTCTAATTCTGCTTGCAAGCCGGGTAAAGTCGCTATCAGAAGATATGAGACAGAAACCGTCTAATTTGCCCTCATGGAGAAGATCCATTGCATCAATAATTAACGATGAATCAGTAGAGTTCTTTCCTTGTGTGTAACTAAATTGCTGAATCGGCTGTATAGCATGTTTGTGCAAATACGATTTCCAACCTTTTAAACTTACGGTTGTCCAATCGCCGTATGCACGTTTTACATTAGCAACGCCAAATTTCGATACCTCAGCTAAAAGTTCTGAGCAAATTGCAGCTTGAGCATTATCCGCGTCAATTAATACCGCCAACTTGTCATTTCCGTTTTCTGACATTTTCTATTCCATGGTTATGCGCGAATTACCCATTACTTATCGGTGTTAGATAAAAGGAAATTTAAACCTTAATATCATGCCAATTAGCCCCTTTAAATTGACCAGATTTATCTGGATAGATTTTCTGTTTGAATTTTTCGGTCTTTTCATAAGCCAGTGAATGCATATTATTCGCTTCACCACACTTGCGTCTAGAGTTATAGAGTAATTATGACAGGCACAATTCGTAATTGACCAGTTAGCAACAAGGTTAGTTGTACCGCTGACAAAGAATAAGACTAGAAACAGTCTTTATATGAAAAGATGACCGTCTTATTTATCGTCTGTCTTGTTTAGTCACTGCTATTCAATTCTACTAATTTGAAGTTCTTCCTCAACCAAAGTTAGCCTCAACTGAAGAGGAGGCTCCTGGCTGTACTCCAGAATCGATTGGATTAACAGCTCTAAATCTTCACTAGGAACTTCAAAGCTTTCTAGGTAAACCAAATATCCAGCCAGATCTGATTTCGATAAATGACGGTTTCCAATTAAGAGAGTTTTTTTGTTGTTCAGTAATGATCTACTATCTAACGGAACGTGGCGAATAAATGGTGTCAAATCTTCAACTTCATTCAGCGACGGGATAGACTGAAATTTCTCCTGATAAATTGCAATATGGTAATCATCCCTATTGAAATCTAATAGCCGAAACAACGTTATCTCACCATTATCATCACTGATACTTGCATAATAGCCACCCCAAGAAATATCTATATCCACAACAGTATACCCTCCACAAAGTAAGTGACCCCTAGCGAAACAAAAATGAAAGACGCATTGATTGATGCCCGAACAAACCAAGCAAGATGCCCATACGATACTCCTGCTTTTTGTGACGCTATAACTATTAAGCCCATTAATCCAAACCACGGCGTAAAAAATACAATGGTTTTCCATTTTACAACCGAGACCGCCAAATCATGAAGCGCACCACTAACTAAAAATGTGATAAGAATAGAAAGGGAAATAGGGAGATAAGTGGCTAGCGGTCGCATGACATTGCGGGATAAATAATAGCTCCAAACCGGGTTCCAATAGTGCCAAAAAATGGGGAAAGATTTTGCACCGAAAGAACGTGAAAGCATATTCCTCATAGAGTGACTTGCACCCAAAGGAAGACCATTTCGCTTTTTAACGTATTGTGAAAGTGACAATGTACTGTGCATGATAATTCCGTATGCTTAACGCCAGCAAACAGCGACGCACTAACAAGGGCGCCCCGTGGAGGCCGAAGGCCGTAACAATTTTGTTTGCTTTATAATGCAGCCACCTCTCACGCAGCCAATTTCCAAACTGCAATTCCAAGCATGGCAAGTAACACCACACAACCAACCATGAAAAGCCGCAACCGCATTGGCACGTAGTTGGACCCCACGTGGACCCAGGCATGCGCGTATCGACTAACAACAAACATATAAGCCAGAACGATTGCCACATTACCAGCGGCATTAATACTGTAGAGAACAAAGCATAGAACGTAGAAAAGGATTGGAACTTCAAATTGGTTAGCAATGTTGTTGGAAACCTTGATTACCTCATCAGGCCATACCCGATTATCTAACGCCGCTTGCTGACGATTAACCTGGTTAGCCTTCACTACCTTAGCCTTTCTCGCTCCGAGAATGATAAAGAGCACTAGAGTAAGAAAAACTTGAGCCAACACAGGCCAAAAGATATGACTAGAAATCATTCGTAATTCCTTATTTTTTTATAAAAACATGCCTGTCTTCTTTAGTTATTTCTTGATTCTATAGCTGCTTTTCGAGCTAACGCTTCTATTTCATCGTCCATATTATCGTCGAAAGAAAAAGCATAAACTCGCCAGCCACTTTTGACTTTAAAGAATTGAAATTCAAACCGAATTGGTTGCCTATCGTACGTCAATAAATATGTAACATGCACAAATGTTCCACCCACGTCATAAGTATGAACATGAGAAATGTGGTGGAGCTCTCCAACTAGACCAGCTAGCGAAGAAAGTTGATTCTTAACACTTTTTATTTGATCTGGAATAGAAGAAACATAACTATTTGTTCTATATATTGAGTCAACTGCTTTGTCTATTTGCCCTTCCTTGTATAATGCAAAGAACTCACTAATTTCGTTTTTATACTCTGTCGCCAACAAATCCCCTGAAAACAAGCTAATAAACAATATCAATACGTATTTCATTTAATACTCCATTAAAGCTAACAGTTTACTCATCCCCAAACCAGCATCCCGTTCCACAACACTGTAGATACTTGGTCCTTGTATTTACAAGTACCTTAACTCACAAACAGCAGAAAAATACAGATAAAACCGCAATGTCGACTTTCACTCATATATTAAAGCTGTGCAGGTGCTTTTGGAGTATCTCACGCACCCAAGACGATAAATGCCAGCTTTTGCAAAAACTTAACATGACAGGCATAAATCAAAAACAGCCAAACTGTCCCCTCGTACACTTTCATCAATCTAAATACCTATTCAAACTAGTAAACGAGTTAATCAGAGTCGGTCAACTACTATGCCTAAGGCCCGAAAGTCACAAATTAGTTTATCGGATACGTCCTATTATCACTGTACTTCCCGCTGTGTTCGTCGTGCTTTCTTATGTGGCGAGGAAAACGGTAGAAGCTTTGAACATCGCCGCCAATGGGTAGAAGACCGTACTCATGTTTTAAGTGAGGTGTTCGCCATTGATGTATGTGCTTATGCGGTAATGAGCAACCATACGCACTTGATATTACACGTAAACAAAGAGAAAGCAGACGCACTAAGTACCGAAGACGTGATTCAACGTTGGCATAGGCTTTACAAAGGAACATTACTCTCGCAGCGCTATATGTCAGAAGATTCACGTAAAGATTTACATGAAATCCAAATTAAAGCGGTAGAGTTAACGGCTGAAGTATGGCGTAAAAGGCTATTTGATATCAGCTGGTTTATGCGTGCACTGAATGAATACATTGCTAGGGCAGCTAATAAAGAAGACGACTGCACGGGCCATTTTTGGGAAGGGCGGTTTAAATCTCAAGCGCTTTTGGATGAGTCAGCCCTTGCCGCCTGTATGGCTTATGTTGATTTAAACCCAGTACGAGCAAAGATGGCTAAAACACCTGAAACATCAGAGCATACCAGCATTAAATACCGAATTAACGCAGCTAGGGTCGGCAAAACACCTAAACGACTTATGCCTTTTGCAGGTAACCCAAGACTAGAGATGCCACACGGTTTACCTTTTACTCTTCCAGACTACTTACAGCTTGTAGATATAACCAGCAGATATATTCACTCAAACAAGCGTGGCAAGGTTGAGCATAACCTACCCTCTATTTTAGAGCGTCTCAATATTGAACAAGAACATTGGATAACATTAACCACGCAGTTTGAAACCTGCTTTAAGCACGCCGCAGGCAAAGTAATTCACCTAGAGCAATACGCGCAGAATCAACATCAGCAACGGGTTCAGGGCCGACAAAGTGCAATGCGATTACTCGGTTAACTTTGCAGTTTAATAGATAGTAAGACAGGCACTATATGTATACATCTCTACATAATAATTCCATGTTTGTTAAGAACCTATTTTTTGCAATGCGCATCCCTATGCGTATACTTAATATGTAGAACAATTTGGAGTGATAGCATGCAAGATTTATATGACATCCATGCCCCAAAAAAAGCGACTAATTTGAGCTTAAACAGTGATTTATTACAAAAAGCTAGAGACTTAAAAGTTAACCTGTCTGCAACCTTAGAACAGGCACTTAAAGACAAGTTGAAAAGTGTTGAAGAAGAAAGGTGGAAAAAAGAAAACAAAGCTGCCATTGATGCGTACAACGAGTTTATTGCTGAGAACGGCTGTATAGGTGATGAGTACAGGAACTTCTAATGGCACAGTTTGATGTTTACAGAAACCCAAGCTCAAAAACTAATAAAGCTTACCCCTTTCTTGTAGATGTTCAGAA
>NZ_JAHHDX010000027.1 GCF_018619335.1 Alteromonas sp. ALT199 | reverse complement strand
ACTTTTCAAGCCACTGGTCTTGCTCCCAAAGGGTGTGCAATACACTTTCTTTTGCACGGTATCCATGACTTTCTTTTGGCAACATAACTAATCGCGTTACTGCACCTAAGCCTTTAAGGGCGTTGAAATAACGCTCGCTTTGCATCGGATACGTTCCTGAATTATTGTCTGCTTCGCCATGTATAAGTAAAAGTGGCGTCTTCATTTTCTCAGCGTGCATAAATGGCGACATGGTGTAATACACTTCTGGCGCATCCCAGTAATGACGTTCCTCCGACTGAAAACCAAACGGGGTTAGTGTACGATTGTAAGCACCAGAACGGGCAATTCCCGCTGCAAATAAGTCTGAATGAGACAACAGGTTTGCTACCATGAACGCACCATAGCTATGACCGCCTACCGCGACCCGCTCTGGGTCAATAAGCCCTTTTTCGTCAAGTGCGTCAATCGCAGCCTTTGCGTTGGCAACAAGCTGTGGCCTAAAGGTGTCGTTAGGCTCTTCGTCTCCCTCCCCTACAATAGGGAAAGAAGCATCGTCTAACACCACATAGCCTTTAGTTACCCAATAGATAGGCGAGCCGTACCATGGATAAATAAAACGATTAGGGTTTTGTGTGTTTTGACCTGCGCTCGACTTATCCTTAAATTCTTCCGGGTAGGCCCATAGGATCATAGGGTAGCGTTTGCCTTCTTCGTAATCTGTTGGCAAATATAAAGTACCTGTTAAATCTAAACCGTCGTTACGCTTGTATGTAATCACTTCTTTCTTAACGTTTTGAATGCTTTCGAAAGGGTTTTCAAAGTGGGTTAACTGAGTCAGCGTGTTATCTTTTAAACTACGGAAATAGTAGTTCGGGTAATCTCGCTTAGACTCAATTCTTACCAACAAGCGGTCGTTTTCCATATTGAAATCGCGCAAGTCTTCAAATTTATCTGTGTATTCACTTAAATAAACTCGCGATGTTTCAAGGGTTTTAAGATTGAACTTATCTAAGAACGGAAACTGCCCTTCAGGCGTAAACCCGTCTCCCAGCAAAAACGCATTCTCGCCATCTAGCGCAAGTACATCTTTGAAGTATTCATTTTTGCGGGTAACAAAACTGCCTGGGTCGCTGTATTTATCTTGATAGCTTCGGTTTGAAATAATCTGTGCAGGCTTGCTTTGGTCAGGACTAAACAAATAGGTTTTAAGATTGCGGGTATTCCACCAATAATCCATGGCTACCGCAATACTGTCGCCGCTCCAAATAAAACGATAAAACCTATCTTCTGTTTTAAGGATTTGCTCGCCATCGCCACTAAATGGTGCTTCAAGCTGCATTAGCTTGTCACGGTGCGTTACCTCTGTCTCAGGGTCTCCCCCGTCAAGCGCTTCAGCGTATACAATTGTATTTGGTTTGTCGTTGCGCCACTGTACATCGCGAGGCCCGGTACGAACAGCCATGAAGCCTTGTGGTAAGTCTTCGATGAGCGGAACGTCGACAAGTCTTTTTGCTAGCGTTCCATTTTTATCGTACAAGCTAATAGCGTGAGGGAAGCGGCGGTAGGTCACTAAATAAGAAAACGGTGCCTTATATTCCTCTACCATTACATAGTCGCCGGCCGGAGAAACGCTAACATTGCCATACATCCCTGACGCTAACCAAGGTGAAGGCTGCCCTTTTAGTGGAACTTTATAAATTTCAGAACGGGCTAATTGCTCAAAATTAAACTCGTCGTTTTTGTTTTTAAGTAAATCTTGATACGTACGGTTTTGTGCTTTTTTACCGTCGCTTACTGAAATCGTTGGGCCGGTTGGAACAGCAACACTAGTGTCGATTAAAGCTTTTCTATCCTCTGGTACTACTTTTACCAAAAGTGAAAGACTATCTGCATTCCAATTTAAGGTATCGCCCATATTCGCATTTATGGGTTTATTAAAGAGTTTTCTCGCCTCTGCCGCTTTGATATCAAGCACCCATAGCTCAACACCTTTGCTTGTTGTATTTGTAAACGCCATAAAGCGCTGATTCGGTGACCAAGAAAAGTTGGTTAGGCGCGGCGTTTCAGGCATGCCCTTAACAGCAATGCTCTCCTTACTTCCTACCCGCTGAACCTCTAATTTATTGTAGTAAGTGACGCGGCTTCCAATGTTGGTGACAGGGTCAATTCTAAGGCCTGCTAAGCGAAGCTCTTCTTTAGATAAGTCTTCTATCGACTTATAGTTATCGCGGAACAACAGCACCATATTCTTCTGTGCATCGTCCACAAGAGTAGCCGGCGCTAGCGTAACATCTACTAAATCTAGAATTTCTTTAGACGGTTTTTGATACTGAAGGCCATCCTGCGCAAATAGTTGGCAGGAGCATGCGGCAAATAGGACAAACATCCATTTTCTTAGCATTCTATTTCCTTTATAAGTTTTTTTGAGGGTAAAAAACAAAAAAGCGAGACATTGCCACCGCTGATAAACAACTGGCTCAAGCCTCGCTTCATTTAATTAATAAGCGCATACATTAAGATATATACACTTTTTGTATTTATACTGGCGTCGTTTTTACTGCAGTACCGCTAATGCTTACCATAAGCATACTGCCTTTATCGCCAATCACTTGATAATCTAAGTCGATACCTACCACAGCATTTGCGCCCATGCTTCTAGCTTCATGTTCTAGTTCGGTAAACGCTAACTTGCGCGCAGTGGTCAGCTCTTCTTCATACGATCCTGAACGGCCACCCACAATGTCGCGAATAGAGGCGAAAAGATCTTTGAATACATTCGCGCCCATTACTGCCTCGCCGACAACAATGCCGTAATAAGCTTCAATT
>NZ_JAHHDX010000175.1 GCF_018619335.1 Alteromonas sp. ALT199 | reverse complement strand
GTGCGCTTTTTTTATGCCTGCGATTTAGTTCGTGATTGTTGTGCCCTCTGAAACGCGCCGTAAAGACATCCTTGGCGGCCTCAATCAGCGTCCCTGCAGCTGAGAGTTTTTGATGGGGCTTCACTCCCTCTTTAATTGGCATAGCAAAAAGCTTGAAGAGGAAGGCAATAACACGTCGTGAACCCATCCGTGCTTTTGTATTAGCGGCTTCGCAGCTGCTGCCATGCAGCTGAAAGTTCTAGGTTGAACAAGTACTCCAGTTTGGCAACTATTAAGCTTGTGAGGACTGTAGAAATGCGTGAGGAGTTTCTGTTATTACTGCGCGAAGGTTGCGTTATGCGTTACAGTTATTCACGGTTATAGTGGGCTTTTCACCTTGATTGGGATGACGATAGGTAAGCTTACATACTTCGTCTTCTTCAATCTCTTCATTGCTAAGGCCGCTAGTTTGTCTTTCTAGGGTAAATATCACTTCAGGGGCCGAGCCTGTAAGTTTCCAATCGTCTTCGGTGAAGTCTGCTACAAGCTTTAAATTCGTTTGTGTTGCGTAAGGGTAGCCATAACGTACACGAATTCCTGAGGTTAGGGTGCTATCAGCGCTACCATCAACACCCTCAAGGAGTGATTTAGCATAGACAATATCTGAAGAAGCGACTAAGGCTGATTTTAAACCCTGCAGCGCGCCAGCTTGCGCGTCTTTTTGAATGTTTAGAAGCTTTGGAGCTGCAGTAACAGCAAGTATGCCAAGCAAAACAATCACTATAATTAGCTCTATCAGTGTGAAGCCATTATTTTTGTTTTGCATACCCTACCGCTCTTATAAATTTTAAACCGCTGATCACCTAGTGTATACCATCAAGCAAACGTTTCAATTTAGACATAAGCCTAAGCGTAATTTTATAGAAAACTGATATAAAAAAGCTAGGCATCTGCCTAGCTTTAGTCTTGATATTCCTGTGCCAAAAGCGAATTACATTTGTTCTATTTTGTAACCTTTAGCTTGTAGTAGGGCAATTACACTGTCATCACCAACTAGGTGCCCCGCGCCCACCAAAACAAACTCTTGGTCTTCATCGCCGAACATAGCTTCAATTTGAGGTAGCCAGTGTTGGTTGCGTTTGGTAAACACATCATCATAAGAAGCTGGTGATTCACGTTTGAACGTATCTACTACTAGCTCATCAATCTGTTCAGTGTCACCGTTTCTCCATGCTTTTATAGTGCTTCGTAGCATGTCTTTTAGCTCTGGTAAGGTCTCCAGCGTTTCAGAAATAAGGCGATCTTCTTCACCTGCGCCCATGTTCGCAAGCATGTTAATTTGGAAATCTAGTGATTCTAAGTATTCACTTGTTTTACCATCACGTTCCGCTAACTGCATGAAATAAGCATCTACACCTTGCCCGGCCATTTGAGAGCGTTGTGCTTCCATAGCAACTAGCATTGATGCAACCATACCTGGCTTAAATCGAGCTAACTGATCTGCAGTAGCTCCGAAATTAGTTAAATAAGCATTAAGGGCCTGATAGGTTTCTTCTGAAACGTCATCTTTAAGCGTTTTGCCTTCTGCATAAGCAAGCCCTGCCATCATTTTCTGCTGACCTTCAATATCTGTAGGGTCTGGCATTTTTACTTCGAAAACCAATGTGTCTGCTTGCTCATAAACGTCAGTAAATTCACTCGGCAGGGGGAATTCAGAAATGGGTAAAATATGGATAGTGCCACCTACATATACGGTGTCTTCCCCATTAGACACTTTCCAAACGGACGTTTGGCTATCAGTGTCGGCTATGGCAGTTGTTACTGTAGATACAGCGAGTCCTAATGAGAACAGTAGTTTGTGTATAGAAAAGCTTTTCATCTTCATCCCTAAGGTTATGTACTTATTATTAGTTAAAGCGTGCGATCTGGTATCCCTTCGCTTTTTAAAAAATCGTAATAATTTGAGCGGTAGTGAGTAAATTATAAGCTAGCATAGCAAATTGCAATCTAGATATAACCTGTACTTAGTGCAGTGTTTTCAAACCAACCGGAAAAACGCATCTAGAGCGAAGTGAAAGCTAACAATTGAAGCCGCTAATTATACTAAGCTTTACATTTAGTGTTCACGTACCTTAACTTTTATAGAAAGATACTCATCGACGTCAGGCGTTTATTCATTATGAAATTTATATACCTACTGATGTATGTACCTACATTCTTGTTTACTCCTACTACATTAGCTACCACAAGCCCTATGAACAATAATAAGCCCCCATTACCACAAGCAGCCAGTGAAGCACTGGTAGAAAACATATCAGCCTTTCCTCACTTCACCAAAGAAGAAGTAAAAGCAAGTACGCCTGGTACTAATGAAGCGTGGAGAAACTATGCTCACGCTAGAAATAGCGAGCAAAAGAAAAAGATTAAAAAGATGAAGAAAGAGCTTAATGTAGATGTTGAGCTTATGAAATTAAATGGTGTAGTAGTGCGCAAGTTGACACCTAAGGCGATTACACCGGAATTTAAGGATAAAGTTTATCTCGATTTTCATGGTGGGGCGTTTGTCCTTTTTGGGGGGCTGCCTAGTATCGAAGAAGGGCTTCTCGTCGCTGAAAGGTTAGGTATTGTGGTGTATAGCGTTGACTATAGAATGCCACCAACGTTTCCTTTTCCAGCAGCACTGAATGACGTAGTTGCCGTTTACAATGCTTTACTCGACCAAGTTGGTGAGGGAAATGTATTTGTGGGAGGGACATCGGCAGGAGGCGGTTTAGTGCTTTCACTAGTCCAGTCTCTTATCAGCAGTAAGAGTCCTCTACCAAAAGCTGTGTATGCAGGCACGCCTTGGGCCGACCTTACCAAAACCAGCGACAGTCTTTACACAAACGAGAGTATAGACGGTGTGTTGGTGACCTACGATGGGGTACTTGAAGCTGCCGCTAAATTATATGCAGGTAAAAGAGCACTAACAGAACCTGCAATATCGCCACTTTACGGTTCATTTGAAGCATTCCCACCAACTTTACTGGTGACAGGGACGCGAGACATGTTTTTAAGCGACACGGTAAGAGTGAATCGTGCAATACGCGACGCTGGAGGCGTTGCGCAGATAGAAATTTTTGAAGGGCTATCTCACGCCGAATATTTGATTTTCTATAAAACGCCAGAATCAAAGACCACCTACAAATCGATGAAATCCTTTTTTCTCTCTACTACTTAATCAGCTTAGTGCGCATACCACTAAGTATGCGCACTAAAACCGCTACTACGCCGACTTTACTTAACACCTATATTCAATGACAAAGAGTGCCATATAAGCTTGCTCTTACAATTAAATAAACCCAACTATCCAATTCTTGTCGACAAGCCTTAAAGGCAGACACGCCCAGATCCCTGAAGTTAGTCGCTTCCCAAGCCGGATTTTCGTAGTCGGGCTGTGCTGTAAGGGTTTCTGAAGGTGTATTTAGCGGTGCTTAAGCTTATTCGTCATTTTTATGTAAAGAAATTAAAAAGCCTTTAAATAATAATTTAATTGCTAATGATAATCATTGTCATTAAGATGTTTCGCGATTTGAGTATGATTAGTCGCTTCTTGCAAATAAGAAGAGAAATTAAACGGTGACAATTCCCTGTGACAGACGGGGGATGTGAGTTGCTGCGGGTAGTCACATTTTTTGGCATCCATTCTTGGAATAATAATTACACCAGTTGCCCTAACTCAAATAGTTAGTGCTTTGCTCTTATTTGGCGTAATCGCCATTTATGAAGATGAGCCGCGCATAACAAGACACAACATTTTGAAATGGTGAGCCACTGGCTGGCCAACACTCAACTTATTAAGGATTATCAAATGCCTGTAAATGGTAAGCGCATTATTTTGTTAGGAACCCTGTTTCCCATGTTGTCAGCGGGTGTGCTGGCGCAAAGTGAAGAGATAGAAACGCTCGACACCACCGTAGTGCAATCTGCTTCTGAAGAACTGAAGCAAGCCCAAGGCGTGTCTATCATCACTGAAGAAGATTTCAAACGTCGTCCTGTCACTAACGATATCGCTGAAATTGTAAGAACTATGCCGGGTATCAACCTTACAGGCAATTCAAGTTCAGGACAGTATGGCAACAAACGTCAAATCGACATTCGTGGAATGGGTCCAGAAAATACGCTTATATTAATTGACGGTAAGCCGGTGTTGTCGCGCAATTCTGTAAAAATGGGGCGTTCAGGCGAACGAAACACACAAGGCGACAGCAACTGGGTCCCTGCTGAAGCGATTGAGAGCATTGAAGTTATTCGTGGTCCAGCGGCGGCTCGCTATGGCTCTGGTGCATCAGGTGGTGTCATCAATATCATCACTAAATCTCCTGATGAAGCCTCTACCACTATCACTGCTCAAACAGAACTTTCTTCAAATAAATACGAAGGCGATAACCGTCGTTTTAACCTTGTTACCAGTGCGCCTTTATCTGAGCGCTTCTCTCACCGCACTATTGTTAACTATAACGAGCAAGACGCCGACGATCCTCGCGTAAATTTAGACGCAACAGATGTAACGACAGGCGGTTCAGCGAAAGCAGTAGGTGCAGGACGTGAAGGTGTTGAAAACATTGATGTGCGTACTTTGGTTCGATTCGACCAAGATGATATTAATCGTTGGGACTTTGAAGCGGCCTATAGTCGCCAAGGTAACCGCTATGCCGGTGACAATGCATTTCAAGGCGTAAGCTACCCCGTTGATGAAAACGGCAACGTTATCATTCCAGACGCTGAAGATTTGGCTGAAACCGATCCTCAGAGCTTAATTGGTGAAGAAACACTAGTAATGCATCGCCGTACGTTCGGCGTAACACACAATGGTGAATATGACTTCGGCGATTCGTTTAGCTACATCCAATACGAAAGCACGTCTAACAGCCGTTTAGGTGAAGGCTCTGCAGGTGGCGGCGAAGGTCGCATTAATAGCCTTGAAATGACCACCATTAAACTAGAGAACATTACGGCAAAGACCGAGTGGAATGTGCCGTTAACATTAGGTGGCTTCAATCAAACAGCAACGTTTGGTGCGGAATACCGCAAAGAGACTCTAGACGATTCAGTTAGCAATCAGCTTTCTTTGAACGTAGTTGATGATGGCACTATTCCTGGCGCAGAGATTGATCCAGCGAGTCGACCTTCAGAGACGGATGCCACGCTTGTAGGTGTGTATGTTGAAGACAACATCATGCTAACGGATTCAATCACACTAACGCCTGGACTGCGTTTCGATGACCACAGCAAAGCGGGTACAAACCTATCGCCAAGCTTGAATGCCTCATGGCAGGCATCGTCCAATATTATGGTTCAAGGTGGTATAAGCCGTGCTTTTAAAGCACCAAACCTTTATCAGCTAAATCCTAACTACGTGTACTACACCCGAGGTAATGGTTGCCCAGTTGACTTCTCTAACTTAGGTGGCGGGTGTCACATTCTAGGAAACCCTGACCTAGAGCACGAAACCTCAGTAAACAAAGAAATTGGTATTAACTACACCAACGAAGAGGGCTTAAACGCTGGTATTACTTACTTCCACAACGACTATAAAGACAAAATTGGCACCGGTAATGTACCGCCAGAGTATGTGTTACCTGGCGAAGAAGGTGGCGAGGCAAACGTTCAGGTATTCCAGTGGTTTAACGTTCCTGAAGCGGTTATTTCTGGCCTTGAAGGTAACTTGTTGTTCCCTGTAACCAACACTATTGAGTGGTCGACAAACTTTACCGTGATGCTTGAGTCAGAAGATAAATCTACTGGCCAGCCATTATCTATCGTTCCTGACTACACAGTGAACTCGCTAATAAGCTGGCAAGCCACCGATGCACTTGAGCTTGTGCTTAGCGCTCAACACTACGGTGAGACAGAAAGCCCTACGGCCAGCGTAAACTCTGGGGCCGTTATCGAAGCTGATGATCGCGAAGCCTATACCATCACCAACATTAACGCCATTTACGCGCTCGACGAAAGCTTAAGCTTCAACGTGTCGGTTAAGAACTTGTTTAACGAAAGTGTTAAACGTGAAGGTACACAAGCATCTAACGCAGGGGCTAATACTTTTAATGAACCAGAAAGAAGCTTCTTGTTGTCTGCTACTTACCAGTTCTAATACTTAGCAAGCAGAAACAAGACATTAAAAATGCCGGCCTCGATAGCGATATCGACGTGCCGGCAATCGCATTAATTCAGCTAAGAGATGTAAGGGATTTGAATGAAAGTTAAGAGAAGTGCAGCGCTTTCTTTTTTACTAGTATCACTTGCTGTGTCCTCATCAGGTATTGTGATCGCAGCAACAAAAGCCAGCGAAATTGATGGGCTCACTGAAAAGTGGATTAGCATTGAGCGCCAGACGCAAAAGCTAGAAAACAAGTGGCGTGAATCAGAACCTGCATTGCGTCAGCGTATTCAATTGCTTAAAGCTGAACGAACTCAGTTGCAGCGTATGATTGACGAAAGTAAGGCTGCAACCACCGACGTAGAAGCCCAGCGAGAAGCACTGCTTTCTGAGCAAAGTGAGCTTGAAGCACAACAGCACGGGGTAGAGCGTGCCTTAACTGGAGTAATAGGGCAAGTAGACAGCCTTTATTCGTCGCTGCCTGAAATTATTCGCCAGACGTGGGATAAAGAGCAAGCCGAATTAGCGGCTGACGCTGACACATCGAATGAACTTCAGGTCACTTTGGCAAAACTTTCATCCCTTGCACAATTCAATAGCAAACTTTTGGTTAATGAGACCGTAATGCGCGCTCCCGATGATAAAGATGTATTGGTTAAACAGTTCTTTATCGGCAGCAGCTATGCGTGGTTTACCAACGCCGATGGTCAATATCAAGGTATGGGACGCGTTCAAAACAGCGAGTGGCAGTGGCAATTTAGTGAAAACGTAGACAGCGAAGCGGTAGCGCTTGCCGTCGCTATTTTCGAGAAAAAGCATGAACCTGATTTTGTTTCTCTACCACTTACGCTGGCTCAAGGAGAAGGCGAATGAAATGCTTATCTCACATTATCACAACATCTAATTCAATGTTGAAATCCTCTTTCTTCGCAGCATGCGTTGCTTTGTGTGCCGCAGTAGCTTGTGTACCTGCAGTGGCTGCGCCTGAAGATAGCATGTTGGCCAATATTAAAGAGGCGAAAACTCGTCTGGATCGCACAGAAAGCAAAATTAGTAAAGAGCGGGTAGCGCTGGCTAACGAATTGCGTGCGCTTGAACAGCAGGTAATGAAACTGCGCAATGAAACCACGGTCGCCCGCCGTAAAATGGACGAACGAACCCTTAGTCTTTCCCAGTTAGAAAATCGGCTATCGAGCTGGAGCGAGCAACAAGAGTTCCAACAAAATTTGTTGAGCCGTTTCCTGCTTCAAACCGGTGTAGACAGTCTGTCATTAAGCGAAATGAGCTTGTCTGATAAAGTCCAAAAAGTGGGTGAAAAAGCGAAAGAGTTTGCGAATCAACAAACCCCTAATTTCAGTGCAGGAAAAGTTGTACTGGCTAATGGCGAAGTGACCCAAGCAAAAGTACTTACTCTTGGTCCGGTAACGTGGTATCTGGCGCAAGCACAAAATGTTGCGGGTACTGCAGAGCGCACAAAGAGGGGAGGGCGAAAGCAAGACCTATTTACCTCTACGTCCACTTTTTCAGACAAGGATACCGAAAGCCTTACAAACTTGGCAAGCAGCGGCACTGGCAGTATCAAAATAGATCCTACTCTTGGCCGCGCCGCTACACGAGAGCAAGCGTCAGAAAGTGTCATCGAACATGTTGTGAAAGGTGGGGTGTGGGTGATTCCTATTGTGCTGTTTGCCCTTATCGCTACGCTTATTGCACTATTTAAAGTTATCCAGCTATGGCGCTTACCTAAGGTTAAGCAAGTAGCGTCAGGGAAAGCCTTGGTGAACATGGTGGGAAGTTCAGGTGTTGGTTTCTTTGATGGTATGCAGCGCGAACTGTATAACATTACTAAGCGTGCAAGCACGCCAACTGAACGCGACGATGAACTGTTTTCTGCACTCCAGCAAGACAAAATTAAGCTAGAAAAATACAATGGCACCATTGCTGTAACTGCTGCCGTAGCACCCTTGCTAGGGCTTCTCGGTACGGTAAGCGGCATGATTGAAACCTTTAGAATGATGACGGCATTTGGTTCGAGTGACCCTGAAGTTATTTCTGGCGGGATCGCTAAAGCTCTGGTAACGACAGAACTAGGCTTGGTAGTGGCCATACCGGCATTAATTCTAAATGCCGTACTCTCTCGCAAAGCGCGGCATTATTACGAAGAGCTCGAAAGTTTTGCTCTTGTGCTTAGCAATGATGAGCCAGACGTTGCTAAGAAAACCGACCAAAAGAGTGATGGTCAACAGCAAGCGAGCGCAAGCTAATGATTGAACAGCTAGCGGGGAATGCATTGTGTTGGTTGATGCTGCTGGTGGCATGGTTTGCTTATCAGCAAATCTTTGCGTTGTTTTCGTCGCGTAAAAAGATTGCCAAAAGCGGTGGCAATAAAAAGCTGCATGACGGTGAGAAAGAGCTAGAAAAGCAAGAAATGGTACCTGCCGTACTGGTCAGTGCCCTTCCCTTGATGGGTCTATTAGGCACAATTGCAGGCCTACAAGTGAGTTTTACTGGAATGATGTCGTTAGGTGTCGATAGTCAAGTCGTCACTGGTGGAATTGCCGATGCACTTTTTACCACTCAGCTTGGCTTAACCTTAGCTATTCCTGGCTGGCTTTTGTTGATGTTTGTTAATGGTGCGGTAAAGCGCGCCGTCGCAAGGGAGGCGTAAATATGGCAAGTCGATTACAGCGACGCCTTGAAAACCAGCAAGCGCAAGGCATTGATATGTCTCCGCTACTAGACGTGGTTTTTATACTGTTAATTTTCTTTATCGTTTCAACAGTGTTTGTAAAAGAAACTGGGGTAGAGGTGGATAAACCACAGGCGATATCAGCACAAAAGCTTGATCAAATGGCCATCATGGTGGCAATTACCCGAACCGGTGGAGTGGTGTATGACAGTGCCAATATCGGTGTGAGCGGTGTGCGCTCTACCGTTGAACAGTTGTTGATGAAAGAACAACGCCCAGTGGTCATTCAGGTAGATAAAGCCGTTCGCTCTGAATTACTGGTAGAAGTTATAGATGAAGCCAAGCTGGCGGGTGCCGACACGGTAAATATCGCCACTTTGAAGCCATAGCGAACGAGGCAAAATTTAATGAAATACAATCTGCAACCTTCTCTACTTAGCGGTGCCGTGCTCGTTAGTGCACTCGGCGTTATGTGGCTAGGACACTTTTTGTCTAACCTGCATCCCGACACTATGGTTGTGCGCAAATTAGACATTGCGGTAACGCCTCCACCACCACCGCCTCCTAAGACACAAAACGTAGTAGAAGAAACTGAGCTTGTTATGCAGGTAGAGGGCAGTGGCGCAGCCATTACCATGGTTGATTTAAGCGTTGAGCCAGATATTCAAGTGCCAAAACCCGACATGCCAAATGTTAAAGTGGCCCAAACCCAATGGGATATGCCTGACATTAAGTTGGATGCCTTTGGGCTAAGCGAACTGGACTCAAAGCCCACCTTGCTTACACCAGTCAAAATACGTTTCCCCAAGCGACTTAAAAAGCAAGGGATCAAGCAGGTGATTGTAAAGCTCGACGTCATTATTGATGAAAACGGCAACGTAAAGCTGATGGATATTGTCGAGAACCCGCATCACGAGCTTAATAAAGAAATAATGCGCTTTGTTAAAGCCAGCAAATTTACATCGCCCTACAAAGAAGATGAAGCGGTGAAGGCACGTTTTATTTGGCCCGTAGTTATTGAGGCCTAGTCTGGCGCAACAAAGCGAAATAAAAGCTAAAGAATTTAGAGGTTGATTGTGACAATGTTAAAGAAAATTACAGCCGTAACTGTCTTCAGCTGTGTAGTGAGCACTTTGGCTTTTGTTAAGCCGGTAAGTGCAAAAATAACGGTGGAATTAGAAGAACCCGATTGGCAGTTTGTTCTGCGTCAGCACCAAAGAGATGATCACCGCGAACGTATATCCCGTGAAGAAGGTGAGTTTATTGGGCTTATCCAGGCCGACTTGCAAGCAGGTAATTATTCAAAAGTTTCCAGCGCATTTGCAACGCAGGATATTTCTCAATTTAGTCCACGCTTACGTGAGCTTTACGGACAAGTGCTATTGAATGAGAAAAACTACGCACTTGCCGAAAAGGTGCTGTTAGACGTAATCGATGCTATGCCAAACCTTCCATCGGCGCACAGAAGTTTGAGTATGGCGTATTTAATGACAGATAAATTAGCCAAAGCACGTACTCACTTAACTAAAAGCGTAGAGCTAGGTATTCAAGATGCCCAACTTTTCGGCCAGCTAGCTTATGTAAATGTTCAGCTTGGCAAACCTGTCACCGCCATTGGTGCCTATCAAAATGCGTTGATGCTCGAACCTGAAAACAAGCAATGGTATCAAGGTTTATTGTTCGCGCTTATTGAAAGTAATGCACTTGCACATGCTGAAAGCTTGTTAAGCGAAATGTTGGTGGATGATGAAAGCAATCAGCAGCTTTGGCTTCAACGGGGGCAGATAGCGTTGAAGCAGGGAAACATGGTAAAGGCGCTGAGCAGCTTAGAGACAGCGCTTTCTCTGGGCGACCGCTCGCTGTCGAACTTGATTTCAGTGGCTAAATTGCACGTATCTGACGGAAGTCCGCGTCGCGCCGCAGACATACTGGCTACCCATGCGAAGACTTTTATTACTGACAAAGATGGGGAAGGTTTTGACGCTTACTCCAAAATATCGGCTTACTTAGCGGCCAATGAGCAATGGTCTGATTTAGGTAAACTAACTCAAGCAGCCGACAAGAATGCGAAAAAGCTCACGACCTCTCAAGCAGCCACGCTCAATGTACTTAAAGCCCAACTGGCTATGGGGAAAGGGCAGACAAAAACAGCAATTTCTCTGTTAACCAAAGCCATTGCTGACGCCCCTGATAATGGTGAGGCGCTGTTGTCTCTCGCCTCACTCTATCGTCAACAGAAAAACGTCGAGCGTGCCAAAATGACCTATCTACGAGCTGAGTCACTCACCGACGTTAAGCAGCGCGCCATGCTCGGACGAGCGCAAATTGCCATTGACCAGCGTCAGTACCAAGATGCACTGATACTTTTACGACAAGTCTATAAATCATACCCATCTCGTTCTGATTTACTTGGCAACATCCAATCGCTGGAAAACTTAGTGAAAAACACAATATGAAGCGCTGTGTAATTACCTTTTTCTTGTCGCTTCTTGAGACCTCGTTTACGTGAAAAATGAAGCAATACTTAAAAGTTATTGCGCAAAAAAACTCAACAATGAGAATAAATCTCATTTACATTGAAAAGGGTGAAAATACCTGTATTATCTAGCTCGTCAAATATAATTAGTATCGCTGGATAATACAGAGAGTTAGCAACGAAATTATGAGTTTTTCTTTAGGAGGCATCCGCCAATGGCATTGGATTAGTGGCGCAGTATGCCTGGTCGGGATGCTGTTGTTTGCTGTAACGGGGATCACGCTAAATCACGCAGCAGATATTCCTGCTAACAGAACTGTAACGTCAGCTGAATTAGGCTTACCACCGTTGGTCATCGACCAGTTGGTTTCTCTGGATACGGGTGACATTCACATTCCAAGCGAGCTTGCCGTGTTCATGCAGTCACAAGAGGGCATTTCATTACCTTCATCGGTGACAGGTGAATGGGATGGTATTGAGTTTTATGCCGCTTGGCCTGGTCCCGGTGCCGACAGTTGGATTGCAGTAGATGCTGAACTTGGCACTGTGACTTATGAAAACGTGGATAGAGGGTTGATATCTTATTTCAACGATCTGCATAAAGGGCGAAACACGGGAGATACTTGGCGCTGGTTTATCGATATTTTTGCTATTGCCTGCATTATTTTTAGTGTAACTGGGCTGCAGCTGCTAATGCGTCACTCGAAAACTCGCGCGTCGACCTGGCCCATTACTATGCTTGGCGTACTCATCCCGTTTGTCATTATTTTACTATTTGTGCACTAGCACGACGCTACTGGCACTTATCTACACAATTTTAAGGAGTGTTTACATGAAAACGAGGAAAGGCGCATTAATAGCAGCGACATTATTAACTATGACGTTTGCCTCGGGTGCTACATACGCAGCAGCTCAAGCCAAACTTGACGTTACCGTACCTCAACTTGATGTGGCTGAATATCACAAACCCTATCTCGCGGTGTGGATTGAAGACAGTAAACGAAAGGCTACTCAGGTAGCGGTATGGTACGACGTCGAAATGCGTGAAGACAAAGGTAAAGAGTGGCTTAAGGACTTGCGCCAATGGTGGCGTCGCGGTGGACGCAGCCTAGATTTGCCTTATGACGGGCTTACTAGTGCAACAAAAGGCCCTGGCGATTACAGCATCGATTCGCAGTTAAATAAAGCGTTAGCGGAACTGGCAGATGGCGAATACACGCTACGCATAGAAGCATCACGGGAAGTAGGTGGGCGTGAAGTACTGTCTCTGCCATTTACGTTGCCGTTATCTGCCGCATCATTACCGGTAGAAGTAAAAGGGAATTCAGAACTTGGACGTGTCGTACTGCGTCTGGAAGACTAATCTGCTAAGCCACTAATTC
This sequence comes from Alteromonas sp. ALT199, assembly GCF_018619335.1. GTDB lineage: Bacteria > Pseudomonadota > Gammaproteobacteria > Enterobacterales > Alteromonadaceae > Alteromonas. The sequence goes on along the minus strand of NZ_JAHHDX010000175.1, from coordinate 36,068 downwards.
AACGTTCGCTCAGCAGAGAAACAATAAGAGGACATTATGAAAAAATTATCAGTAAAAGCTTCAGCAATTGCGCTAGCAGCAACACTTGCCGTGTCATTTTCAGCCAGTGCGCATCGCGCGTGGTTACTTCCAAGCTCTACCGTATTATCAGGTGAAGAAGCTTACGTAACGTTTGATGCCGCTATTTCAAATACTATTTTTCACCCTGACCACTTCGCAATGAATGCTAATAACTTAGTGGTTCAATCGCCAGAAGGTGAAACCGTAGACGTAGAGAATATGGCGCGCGGCAAGTACAGAACTACCTTCGATTTAAAGCTAGATAAGGAAGGAACTTACAAACTTACGTCTGCAAGTAGTGGCATTCGCGCTTTCTGGCGAGACGAAGAAGGTAAACGTAAGATGTGGCCTGGCCGTGGTGAAGAATATAAGCCTGAAGAGTTTGCAACAGCTGTGCCTAAGAAAGCTGACGGTCTTCGCGTGATGCAGAGTTCTCGCCGAGTAGAGACATTTGTTACTCTAGGTGCGCCATCTAATAAAGTATTCTCGCCTGACAACGTGGGTCTAGAGTTAGTACCTGTGACTCACCCTAATGACCTATTCGCTACCGAAACTGCAACGTTCAAACTACTTATTGACGGCGAGCCAGCGGTTGGCGCCGAAGTTGAAGTTGTTCGTGGTGGTATGCGCTACAGAAACGATCAGGAAACGATTAAAGTAACCTCAGACAAAAATGGTCAGGTTGAAATCACTTGGCCGCAAGCTGGGATGTACTTTGTAGAAATTGGCTATGAAGACGATAAGGCTGAAAAGCCTGCTACAACACGTAATGGAAGCTACTCAGGTACGTTTGAAGTACTTCCACTGTAATAACATAAATTATTACTTTGCCAGGGGCTGTAAAGGTTCTTTAAATATTAAGGAACCACAGCCTCTAACGTGTCTAATTATTTAAATGCGACAGTATAAAAGATAAGCACCATGACAGAAACACACCGCCTACTTATAGCAATCGCAAGTATTGGTTTGTATATGCTATGGGTAGCGGTGTTATTTTTTAAACATAAAAAGCAACCCAGCAATGCGGTAACTGGCGAAGAAACCCTTGTTGTATACGCAAGTCAAACTGGTACAGCTGAAAAAGTTGCACGCGCTAAAGCCGCGGCGCTCTCAGAGCAAGAGCAAACGTTGGTGGTGTCGATGGCGTCTTTGAAACTCAACACGTTAAGTGCCGTGTCGAAAGTCATCTTTGTTGTAAGCACCTACGGCGAGGGCGAGCCCCCCGATGCGGGCAGAACCTTTAGTAAAGCGCTAAAAAAAGCGTCGTCGAATCAATCTGATTACCTCTCCCATTTGTCATTTGAAGTGGTGGGCTTGGGTGATAAGCAATACGCAGCGTTCTGCCAATTTGCGGTTACTTTGTTTGATAATATTAGCGCCTTGGGTGCTCGCGCGCTTTCTCCGCTAATGACGTTAGACGCGGGAAAAGGTGAGCATTTGGCCTTACTTGACTCATTGCCAGAAGATGCACAGCATCCCACTCATGCTTTCACGCTGAAAACGCGAGTTCAACTAAATGAAGTAACTTTAGCTTCTGGCGAGCCTTTAGATGAATTCGACAATCAAGTTGAGAATCAATCTTTCAATTCAGCGTCACCAGGCCTGTTCGGTTTGTCGTTAAGCGTTGATAATACTAATCATACACAAGAATTACATGAACAATGGGAAGCGGGAGACGTGTTGGAAGTGCTTATCCCTCAGCAAGCGGAGTCATCCATAATTAGCCGCAGCTACACCATTGCGTCGGTGCCACAAGAGCACGACATAAAGCTTGTTGTTCGCCAGCTAGTAAAAGACAACGGCCAATTCGGAATAGGCTCTGGTTTGCTTACCCACACCTTGCCTTTATCTCAATCACTACAGGGCTACATTCGAAAAAATAGCAGCGCAATTATTACTGATACTCAGTGTCCATTACTTCTAATTGCTGCGGGGAGTGGTATTGCTGGGGTACGAGCACAACTTGCAAAACGCGCTTTGCTTGAAAATGCAGGGCCGGTTTGGATATTCTTTGGTGAGCGTCATCCCTCGCATGATAATGTACTAGATAAAACACTATCGCCTTTCCAACACGGCGACTGTATTTTTCAAAAGTCAGTAATATTCTCACGACAAGAAGGCGGCGGCTATGTTCAGCAGCGTCTGATAGAGCAGCAAGATGAGGTGAAATCTTTCTTAGGCGATACCGGACAAGTGTATGTATGTGGGCAATTTGAGGGAATGGGCCAAGGCGTGGATACAGCTTTACAGTCCATACTTAAAGAGCAAGCATATAACGCACTAGCTGACGAAGGACGTTATCACCGCGACCTTTACTAATTTGGCTAGCAATAGGCTATTAATGCCTGTTTTAGGCTTCTTTGTTTCAGCGTTGAATCATCGCTAATAAACCTTCAAAACCTTACCGCTACATCTCAAACTTTGAGTTAGACTTTAGTCTAATGTGTCGAGTCGCTACCTATCGCGTGTTTAAATACATCCAATCGTACATTGGCCATCCTTTATATCGGATATTTTACGCAGGTATGACCTTTTTACACCGATTATTGGTGTAATGTTTAAACTGAAAATAAGAAAATCAATGGGCCCTAGGTCCTGTTGATACAACAAATTAGGACGACAGTATGCAGTCTATTGCCATAGTAATACTGGGCATCATTGGAATGTTGCTCGGTTGGTTCGTATATTCGAAGTTTATTGCGAACCGCATATTCAAGTTGGATGATAGTTTTGTAACCCCAGCTCATACCATGCAAGATGGTGTCGATTTTGTTCCCACCAATAAAGTAGTGTTATGGGGCCACCATTTTACCTCGGTTGCAGGTGCTGCACCTATCGTAGGCCCTGCAATAGCCGTTTATTGGGGCTGGGTCCCCGCTGTTCTTTGGGTGGTATTTGGCACGATTTTGTTTGCAGGTGTACACGATATGGGCGCGCTTTGGGCGAGTGCACGCCATAAAGGCAAATCCATGGGAGCGCTTTCCGAGAGCGTTATTGGTAAAAGATCCCGCTCTCTTTTCATGATTGTAATCTTCCTTGTACTCTTGATGGTTAATGCCGTTTTCGGTGTGGTTATAGCAAACTCATTTGTATCCCAGCCTACGGCAGTCTTTCCCGCATGGATGGCGATTGCCGTTGCACTAATTATTGGTCAGCTATTAAAGCGTAACTTCAGCCTTATTCCCTTGTGTCTTGTCGGCATTATCGTGCTCTACGCTTCGGTATACGCGGGCAGTTATATCCCTCTTACTTGCCTGAAACCATGTTTGGTTTAGCTGATAAAGCTAACTGGATTATCATTCTGTTCGTTTATGCTGCTATTGCCTCATTACTTCCTGTTTGGATGTTATTACAGCCTCGTGACTTCATTAACGGTATGCAGCTATTAGTGGGACTGTTTCTACTCTACGGCGCGGTTTTCTTTGCCATGCCGGATATCACTGCGCCTGCTTTTAACACGCAAACTGCGGTCGATTCACCTAGCTTAATACCTTTGTTATTCGTGACTATCGCATGTGGCGCTGTTTCTGGTTTTCACGGTATCGTGTCATCTGGTACCAGTTCTAAGCAGCTTGATAAAGAAACCGACGCTCGTTTTGTAGGTTATCTTGGAGCAGTGGGTGAAGGTTCACTTGCGCTTATTACTATTGTCGCGGTAAGCGGCGTTGCGTTTGCTGCATCACCTGAAGAATGGCACGAAGTCTATAGTCACTTAGGCGCTGGCAGCGTTGGCGCGTTTATCACAGGTGGTGCGAACCTTATTCAGCAGGGCTGGGGGCTACCAGTAGATTTCTCTTCAACGATTCTTGCTGTAATGGTTGTCTTATTTGCAGGCACTACTATGGATTCAGGGGTACGCTTACAGCGCTACATCATACAAGAATGGGGCGATATTTACTCTATCGGTGCACTGAAAAACGGCGTAATCGCTACGCTAGTTGCGGTCGGGTGCTGTTTATTGTTGGCATTTGGCGCCGGCGGTGCTTCGGGTAGTGGGGGCATGATCATCTGGCCGCTATTTGGTTCTACTAACCAAATTCTTGCTAGTCTAACCCTTTTGGTTATATCGGTTATGTTAATCAAATTGGGTCGCCCTGCAAAATACACGCTCATTCCGATGGTATTTGTATTGATCATGGCTTTCTTCGCTGGGCTGATAAAGCTTAAAGAGTACTACGTAGAAGGAAACTATTTGTTAGTGTTCTTAGACGCAGTAGTGCTGGTGGTTTCAGTGCTCGTAATGCTCGAAGCCTTCTCTGTAGTGTCTAAGCTTAAAAAGGAGTCGAAACACAAGGCCCCACAAGGATAAGCAGCTGAATAGCTAATTGAGCACCGATACGGTTTTTCATGGTTGACCTCTGAGTTTAAAAAGCACACTCACGAGATAGTCAACATTCGGCCAGTACATTTGTACTGGCCATTTTTATGCTTCCACAATCGACCCAATCAGTTTTGTTGATTTTCTGTCACACTTTATATCTGTTACTATCTATAGTGTTTAAGACAACGTGACTTTGTCTGCAAGCAGAGCATGTCAACGAGCATCGAAGCTTAAGGCAAGGTTACAAGAGAGGCTATGTGTCAGATATCATTTTACTAGGGCAAAATTTTCTAGCGCTATTCATGGAATCAGCGCCATGGCTGCTATTGGGTTTACTGGTTGCAGGAGTGATGCATGAGCTAGTGCCTGTTTCTTTTCTTGAAAAGCATATGGGCAGCGCATCATTTGGCTCTATTAGCAAAGCCGCTATTATCGGTGCGCCTTTGCCACTTTGTTCATGCGGTGTTATTCCTGCCGCGCTTGGTTTACGTCGAAGCGGTGCATCTAAGTCTTCAACGATATCTTTTTTAGTGTCCACTCCGGAAACGGGTGTAGATAGTGTGTCAGTTTCATACGCTTTGTTGGGGCCTTTGTATGCCATCGTTAGGCCAGTCGCAGCTATTGTAAGTGCAATTTACGCAGGCCTAATGGTTCGCTTTTTTGCAGAGCACCATGAGCAGGTTGAACAAATGCAGTCTGAATCTAAAGTAGCCACTTCATCGTGTTGCGGTTCGAAGCCAGAGCCTGAAATTGTGAATAAATCAGAAACTGATACACAATGCACCGCGAATGAGATTCCTCATCAACATAACCACCCAGTACAGCGCAAACCATCTAAAGTTGCCAAGGTGCTTTCCTACGCAAGTGGAAAGCTGCTAGAAGATATTGTGGTGTGGTTACTTATTGGCTTGGTGCTTGCGGCTGCCATAAAAACCTGGGTGCCTACCAACTTCCTAACGCAATGGGGTGATGGTCTAGTTGCCATGCTCGTTATGGCGCTTATCGGCATTCCAATGTATATATGTGCTACGGCGTCTACACCGCTAGCAGTCGGCTTTCTTGCGGCGGGACTTTCACCTGGCGCTGTTTTAGTGTTTCTAATGGCAGGGCCTGCCACAAACGTATCTACCATGGGAATGATTAAACAGGAAATGGGCGTTAAGACGCTAATGCTTTATTTGTTTAGCGTTATCTCTGCAAGTATAGGTTTCGGCTATGCCCTCAACTATATTGTGTCAACATTTTCTTTGTCGTCAATGATAACAACGCAAAGCCATATTCACGAGCATGGTTCGCATATTCAGATTATCTATGGCCTATGTGCGGCTTTGTTAGCTGGACTTATGCTGAGATTAGGTGTCAAAAAGCTGTTAAGTTACAGGCAAAATCAAGCGCAGCAATCAGCATGCTGTAGCTAATATATCCCTTATTTTTCTCAATTCTAAACGGGCGCTCGGTTGTTAAAAATAGAGCGCTTGTATATCCCGCTCTATTATCCATAATAGTCGCTTAACTTATTAAAATTAAAACGCGTTAAAACCGACAAGGGCGCTTGGAATAATTACATGTTTTTACTTATTGTGTACGTCTTCATTGCACTGGGCTTTTCTTTTTTGTGCTCCATTGCAGAGGCTGTAATTCTGAGTGTCTCATCTGCTTATATTTCGGTATTAGAAAAAGAGGGCAAAGCCAGTGGAATGTTGCTGCGTAAACAAACTGATAATATCAATACCCCTCTATCGGCTATTTTAACACTTAACACTATTGCCCATACCATGGGCGCTGCGGGCGCTGGAGCACAGGCTGCAGCAGTATTTGGCGATGCATATTTAGGCGTTATATCGGCAGTGCTCACTCTACTTATTCTTATTTTTTCGGAGATTATTCCTAAAACGTTAGGGGCAACCTACTGGCGCACACTGGCACCGGTTACGGCTTATTTTCTAAAGTATCTTTCACTTATTCTTATACCATTTGTAAAGATGTCAGAGCTTATGACAAAAGGCTTTAAAGAAGACAGCCCACTTCGTGGTTTAAGCCGCAGTGAATTGCACGCTATGGCCGAATTGTCGGGGCAAGAAGGGCAGTTAGCCAATCACGAAGCGGCATTTTTGCAAAGCTTATTGAGTTTGCACGAGCTTAAAGTAAAAGATGCTATTACTCACCGTACTGCGCTGTTCAAGGTGTGTGAAACGATGACGGTGGAAGAGTTTTTTCACAAGCATGCAAACATAGAGTTTTCTCGGATACCGGTGTTTGAAGATAAAGATTCGGAAAATATCACGGGTTTTGTTATGCGCTCTGATTTGCTAGTGGCTCAGGCTCGCGGGAATACGGATAAACCGTTAATTGAATATGCCAAAGACATGGTGACCGTGCTTAACACTATGCCGCTTTCAGTAACCTTTGAACACTTTATTAATAAGCATGTGCACATGCTGCTGGTGGTCGATGAGTACGGTGGGTTAGAAGGCGTACTTACCTTAGAAGATTTGCTAGAGCGTTTACTTGGTGTGGATATCATTGATGAAAAAGACACAACGGTGAGTATGCGCCGTTTGGCGAAAATGATGACAAAGCGCAAAGAGCAGATGATGATCAAAAACGCGCCCGATGCATCACTTGAGAATTCGCCGAGAAAAAAATAATCTAAAGTACATAATAGGTAAAAGTTATTATTAAGGATGATAGATATGAACAAGGCTACTCGGAACAGGGCTACTAGTAAAAACACCCTCAACGCTCACTCACAATTGAATGAACACACTGCTAAGAAAAAAACGTTGGCACTTGTGTTGGCCGGTTTACTTACCTCATTTATTACTATTGATGCAGTGGCACAGGAGCTGAGTATCCCCTGCGATGAAGCTGAAGAGAAAGCGCTAGCTGAAGCGAAAGGCGACGAAGTAGAGCGTATCAGCGCGTTCACTCCTGCGACGCCGTTAAAACGCGTTGACCCTAGATACCCTACTCTAGCTGTAAGGAAAGGTCGTGAAGGTTGGGTTAGACTAAGCTACGTTATTGATGAAGAGGGCAGAGTGAAAGACCCTGTGGTAGAAGATTTTTTCGGAAGTCCTTCTTTCAAGCGCAGTGCACTATCGGCTGTTAAGAAATGGCAGTATAACCCAGCGATAAAAGACGGTGAACCCACCCAGCAGTGCCATCAGGCTGTTCAAATGGACTTCTCCATAAGCGGTAAAACAGGTGCAACCCGGAAATTTATTAAAGCGTATAAAAACGTAGATGAAATGTTCAAAGCCGGAGATGTTGAGGCTGCTGATGAAGCGCTTAAAGAGTTGTTGAGTTGGGATTCGTTAAACCGCTACGAAAACGCGTGGTTGCTCAGCTTGGAATCACAGATTGCAAGTACACAAAATGATATCGATAGAGAAGCACGAAGTTTAACTCGACTACTTGCCAGCAATGGACAAAAGCGCTTTAACAACGCCGTGTTTGATGGCGATTACGTGGCTTACGCGCTGCAAAGAAAAATCCTTCTAGATGCTCAGCGCGGGTACTATGCCGAGGCGTTAAAGTCGTACAGCAAACTGCAAGAAATGGAAGAGCAACAAGCGCGTGTTGACGAAATCGCTGCAATTATAAAAAAGGTCGAAACATCAATCGCGTCTGAAAATAATCTAAAGGTACCTGTGAGCATAGGGGACAATGGACGTTGGTTCCACACGCTTGTAAGGAACAAGTTTGCTTTTAATAATATACAGGGCGAACTTGATACGGTTGAAGTACGCTGCGACTCTCATCGAGAAAAGTTCACCGTTGCTGAAGCTCATGTTTGGCATATTCCACAAAGTTGGGGGCAGTGCCAGGTTATGGTTAAAGGTGACAGTGAGACAAAATTTGATTTAGTCGAGGTTGCCAAAGGTTAAGCTTCGGCAAACTAAGCCTTGAAAGTCTTAAGCTTAGAGCTTTGCTGTTAACGCCACTTGAAATAGGTGTTCAGTGTATTTTTCACTAGGCTGAAAGAAGCGCAAATTTTCTTGATGACCTGAATTTAGCTGCCATTCTGTCGTTACAGAAAAATGAGAGGTGACGTCGTACTTTACGCTAAAAGTATAGGCGTACCCTCTACTGCCATTTGGGTCGTACATAGTGTTGTCATTATCACTCACTTGATACCAGTCTATGCGTGCTGCCGCGGTTAAGTCCTCCAGCCCCAGAGCAGTCAAATTTAAGGAAGCGGCAACATAAGCACTCGCAAAGTCATTATCGACAATATTTTCGCCCATTAGGGTGTCGCCATACAAAAATTGAGAAAACAGTGTTATTTCGGGGCGAGGTAAATAGCGCAGTGTTAACGAATGAAAGCGTGTATGCCACGCATAAAGTCGATCTGAGTTGACTACATTGGCATCTGCGTTGTTATCGTAATAGTAATAGCGCATTTCAGCGCTACGCTTGTAGGCCGCATGTGCCCCAAAATAAAAGCCGAAGCGATTGTCGATTTCTCTAAAAGGTTCGGTCCAAGCGGGCGCATCTAGCCTGTCTTCATCTACTACACCCGGAATAGGAAGGAAATTCACCCTATCATTGTAAAGCGATTGTCTGTCGTGAAGTGCAAAGCCGCGCCAAGAAAGCAACGTACCTGTGGTGTCGTTACCTTTAAATAAACTGCCTAATACTTTCCATGACCAGTTGCTTCGGATTTGCCTGCCATTTTGTCTAAGGCTAAATTCAATGCCACCGGTTCTGAGCTCTTCTCCTATCCAACTGTTTATGGCTGAGTTGGTCAGGAAGTGAGGAGATAACCAGCCGAAATCTGTATTTTCAGCGGAAATGGCGGGGTAGAACGCACCTATTTTTACCTCAGGTTTTATTGATGATGCACTGAGTGGCCGATATTTGATATAGAGTTGAGAAAAGTTGAGGCGTTCTTCACCATCGCTGTAACCGTTTAAAACACTAGATAGAGTCCAGTTATTAGACAAGCGCTGCTGCGTTGAAATAATGGCTTGCGAGAGGTGTAAACCATCACCATCAAATCGCTGGTGGTTTTGACCAAAGTTCTGAAAGCTTTGCGTATTTTCCTGTAAAGCCCATGTCCCACGTAGCAAAAAATCTGTTTCTGCGTAGCTGGGTATGGAAAAACCTAACAACAATAGCGCTAATAGTTGAGTGACAAACCGCATCAATAGTCGCCGAAGCCAGAATCGAACCCGTCATCCCTGATTATGTTTGTGTTGAGCGTCCATGTTACTTCAGTATCGGCTGCCACAGAAATGGACTGTGAAGGAAGCGCTTTTTCACCTTCCACTTGCGGATGCCAAAAACGAACGGTGTATTCACCATGAGGAAGTGAAATTGAAGACTGCCCCTCATTATCAGTTTTTCCGAAATAAGGAGAGTCCGAGACAACAATGTAGCCCAGCATCCAATCGTGAATATTACAGCCAATATCAACAATACCTGCGTTTTCGAAGCGTAAAGGCTTTGCAGTAAATTCTTTATAAAGTTTTAGTTCGAATTGTTTCGTAGGTGAAAATGAATAGACGTGGTGAAACAAGTTGTCCGCATTGGGAAAGGTCACTTCAGTACCTGCTTTTACCACAAGCACGTGAGGTTCGAACTGTTTATCTATTTGATTCATTATAGCAGGTTCTTGGTGGGGCATTTGATGCTCATCCACCTCAAACTGAGGCTCAAATAGAAGTACACCGTTGTCGACTGGCTCTCCATCGCTATCATTCAGCGTTATAGAAAACGTTGCAGTTTGATAATCTTGTCCTAAGGCAGTACTTGAACAAGCCATAAGAAGAAGGGCGCTAAAAAGTGTTTTGTATTTCATTCAAGTACCTTATCCACGTACCTTATTCACGTACTATAACGGAAAACATAAAAAGAAAGCGTCAGTAAACTTAACCATAGGATAAACCCAGTAATATACAACTGCGCTACACCTTTAGTATGAGACCTTGTCGACAGCGACTTTATTTCGGCCTTGGGAAATTTTCGCGATAAGATCGGGCTTATTAGGAATACGTATAACTGCGGCGTCTAATTGATAGCCACAGGTTTGTAATTCGCTGTAACGATTAAAGCAAGTAATGCTTCATAAAAGAACTAAAGAGGCAAACTCACGGTAACGATGACGCCCTTACCATCTTCCCTGTCATTTAATAAGAGCTGACCTTTATGAAAAGTGGCTATCATGTTCGCGATATAAAGTCCTAGCCCTAAATGAGGGGAGTTAGTCGCGTTTTGCACGTCATTTTCTTTTCTTACCGATACCATGGATTGGGTAAGCTGACTCTTCATTCCTTTGGGAAGTAAAGGCCCAGGGTTACTCACCGACAACTGCACAGATTTGTCGTTCTTTTCTAGTTTGACGATAATCTCATCATTGTCTTTGCTGAAGTCCACAGCGTTTGACACGATTTTATCGAAAAGTTGGGCAATAAGTTCAGGAGACCCTTTAATAAGCAAATTATTATCAGTGGAAATAAAGGTCCATTTTCTTTGCGCATAAGCGTGCTGATAGCCCTGAACACATCCGTCGATCACCTTTATAATATTGAAGGTTTCTAAGTCTTCCTGCTCAATCGCCTGCTCTAATCGCGTAGCCTCACTCATACTGTTTAATATGGTGCTTAGGCGGTTCACGCCCGACTGAGCTCTTTCTACAAACACCGCTTGTTGGTTAGCATCATTAACGTGAGACAGCATATCCAACGATGATTTCACCACAGCAATAGGTGTTCTTAGCTCATGTGACAAACGAGAGGCCATGTTCTCTAGATAAGAGTTGTATTGCTGTAAGCGTGAAAGGACGTCGGCAAATGAGCGGGATAAATCGCCAATTTCATCACGTTGGTTAGATACCGGCAGTGTGCCAACGATTTTACCATTGTCATCAATGACAGCTTCGGTGTTATCACGAAGGGAACGAATACGGTTTGAAATTCGCGTAGCGAATAGCAGTAGCCCCAATGTACCTATGGTCATCACTGCTAAAATAACATGGAAAAGCTGCTCTAATGCACGGTTTCGCAACGTCCGAATGCCATTGGTAGTTTGTTCTACAATTACCGCCCCCATTACATTGCCTTCAATAAAAATGGGGTAGGCAGCAGAAAGTACAATGGCTTTGTTATCGGGTGACAAACGCCATAGTGATTCGGGTTGGCCATTTAACGCTGTCCCTAAATCCTGCCCTACGAGTGCATAGGCATCGTCTAATTCATCGATAAAGTCAGCGGGCGGACGCGTAAGAATTTGGTAATAGAGCGGCAGTAACCACTCACTTTCTATCCAATGCCAAACCGCGTTAGAAGGGGGAGCTTTTTCATCGACCTTAATGCCAGTAGCCGATTGAATATCACCAGCGCGAGCGAGTACACGTTTGTGCTTGTCCACAACCCACACCCTTGAATCGGCATATTTCAAGCCTGCCAAAATACGCTCAATTTCAGGCGAAGGTGTTATGACAGTTCCCAGCTCAGCGAGTTTTTTTGTATTTGCCGTGCCCAGCGCGTATTGCGTCAACCTGCTGTTCTCATCATCTACATCGACAAGTGAAAATGCTAAGCCACCTGTGGTCATAGACAGTGGAAAGCGCAATTCAACATTGTAGCCAGTGGCGGTTTCCTGCCAGCGACCTTGAATTGAAAGGGCATTCTCTACTGCCCGTGTTGTAGACGTGTTGCTAGCTAATTTGTACGCATTTACCCAGCCACTTTCATAAGGCGCAACAACGTATCTTGCCAATTCGCCTTGTGGGGTTTCCATACCGATAAGTAAATGGTCGCCCGTCTCGACACTTAAGCTATTGGGTTGCCGCCACAGCAAAACGTCATCGCTGACTTCAAACATGGCATATAAGAATTGACCGTAGCGCCCCACCATATGTTTAAACCACAAGCTGGTGGGTTCGCCGGCATAGCCATTGTAATACTCAATAACTTCCTCACTACCATACTTAGTCATTAGCTCACTGACTTGCTGCCAATCGTTGAGTTCTCCATCAAGTTGAATGGGGGATGGGATAGGTGGCGCGTAAAGGTCTGTTCCGGGTCGGACGTCTTGAAGGTAAGCTGATTGACTGTCAAATAAAGCTGGTCGTTCGTGTAGTGCTGTGGCAACGGCTCGCGCCGTACCTATCATGGTTTGCTCTTGACCGTTTCGCAGGTACTGCTCAAGTTCCCACACATAGTTATAACCCAAGTAAGGAATGGTGAATAAGAACAGCGACAGCACCATAAGCTGAAGACGAATAGAAAAACGAAAACCCATGTTTATAGTCGGTTGCCCTTATTTTTGTAACGGGTGAAACACAGCTTTAGACGCAAGCGCTTTACAGCTGCCAGCGGTATCCCATACCGTACACTGTATCAATATGATCAAAGTTTGGGTCAAGCTGCACAAACTTCTTTCGCATACGTTTTATGTGTGACGTAATGGTGGTGTCATCGACTACCATTCTAGACTCATCCATAAGCTGTTGACGGCTTTTCACGTGTCCTGGTCGTTTGATAAGCGCGTGCAGCATCCAGAACTCTGTTACTGTCAGTAAAACAGCCTGGTTTTGCCAGCTTACCGTCATTCTCGATACATCTACTTTTAAATCACCTACTTTTAGTTCATCTTTTTGCTCTGTAGGGGCAGCAAGTAAATCTGTACGTCTAAATAGTGCGGCAATTCGGGCTAACAGGTGGGCCATGCTGATATCTTTAGTCAAGTAGTCATCAGCGCCCATGCGAAGACCGCTGATAGTGTCTACATCGTTATCGCGTGCGGTAAAAAAGATAATGGGAAGGGTTTGAGATAGGCCTCGTAGTTGTTGACACAACATAAAGCCACCTTCTATCTCATCTTTTAAACCAATATCAATAATGGCTAAGTCGGGTAGCGTGTGGTTAAACGCTTCTGCAGCAGAAGGCCTGTCTTCATAAGCATTTACACTATAACCTTGCGCTTTAAGCGCCATAATATAGTTTTCGCGAATGGCCGCGTCATCTTCCACTAATGCAATTGTCTTTGGCATACATTAACCCGCAATTATAATTCTAATAGAGCGCACACTATACCTATGAACAAAAGCTATTGCCTAAGTTCGACATAAAATCCTCAAACTTGCCTCATTTGCGCCATATTTGAGAAGCGTTGAACGAAATTTTCATTGGTGAGGCATTATACAACGCAAGTTTCTATCTGGCTTAGCGTCCTATTGCACTGTCTATGCGGATTGATATCAAACTATCACTATATTTCCACAATTAGGCGCTTTTTCTGCCATTTATACCGTGTTAAATAAGCATCGTCTGTCAAACACAGTGCGTTGGCTTTAAAAACACGCTTGATAGCGTCATTTGTTTTAAAAGGCACTATGTTGTTAAAACAGACTGTGCTGCTGATGTCTCTTTTCGGTATTAAGCTACCCTTTGCGCTGCGTGCTACCCCAACGGTACGCAGCGCTTTTTTTAAAAGGTTGAAAAAGTGTTTTTCGCTCTCATTTAGTAAGGCAATCAGGCGTAAGCTTAATCTGTTTAAAGCAACCACTAAACGCGAGTGTATTCATTTAATAGCATGAACTAGGTTACACTTCGTTGGCTATATATTGTTAGCGACAGATAACTAGATCTCACTAAAGTTGGTTAGGGCGTACTGACCTTTGACATATATCAAAGGTCAGTATGTCTCAGTAGTCACACTCTCACTACGGGCAAATCATGAAAGCGTTGGACATTAAAGGGTTAACCAAAACCTACAAAGGTGGCGTACAGGCACTTAAAGGCGTCGACCTTACGGTACAAGAAGGAGACTTCTTTGCATTACTTGGCCCAAATGGCGCGGGTAAATCTACCACCATTGGCATTATAAGCTCACTTGTTAATCAAACTAACGGCAGCGTTTCGGTTTTTGGTTACGATCTCACAACGCAAAAAGAAAAGGCCAAAGCCTGTATTGGTCTGGTGCCACAAGAGTTCAACTTCAACCAGTTTGAGACGGTACTGCAAATTGTGCTAAACCAAGCGGGGTACTATGGTGTGCCGCGCAGTATTGCCAAGGAGCGTGCTGAAAAATACCTTGCTCAGCTCGATCTGTGGGAAAAACGCGATGCCCGCGCCCGTGAGTTATCAGGTGGTATGAAACGCCGCTTAATGATTGCCCGTGCGTTAATGCATGAACCAAAGTTACTTATTTTAGATGAACCAACTGCAGGGGTAGATATTGAAATTCGCCGCTCTATGTGGGGCTTCTTAGAAGAAATAAACCGTCAGGGGATAACCATTATCCTTACCACCCACTACCTTGAAGAAGCAGAGATGCTGTGCCGCAATATCGCCATTATTAATAAGGGAACCATTGTAGAGAACACCAGCATGAAGGCGCTGCTGTCTAAGCTTAATGTAGAAACCTTTGTGTTAGATATCAAACTCCCAAATGGCGTAGCGGCCACGGACAACTTACTAACCAGTTTCGAGCACCGCTTGATTGACAATCACACTCTTGAAGTTGATGTAGAGAAGAGCGAAGGACTAAACCCTGTTTTCACTCAACTAAGTGAAAAGGGCGTTCAAGTAATGAGCATGCGCAATAAATCAAATCGCCTTGAAGAATTGTTTGTGCGTTTAGTTGAATCAGCGAAGCAAGCTGGCTAAACCCACAGCAAGTAAAGGTGAAGAACATGAAAACTGAAAGTACACAAATGAACACAGAAGAAAACGTGGGCTGGTTTAAGCAAAACTATGTGGCGTTAACCACGATTTGGATAAAAGAGTGCACGCGTTTTTTGCGCATATGGGTACAAACCCTGGTGCCGCCGGCTATTACAATGAGCTTGTATTTCGTTATATTCGGTAGCCTTATTGGTAACCGTATTGGCGAAATGGGGGGCTTTACCTACATGGAGTTTATTGTGCCGGGTCTCATTATGATGTCGGTGATCACAAACTCTTACGCTAATGTGTCGTCCTCATTTTTTAGCGCAAAGTTTCAGCGCAATATTGAAGAGCTATTGGTATCGCCTGTGCCAACCTCGGTCATCATTCTTGGCTATGTTGGCGGGGGCGTGGCTCGCGCTATTCTCATTGGCATTATTGTTACTTTGGTATCGCTATTTTTTGTTGATGTGCAAATCCACAATTTAGGCATCATTGCGCTTACCTTACTACTTACTTCTACCTTGTTTGCTACTGCGGGCCTGATTAATGCGGTGTTTGCCAAAACTTTTGATGATATCAGCGTGGTGCCAACGTTTGTTTTAACGCCGTTAACTTATTTAGGCGGCGTGTTCTATTCTCTTACGCTATTGCCTGAATTCTGGCAATGGGTGAGCAAAGCGAACCCTGTTGTATACATGGTCAACGGGTTTCGATATGGCTTCTTAGGTGTATCTGACGTGAACGTGACACTGTCGCTTACTTTGTTAGTGGGCTTCAACGCGTTGCTATTTAGCGTGGCGTACTACTTACTCAAAACCGGTAAAGGTATTCGTAGCTAATGGCAAGCGGTAACTCTAGAGAAATCACCACATCGCAGGTGGGTATTCACGATAAGTTAGATGACTTAGTAAAAAAGTACCAAGTGAGTGAAAACAAGCGACCGATTAGTGAGCATACACAAGCCGCCTTTGATGAAGTAAGTGCTTGGCTTGATGCCGGCAACGGCTTTAATGGCGAGATTATTCTAGACTCTTGCTGTGGTGTTGGCGAAAGTACGGCAAACATAGCAAGAGCTAACCCCGATGCCCGTGTTATCGGTATCGATAAATCCGCGTTGCGGGTGGATAAACATGAACATTACAGCGCGCAGCAGGATAACTATCGTGTGATCCGTGCCGATGTAAATGACTTTTGGCGGTTGGTAAAACAGTCTAACTGGAACGTGACGCAGCACTTCTTGTTGTATCCCAACCCGTACCCCAAAAAGACTCAGGTTCAAAAGCGTTGGCACGCCAGTGCGGCCATGGTGGATTTGATGGCGATCACCCCTAACATAGAGGTGCGAAGCAACTGGCTTATCTACCTGATGGAATTTGCGCAAGCGGCTAAGAACTACGGCATGGTGTCAGACTTATCCGAAGTCACTGGCGATAATCACATGACGCCATTTGAGCGAAAGTACCGAGGTAGTGGGCAATCCTGTTGGAAGCTGAATTGCCGTAGCGAAGAAAGCTGAAAAGACCTTAACCAATAAATTACTGTAAAAACAACCTAAAGCGGGGCAAGATTGATAT
This sequence comes from Alteromonas sp. ALT199, assembly GCF_018619335.1. GTDB lineage: Bacteria > Pseudomonadota > Gammaproteobacteria > Enterobacterales > Alteromonadaceae > Alteromonas. Next base: position 19,494 of record NZ_JAHHDX010000175.1, on the reverse strand, counting down.
CTCGCCCCGCTTAGTTTGTATTACTGAATTGTTAGTTTATTAGTGGCGTGCTGTTGCACTTCTTACGTTCGCCATCGGTGGGCTAAACACATAACCTTGAGCATAACGAATGGGCAAGCGCTTCACGCGTTCTAAATGGGCTTCATCTTCAACATGCTCGGCAATTGTGCTAACGCAGTGGCGCTCACATAGCGACAGTAAATAGTCTACGTATTCTCTCACAGCCTCTTGCTCGTCGTAGTGCTTAATAAGCCCTCCTGCCAGCTTTATTCCTCGAATCGGCAAGTTCATTAAAGCGCGTATGTTTCCTGGGCAAGAACCTACGTTGTCGATAAATACTCCAAGGCCTGCGTGCATGCTTTTTTCTATAAACGCAGTTAAGCTTTTGGGATTCGACAATGCGGTAGAGGCGCTCACTTCTATACTCACTCGCTCGGGCGTGGGGTAACTCGCTAAATGCGTTATTAGCGTGTTGGTTAATTCCTGGTTGTACAAATCTTTTGCAGTGATATTGATATTCCAAGGAATATTCACATCGTGAAAGTAACTGGCACACTGCACGAACATACTGGCTGCAAGTGTGTTTACGTGTTGTTCTCGCTCAATAAGGTATAGAAACTCACTGGGAAGAAAAGTCTTATCTCCTTGAGTAATCAGACGCGCCAAGCACTCGTATCGCCATACTCCCTGACTGTTTAAATCTACGATAGGTTGAAAGTAGGGAACAATATCTTCTATGGAGAAATTCTCGGATATTTCGCGTATGGGCATAAACCGACCTCCTTGAAATGCTGTATTCAATAGTGACTGATACGCTGCCCACACCTGCATTTAACAGATATAGCAGGTCGCACATCCACACTATTCACAAATTAAATATAGTTGAGAGTACAAAATTTTGCGGTACTAATTTGAAAGAAGTATTGTTTGTTGTAGACGCTTACAACGTGAAGAAAGTAAGGTTCGGGTATAACACCCTATTTAAAAAATAGACTAACTAGTCTGAATGTTACACGGAAGACACTGATTTGGTTGATTCTGCCTCTTGGCGAGCATTGCAATCTGATGTAAAGTGCCTCACCCTGAAAGTGTTGTGATAAGTTTTCAGGTTTGGCAACGAATGGACCGCGTAAATGCGCATTAGCCTAGCCTATGTCTAAGTGTTATTGAGCTGTCATCTAGCTTTTAAATAGCAACGAGATATAGGGGGTAAATAGCTGCTGTTTAACAAGCATGCTAAATGGTTAAAAGGAAAAGTAAGTGTCAGGCCGGTATCCTACAAAACCGCCTGTTTATTTCGCCCAATAAATGTAAGCGAAATGTGTGATTGTTCAAAATATGAGGTGTGTTGAGTGGGTGAAGCGCAAGTTAGTTTAGAGCACCTGTTTAGGGTCTTTACCAAACCTGAACACAAAGACTCAAAGCTGGCTCAAATAGAGCAGCATTTATCTGACAATATCTTAGATTTTTTGTCGCAGCATGTGGTGACAAAAAAGACGTCGTTAGAAGAGATTGAAAAAGATTTTTCAGACTCTAAGGTGCCTGAGTCACCGGAGTTTGTGTCTACTCATGCTGAGAGCTTACTCGATAAGCTTGTTGCGCACTCTGTAAATACTTACTCGCCTACTTTTATTGGCCACATGACCTCCGCGCTGCCTTATTTTCATCTGCCGCTTTCTAAGTTAATGGTAGGGCTTAACCAGAACCTGGTTAAAATAGAGACCTCTAAAGCTTTCACGCCGCTAGAACGTCAAGTGCTAGGTATGATGCACAACCTTGTGTACGACCAGCCTCAGGATTTTTATGATGAGCACTTGCACAGTGCAGCACACTCATTAGGCGCATTCTGTTCTGGCGGTACTATCGCTAATATCACTGCTTTGTGGGTAGCTCGCAATAAATTGCTCGGCCCTCAAAAAGGCTTCTCAGGTGTCTCTAAAGCAGGTCTCGCTGCTGCCTATCGCCACTACGATATTAACAATTTAGGCGTAATGTGCAGTAAACGCGGTCACTATTCGTTATCTAAAGCCGTTGATGTTCTAGGATTAGGTCGCGAACAATTATTGACTGTACCTGCGCCAAAACAAACCCTAGACCCGTCAAAAGCCCTTCGCATAGGTAAGCGTTATCAAGAAGAAGGTAATAAGCTTCTTGCTATCGTTGGCGTGGGCGGGACTACCGAAACGGGGCATGTAGACCCGCTAGACGAGCTTGCTGACGTAGCGAAAGAGCTTGGCTGCTGGTTCCACGTAGATGCAGCCTGGGGCGGCGCAACGCTATTTTCGGCGCGATACCGCGACAGATTGAAAGGCATTGAGCGAGCAGACTCAGTCACCATTGATGCCCACAAACAAATGTACGTGCCCATGGGTGCGGGCATGGCACTTTTTAAAGACCCACAAAACGCCAACACGGTAAGGCATCATGCTCAGTACATACTGCGCGCAGGCTCCAAAGATTTAGGGGCTACTACCCTAGAGGGCTCGCGGAACGGTATGGCTATGATGGTGTACTCAGCACTGCATATATTTGGTCGCAAAGGTTACGAGCTCCTTATCGATCGCAGTATCGATAAAGCCAAAGACTTCTCACAAATGATAGATAAGGCGAGTGACTTTGAGTTAACTACTACGCCCACGTTATCGTTATTAACCTATCGGGTGTGCCCCGAAGAAGTACAAGAAAAGTTAAAGCACGCTAACGCAAAAATGCGCAACGCGATAAACGAAAAAGTTGATGCGCTTGTTGTTGCGGTGCAAAAGCAGCAACGTGAAGCGGGTAAGTCATTTGTTTCCCGTACCCGTTTAGAAGCGCCAGATTATCCTTCCCAGTGTATTACCGTATTTCGCGTGGTGTTAGCCAACCCGTTAACGAGCCATAATGATTTGGCCGCGATTTTGGCTGAGCAGCACTTAATTGCGAAAGAAACACAGGCGTGGAAAGACCTTATGGATTTTGTTAGCGAAACAGAAACTCTAGCTTCTTAGGTACAGCTTCTTAGATAATAGCCCTTTAGGTATTAGCTTCTTAAATTTGAGTCTCTTTAACGCCAGCGAAAAGCTAACTTCTCGCAACGAACAAATAAAAAAACGCCCGACGCAGATACCTGAGTCGGGCGTTCTTGTTTACGTGAAATCGGCGCGTGTTTATTTTCGCGTAATTTGCATGTTATCAATTAAGCGCGTCTTACCCATATACATAGCTACAAGCAGAACCAGCTCTTTGTCGTTATCACCAGGTGCTTCAAAAGTAGCTGCATTAACCACTTGGCAGTAGTCTTTCTTAAAGCCTTTCGCTTCAAGGTTCGTTACCATAGTATTTTCAAGCTCAACAAAGTTAATGTTGCCATTTTGAATGCTCGCTTTAATGCGCTGCATCTCCTCAAAAATAGCGCTTGCTGTGGCTTTTTCTGTGTCTGTCAGGTAGCCATTTCTAGAGCTCATTGCTAGACCTGACGCCTCGCGCTCGGTAGGTACGCCGTGAACTTTTACCGCCATTGACAAATCGCGCGCTAAAGCGCGGATCACTTGTAACTGCTGAAAATCTTTTTCGCCAAAGAAGGCATCGTCTGGCTGTACCATGTTAAACAGCTTAGTAACCACGGTGGCAACACCGCGAAAATGTCCTGGACGACTGGCGCCACAGTGAGAGTCTGATATACCAGGTACTTCAACAAAGGTCTGCGCGTCTAGTCCTGCCGGGTACATCTCAGCAACGCTAGGCAAAAATACCGCATCTGCGCCCACAGAAATAAGCTTAGCTTTATCTTCTTCTATGGTACGTGGGTAGGCGTCTAAATCTTCATTCGCACCAAACTGCATGGGGTTTACAAAAATGCTTACCACCACTTTGTCGTTATGTGCTTTTGCTTTTTTAACTAGTTTAAGATGACCATCGTGTAGATTGCCCATAGTCGGGACAAAACCTACGGTTTCACCATTTCGACGCCACGTATTTACGGTGTTGCGCAATGCTGAAATACTATCAAGCACCTTCATATTTTACCTCGTTACTCGAAGCTGTGTTCAGCAGAAGGAAACGCGCCGCTTTGCACATCCTCAATGTATTTTGATACTGCTTTGCGCATATCACCGGTTTCTACAAGATAGTTCTTCGAAAACTTAGGCATGTAGTTGGCGCTTATACCAAACATATCGTGCATCACTAGAATTTGACCGTCGGTATCTTTGCCAGCCCCAATACCGATAACGGGTATGGTTAAGGCTTCACTCACAACTTTTCCTAGTGATGAGGGTACACACTCAAGTACTAGCAGTTGAATACCTGCTTCTTCTAATGCTTTTGCCTCGCTAAGCAGCTTTTCAGCTTGGCTTGCTTCACGACCCTGAACCTTAAATCCACCAAATACGTGTACAGATTGTGGTGTTAAGCCTAAATGACCACACACAGGCACACCGCGAAGGTTTAAGCCTTTAATGGTGTCGCATAACCAGCTTCCACCTTCCATTTTCACCATGCTCGCACCTGCAGCCATTAATTTTGCTGCATTAGTGTAGGTTTGCTCTGGTGTGGCGTAAGACATAAATGGCATATCGGCTAAAACGAAAGCGCGTTCAGTACCGCGACGTACACTTTTGGTGTGGTAAGCAATGTCGTCGATAGTTACCGGTAGAGTGTCATCTTCACCTTGAAGAACCATGCCTAAAGAGTCGCCAATAAGAAGGGCGTCAACGCCTTGTTCATCGAACATTTTGGCGAAGCTGGCGTCGTAAGCGGTTAAAGAGGTGATCTTTTCTCCGGCCTGCTTTTTCTTAAGCAAGCCCGATACTGTTACTTTCTTCATGGCATGTCTCAGGTTGATATTGTTGATATCGTGTGGCGAACTATACGGATTTTGTCGCTAATTGGAAGAGGGCAGGCGACGAAGCCCGTCTAGGGAGCAGTTAGCGACCCAAGCAGAAATGGGTTTGCCGTCGTGCATAACCATAGTGGGTGCAATTTCAAACAGCGGCACCATCACAAATTCACGTTCGGGCATGCCGTAGTGGGGGATAATTAGGTCGGCGGTGTCAATAGTTTCGCTGCCGTATAACAAAATATCCAAGTCTAACGTGCGCGGCCCCCAGCGTTCACCTTTGCGCTCGCGACCTTCTTCCAATTCAATGCGCTGAAGTTGTTTCAATAACCCGTGAGGCTTTAACGACGTTTCTATTAAGCATACCGCATTAATGTAATCAGGTTGGTCTTGCGGCCCCATCGGTTTACTTGAATAAAGTGAGGAGGTCTTAAGTACGCGAGTGTCTTCTATTTTACTGATAGCATCGAATGCGCGCTGCGCTTTTCCTTGGCTATCGCCAAGGTTACTACCTACGCCAATGTAGACATGTTCTTTATGCATCTGGGTCTCGTTTAGCTGCTGGTTTACGCTTGCGTTTGCGCGGTGCGCCTTTAGCGCCGCCTTCATTTTTGCGCAGTGCGTTAAGCATGCCTTTTTGCTTGCCATTGTCTGCGTGCTGGAAGTGTGTCCACCACTGAGCTAATTCTAATAAGTCGCCGCCTTCTGTTTGACCGCGTACTAATAAAAAGTCATAACCCGCTCTGAATTTCGGATGGGTAAGCAATTGAAATGCTCGACGGCCAAAGCGTTTTGGTAAACGCTGTTGTAAAACCCATATGTCGCGTATCACAGTAGAGAAACGTTTCGGGATCATTATACGCTGAGTCTGCTGGCTAATTACCTCGCTCGATGCAATATTGAATGCATCAAAAGCGTTTAAGCCTGATTCGCTTTGCAAACGCTGAGATTGCTCCTCTACTGGATACCACAGTAATGCTGCATATAAAAATGCGGGTGTAACACGCTGATTACTATTAATTCGCTCATCTGTGTTAGCTAGTACACGGCGAACAAACTGCATTTCCTTGCTGTTTTCGTCTTTTAAGAACGGCGTTAACTGAGGGAATAAAGGCTCAATTAAATTGTACTCATGCAGCATAACAAAGGTTTCTTCGCCTTTACCTGATAAGAACAATTTGAGGGTTTCTTCAAATAATCGCGCGGCCGGAATATTTTGTAATAGATTTGCCAGAGATTTAATCGGTGCAGCCGTTTTTGCTTCAATGCGCATGCCTAACTTAACAGCAAAGCGCACCGCGCGTAGCATGCGTACCGGATCTTCACGATAACGTGTTTCTGGGTCACCAATTAGCTCTACTTCGCGCTTTTCTATCGCGGCTAAGCCATTTGCAAAGTCTTTTACCGTGAAGTCTGCCACACTGTAATACATGGCGTTAAAGGTAAAGTCACGACGCTCGGCATCTTCTTCAATAGAGCCAAAAACATTATCGCGCACAAGCTGGCCGTGCACGTCGCGTTTGGCTACAGCTTTACCTTTTGGAATATTTTCGTCTTCATCTGATTCTTGGTGATGCCCGCGGAAAGTGGCAACTTCAATAATTTCGCGGCCAAAAACAATGTGAGCTAGGCGAAAGCGTCTGCCTATAAGACGACAATTTCGAAACAAACCTTTAATCTGCTCGGGCGTGGCGTTAGTTACCACGTCGAAATCTTTAGGTTCATGACCCATCAATATATCGCGTACACAGCCTCCTACCAAATAGGATTCGAAGCCAGCTCCATTAAGGCGATACATTACTTTCAATGCATTTGCGCTTACGTCTTCACGAGATATACCGTGTTCTCCACGGGTCATTGTCCTTGGCTTTAAAGCGTTTGGAGACGAACTCTCTTTTGAAAAAGCGCGCTTAACAGATTTAAAAACACGATGAATGATGATGGTAACTCCGCAGACTATAATGGTCCGCTATAATAAGTGGATTCACGCTGTGGAACAATAATTTCGGGTGTTTTCACTACTATTTTCCTATCCCACACCGAAATTGCTGTCCTAACCGCCGTATCAATATCGTCAAATTCTGAAGCGTTCGGAAAGGAAAAGCCTAAAAAGTCCATCACACGCACAATATTTTCTAACGCTAATTGGTTATTAACAGGGGCTGCACGGTTTTGTTTACTCAGTTTTCTGCCTGGCGCCACGGCCGCCACCGGCACATGTCCGTATTGGGGAACGTTATAACCAAGCGTTTTATACACCGCGCGCTGCAATGGCGTTACATCAATAAGGTCGCACCCTCGGATCACACGATTAACCTGTTGAAATACATCGTCCAAAATAACCACTAGGTTATAAGAGAACAAACCGTCTCGCCGTTTTAGTACTACATCCTCAGCTTTTAAATCAGCGTCTGAACTAGAAGGGGTAACTTCACCCATAAGCAGATCATTGAATGGGGCAAGCTCACAGTCCATTTTTAAACGAATGGCACAATCCGCTGTGGTTGTTTGAAGCGACTTGTTGCGACAGCGGCCGTCGTATATCCCACCCATGGCCTTAATTTGCTTGCGGGTACAAGTGCAGTAATAGGCTTTTTCTTGTATCAGTAAATCATCAAGTACAGCTTGATAGCGCGAATGCTGTTGGCTTTGGTAAATGACATCGTCGTCCCAATGCAAGCCGTGCGCTTCTAAAGTGGTTAGAATATCTTTGTTGACACCCGCAATACAGCGCGGTTCGTCAATATCTTCCATGCGAAGTAACCATTTCCCATTATGGCTTTTCGCGTCTAGATAGCTGGCAACGGCAGTAACTAATGAGCCGAAATGTAATTGGCCGGACGGTGAGGGAGCAAAACGCCCTACATAGTGGTTATGCATAATTAAAGCTTAACAAAAAGCCCCATCTTTTTGGGATGAGGCTTTCTATATCAACATACTTGTGGTTGGTAGCTTAACCTTGAAGTTGTTTTTCTTTGATTTCGGCCATGGTCTTACAGTCGATACACAAATCAGCTGTAGGACGTGCTTCTAAGCGACGGATACCAATCTCGATACCACACGAATCGCAGAAGCCGAAATCGTCTTCTTCAATACGCTTAAGCGTTTTTTCAATTTTCTTTATTAGCTTACGCTCACGGTCACGTGTACGTAATTCAAGGCTGAACTCTTCTTCTTGAGCTGCACGGTCTACAGGGTCGGGGAAGTTTGCTGCTTCATCCTTCATGTGCGTTACCGTGCGGTCAACTTCCTCACGAAGTTGGTTACGCCATGCCTTAAGCAATAGACGGAAGTGCTCCATTTGGGGCTCGCCCATGTACTCTTCGTCAGCTTTTGGCTCGTACGGCTGTAAACCTGCCAGCGCTAATAGTCCTAGGGATTTTGTTTCTTTTCCTGTTGGCATCTGCCACATCTCCTACACTACGACATCCATCTTGTCCTGATTGGACCGATATCTATATCAGACTCGACACCTTCAGGCAATCGATCGTGTCTATGTAATTATTATGCTGGTGTATTGCTTTCTTAAATTAGCCAAGTGTTTTTTTGATTAAGCACACTGGCTACCAGCAAACGCATTAGTGCGTTCTCCCACTAAAACAAGGCGCAAATATGAAGGCGAAATGAAAAAAATCAACCTATTTTTTACAGAATCAAAGGGAGTGTTTGATTTAATAGGATTTTTTGTTCGTCTATCATACAGCTCGCGGCAAACAAAGTTACGCCAGCGTTTGCGGCAGTCTTTACGCTTTCTGCATAAGTTGGATCAATATGCTTTGCCACTTGAACGCTTTCGATGGCAGTGTGCTGCACGCAGAACAACAAGCTGGTTTTTATGCCGCTTTGCGCTAAACGAGCGAGTTCAAGGCAGTGTTTCGCGCCGCGCTGGGTGACCGCATCCGGAAAAAATCCTTCATTCTCATTTGCTAAGGTGACTGATTTAACTTCCATATACTCTATAGCGTCTTGGTACTGCACATTTTTTCGAGTTAGCGCAAAGTCGAATCGGCTATTAGCAGTAGGAGGTGTTACTTCAGCTTTCCAGCTGCTAACACCGGAAAATTCACTCAGCACCTTGTTATCTAGTGCTTCTGCCACCAACTTATTAGCATTGTGTGTATTGATGCCGATGAAGTGACCATCGAAAGTTTGTGCCAGTTCCCATGTATACTTGAGCTTTCGTTTAGGGTTTGTCGATTCACTTAAGAATACCGTGTACCCCGGTTCAGCGCAGCCGGTCATTGCGCCTGTATTTGGACAATGAGCAGTAACGATTGAACCGTCGTCTAGCTCAATGTCGGCAAGAAAACGCTTGTACCTTTTAATAAGGGTGCCGCGTAATAAGGGGGGGGAAAACTTCATGTATCGCCTTTTTTATTAAAAATAAGGTTTACCGCGTCGACACACCTTGCCGTTATTCGTGTGCAGTGGCACAGGATTCATGGATAGCGGACGACATATTCGCGGTATGCAGGCAAAAGAGAGTAACAAAGATTTGAGCAAGCGCAAAAAGCGCTTATCGAAACATAACGATGTATAAGGAATAAAACGCGATGGCAGAATTTACCGTTAGCCTTTCAACCAATAGTGCTGAAGCTGTATGGGGTGAAAGCGCTAAGCTTTCTTTCACTGAATCAGGCGCAGTCATTCACTTGCCTGATGACAAGCTTAACGAGCGTTTGATTCAGCAAGCGGCGAGAAAATTAGATGGCCTTGGTTTGCCTTCCGTTGCGCTTAGTGGAGATTGGCATAAAGAACAGCAGTGGGCTTTCGCACTTAGCTTTACACGTGCACTTAAGCCAGCGTCTATTCAATGGGCGGATACGGCTGACAAAGCATCGCTAGAGCAGGAGTATGCGGCATTACTATTTACCCGTCAGTTGGTGAACGAAACCCCGGAAGACCTTAGCCCTGAAACCCTAGCGACACGCGCTGCGCAGTGGCTCAAATCACTAGGTGGGGACAAAGTCACTTACTCAATGACAGTAGGTGAAGATCTTAAAGAGCAAGGCTGGATAGGTATTTATAACGTAGGTCGCGGTAGTGAGCGCCCGCCAGCAATGCTAGTACTTGATTACAATCCAACCGGTAGAGAAGATGCGCCAGTTGACGCGGTACTCGTGGGCAAAGGCATTACGTTCGACAGCGGTGGCTACAGCATTAAATCTAGCGAAGGTATGCTAGATATGAAGTGCGACATGGGTGGCGCGGCAACGGTAACGGGGGCGTTGGGCTTATCTATTTCTCAAGGCAGCGAAAAACGCATTCAGCTTATATTATGCTGTGCAGAGAATCTTATAAGTGGTCATGCTTACAAACTGGGCGATGTATTAACTTATAAAAATGGAGTAACCGTTGAAGTTGTTAACACCGATGCAGAAGGGCGTTTAGTACTGGCAGATGGTCTTATGGCAGCAACGGAAACTGGCGCACCACTTATTATTGATGCTGCAACGTTAACGGGTGCTGCAGTGGTTGCATTGGGCTCTGATTATCACGGCGTGTTTTCACTAGATGATAATGCGCGCGAGCAAATGCTTAACGCAGCAAAAGCAGAAAACGAACGCTTTTGGCCATTACCCCTTGAAGATTTTCACGCAGACCGCTGCCCGTCAGCGTTTGCTGACACGGCGAACAGTCGCCCGATGAAAGGTGGCGGTGGTGGCGGAGCCTCAAACGCAGCAGGCTTCTTATCGCGCTTTGTTAAACCTGAAGGCTGGGTGCATTTAGATTTGGCTGCGGCTTATCACGGTGGCGCAACCTCTGAAATGCCAGTAGGTGCAACAGCGAAAGGCATTCGGTCAATTGCTAGAATGTTGAAAGATTTTAATGCATAAGCATAGGGCACGCGCCACTGCGTATCCTATGCACAGGTGCCGATACTAACGGCCCTTTTTTAAAAAAGGGCGTGACTAATAGTAATGTTACGCCCTTATCCGTTAGTTAAATACCGCCCAAACGTTCGGCAAGTTTTTTATAACGCTCAACGTCGTCGCTATCGAAAAGTGGGTTACCGTCGGTATCTTTGTCTTTTGAGACTAAAAGACTTTCACGCTCAAGGCGCTCTACACGTACTTCTTGCACGCCAAGAAAGGCAGCCACTTCTTTAACCGTCATCAAACTCATTATAATATTTCCTATCTCGATTGTTGTTATTCTTTGCCAAAAAGGCCCTAGGTTTGGATAAGGCCGTCTAATCTCGTAATTACATCAGGAGTACTTTTTAAAAAACATTACCTAAAAGGCGAATAAAACACTAAGCAACTTGCTTAGACAAAACCTCTAGGTTTAGTTGGGTTTAACCCAAAGGCACGAGTGCGTTTTTGTCGCTAAAGCGTGTTATGTGTTGCTCCCTTTTGTTTTAGTTAAGCGCATTTTTGGTATTTTTCGAGTCTTTTTACGATTCTTTTTATGTCCATAGAAGTCGGTATACCTCTCTTAAAGCAGATTTAAAGCTAAATAGAAGTAAAGAACAGTGACATAATGCTAAAAGATGTTTTTAACTCACACTGCTTGGTTTACCATTGCGCGCCAAAACCATCTATCTTCATGAATCTTAGGTTATACTTTGCGGTTCATGTTTAAATTGGGTTCACGCTCTAAATCGGAGACAGTAAAAAAATGGATACTTGGTCCGCAGCCGTCATGCTTTTTTTGATCATGGATCCTCTTGGTAATCTGCCGGTTTTTATGTCGGTGCTTAAATCCATTGAGCCTAAACGACGTCAATTTATTCTTATACGAGAGCTTTTGTTTGCGCTTGGTATTTTATTTCTATTTTTGTTTAGCGGCCAATCTGTGCTCAACTTTTTGAATGTTGAGCAAGAAACAGTAAGTATAGCCGGTGGGATTATCCTGTTTCTAATTGCGCTCAAAATGATTTTTCCATCATCGGGTAACCCTAGTGGGTTAGCCGTAGGTGAAGAACCTTTTCTGGTGCCCCTTGCGATTCCTATGATTGCAGGCCCTTCCACATTAGCAGCATTAATTCTTCTTGCTAATCAGGCACCAGATAGGATGGTCGACTGGTCAATTGCGCTTGCCGCTTCGTGGTCAATTAGCGCGGTGATCTTGTTATTTTCAAATGTATTTCACAAAATTTTAGGGGAACGTGGCCTAGTTGCGATGGAGCGATTAATGGGTATGATCCTTGTTATGATCGCTATCCAAATGTTATTAGACGGCGTTACCAAATATTTCATGCATGCCACTGGAGCCCTTTAAATGGCAAAGCAAAAACTTAATACCTTTGGGCGTGTTCGCGCCTTGGAAGGCTGGAAAGCCGTTGCATTCGGTGCTGCATTACTTGAGCGTATGCTGCCTAACTACACGCTTTTCTGTGAACTGACAGAAAGTGGGGACGCAAGCGCGTTACGTAACTGCCTGAACTTAGTATGGGAAACGCTAAAGTCTCCTAAGAGTAAATTCAATATCGCCGTGCAGCTTGAGAAAGTAGAGGTCGCCACGCCAGATACGAGTGAACACGATAACTATGGTGTGTACCCAGCTATCGATGCCGCTATTGGGTTAGCTGGCCTTCTTAACTTAATCGCAGGTGATGATCCGCAAGGTGCGGTGGTAATCAGCAAACTATCACAAGGTAGCGTTGAAGCTTACCTGTTAGAAAGTGAAGAAGCTGATGACGAGACCGTGAAAGGTCATCCACTTATGGAGTTTGAAGTTGAGGTACAAAACGAACTGCTCGATTACGTAGAGCAGGCTAAGTATCCTGCAAAGGCAGCAGACGAAATGAAAGCCCTCGCCTTGGAAGCAGGTATCTCCAACATAGGCCTTGAACTTTAAAGTAGCTGGGCCGTGCACTTTAGGTAGGTTCACGGCTTTACGCTGCGCTAAAAGAACGTTTTAGTTAGTTCACTTCTATTAACATGTAGCGCAGTGCGCTGGTGTATTTCTCTTTAATAACTTGCCAGTGGCTAGGTAACGTAGGTGTTGTGAGCGTACTCTCATGTTCTAAGTAAACTACGCTGCCGCTTCGCACTAGGTTATTTTCTACAAGCGACGTAAGCGCAGGCGCTACTAAATCTTTGCCGAACGGCGGGTCGACAAATACTACATCGTAGGGTGATTCGTTAAGCCCCTTCAAGATGTCTAGGGCATTACCTTGATGGACGTGGGCTGACGTAACCTCATTTGCTTTTAGCAAAGAAAGATTACTTTTAAGCTGGGAAGCAGCCTGATTATTCAGTTCTATGAAATCACAATGCGAAGCATAACGTGATAATGCTTCCAAACCCAGTCCACCAGAGCCTGCAAATATATCTAGGCAACGAGCGTCGTTAATATAGGGCATTAACCAGTTAAACAGAGTCTCTTTATTTCTGTCTGTGGTTGGTCGTAAACCTTCTGCATTTAATACGGGTAACTTTCTACCGCGCCACTGACCACCAATAATGCGTATTTGCCCAGGGCTATTGGTGCCTTCAGCTTTCCCATTTTTGAGGGAATGTCTTTTTTTTGCAGAAGATGGGGCCCGAGTAGGGCGAGAAACTCGCTTCATAGTGGCTGACAATGGTATCATGCGTTCATACATTAGGCGGCAAGTGTAGCCGAAATTGCTAAGAATTTATAAGGATTTGTCCTAACAATGTCGAAACTTTTTGGCTGGTTCAATAAGAACAAAAAAGCAGAAAAACAAAAAGCCCAAGCGGAAGAAGAAGCTCGCGCAAAGGCGGAAGCTGAAGCACAGGCACAAGCCCAAGCGGAAGAAGAAGCTCGCGCTAAGGCGGAAGCTGAAGCACAGGCTAAAGCTCAGGCTGAACAAGAAGCCCGCGCAAAGGCGGAAGCTGAAGCACAGGCTAAAGCCCAAGCGGAAGAAGAAGCTCGCGCTAAGGCGGAAGCTGAAGCACAGGCTAAAGCTCAGGCTGAACAAGAAGCCCGCGCTAAGGCGGAAGCTGAAGCGCAGGCACAAGCCCAAGCGGAAGAAGAAGCTCGCGCTAAGGCGGAGGCTGAAGCACAGGCGAAAGCCCAAGCGGAAGAAGAAGCCCGCGCTAAGGCAGAAGCTGAAGCACAGGCTAAAGCGCAAGCCGAAGAAGAAGCTCGCGCAAAGGCAGAAGCTGAAGCACAGGCAAAAGCCCAAGCGGAAGAAGAAGCTCGCGCTAAGGCGGAAGCCGAAGCACAGGCAAAAGCGCAAGCCGAAGAAGAAGCCCGCGCAAAGGCAGAAGCTGAAGCACAAGCCAAAGCTCAAGCGGAAGAAAAGCCGAAAGAGAAGAAGTCGCTATTCGCACGCTTAAAAGCAAGCTTATCTCGTACAAAAGAGAATTTAGGCAGCGGTATAGTTAGCCTGTTTAAAGGCAAAGCTATCGACGATGAGCTTTACGAAGACCTAGAAACTCAGCTTTTAGTGGCTGACGTAGGTATGGATACAACGCAGAAAATCATCGACCATTTGACTGACAGTGCTTCTCGTAAAGATTTGAAAGACGCCGAAGCCTTGTTGGACATCATGAAACAGCAAATGTCGGGTATGCTATCTCAAGTCAACCAGCCGCTCCCTGAGGTTATTAAGGCTCACGATTCAAGTGAAGGCCCATTTGTTATCTTAATGGTGGGGGTCAATGGTGTAGGTAAAACCACTACCATTGGTAAGCTTGCTAAACAATTTCAGCAAGAAGGTAAGAAAGTTATGCTTGCCGCCGGTGATACATTTAGAGCCGCGGCGGTTGAACAACTTCAAGTATGGGGCGAGCGCAACGACATTCCCGTTATCGCACAACACACAGGTGCTGATAGTGCATCAGTACTTTATGATGCGCTAGAAGCAGCAAAATCTCGTGGTACAGATATTCTTATTGCCGACACAGCAGGGCGTTTGCAGAACAAGAATAACTTGATGGAAGAGCTTAAGAAAGTGGTTCGCGTTATGAAGAAGATAAACCCTAACGCGCCTCATGAAGTTATGCTTACATTAGATGCAGGTACTGGGCAAAACGCTATCAGCCAAGCCAAGTTATTTAATGAAGCCGTGGGCCTAACAGGTATCACCCTAACCAAGTTAGACGGCACAGCGAAAGGTGGTGTTATATTCTCTATTGCCGATAAGTTCAAAATTCCTATAAGGTATATAGGTGTTGGCGAAAGTATCGATGATTTACGCCAGTTTGATGGACAAGAATTTATTGATGCGCTGTTTAGCGAAATGGACACACCTGAAAGCTAACACCAGCAAAGCGGTAGGGAAAAATAATGATAAAGTTTGAGCAGGTAAGCAAAACCTATCCGGGCGGACAACGCGCGCTTAGTAAGGTGAATTTTCATATTGCGCCGGGCGAAATGGCCTTTTTAACAGGGCATTCTGGTGCAGGGAAAAGCACGCTACTCAAACTTATCAGCCTCATGGAGCGCCCAACAGTAGGGCGCGTTTTGATTAATGGTCATGACCTCAACGCTATTACCCGTCGAGATATAGCCTATATTCGCCGCGACATTGGCATGATCTTCCAAAGTCATCATTTGTTGATGGATAAGTCGGTTTTTGACAACGTGGCTTTGCCGCTAGTCATTGAGGGGTATACCCACAAAGAAATTCGCAAGCGCGTAGAAGCAGCTCTTGAAATGGTAGGCCTTAGAGACAAAGCGCGTTGCCTGCCTATTACTTTGTCAGGAGGTGAGCAGCAGAGAGTGGGGATTGCACGAGCGGTAGTAAACAAGCCACCGTTACTGCTGGCAGACGAACCAACGGGTAACCTCGACCCCAAACTTTCCATGGAAATTATTCGCCTGTTTGAAGATTTTAATCAAGCGGGGGTGTCAGTGCTTATTGCTACTCACGATTTAGGCTTGATTGCTCGTATGCGTTACCGCACGCTCACATTGAAAAGCGGGCAAATGATTACCGATGGTCTAACCGATGATATCGACAGCTCAGTATCAGGCAATGGCGAAGGAGGCTGGTCGTGAGTATTTTATTTAAAGGCCGCGCACAAGGCGCATCTTCAGCGAAAGTTGGCTTTGCGCAAACTATTGTTATGTTCTTTGTCAGTCATGTGCGACAAGCATTGTCTAGCCTTGGTGAATTGTGGCGACAGCCATTAGCCTCGTTAATGACTATTGGCGTACTTGGATTAAGCATAACTTTACCAAGCACGCTTTATATCATGGTAAAAAATACTGAAAAAATTACCGCGGGCTGGGATCAGGCATCAGAAATTTCCCTATTTCTAAAGCCCAATATCAATGCTACAAGTTCACAACAGCTAGTCGCTAGATTGAATACCTGGCCTGAGATAGATAGCGTGGTATACATCCCTGCGGATGATGCACTTAAAGAGTTTCAGCACTTATCTGGACTAGGCGACGCCATAGCATATCTTGAAAAAAACCCCCTACCAGATGTAGTACTTGTTACCCCAAATGAAAAACATGCATCGCCCACAGCGGCTAAAGCGTTGTTAGACAAGCTTCGTCAGCAGAGAGAGGTAGACATCGGTAAGCTCGATATCGAGTGGTTAGAGCGTTTGTATGCGGTTATTGATATTGCTAGAGACTTAGTAACCTTAATTGGCCTACTACTGTTTATTGCTGTGGTGCTAATTATCGGCAATACCATTCGCCTAAACATACTTAATAAGTACGATGAAATTGTTGTAATGAAGCTGGTGGGAGCTACTGATGCATTTATTCATCGCCCATTCCTGTATACAGGCTTCTGGTATGGATTGCTCGGCGGATTAATGGCTTGGTTTGCAGTAATTATTATTTTGTGGTGGATGGATAGCAGCATAACCACATTTGCTGCCATGTATCAGAAAGATTTTAATATTACTGGGCTAACTGGCACGGCGTTGTTTACTATGCTCGGCCTTTCTGTACTACTAGGCTTGTTAGGCTCATTGATTTCGGTGCAGCGCCACGTTAGAGAAATAGAGCCCAAATAACGCGTTATGCGCAATTAATTGGGCTTGGCGCTTGGATAATGAGACGAAATTGCACTGCGTATGCCGTTACCCCACGTAATGGCTTGGTTGTAAAGCATATGTAGTTGCTTTTGATCAATGTTAAGCATCTTTGCTTGTTTTATCACGTTCATCCACAGCGCACTCTCAAACGCGCGAACGAGCGTCATATAGTTGTTTACTTCAATGTTTTTCCCCAACAGTGCGTCATTGACCTCTTCAGAGAGAGGCAATTGCTTCACAATATCTGTCATTGACTGGTCTAGCAAACCCTCAAGTAGCGAGAACAAACCAACTAGAAAAGGTATCGGTGGGTTGTTTTTAACGCCTCTTAGCTCGGCAAGTAAATCAAAGAACTTAGCACGTACTAGCGACATATGAATGATTTCAAGCGGCTTTTCATCTGCTAAGTTAGTCAAACTTAATAGTGCGATAAACTTCTTAATCTCAACTTCGCCCATGTAATTAAGCGCATGCTTCAGCGAGGTGATTTTGTAGCGCTTGTTGATGGTGGGGTTGTTAATAAACTTCAGCAATAAAAAGCTGAGAGTAGCATCGCGTTCAATTATTTGGCTAATGCGTTCAACATCAAAGTTATTACTCGAGCTTTCCCCCATCAAATCTACAATATTCATCTTTGAGGCGGGAAGTTCTCTTAATATGCGAGCTTCGGGTTGGGAGAAAAAGTAACCTTGGAAAAAATCGAAGCCTAAGTCTACACAAGTAGAGAAGTTATCTTGAGTATCAACTTGCTCAGCCACAAGCTGTACGTTCGAATCGTGATACCGTGGAATATGCTTTTCGATGGTCTCAAAGCGAGTTTTAGTCACATCTACTTTGACGATGTCGATAAGAGGGAAAATATCGTGCGTTGCTGCCACCATCAAAGGGTCGTCGATAGCTAGCTTAAAGCCAAGCTGTTTTATGTGCTGGCATGCTTCAAATAAACCGCTGGATTTATCAGCAGGGTCCGCCAGCTCAACAACTACCGATTCAGGGTTAAGCGATGTTGGAAAGCGTGAAATAATGGTGTCAGAAGAAAAGGTTATAAATGACGTTTTCTCACCGCTGATGTCATCTAGCCCTAATGGGTGAAAATGTTCAGAGATATACTTGGCTTTTTCTTCACTATGTTCAGGATAGGCACCAGATTTACCATCTCGGAACAGGAGTTCGTAAGCAAATACATTTTTGCTTTTGTCTAAAATAGGCTGACGAGCTATAAAAGCGAACATAATCTATCCTGAGGCAACATGGTTTAATGGTGTTTTTAATTGCTATATGATGGGCTTATGCATCTATAAACAACATGCTATAGTCTATGATATGTAGACATTAACTAACAACAATTCAATGAACAATTTTCAATTGCATTAGTTAGTCATCTTTTAGAGCGGAGCTATGAATGTGTTTCGCCCACTTAATTGCTTCGTTATAATAGCTATGCAAAAGGCTTTGTTTTATCTCATATTTGGCTGAAAACTGTTTAACTCCTCCCCAATTTGCACGCTCAAAACACTGCACTAATGTTAAACAGTTGCGCAGCATACCTGGTGTGCCGCAAAGTGCATTCTTCACATCGTCACATATTGGAACTTTGCTTACCAAATCATCTATACGTTGCTCCATCATTGCATCAAGTAAAGATAACAGCCCAGTAAGAAAGCCTTTAAGCGGGTTTTCTGAGCCTTTTAGCTGAGTAAATGCTAACTCACAGAACTTGGCTCGAACCAGTGCCATCTGCATCAATTCGGTAGGCTTTTCATCACTTAAGTTGGCAAGAGCAAGTAAAGAAATAAATTTTTTCACTTCTACTTCACCCATGAAGGTTAGCGCATGTTTAAGTGAAGTGATTTTATTGCGTTTATTTACCATAGGGTTATTGATAAAACGCAGCAGCAAATAGGTTAATGAAGGGTCTCTCTCGATGATGTTATTCACGTCATCAAAATTGAGTTTTGCTTGGCTACTTAGGGTTAGCAGTTCCATCATGGTTAAGCTGCTTGGCCCTAATTTCCTATGCCTAACAATCTCAGGTTTAGCTAGGAAATAGCCTTGAAAGTAATCGAATCCCATATCTTTGAATTTCTTAAATTCTTCGTATGTTTCGATTTTCTCTGCAACTAGCTTTATTTTATTTGATTTGAAGCGTGTAACTAAAGCAGGAATTTTATCGTGCGGAATTTCTGTAATATCAATTTTAACGATGCTGGTAAAAGGAATAAATGCTTCCCATTTACCCTTCATGTCGTAGTCGTCTAAAGCAATAGGGTAACCAAGCCCACGAATATGCTTGCAAGCCGCAACCAGTGCGTCATCTACCTCTACGGTTTCAACAATTTCAATTACAACTTTGTCAGCATCTAAAGAAGTGGGGAAGCGAAACATCAGCGTATCGCGATGAAAATTGATAAACGCTTTTTTGTCTCCGATAATTTCTTCAATACCCAGGCTCAAGTGGGTAGAAGTCAGTATCTTTGAGGTGGCTTCATCGGGCGGGATATCTGGGAAACAGTTCTCCTCTCCAACGCGAAAAAGCAATTCGTAAGCATAAACTTCTTGGTTTACATTAAATATGGGCTGTCTAGCGACGTAAGCAAACATTGAATACCTCTTTGCTTTGCTTGCCTTACTCCTTTCCTTAAGTATTTCCCTTCCAGTTTTTTATTGTTTTAGTCTGGAAAATGCTATGCAGCGGTTGTAGTGCAAAATCGATTGATACAATCTAATATTTTCAATTTATAAGGAGAAAATCAAGGGTTAATA
>NZ_JAHHDX010000003.1:58440-58641 GCF_018619335.1 Alteromonas sp. ALT199 | reverse complement strand
CTGTTTATAAGCTAAGGGGTATTAATGTGCAGTTATTAACCATCACTTTCACAGCATTGATGACAAAATGAGCATAAAAGCCATAAAAAGCTATTTTTTGCGCAGTCAGTACAAATATTTCATTTATGTTGTTGACAGTTCCTAAGTACGTCTTTAATATTCGCCTCCGTTGAAGCACAGGTCCCCCTTAGCTCAGTTGGT
>NZ_JAHHDX010000003.1:0-58192 GCF_018619335.1 Alteromonas sp. ALT199 | reverse complement strand
GAGTCGGGGAGGGGGAGCCAACTTCAGCAAACAACTTAGGTGTCGATTCCCCCTTAGCTCAGTTGGTTAGAGCGACGGACTGTTAATCCGCAGGTCCCCCGTTCGAGTCGGGGAGGGGGAGCCACTTAGTTGGCTCTTAAATCGCCTCACCCACGTCACTCTATTTTAATTCCTAAAACAACGCGTTTAGACATTAAATAACCCTAATTCAATCAAGTTGTTAAACCCGTTCTAAAAAGGGATAATAGACCTAATCTGTTTTTCTTTTTAAATCGCGGGCATTGTCCGTCAAGATTCCTGTAAGGAATTGCGTTATTCATGACTGAATTTTTACTACTTTTGATTGGTACAGTACTGGTTAACAACTTTGTGTTGGTTAAGTTTCTCGGCTTATGCCCGTTCATGGGTGTGTCTGGAAAACTGGAAACCGCCATGGGTATGTCTATGGCCACAACATTTGTACTCACTCTTGCCTCAGCATCAAGCTACTTAGTAGAAACCTATTTACTTGCCCCTTTAGGCATTGGCTATCTTAGAACCTTAGCATTTATTCTTGTTATCGCGGTCGTTGTTCAATTTACTGAAATGGTCGTGCACAAAACGAGCCCTACTTTGTATAGATTGTTAGGTATATTCCTTCCTCTAATTACCACTAACTGTGCGGTACTTGGTGTGGCGCTGTTAAACCTTACCGAACAGCATAATTTCATGCAGAGCCTTATTTATGGTTTCGGTGCTGCGGTTGGATTCTCTCTAGTGCTAGTGTTATTTGCAGCCATGCGCGAGCGCTTAGTTGCTGCAGATGTACCTGTATCTTTTAAAGGTGCCTCTATTGCTATGATTACCGCCGGTCTTATGTCCCTTGCATTTATGGGCTTTAGCGGATTGGTGAAAGTGTAATGACGATATCTACTGCCATCATTTTTGCCATTATTGCAATTGGCGCTCTTGCACTTATTTTCGGCTTGGTTCTGGGTTATGCAAGCATTCGCTTTAAAGTTGAGGGCGACCCCCTTGTGGAGCAAATCGATGCCGTGCTACCACAAACCCAATGCGGACAATGTGGATATCCAGGCTGTAAACCCTATGCTGAGGCTATTGCAGATGGCGATGATATTAATAAATGCCCACCGGGCGGTGAAGCAACCATCAAGAAACTCGCAGATTTAATGGGGGTTGAACCTAAACCCCTTGATGCCGCACATGGTGAAGAAGACGTTAAAAAAGTTGCCTTTATACGCGAAGACGAATGTATCGGCTGTACTAAATGTATTCAAGCTTGTCCTGTTGATGCAATTTTAGGTGCAGCAAAACACATGCACACTGTTATTACCGACGAGTGCACAGGGTGTGACTTATGTGTGGACCCCTGCCCTGTCGACTGTATCGACATGGTACCAATTATACAAACAACTTCTACATGGAAGTGGGATTTTGAATCATCACCTAAAGGTGATATCCCTATCAAAATGGTGTCGTAATTGTGATGTATCCAAGTTTTGATTCAATTATAGAAACCCTTGAAGCGGGAAAGATGTACTCATTTCCAGGTGGTGTGCATCCTGACGATAAAAAATCACTTTCTAATACGTCGGTAATTAAAAAGCCGTCTTTGCCTGAGTTATTGATAGTACCACTGCGCCAGCACATTGGTTCAGACGGCATATGTTGCGTAGAAGTTGGCGATACAGTATTAAAAGGCCAAATTCTTTCGCAAACCTCTTCACCTTTTTCAGTGCCGGTGCACGCACCGACGTCGGGCGAGGTCGTTGCTATAGCTCCGCATGTTGTAGCCCACCCCAGCGGCCTAACAGAAATGTGTATTTCAATTCGCCCCGATGGAAAAGACACATGGTGCAGCCTATCTCCAATCGCTAACTATAGCGATATAGATAAAAACAAGTTGATTGAGGCCATCTGCCAAGCAGGTATCTCCGGAATGGGCGGCGCAGGCTTCCCTACTCATATCAAAACCTCAACGTCTAAACCCGTCGAGTTTCTTATTCTAAACGGGGTTGAGTGCGAACCTTATATTACCTCTGATGATCGACTAATGCGCGAGCACGCGTGGCAAATACGCCAAGGTTTAGACATTCTGACTCACCTTATCGGACCAAAAGCAATTGTGGTTGCTGTTGAAGACAATAAGCCCGAAGCCTACGAGGCGCTGAACATTGCATGTCAGGATAAGAAAGACTATCGCGTTGTTAGCGTGGAGACCAAATACCCCGCTGGCGGTGAAAAACAGCTGATTCAAGTACTCACCGGTCGCGAAGTACCAAGAAACGGTTTGCCTGTTGACGTGGGCGTTATGATGTTTAACGTGGGCACCTGCTATGCCATTGCAGACGCTATTTTGCATGGTAAGCCGCTAATAGAACGCATTGTTACCGTAACCGGTGAGGCTGTTAAATCTCCTAGCAACTTCAGAGCCTTGTTAGGTACGCCTGTTTCTCATTTATTAGAAGAAGCAAACTACAACCCGAAAAAACAAAAAGCACCGAAAGTCATTATGGGTGGACCTATGATGGGTTTCACTTTGTCAGACGCTACTATCCCCGTTGTTAAAACCACAAACTGTTTACTGGTCCCGGCCAAAAAAGAGCTAGTAGACGACAACGCCGAACGCCCCTGTATTCGCTGTAGCGCTTGTGCTGATGCATGTCCTGCTTCATTGCTTCCACAGCAAATATTTTGGCACGCCAAAGCGAAAGAGTACGACAAAGCGGAAGAATACGACCTGTTCGACTGTATAGAATGTGGCGCGTGCGCTTATGTTTGCCCTAGCGAGATCCCGCTGGTGCATTATTATCGCCAAGCTAAGTCTGAAATACGCATTCAGCGCGATGAAAAGAACAAAGCTGAAAAGGCTAAGCAGCGATTTGAAGCGCGTAAAGAGCGCTTAGAGCGCGAAAAGCTTGAGCGTGAAGCAAAGCATAGAAAAGCGAAAGAAGCGCGGTTAGCCGCTAACAAAGCCAAAGAACAAAATTCTGTTGCGGTCGATAATGCGAATAGCGCTGTTGATGCTGGCGCAACTGAAGCGAAGGATAAAGTGGCTGCGGCACTGGCTCGCGCGAAAGCGAAAAAAGCAGCCATGCAGGCTAACGCGAATGGTGAAGGCAAGGCAGCTAATACCGACGAACCAAGCAGTGCAGCCGATGATAAAAAGGCACAGGTAGCCGCCGCAATTGCAAGAGCAAAGGCGAAGAAAGCAGCACAAGCTCAAGGAGCAAATCAAGCTGAAAACGCTGCTGAGCCAGCGACCCAGGAATCATCGCCAGAAAATGATAAAAAGGCAAAGGTCGCAGCTGCAATCGCCAGAGCAAAAGCGAAAAAAGCGGCGCAGGCTCAAAACGAAATTCAAGATGAAAGCGCTGTGGAATCCTCAACTACAGAACCGTCAAATAGTCAGGCATCATCATTAGAAGATGAGAAAAAAGCCAAGGTTGCCGCTGCTATCGCCAGAGCGAAAGCGAAGAAAGCAGCCCAAGCTGGCCAGCATTCAGGTGCGTTGACAGAAAACCAAGCGGGTTCTCAAGGCGAAAAAACTGCTGAGCTTTCGAATACTGAGCCATCTAATACCGAAACTAATTCAGATCTTTCAGCTGAAGCGCAGAAAAAAGCGCGTATTGCTGCGGCAGTCGCTAAAGCAAAAGCACAAAAAGCCGCTAGAAATGGGGCAAGTGGGCAATCCGATGAACCAGTAACTGAGCAAGCTGCGTCTACGCAATTAGACGAGCAGCAAGACTACCAACCTAAAGAACAGCTAGATGACATGGATGCTAGGGATGAAAAGAAAGCTAGGATCGCAGCTGCGGTAGCTAAAGCGAAAGCCAAAAAGGCCGCGTCGCAAGAAGCGCAAGCGCCTAGCCCTGTTAGTAAAGCTGGCACAGAGGATCAGGACGTTAACTTGCCAAAAGACGCAAATCATCAAAGCGTCAGCAACCAAGACAAAAGTGATCAGAGTAATAACGCTTTAAGTTCTTCTAGCAACTTGAGTGAAGCGGAACAGAAAAAGGCCCGCATTGCTGCCGCCGTGGCTAAAGCAAAAGCCAAAAAGGCGGCTAAACAGGATGGCAATTCAGAAGAGAATAAAAAGAGCGCGCAAATTGATACTAGCAATAGCGACCTTAACAGGGAGGGAGCTTCAACGCTTAACACGCAGGATGTATCCAGCACGCCTAATGAGAATACTAAAGATACCTCATCTACGAATGAAGCTGACGAGAAAAAAGCACGTATTGCTGCTGCAGTGGCGAAGGCCAAAGCAAAGAAACTTGCTCAGGACGATAATGACGGTTTAGCAGCCTCACAAGATACTGCTGAGCAAGAAAGTAACAAGGAACATGAGCAGCGCGAATCGTCTAATAAAGCAGAACAAGCAACAAGCGCGCAAACAACGTCCCAACCCACTGCTCAAAATGAAAAGAAAGCGCGTATAGCAGCAGCCATTGCAAAAGCAAAAGCGAAAAAAGCGGCAGCTGAACAAGAGAAAGAATCAGAATGAAATTAAGTTTATCGAGTTCACCACACCAACGGGTTAAACGCGATACCGGACAGGTCATGCGCATGGTCATTTACGCCATGATCCCAGGCATGATAGCCCAATCCTTTTTCTTTGGTTGGGGAATGCTTATTCAAGCGGTTATTGCAGTAGTAAGTGCACTGGTCGTTGAAGGCGTTATTTTATATTTAAGAAAGCGACCTATCGAGCGCACTCTCACTGATTACAGCGCGGTGCTTACAGGATTACTTATCGCGATTAGTATTCCTCCTACCCTGCCTTGGTGGATGACGGTCACTGGCGTTTTTTTTGCAATCGCGGTAGCCAAACAGGTCTACGGTGGTCTCGGGTTCAATATTTTCAACCCCGCCATGATTGCTTACGTAGTTCTTCTTATTTCATTCCCTGCGGCGATGAGTCAGTGGTTACCGCCTGCGACTCACGCTGGCATTACACCAAGTTTCTTTGACTCGGCATCCCTTATATTCACTGGATTTACCACCAGCGGATATGATGTTACTCAGCTTAAAACCATTGCCGATGGTGTAACTATGGCTACACCGCTAGACACATTAAAAACCCACTTAACACAAGGTATGACGTACTCAGAGTCATTAGCTAAGCCGATTTTCGATGGCGGCGTATTCGAAGCTGCAGGTGCGGGGTGGGGAACAGTGAGCCTTGCGTATTTACTCGGTGGCCTCTACTTATGGAAAACCCGCGTTATAAGCTGGCATATCCCAGGTGGTATGCTGTTAAGCGTGTTTGTTTGTGCTTCACTACTTCATTTAATTAACGCAGATTACTATGCTTCACCGCTATTTCACCTGTTTAATGGCGCAGTAATGGTAGGTGCCTTCTTTATAGCGACCGACCCGGTCTCAGCCTCAACAACGCCAAAAGGCAGAATTATATTCGGCGCGGCGATTGGCTTTTGGGTGATAATAATCCGTACCTTTGGTGGCTACCCTGATGCTGTGGCGTTTGCGGTTATTATTATGAATATGGCGGTGCCTTTGATTGATTATTATACCCGCCCTCGCGTGTATGGCAAAAACGTCAAAGGCCGAGGTAAGCAGTAATGATGAAAGAAAGCTTGGCCAAAAACGGCCTTATGTTAGGTGCGTTTGCTGTTGTCACCACAGCGTTGATAGCGTTAACCTTTTTCGGCACCCAAGACAAAATTGAGCAACAAAAGCAGCAAAAGCTTCTAAGCGTACTAAATGAAGTTGTGCCTAGTGAATTCCATGACAATGCCCTGTACGCCAACTGCACAGAAGTCAATGCCCCTGAACTGGGCATAAAAAAAGCCCACAAGGTATACCGTGCCACGCTAAACGGCCAGCCAAGCGCGCTTGTGTTGGAAGCCACTGCCCCAGATGGTTACAGCGGTGATATAGATATTGTTGTCGGTGTAAAAGTAGACACACATGTTGGCAGCGGAACACAGCAAAGAAAAAATACCGACTCACATAGCGGTGAGAGTGAAAATATCAATACCTCTGCACTATCGCTTACTGATATGGCAGAGCTAGACGAGAGCTCTTCAGATATGCATGTGCCTGAAATATCAACAAGCAACATGAAAGTACTTGGCGTACGTGTAATTGAACACAAGGAAACCCCTGGGCTTGGTGATAAAATAGAGCTTGCGGTAAGCAACTGGATCACAACGTTCAGCGGCAAGTCATTCTCACCGGATAATTTGGCACCTTGGCAAGTAAAAAAAGATGGTGGTGAGTTTGATCAATTTACTGGCGCTACCATAACGCCAAGAGCGGTAGTTCGAGCAGTACGTGAGACTTTACTTTATGCACAAGCTAACCAAAGCGCACTATTCATTGCCCCAAATACCTGCGCAACGACGAATTCAGTTGAAACAATTGATGCCGTTAATGTGAATGAGGCTCAGCCCCATAGTGTAGAGGAGCTATAACGTGACTGACTTTCGCGACCTGTCCTTACAAGGACTTTGGAAGAATAATCCTGCACTAGTTCAATTATTAGGACTGTGTCCCCTACTAGCCGTAACCGCTACATTCATAAATGGCTTGGGGTTAGGCCTTGCTACCATGCTGGTATTAATTGGCAGTAACGTTACCGTGTCACTCGTTCGAAACGTTGTAAGAAACGAAATCCGTATTCCTGTTTTCGTTATGATCATCGCTGCTTTCGTTACCATAGTTCAGCTTTTGATGAATGCTTACACCTACGACCTTTACTTAGCGTTAGGTATTTTCATTCCACTGATCGTAACTAACTGCGCAATAATAGGTCGCGCTGAAGCTTTTGCGTCGAAAAATGGGCCCCTCGCATCCGCATACGACGGACTAATGATGGGATTAGGCTTTACCGCAGTACTGGTTATTTTGGGCGGTATGCGAGAAATTTTAGGCGCAGGTACATTATTAATGGGGGCTGATAGATTGTTCGGCCCAATTGCAGCGAACTGGACCATAACGCTATTTACCACTGAAAACCCATTTTTACTTGCGATACTGCCGCCTGGTGCTTTTTTAGGAATGGGCCTTCTTATTGCTATTAAAAACAGCATAGATGCTAAACTAGCGGCACGTCAGACATCGCCTGCAGTCAAAGCTGAGCGCGTAAGGGTTACCGCAGAAAGTTAACTCATATTGCCAATGTTAGCGCGTGTCGATATCACAAGTTCAGCTTTCAGTAATAGGCTCTGCCGTTTCCATTTTGCCAAGATTTACACGCTGTTAAACGACTATAACCAGAAAAGTATACAGAGATGAATGATGTAGTTAAGCCTGTGAAGGCGCTTTCTAAGCAGGAAAAAGTAAGCGAAATAATGCGGATTTTGGATGGCCTTTATCCAGAAATCCCTATCTTTCTTGATCATAAAGACCCATATACACTGCTGATTGCGGTTCTATTATCTGCACAATGCACTGACGAGCGCGTTAACCAAATTACGCCGAAATTGTTCGCCCGTGCTGATAACCCCTACGACATGGTGTTGATGAGTATTGAAGAAATACAAGACATTATTCGCCCTTGTGGATTATCGCCTATGAAGTCCAAGGGCATTTGGCATTTGTCTGACATGATCATTAAACAACATAACGGAGAAGTTCCAGCAAACTTTGAAGCGCTAGAGGCCATGCCTGCTGTTGGCCACAAGACAGCCGCGGTGGTTATGTCTCAAGGTTTTGGCATTCCTGCTTTCCCGGTAGATACTCATATTCACCGTTTAATGTACCGCTGGGGTTTGTCGAACGGAAAAAGCGTAGAGCAAACAGAACGCGACGCAAAACGCCTGTTCCCTAAAGAAAGATGGAACGACCTGCATCTACAGATTATCCTGTATGGCAGAGAGTACTGCCCCGCCCGCGGCTTCGATTTAAATAAGTGTGTAATTACCCGTGAATTCGGCAGAAAGAGTTTTATAAACGAAGTGCTCAAAGAACAAGAGAAAAAGCAAAAATTGGCGCTTAAAAAGAAGCGTAAATAGTACTTTAGGCAAGCCTCTGTTTTATAAAGAAGGAGTCTATAGACTCCTTCTTTATATTGTGGATAACGCTAATCTTGAGGGCTAAATTGACGAAAAGCATAAGCTCTTGATGAGGCCTCTGCTGCTATGACAATACCATTTCTCTCGATAGTTGAGTTTTGGTATTCAAAGGGAAATACACCATAAGCGAGCAGCCCTTCATATTCGAAATCTTCAAAGCAGGTCTCCGCTTTAATCGTAATATTGAAAAGTGAACTGACCCCGCTAATTGGCTCGACAGAGCCTGAGTATACGCAACCATTAGTATCTGAACCGCTGATCTCCCCTTCGTTATCGATAGCGAACGAACGAGTGTAAGCACCATCAGACCAAGAACTCGAATAATTGCCAGCAATATCGGTAAGTGAAACATCCTCGGTAGCGCCCACCTTGTTGGCAGAGAAATCCAAGGTAAGACCCGATACTATTGCTGAGCCTTCTAGCTTGTCACCATTCGCTGTGATCTGCATTGTGCCATGCCTTGTCATGCCCTCTTTTGGATACAGCATGGTATCGTCAGAGGTAAAGGTATTTTCGCTTATAGAGCCGTGAGCAATTAGCGTGTCACGTGAGAACTCTGAAAACACAATAGTCTTACCTTCAGAGGAGACTGCAATAACAACGTCTTCTAGCCCATCTTCAATCTTTGCTGTTTGCCCAAACCATACACCTATTGTTGAATCTGGCCTTACTACACTGTCATTATCATTTGAGCTACCACCACAGCCCATAAGCAAAAATGCGCAAACTAATGCACCAGCACAAGCTTTACCCTCGACAAAGCCTGAGATGGTTGATGTTCTTTTTTTGAAATAAGAATAGGGAGATATTTTCATATTTACTTTCCTTGTTATTTTCTTTCCTTTTTAAAGAGTAACATAATTTGCAACAGCCAAGTGGAGTTACTTTGCGATTAACATACGCCTTCGGCTTGTGGTTTACCTCGAAAGCGCTTTTTAAATTGGCTATGATAGGTGGGTCAATACTTGCTCACGCAAATAAACAAAAAATAAAAATAATTCACGGAGAACACATGTCCCGATTAAATACTATCGCTAGAAACCTAGCGTTTGGTGCATTAGTAAGCGCATGCAGTTTTGGCGTTTTTGCTGAAACCTCACCCATTACTGACGAGCAAAAGAAAAATGCCGAAGCGCTCATTCAAAAAGCGCTGAAAAGCGATTTAGGATATAGCATCGTTGAATCACTAACCACAGAGATTGGCCCACGCCTTGGCGGTTCTGAAGCAGAAAAGCGCGCCAGAGATTGGGGTGTAAAGGTAGGAGAACGTTTAGGTTTCGATAAAGTAAGTATTGAAGAGTTTACCATGCCCTTCTGGGACAGGGGCCACTTACATATTTCACTTACTGCGCCATACATGCAGCCCCTTTACGGCACAGCGCTTGGTGGAGCGGCACCTTCTGAAAATGAGATCAACGCTGACATCGTGTATTTCAGAGATATTCATGCACTAACCGCAGTCGAAGACGGCGCGCTTAAAGGCAAAATTGCATTTGTCGATGGTGATGCCATGGTAAAAAGCCAAACGGGTGCGGGCTATGGCCAAGCGAATCAACGTAGACGGATTGGTTGGCAACATGCGCAACGTGGTGGCGCTGAAGCTTTAGTTGTGCGTTCAGTAGGCTCAGACTCTCATCGCTTCCCGCACTCTGGCATGATGAGTTCAGACGGCGATGAGTGGGCCGATATTCCGGTTGTTGCTATTTCTAACCCCGACGCTGATCATTTGCGACGCCTACATAATTTAGGCAAGCCACTGTCGTTATCGCTCCACTCTGAGTCTAAATGGAAAGGCGAAGTAAACAGCGGCAACGTGATTTTAGATTTAGTAGGCAGTGAAAAGCCCGAAGAAATTGTCCTTATTGGTGGCCACCTAGACAGCTGGGATTTAGGAACTGGTGCAGTTGATGACGGCGCGGGCGTTGCTATTACTACTGCAGCTGCTGCGCTAATTGCTTCACTGCCAGAGCGCCCAAAGCGCACTATTCGTGTGGTCATGTTTGGCGCTGAAGAAGTAGGCTTGTTAGGCGCCTTTGCTTATGCAAAACAGCACGAAAAGAGCCTTGCTAACCATGTACTTGCTACAGAATCTGATTTTGGCGCGCAAACTATTTGGCAGCTCGTCTCAAACGTAAACCCTGAAGCAACAGTATTTGTAGACGAAATCGCTAAGATTTTGTCACCGCTTGGCATAGTGCGAGGCGGTTCAGATATTGCTGGCGGCGGCCCAGATATTATACCGCTAGCAGCGAAAGGCGTACCTACTATTCGGTTGAATCAAAACGGACGAGATTATTTCGATCTTCATCACACGCCTGATGACACGTTAGATAAAATTAACCCAGATGAGCTTGCACAAAACATTGCAGCTTATGCAGCAAGCATTTATTTGTTGGCAGATTCAGATGTTAATTTAAAAGTGAAACAGTAATTACACACTATTTAATATGGTCAATGGTCAGTACACGTCCGTGCTGGCCAATGCTTTCCCTTAGCTTTTCTTTGTGTTTAATTTTCGCAGTTAAACTTTGTTTCTTCTGAACGCTTTGCTGTTCGACAGAGTCGATAAAGAACGTTCAAAAGTTAAATTTTTGGTCTTAAGTAACACTTGTAATTAAGTTACAGAGACGTGTTATTACTGAAGATGACGTCTTGCTCCAAAAACATTGAGACACAATGTTTGAAATACTGAGCTTGAGTTAATTTTCTTGAATAAGCTGAGCCACAAATCGTTTCGCTTCTTGTCTTGAAGACAATTCTACATGCCGATAGATATCCGCGTGTTTAAAGGCAACAGTTGTTTTATTTATGGAGATATTTGAAATTAACGCACTTGGAATAGCGCTATTAAAGGTAGAGATAGAATTTTGAATTTGCATAATAAGTACTTCTTGAATGATATTGTTTGTTTTGAGTTCCTCGCAGGTTGGGTTAAGAAATCTAAAAACGAAAATTAGGCTCTTGTCACATCGCTTTGCGTGTAAAAGAGCCCATATTTAGTAAGGGTCAGACGACCCTAGACAAGCTTACAGGTCTTATAGAACTGTTACGTTAGCAGCTTGTGGACCTTTTTGGCCTTGTTCAACTTCAAAGCTAACCGCTTGGCCTTCAGCAAGAGTCTTGAAGCCGTCAGAAGTGATTGAACGGAAGTGAACGAATACGTCTTTGCCGCCAGCTTCAGGAGTAATGAAACCGAAACCTTTTTCTTCGTTAAACCACTTAACTGTACCGTTTACAGAATTAGACATAATAATAACCTTTTAAAAAATTGATGTAATGGTGGAATCCACCGAATAGCAATAGACATAACTAAGCTAGTAAAGCAGTTGTATATCTATCTAGCACTTCAATTTGAAGGTATAAAGAAAGGTACAGCGCAGTATTAGGTAAAGCATAAAACATATCTAGAGCGAGCGAGACAGTACAGGTATTTGGCCACAATGTCCAATTATTTCAGGATTATTTTTTAGCATTGCAGTGAGACCTCATTATTGAGCCCACAATGAATACGTATATTTGTATAAGGCGAATAGCAGCTAAGTTAACCCTATTCTTTTTTCGCTAGGGCTTAATAATGACAGACATGTACTCGTTATCGGCTAAAACCGCCATTGTGACGAGCACAGGCAAAGGACTGGGTAAAACTATTACCCGCTTTCTATTAGATGCTGGAATGAAAGTAGCTAAAAGTAGCTATATGTTAAGCCAGCCGCGCCGGCTTAAAATTGATAATATAGGCATATGGGGCTTTTAATACGTTTAAGTAGAATTGTAAAACTGTCTTAAAGCGTTAACATTTCCCCATTATCATAGTGTGTCGTTTGCGTTTACCAATGAAAGTACTCTGCAGTGCTCTGTATGAATGGAGTTTTGTGTGACTGGAATTATGTGTACATGTGGCAACTGCAAACGCGCACTTACAATGCAGTGTGCCATCGGGTAACTCTGATGGTTCAAATAGGAAATAGTTATGCGAATGCTTCACACCATGCTTCGAGTTGAAAACTTAGAGGCGTCACTTCACTTCTACACCTCATTGATGGGCATGCGCCTTCTTCGCCAATCAGAAAACAAAGAGTATGAGTACACCCTCGCCTTTGTAGGATATGGAGAAGAGACCGATAGCACTGTGTTAGAGCTTACCTATAACTGGGGTGACAATACCTACGATAAGGGTAACGCGTACGGCCACATCGCAATTGAAGTAGACGACATCTATCAGTTTTGTGAAAACTTAGAAGCAAATGGTGCCGAGGTGTATCGTAAACCAGGCCCCGTAAAGGGTGGCTCTACAATTATCGCTTTTGTTCGTGACCCAGACGGGTATGCCATAGAGCTTATTCAAAATAAGTCTATTTCACTGTAGTGATAGCAAAAACGCGCCAAAGTAGTTAAAGCCCCTTAAACATGAACTTTTTCAATGAAATGTGCGGGACAAATTAGATGGCGATAAAAGTAAACACATGGAGTGGCAATTTAATGCTAAGTAACCGCTTATTATCTTTTTTAAACTGGGTGAGCAAGGCTGTAACGGGTTTGTCTAACAAACTTAAGCTTCGAACAAAGGGCAATGCTAAGTTGCACAGTAGATACACGAATACATTGGCCGCGATAATGCCTGCTTTAATGGTGGTCTTTACAGGCGCTCTTGCCTCTAAAAGTACGTTTGCTGCTGGTACTTCTAACAGTACAACCTCGCAAGGTGAAGTAGAAATAGCCACCAGCGAGAGAGCGCGCTTCACCGTTATCGCTCATCGCGGTGCATCTGGCTATTTACCTGAACACACCCTTGAAGCAGCCACTCTTGCGTTTTCGCTGCGTCCCGATTTTATCGAGCAAGATGTTGTCATTACCAAAGACGACATCCCTGTTGTGCTACACGACATTCATTTAGAGACGGTCACTAACGTAGAAGAGATGTTCCCAGCCCGCCACCGAGATGACGGACGCTTCTATGCCCGTGATTTCACTCTCGAAGAACTGCGAAAACTGCGGGTACACGAACGTGCTAATAGTGACAAAACGCAAGTTTTTAAGAACAGATACCGCGGCAAACAAGCTAATTTTAAAGTGGCCACGTTAAGTGAACACTTCGAATTAATTGGCGAGCTTAATCGCCAATTTAACACGTCTGTAGGCGTGTACCCTGAAGTAAAGTCCCCTGCTTTTCATATGGCAGAAGGTATTGATGCCAGTAAAATCGTTATCGATACATTGAAAGAGTACGGGTTTGCGGGAGAAAACGGCAATAGCTACCTGCAGTGCTTTGACTTTAACGAGGTCAAGCGTATTCGGGAAGCCCTTGGCTATAAGGGCAAAGTGGTTATGCTGATTGGCGAGAACGACTGGGGAGAAAGCGACACTGACTACGATTGGCTGCGTACGAAGGAAGGTATGAATCAAGTAGCGTATTATGCCGATGGTATAGGCCCTTGGTTAGGTCATTTACTTGATGAAAAAGCAATGACCAAAGGAAAAATGGAGGCTGCAGCATGGATAAAATACGCCCATGACAACGAGCTTACAATTCACCCTTATACCTATCGCCACGATGCCTTGCCGGCAGGTATGAAGGGAGAGCAAATCTTAGAAGTATTACACAAAGTAGTGCAGGCTGATGGCGTTTTCACCGACCATTTGGTGCCTGTGTTAACGTGGCGAGAAAAACAAAACACTTCCCTTTGATGCTGGTTTAGCGTTATTTACGTGGCTCTTCGCAGGTTTTAGGCGTTGAATTGGCGCCTAAGATTTCGAAAGTCGTACTACCACTCGTCTATTTTGAGCACGGTTTTCTCTGGTATCATTAGGCGCTATATGGCGTTTTTCACCGTGCCCCGTTAACTGAATTCTGTCTTCAGGAACCCCTAACGTAGTCAGATAACTTTTCACTTCATTAGCACGCCTAATAGACAACTGTTCGTTGTTATAACGCCCCCCGTAGCTGTCGGTATAACCATCAAGAAGCACAAGTTCTAGCTCGCTGTCTTCTTTTAAGTATTCACCTATCATTGTTAAACGCTTTTGCGAATACTTGGACAGTTCTGTGCTGTTATTCTGATACGACAATACCGTGTAGGCGATGTCATCGAAACTAAAGGGAAGCAAATTAGACACGCACTTAACAAAGTTGCGATACACGCCAGAGAAGTTGCTAGCGTTTAATGCAACGCTCACCTGGTCGTATTTGTTATACCAGTCTTTGTAGTAAATCGTGGGCCAAAAGCCTTTTTCTAATTCAGATAGCATGGTCCATGCAGCATCTTGCGGCAGGTCGCCATTGTATTGCTTGCGAATAGTCATATCCGCGATGGACTTTGGCGCCACACCGGGCATCCATTTTGGCGGAACAGAGTAGACCGCAGCCACATCAAACTTGTTTGGCAGCATATACATATCTAATTCAAATTCCATGTTGAGCTGCTTTGAAGCAGAACTAGTGAACATGGCTTCGCCGTAACCAGGCAATTCATGGTTAAGCGTACATTGCAGGCGCGTGTCAGTATCAATACGCCAGTTGGAGCTTTCTATGGTTGCAGAATATTGCCGCATGGCGGCATTGGAAGACAATGACCCCACCATACCCAATAAAGCGATAAATTTTAGTTTCGACACCATTTCGACACCATAACGAAAGTCAGACTAACACGGACGTAGGACTTTGATACGCCTACAAGTTACCAATATCAGTGGATCACGCCACCTCACTTTAAGCTACAAAGTGAGTGTATTGGAAACTTTATACTTAATATGATTATCGTCCAAAGTGTAGAAAAGTTTAGCGTTTAATACCATTAACGTTTCGTACTATTTCCCTCATCTGCACCGTTTTTAAATTGAAACTGGCAACTCACGGATATACTTGCGATAATTCTGTTTGCTACATGTTTCGCAGGTTGATACGCATTTGTGCCGCCAGCCATTTTCTGCAATCTAGTCTTACAAGAGTGTTTATGTCTGCCAACCCGCCCCTTCTTTCCCAGCGCTTTCGAGGTTATTTTCCCGTTGTCATTGACGTAGAAACGGCCGGATTTAATGCAGGCACTGACGCCTTATTAGAGTTAGCAGCGGTAACGGTGAAAATGGATGAAGACGGTTTACTTCACCCTGATCAAACCTTTCACTACCATATTGACCCGTTTGAGGGCGCTAATTTAGAGCCTGCGGCATTAGAATTTAATGGCATTGACCCGAATTGTGCACTGCGAGGTGCTATTGAGGAAAGCGAAGCCATGAAAGAGCTATGTAAAGGCATTCGCAAGGCACAAAAAAATGCGGACTGTCAGCGTTCAGTTATCGTTGCTCACAACGCAACGTTTGACCAAAGCTTCGTCAATGCTGCGATTGAACGCTGCAACATAAAGCGCACGCCATTTCATCCATTTGTTTCCTTTGATACAACTAGCCTTGCAGGTCTTGCCCTTGGTCAAACTGTATTGGTGAAAGCATGCCGAGCGGCAGGCATATCGTTTGACCAAAACGAAGCGCACAGCGCCCTTTACGATGCACAGAAAACCACTGAGCTATTTTGCTATATGGTAAATCGCTATAAGGCGTTAGGTGGCTGGCCAGTGGAAAGTAAAGAATAGTTTTTTTCGATAAACGCCATAAACAAAAACAGCGCCATGAGGCGCTGTTTTCTTATCATCTTTAAACAGGTTAGCTTATAGCTTATCTGCTTCTTCAGATAGGTATTTAGCCACACCTTCAGGTGATGCGTCCATACCAGATTTACCTTCAGTCCAACCTGCAGGGCAAACTTCGCCATGCTCTTCGTGGAACGCTAGCGCATCGACCATGCGAAGCATTTCGTCAACGTTGCGGCCAAGTGGAAGATCGTTTACGACCTGGTGGCGAACCATACCTTCTGCATCGATTAGGAATGAACCGCGAAAAGCAACGCCATCTTCAGGGTGCTCAACATCGTATGCTTGGCAGATGTCATGTTTTACGTCAGCAACAAGAGTGTATTTAACTGGACCAATACCACCTTGGTTTACTGGGGTATTTCTCCACGCGTTATGTGAAAACTGAGAGTCGATTGAAACGCCAATGACTTCAACACCGCGCTTTTTGAACTCGTCATAGCGCTTGTCGAAAGCGATAAGCTCTGATGGACATACGAAAGTGAAATCTAGTGGGTAGAAGAATACAACCGCTGCTTTGCCCTTTATTGCTTCACTTAGTGTGAAAGAATCTACGATTTCACCACTACCAAGTACCGCAGCTGCGGTAAAATCAGGGGCTGGACGGCCAACTAATACGCTCATGAGTCTCTCCATTTATATTTGGATTGTAATAATAAGAGTGATTACATTGCGTAACCACTTTGATGAGAAATTTCCTACTCAGAAAATAGGTACGAATACAAAAATAACAATGTTAAACAATGAGTTTTTTTACTGCTCGTACCAATAATACTAGTCCGCATAAATAGTTATTCAGTCATTACCCAGTCATTACCTAATTGCGGTTTATTAAACTTGCTATTATCTGCTTGCCAAAATAAAGAATAACAATTATTATCATTTACAGATTCATTTGGAGTACGTTTGATGTTTGTTTGTATGTGCTATGGGGTAACGGATAAAAGCATTCGCGCGGCGGTTGAAGAAAACGGCGTGGGGAATATGCGTGAGTTACGTCAACATTTAGAGCTAGGCTCACAATGCGGCAAGTGCATCAATATGGCGCAACAAATTATCGATCAAACTATTATTGACGAATCTCTCTTCAAAGACGTTGGTTAATATTAAAGACCAAGGCAAAAAAGCGCCTTCTTATTTCTGACAAGCTTACCATATCTATCTAACCTAAAGCTTTACTCATCCCGGAAAGCTCGGTTTAACACCCTCATCTTTTCTTAAATTAGCTCCGTCAATATTATTAGCTATTTAAAGCTGTATTCAACACCTGCATAGTAAAATGCGCCATTAATACCGCCAGGGGATGTTGGTGGATAAAGCGCCCCAACCTCACCTTGAAACGGGTTTTCATCTGGCAACGCATCAAACAAATTCTGCGCACCGAAAGTAAGCTGAGTGTCAGGCAACACTTTCCAAGAGAATTGAGCATCAAAGGTGGTTAGCGCGCTACCGTAAATATCTAGACCAGCCGAAGCATCAAGATGATCTTCATAAAATTTAGCGTAGTAATTTAAACGCCAAGTGAATGCCCACTTATCCAATGACTGCTCTAGCGTAACACTGCCTCGGTGCGCTGGCAGATTATCCTCTAACATTCGTACTCGAGCCTCGGTTAAATTCGGCAGAAGTTGTATTTCGCCATCTGTCAGTACCGGATACAGAGTTAATCGTTCGACTTGCGTATCTGTCCAATTGTAGGCAACTAACAAAGAATTTGACCAGTCGTTAAACGTGAAATTGTAGTTAACAACTACATCTAAACCTTGTGTTTTTGTGTCAAAATCATTAGTAAAATACTTAGCTGAATTATACCTTGCAGCATCGGGACGCCCTTGCGCAATAAGCGCGTTTACGTCGTCATCGGTTAAGGGGATGGCCGATGTAGTACTGATCCTATCGGAAAGGCGAATATTAAAATAATCGAGCGTAGCAAAAAAGTTATCACTAGCTTGCATAACTAAACCCAAGCTAAAGTTTACTGATTCTTCAGGGGTAAGCGGCGTAGCGCCCAACTGTAGCGAAATAAGATCGGTTGGTGGTAACGTTGCTTGGTCTTCCAAGCCGTTAAGGCCATAGGCAGTAGTTACATTTATAACATTACTTTGGCCCACAGTCGGAGCTTTAAAGCCCGTATTTACAGAACCTCGCAGTGCAAACATATCGTTAAGTGTGTAGCGCGTAGTTAGCTTTCCATCAAATGTTGACCCGAAATCACTGAAATGCTCTACTCGCGTTGCTACACCAAACTGCCAATCTTCAGTCGCGTAAAATTCCAAATCGGCATACACAGCCCAATTGCTGCGACTCCAGTGACCAGCAGATTGGGGCTGATAACCTGGAAAGCCGTTAGAGCCTATAGAAAAGCCTTCGCTTAAGCCTATCGGTGGTTCTAAAGCGAAAGGGCCAGCGATATACGAGGCTTCATCTCCTGCTTTTTGGAAATACGTCTCTTTTCGCCATTCAACCCCAGCAGCAATGCTCACCGGGTCGTCAAAAATGGTTTGGATCAGTTTCGTGAAATCCAGATTGAGTGTGCGTTCTACTTGCGATACCCCGCCCGGCGAAAAGGCCGTTGGACTTTGCTGGCCCAGTGAAGGGTTGACCGTATTCGATATAGTATACTCAATATCGCTATAGCCTATGGTGGCACTGATATCCATCGCCCAACCTTTGGGCAATTCATGCTGAACCCCCATTGCAATAGAGGCATCGGTTATCGTTCCACCAAACCGAGGAGTAAAACCACCAGGGAACCACTCATTGAAGGCGAAGCAATTAGCTCCAAGTGCTGTCGTGTTATCCGCAATAAGCTGATAGTTCGTGTTTTCAAGTACGTTGTCATTCGATAAGGTAATTGAAGGGCACGCTATACCATTGTCTAGTCCATCTAAATCAGCAACAATAAGGCGGCTTTCACCGGTACTTGGATTTGTTCGGCTAAATACACCTTCGCGAGTTTGCGGGTTTCGAAAATAAAACCCTCCGTTTATTTCTCTTCTCGCGGCGGTCGCAAAACTATAAAAATGGGACGTTTTTGAAATATCAGCACCTGCATTGAGGGCAAGTTTGATATCTTCGTTAACATCAAGCGCCCCCCAAATCTGAGATGGCGAGGCGATAAAACTATTCCCTTGTTCCAATAGCCCTTGGGCATCATCTCGCTGCACCGAGCGCGATGTACCATTTTGCTGCCGGTACTCTGCGGTTGCGTTTAGAAAGCCATTATCTCCAAATGCAAAGCCCTTATTTAGCTGCACTTGAAACAAGTCACCATCGCCTTCACTGTAAGCGCCAAATTTTAGCGCAACGCTTCCGCCCTCACGGGCATCTTTGAGCACGAAATTGATAACACCTGCTATCGCATCAGAGCCATACTGAGCTGAAGCCCCATCTCGAAGTACCTCCACCTGCTTTAACGCATAAGCAGGAATAACGGATATATCGGGACCTTGAGCACCATCAGATAAACCGCCGCCTAAAAATGTGATAACTGCAGAACGATGTCGACGCTTGCCATTTAACAACAGTAAAGTGTGATCTGAAGACATGCCTCTTAAATTAGCAGGCCTTACCAAGCTGCTAGCGTCATTAATGGGCTGGTCGTTCACGTTAAGTGAAGGAACCATGACGCTTAACATGGAAAGGACGTCACTGTTGCCTTGCGAACTCAGTGTTTCTGCACCAATAACATCAAGAGGAACCGCCGAGTCGATTGCGCTGCGAGGAGAATTGCGCGTACCAACCACAGCAATTTTTTCGAGCCCATTCTTACCCTCGTCATCCGATTGTTCACTGACAGCAGGCTGTTCACTTTTAGCTAGCAACGAAGCGCGAGAGCGAATGCTGAGTAACCCACTTTCATCTTCTACTACCGCCAACTCGGTTCCATCAAGGAGTTGAGCCAAGGCTTCATTCAATGTAAAGGTGCCGTTAAGCGCATTGGTTGTTACTTTTTTCGCTAAGTCGAAAGGGAACAGTAGAGTAGTGTTGGCTTGTTTAGCTAATTCAGTTAACGCTTCATTTGCGTTTTGCGCAGGGATAGAGAAATTAAAAGCGCCGGGCGCGGGTACCGGCAGGCTTTCAGGTGCTGAGTGATCTTTAAAATTCGAACGGCTTTCCTCTTGCGCATAAAGTGATTGGCTTGTGGATAAAAATAGACATATACCCGAGGCAATATGTAACGGCGATCCGAGCGGAAAATAGGAAAGCTTCAACATTCTTTCTCGCGAAAAAAAACTGGCCGAACATGCAAGAGCATGCAGCTTTTCTATTGTTTTTTTAGTTTGCCTGCTTATCGCAAAATTGCCGTTGTGCAAGATATAAAATCGATGTACTTATTATTTTAATTATATTGTCACATTAAATAAATTGATGCCATCAAGGAATAACTCATAGCACCTATCTTTCAGAAATAATTAACTTTTCGCCAACGTAAGTTCGATTGTGGTTTCTGTAACCTTTTCGTAATTGATGTTGAAACTGCTTTCGAGTGCTGATAGCAAACCGTCTATATCTCCCACTTTAAAATAGCCTGCAACTCTGCGTTTACGTAAGCTATCGTCAGAGATATGAAAAC
Source organism: Alteromonas sp. ALT199 (assembly GCF_018619335.1). GTDB lineage: Bacteria > Pseudomonadota > Gammaproteobacteria > Enterobacterales > Alteromonadaceae > Alteromonas. The sequence continues at coordinate 37,931 of NZ_JAHHDX010000003.1, read as the reverse complement.
GAACAGGCGTGTATCGTCCAATCTCTAGAAGCACAGATTCAAGCGGCTCTCCCTTGAAAACAATCATGCCTTGCTGCCACGCTAAATCATCGTCAATTTCATCTTGTGACATGCTTTCACGAGCTTCTACTTTGCCCAAAACGGTGGCTTTTTCTCCTGCAAACATCAACAGCCCTTCTTCAGTAACAGGGCGCTTACCAAACAAAGATTCATTTGATGATGACGCTTTAAAACGATCTTTAACTAACACTTTGCCATCGGTAACAACGAGTTCAAATGCGTTGTCGTCAACATACTGCATATTAAACGCGGTACCTACTGCTGTAACGGTATTATTTCCTGCAGTTACAGAAAATGGTCGGGTTTTATCGTGGGCCACTTCAAAGTGAGCCTCACCTTTTAACAGTACTATGTTACGCGCCGTAGAAGTGAAATCGACCGTTACCGTTGAGTTGGTATTCAAGTGAAGCTTAGAGCCATCGGCTAGGGTGACATTTTTCTGTTCACCTACCCCTGTTTGCACTTTCTGGCTTACAGCAGCAAATTCAGGTGTGCTATTTAACCATGTGCGCTGAACAACAACGCCAACAGCGATAGCCATTACTAAAAATGTGGCAGCAATACCCCATACAGCTGTTTTTGGTAGGGTATGTTTTTTAGAAGCCTGTCGCGCAGTTGATTGCGGGAACAAACCGCTTAACTCATTAAGCACCGACATGTCGTCCCACAAGCTTGCGGCATCTAATAAAGCCTGGCGATGCGCATTACTCTCAGCCAACCATGTGTTTAGCTCTACTTTTTCGTCACTTTTTAAACCGCGATCGAGACGGCTTACCCAGAGGCACGCTTGCTCTTGGATATCTTCTTTGCTTGAAAACTGGCGAATATTGTTCATGTTAACTACTGCTTATGTCCTGAGTCGCGGTAGCAGTTGCACTGGAAGGTGCACTGTCATTTGAAAGCTCAGCTAAATACCTAGAGCACATCATTAAACCTTTAGCGACATGCTTTTCTACGGTACTTTCGCTAAGCCCCACAAGCTCTGCAATCTCTTTTTGTCGCATGCCATATACTTTCTTAAGTAAAAATACGCGTTTTACATCAGCTGACAATGTGTCTGTCGCTCGGCAAAAGTGAATAAAGCGCTCTTTACTTTCTACATTCTTTTCTAAACTGTGCCCAACAAGCTCGTAAGGCAAAATATCCATGTCGTCCAGCTGCTTATTTTTGTTTTCAGCTTTTGCAACATGGTTTAGCGCTAAGTTACGCGCCGTTTTGAGCATGTATGTCCGCTCATATTGTATTTCTTGTTTTAATTCGGCTTCATAGCTCTTTATAAAAGCTTCTTGCACGATATCTTCAATGTCGTCGGCGCCAACAATAGAACCTACCGCGCGCATTAACTTCGAGCGGTATTTTAAAAAGGTTTCAGCTACTGTCGACTTTCTTGTCATAATAATAAAAGTTGTGTGTTTCGAATTGCTTACAATGGCATCAATAATGCCTGTTTCTTCAATACTTTTCACGCAAATGATGTTCGAAATATAAAATAAAAGGGGAGCTAATGCTCCCCTCCACGTCGAAACATTTGTGAAAGTTGTTTTCGCTAAGACTAGCGATTAAAAAGTGTAAACACCTCTTAGATAATAGAAGCCACCGTTGATACCGATTGGCGAGGTTGTTGGGTACAACGAACCTGCGATACCGGCATACTGTGTATTTTCATCTGGGTATTCATCAAAGGCGTTTTTCGCGCCTACTGTCACGGTTAACTGTTCTGTGAAGTTATATGCTACTTCAAGGTCAACTGTAATCTCTGAGCCCACTTTATCAATAGGTAATGCAGAGTCTAAGTGGTCTTCGAAGATGCTGCCGTAATAGTTCATACGTGCAAGGAAGCGCCAATCACCGTTTGTGTGATTTGCTGTTGCACTGTAGCGCACCGCTGGAAGGTTATCTTCTAGCATGCGAATACGGAAGTCAGAGATGTTCTCTGACGCGCGATCAACTTCTGTAGATGTCCAGTTATACGCAAGAGAGAACTTAGTCTCGCCGCCCAACATCTCCATAGAGTAGTTCGCTACTACATCAAGGCCTTCGGTGGTTGTATCGAAGTCATTAGTAAAGAAGCTGATCTCTTGGAAGCTAGATGCATCATTAATGCCTTGCGCAAGAAGTGCTGCAATATCGTCTTCAGTCAAGGCAATACCAGATGCCGTACTAATGCGGTCAGTCAGCTCGATGTTGTAGTAGTCAGCAGTAATGAATAAACCATTTTCAAAGTCTGCTACCACACCAAATGTAATACTTTCTGACTCTTCAGGCGTTAGCTGCTCGCCACCTTTAAGCTGTGATACTGGGTCAGTTGGTGGTAGCGTCGCGCGGTCAATAAGTTGACCACCGGTACCGAACGCAGTGGTTACGTTACGAACGTTACTTTGACCGAGTGTAGGCGCTTTAAAGCCCGTTGAGAACGCACCACGAAACGCAATGTTCTCTAGCGCTTGCCAACGGAAAGCAATCTTACCTTTCGTGGTATCACCAAAGTCAGAGTAATCTTCGTAACGTAGCGCACCGGCTAGCATGAAGTTTTCCGTGATATAGGCTTCTGCATCAATGTAAAGCGCGATGTTGTTGCGGGACACACGACCTTGGCTATTGGCCGCCAAGCCAGGGAAACCATTTGAGCCAATGCCAAAGCCTTGTGTCGCCAGCGGACCTATTTCATAAGAGGCAGTATCACCTGCAACGCTCTCATAACTTTCGTTGCGGTATTGGAAGCCAGTTGCCACGAATAGCGGCTCATACAAACCAACATCGAAAGGTTTTGTAAAATCAATATCAAGTGTTTGCTCAGACTGCGTATAACGACCTGGGCTAAACGACGTTGGCGTGTCTGGACCAAGAGACGGGTTAATTGTGTTGCTAATAGCAAAATCAACTTCGTTTTGGCCAAGATTTAAACTTACGTCGTACGTAATATCGTTATCTAACTCGCCTTTCGTACCAAAGACAAGAGACATATCCGTTACCGTACCGCCGAATCGAGGTGTGAACCCACCTGGAAGAATTTCGTTAAACGCGAAACAATCTGGATTGTTCTGTACCTGGTTGATGTAGGTCGGGTTTTCTAGAACGTTATCGCCAACCACGATATCAGTTGGACAATTACCTGACATATCACCAGTTAAATCACCAACAAGAAGTAGTTGCTCACCATCTTCATTTGTACCACCATCGTTTACACCACCTCGGTTATGTGGGTTACGATAATAAAATCCGCCTTCAACTTCACGCTCGGCGAAGTTACCAAATATATATGCTTCTGAAGTATCAGAAAGCTCAACACCTGCGTTAGCAAAAAGCTTGATGTCATGCTTAATTTCAGGGGAACCCCAAATTTGTGCTGGGTCCGCAACGAAGGTATTACCTGCTGCGACAAGCGCTGCCGCATCGTCACGCTGGATGCTACGCGAAGTATCGTCAGCAGTACGGTATTCGGCTGAAAGATTAATAAAACCTTTGTCAGATAGTGGAAGACCTACGTTACCTGACAGCTGAATCATGTCGCCATCGCCTTCGTAGAAAGAACCATAGCGAGCTTCAAATGTACCGCCTTCCGACGCGTCATTCAGTACGAAGTTAATTACACCTGCAATAGCATCTGAGCCGTATTGTGCTGCTGCACCGTCACGAAGTACTTCCACCTGCTTAAGTGCCGCGGCTGGGATTACAGAAATATCAGGGCCCTGTGCACCGTCTGAAAGACCGCCACCTAGGAAAGTAATTACCGCAGAACGGTGACGTCGTTTACCGTTAACAAGTACTAGCGTATGGTCTGATGCCATGCCGCGAAGGTTTGCAGGGCGAACTAGCGTTGATGCATCGTTGATAGGCTGGTCGTTTACGTTAAAAGACGGAACAACAGTTTGCATCATAGATACCATATCTGTGGCACCCTGCTGCTTGAACTCTTCGTCAGAAATAATATCAATTGGAACGGCTGAGTCTGCTACAGAGCGAGGCGCTGCACGCGAACCAACGACGGCGATTTGTTCATAATCTTCAGCTTTAGCACTCTCTTCTGCTTCTTGCGCATAAACAGGTGCTGTAGCCATTACTGAAAACGCGGCAGATGCAGCTAATACGCCGCGCACGTTTTTGGTCAATAAAGACAAGGATGTATTCATGGTGGTTTCCCGGATTTTCTCTAAAACACTTTCAGCGTTATTCACACAATAAAAAAGTATTTCGAGAGGTTGTTGTTTTATACCTTCAACACTGACTCATTTGCGGCCAGCTGCATGTTTTATAGAACGCAAGATATTAAAAAACAAACCTTTTTCGACAAAATAAAAATATTTTTTCAAACTGTAGAGGATCTTTATTTCTGACCTGTCTATATTATTTTGACGGGAATAAAAGTGCGGGATTTTTGGTGGTTTTTAATGAAAAAAGCTGACATAAAGCCAGCTTTTAAATCAGTATTTCAAATGCTAAAAATTTTGCTACAAATCGAAAGATTTACTCTTCTTCTTTGTGTTTTTCAGCCGTTTCTTTGATAAGCGGCTGAAGTTCGTTTTGTTGGAACATTTCGATAATAATATCGCAACCACCAACAAGCTCACCGTCTACCCATAGCTGTGGGAAGGTAGGCCAGTTCGCGTATTTAGGTAGTTCAGCACGAATATCAGGGTTTTGTAGAATATCTACATAAGCAAATGGTTCGCCACATGACATCAACGCTTGTGATGCTTGTGAAGAAAAGCCACAGCTAGGTAGCTTAGGAGAACCTTTCATGTACAACAAAATTGGGTTTTCTTCGATTTGCTGCTTGATTCTATCTAGCGTTGATTGATTTTCAGTATTATCCATTTGATTCCTCTGAGCACAAAAGTGTATTCCCAGTAAGATGGGAATGCATGAATGATTTATCAAGGTAAAGGGTATCATAAAATCCCTTTTATTTACCCACCACTGAATTGATCTTTTAGTAGGCTCCATCGCTATCTACTTGTACATCTACCAACTCTATATTTTCACAAAATAGATTTTGAAAAAAAATTCACAATTTTGTCATTGAGTTATAAGACTTTATCCCCACATTTGGGATATGCTTTAGCGTCTAAAGTGATATAGTCAGCTAAGCGTTGACCGGCACTTATTGAACAGCGAAGATAAGTGTGCTTTAGACTACAATACTAAACCAACATGGAGACCGTCATGGCTTTTGAACTACCAGCATTACCATACGAACAAAATGCACTAGAACCGCATATTTCTGCTGAAACGCTTGAGTACCACTATGGCAAGCACCACGCTACTTATGTAACTAAGCTTAACGGCCTAGTTGAAGGTACTGACATGGAAAACAAAAGCCTAGAAGAAATCATTAAATCTTCTGAAGGCGGTGTTTTCAATAACGCAGCGCAAGTTTGGAACCACACGTTCTACTGGCACTGTCTTAGCCCAAATGGCGGCGGCGAGCCTACTGGCGCACTAGCTGACGCGATTAACGCAAAATGGGGTTCATTTGCAGACTTCCAAGCAGCGTTTAACGACAAAGCAGTTAACAACTTTGGTTCTAGCTGGACATGGCTAGTTAAAACTGCAGACGGTAGCCTAGATATCGTTAATACTAGCAATGCAGAAACACCTATTTCTGGCGATGACCTAACACCAGTACTTACTGTTGACCTTTGGGAACACGCTTACTATATCGATTACCGTAACGCGCGTCCTAAGTACCTAGAAAACTTCTGGGCACTAGTTAACTGGGAATTCGCAAGCAAAAACTTTGCGTAAGTCAGACGCCTCAATGTAGAACAGTATTAGTCCTACATAGCGTTAAAGAAATACGAATAAAAAGCCCCGCTCATTAGCGGGGCTTTTGTTTATGTGAAAAGCTTCATTAAGAGACACTAAATTCTTATTAAAGTTGCATTTTTTATTAGACGAAAAGATTAAAAACTATACACATTAATTACTATCCTTTTCCCAAATACCGACTAAGCTGAAATTACGGGGTTCCGTATTTAAGGGGTATTCATGGGTATTTTTGAACACTATCAAAGTCGCTACGAAGAGCGAAAACAGGAAGAGTTCACCATTGGGGAGTTCCTTGAAATTTGTAAGGAAGATCAAAGTGCTTACGCAAACGCTGCAGAACGTTTGTTACAAGCCATCGGTGAGCCAGAATTAATTGACACTGCCAACGACCCGGCGCTAAGCCGCATTTTCTCAAACCGCGTTATTTCTCGTTATCCAGCTTTTTCAGAATTCTATGGCATGGAAGAGGCCATTGAACAAATTGTCTCTTACCTTAAGCATGCCGCGCAGGGTCTAGAGGAGAAGAAACAGATTCTTTATTTACTCGGCCCAGTTGGCGGCGGCAAATCGTCGCTGGCTGAAAGACTTAAAGAGCTTATGCAGCATGTACCTATCTATATGCTTAAAGGCTCACCGGTAAATGATCATCCATTCTGTCTGTTCGACGTTAAAGAAGATGGCGACATTCTAGAAAAAGAATATGGCATTCCTAAGCGCTATTTAAAAACCATCATGTCACCGTGGGCTCGCAAGCGCCTTCATGAGTTCAATGGCGATATTACCCAGTTTAAAGTGGTGCGGGTTTATCCTTCGGTACTTGACCAGGTGGGCATTGCTAAAACCGAACCTGGGGATGAGAACAACCAAGATATCTCGGCGCTGGTGGGTAAAGTGGATATTCGTCGCCTAGAGCAATATGCACAAAATGACCCTGACGCTTATAGTTATTCAGGCTCACTGTGTAAAGCTAATCAAGGCTTAATGGAATTTGTTGAAATGTTTAAAGCGCCGATTAAGGTGCTACATCCATTACTAACCGCCACCCAAGAAGGTAACTATAACCCAACGGAAGGCTTCTCTGCCCTTCCCTTTGATGGACTAATTCTGGCTCACTCCAACGAATCAGAGTGGCAAACCTTTCGAAACAATAAAAATAACGAAGCTTTTCTAGATCGTGTTTATATTGTGAAAGTGCCGTACTGCTTGCGAGTAAGCGAAGAAATTCGCATCTATAAAAAGCTACTCGATAGTAGTGAACTCAACGGCGCCCCATGTGCACCTGATACGCTGGAATGTTTGGCACAATTTACTGTGCTATCCCGTTTAAAAGAGCCTGAAAACTCCAGTATGTTCTCGAAAATGCGGGTCTATGATGGAGAAAGCTTAAAAGACACCGACCCTAAAGCTAAGTCATACCAGGAGTATCGTGATTACGCAGGTGTCGACGAAGGGATGGAAGGCTTATCCACGCGCTTTGCGTTTAAGATCCTCTCTCGCGTCTTTAACTTCGACCATCAAGAAGTGGCGGCGAATCCAGTTCATTTATTCTACGTGTTGGAACGCCAAATTGAACGGGAACAGTTCCCTCAAGAAACCGCTGATAAGTATTTGGAGTTCTTGAAAGGCTACTTGATCCCCCGCTACGTGGAATTTATTGGCAAAGAAATTCAAACCGCTTATTTAGAGTCATATTCTGAATACGGGCAAAACTTGTTTGACCGCTATGTCACCTATGCGGATTTCTGGATCCAAGACCAAGAGTATCGCGACCCAGAAACCGGGCAGTTGTTTGACAGGGCATCGCTCAATGCTGAACTAGAGAAAACAGAAAAGCCCGCTGGTATCAGCAACCCGAAAGATTTCCGTAATGAAATCGTTAACTTTGTTTTGCGAGCCCGTGCGAATAACAGCGGCAAAAACCCAGCATGGACAAGTTATGAGAAGCTTCGCACCGTAATCGAGAAGAAGATGTTCTCTAACACGGAAGACTTACTGCCAGTTATTTCTTTTAACACCAAAGGCTCAGCAGAAGAGCAGAAAAAGCACGACGACTTTGTAAATCGTATGACCGAAAAAGGCTATACGCAAAAACAAGTTCGCTTGCTTTGTGAATGGTACCTACGCGTACGAAAAGCGTCATAGCCCAAGGGCTGGAAGCTTCTACAACGTATAGGGTGCTAAAGCGTGCGCTATGCGCGCTTTAGTACTGGTATTTGTAGTTCACAATAACTCAAGCAGGTGTGTATGGCACATTTCATAGACCGAAGGTTAAACAGCAAAGGCAAGAGTACGGTAAACCGCCAGCGCTTTATCAAGCGTTACAAACAGCAGATAAAGCGTGCTGTATCTGATGCAGTGGGCAAACGTTCTGTTACCGACGTAGATTCTGGCGAGCAAATTAGCATTCCAGCCAGAGATATTTCTGAACCAATTTTTCATACCGGGCGCGGTGGCAGCAGAGATATTGTCCACCCAGGCAATGACCAATTCACCGCAGGAGACAAAATTGACAGACCGCCAGGTGGTGGCGGTAAAGGCGCTGGTGAAGGCGACGCTAGCAATGAAGGTGAAGGGCAAGACGAGTTCGTATTTTCAATATCCAAAGACGAATATTTAGATTTGCTATTTGAAGATTTGGCGCTTCCGAATTTAAAAAAAAATCAGTTCGATAAAGTCACCCAGTTTGAAACCTACCGCGCGGGTTATCAGACCGACGGCGTACCTAGCAACCTTGATATTGTTCGCTCACTCAAAGGTTCTGTAGCAAGGCGTATAGCCCTAAGCGGAAGTGATAGAAAGAAACTCAAAGAACTTGAAGAAAAACTGGTACTGCTTGTAGAAGACAAGCACGACAATACGCTGGCTATTAATGCACTTAAAGAAGAAATTGAGGCCTTAAAAGCCAAAATTGCCCGAGTGCCTTTTATCGACACGTTTGATTTGCGCTTTAAGAACTATGACAAGCGCCCTCTTCCTTCGAGTAAAGCGGTAATGTTTTGCTTAATGGACGTATCTGGCTCTATGGACCAGGCCACTAAAGAAATGGCAAAACGCTTCTATATTTTGCTTTATCTATTTTTAAGTCGCACTTACGAAAACGTAGACGTGGTATATATTCGCCACCATACACAAGCTAAAGAAGTGGACGAGCAGGAGTTTTTCTACTCTCAAGAAACCGGCGGCACCATTGTCTCTAGTGCTTTAAAGCTAATGGACGAAGTGGTTCGTGAGCGCTATAGCGATGGAAATTGGAATATTTATGCCGCGCAAGCTTCAGATGGAGATAACTGGGCTGATGACTCGCCGCAGTGTCGCGACTTGCTTACCGCTAAGCTGCTGCCGGCCACTCGCTATTATGCCTACATCGAAATAACCGAAAGACAGCACCAAAGCTTGTGGCGTGAATACGAAAAAGTCGCCGCCACCCACGACAATTTTGTATGTAAGCACATACAAACCCAGGCCGACATCTATCCTGTGTTCAGAGAGCTATTCAAACGCTCCGAGCAAGATGCGCAGCAAGGAGCCTAATATGACAACCGACGCTATCGCAACAGAAAACAGCAAGGCTAAATCATCAAAAAGACATTTACTAAGCGATGGGCCCGACTGGACATTTCCGCTTATCGAAGAGTATGAGCAACACATCGATCGCATAGCTAAAAATTTTAAGTTAGACACTTACCCTAATCAAATTGAAGTCATTACCGCAGAGCAAATGATGGATGCCTACGCCAGTATAGGTATGCCGCTCAACTATACCCATTGGAGCTTTGGCAAAAAGTTTATTCAAACTGAGCAACAGTATCGTCGCGGACAAATGGGCTTGGCTTACGAAATTGTTATTAACTCTGACCCCTGCATTGCATATTTAATGGAAGAGAACACCATTACTATGCAGGCGCTGGTAATGGCGCACGCTTGCTACGGGCACAATTCGTTTTTCAAAGGTAATTACTTATTTAAAACCTGGACTGACGCTAGCTCTATTATCGATTATCTTGTCTTTGCCAAAAAGTACATTGCTAAATGTGAACAGAAGTACGGCTATGACGAGGTCGAAAATATGCTCGATTCGTGTCATGCTCTAATGAATTATGGCGTTGACCGATACAAACGGCCGCAGAAAATTTCTCTACAAGAAGAGAGGAACAGGCAAGAAGAGCGCGAGGCCTACCTTCAATCCCAGGTGAATGAACTCTGGCGCACCTTGCCCGATAGCCCGCACAGCAAACACAAAGAAAAAATTCGCTTTCCCCAAGAGCCACAAGAAAATCTGCTCTATTTTATTGAGAAAAACGCGCCATTACTTGAACCGTGGCAGCGGGAGATTGTGCGTATTGTACGCAAAGTTTCACAGTATTTTTATCCGCAGAAGCAAACCCAGGTGATGAACGAAGGGTGGGCTTGTTTCTGGCATTACCATATCCTCAATGAGATGTATGATGAGGGCTTAGTTAGCGACCGCTTTATGATGGAGTTTTTACATAGTCATTCAAGCGTCGTGATGCAGCCTGAATACAATAGTCCTTATTACTCTGGCATTAACCCGTATGCCCTTGGCTTTTCCATGTTCATGGATATTAAACGGGTATGTCAGTCGCCTACTGAGGAAGACTATAAATATTTGCCCAGTATTGCGGGTAAAGACTGGCTGGAAACCGTGCATTTCGCTATGGAGAACTTTAAAGACGAGAGCTTTATCAGTCAGTTTTTATCACCAAAAGTGATTCGGGATTTTAAATTGTTTGCCCTTGAAGACGACACCACCAAACCCTTTATTGCAGTCAGTGCTATCCACGATGAAAGGGGTTATCAAATTATTAAAGAGAAGCTTTCCGCCCAATACAATTTGAGTAATTTGGAACCCAACATTCAGGTGCATAACGTGGATGTGCGTGGGGATCGGTCACTGACTCTGCGCTATATTCCTCAGCGGGGTATACCGCTTGGTGAGTCTAAAGATGAAGTCATGCGTCACTTACACAGACTATGGAAATTTGATGTACGTCTAGAGCAAGACAATGGGCCCGATGGCGTTGAAATAATATCGGAGTGTAAACGCGCACCGCAGGGATAGGCCTGCGGTGCGCCCTCAGAAAAAGGGATTAAGCTGCTTGTGCGCTTTCCATTTCTTTTCGTGAACACAGTAGTAATGACAGCGCGCCGATTGCGGCAAACACCGCTGCAGTGACGAAGGTTTCGTAAGCGTTAGTGCCCTGCTGCCATTGCTGCCCCGCCATGTAATTACCCAATGCGCCACCAAGGCCAAAGGCTACACTGATATATACAGCTTGCCCGCGGCTGTGATACGCCTTAGGTAAAAATTGGTGGATAAAATGTACCGATACCGCATGGGTTAACCCAAAGCTTAAGGCATGAATAAGCTGGCTCAATACGATCACCATAAAACTGTCGGCAAACGCCGCCATCACGTACCAACGAAGCCCTGTGAGTGCGATGCTTACAAACAATAGATTCCACACGCCAAATTGACTAATGAGCCTGCGGGCAACCAGAAATATACCCACCTCGGCAAGTACCCCTAGCGCTATAAAGATGCCGGTTTGTTGTCCGCTGTAATCAAGGTCTCGCATGTAAAGGGCGAAAAAGCCGTAATACGCGCCGAAGCTAATTTGCAGACAGGCAGAAGCGAAGATAAAGATAGCAAAAGGTTTTTGTTTAGCGTATTTCCAAATACTGCCGGCCGTAGACGATTCAGGCGCAGCTTCTTTCGGCGCGCGTATAAACAGGGTACTTATAAATAAAAGTGCAAGTACACCGACACTGGCATGCACAGGGGTATCGGTAGAAAAAATATCTAGGGCCTTACCCACACCTACCGTCAAACAAATAAACCCAACACTTCCCCATAACCTTATTTGCCCATAGGTAGCCTTGGTTTTCGCCACCGTGTTCATAGTGATGACTTCAAGCTGAGGCAATACTGCGGTCCAAAACATCATCATTAGGCCGAACGCCAGCGTAAGCCCCCAGAAACTGGTAAAGTAAAAGACAGAACTGAAAGTGAGTACTGTAAGAAAGCAGCCTAAACGCATAACGCCTATAGCGTTACCGGTTTTGTCAGCAACGCCCGCCCACAAGCCAGGGCCTAAAATACGAGCTAGGGTAATGACGGCAAAAAGCTCACCAATGTCGGCAGAAGAAAATCCCCGTCCATCAAGGAAGATCCCTAAGTATGGAACAAGTACGCCAAGTTGCCCGAAGTAAAGCCAGTAGGTAATAGCAAGGATAAAGAGCGCAGTTTTGCTACTTTTTAGGCCTGTATCGGCACTTTCGGGATGGTTTAGACCATTAGATGACAATCTACATCTCCATATGCAAAAACGCCACTAGCGCAAACGGGTAGTGGCGAATAGTAAGAACATTTAGCGCAATACAACCTTGATACTGCGCGTTTTATTCGATCGCGTAAATAATGCGATTAAGCCTAGTTACGATTAAAAAGGCTATGCCTGACCCGCAATGGGTTTCGTGGTCGATAGCACGCCTGCATTTTGCGCGCGGTGACGCAGCAAGTGATCCATTAATACCAGTGCCAGCATGGCTTCAGCAATCGGCACCGCGCGAATGCCTACGCACGGGTCGTGACGTCCTTTGGTAACTATATCAATCTCTTCATTGTCTTTATTGATAGTTTTACCCGGTACCGAAATGCTCGAGGTCGGCTTAAGTGCCATGTGCACTTCTATATCCTGACCAGTAGAAATGCCACCTAGTACACCACCTGCATGGTTTGAAGAAAAACCATCTGGCGTTAGCGTATCGCGGTGTTCACTACCTTTTTGGTTTATAACATCAAAACCATCGCCAATTTCAACGCCTTTCACTGCGTTAATGCCCATCATAGCGTGGGCGATTTCCGCATCCAGCCTATCAAAGACTGGCTCGCCTAGGCCCACTGGGACATTTTTAGCTACAACCGACACTTTTGCACCAATGCTGTCGCCAGACTTTTTAAGGTCACGCATGTATTCGTCCAGCGCATCTAACTTAGACTCATCTGGACAGAAAAACGGGTTGGTGTTGGTAACGCTGTGGTCCACCTTATCAACGGACACAGGGCCAAGCTGAGACAAATAACCCAACACCTCAATACCATGCACTTCTTTCAGGTACTTCTTCGCAATACCACCAGCGGCTACGCGAATAGCTGTTTCGCGGGCTGATGAACGTCCACCACCACGATAGTCACGGCTACCGTATTTTTGATCGTAAGTATAGTCAGCATGACCTGGGCGGAAGCGGTCTTTAATATTGCCGTAGTCTTGGCTTCGCTGGTCTTTATTTTTAATTAATAAACCAATGCTTGTACCAGTGGTTTTGCCTTCAAATACGCCAGATAGAATTTGTACTTCGTCGTCTTCTCTTCGGGCGGTGGTATAGCGCGAAGTGCCTGGTTTGCGTCTGTCTAAGTCCACCTGAAGATCTTCTTCTGTGATCTCAAGACCTGGAGGACAACCGTCTACTACACCGCCAATTGCAATGCCGTGGCTTTCACCAAACGTGGTTACAGTGAAAAGTTTTCCGAAGCTGTTACCTGACATAATTAACTATTAATCCTTACTACTAAAATACTGTACGAGTGTGTCTTTGCGCACGGCAAAAATACCTGACCCACCATTTTCAAACTCTAGCCAAATGACTTCCAAGCCCGGGAACCTTTCATTCATGTGCACTTCGCTGTTGCCTACTTCTACGAACAGCCAGCCACCATCGTTAAGGTAATTTGGCGCATCTTTAAGCATAATGTCCACGAGGTCTAAACCGTCGTCGCCTGCGGCGAGCGCAAGCTCAGGCTCGTGATGATACTCTTCAGGTAAGTCAGCCATGTCTTCCGCGTCCACATACGGTGGATTAGAAACGATTAGGTCGTATTTCTGACCTTCTAGGCTAGAAAACAAATCTGACTGAATGGGATAAACACGATGACTAAGTCCATGTTCCTGAATATTGATATCGGCCACCTCTAGTGCATCAGTACTAATATCAACAGCATCCACTTGGGCATCAGGGTATGCATGAGCCAAAGCGATAGCAATGCAAGCGCCGCCTGTACACATATCAAGAATAGTATTTGGCGCTGACTCAACAAAAGGTGCGAATTCGTTTTGAATAAGTTCGGCAAATGGCGAACGTGGAATAAGCACGCGCTCATCCACATAGAATGGTATACCACAAAACCAAGCTTCATTTGTGATGTAAGGCAACGGCATACGAGTCTGCACGCGTTTTAAAACAAGCTCGGCAATTTTCTCACGTTCACTTTTGGTCAAGCGTGAGTTAAGAATGTTATCGCTAGCCTGCTCTAAGATAGGATGAGGTAAATGCAATGCCTGCATAACAAGGCTAGTCGCTTCGTCCCACGCGTTGTCAGTACCATGACCAAAATACAAAGCCGCATCGTTAAAACGGCTGGTTGCCCATCGTGTCATATCTAACAGGGTATGCAGATCTTCAATGGCTTCTTCAAGGTAAAACTTATCGGTCATGGCGTTTGGGTACATCAAAAATTTCAAAGCTGGTATCATACCCAAACTTCATACCGATTCACATAATTAACTACGTACCGAATCTTTCTATTCGTTATAATTTAGGCGTTTTGAATTATTGAACTTGTGTTTATTTACCAAAGCTATATTTAATGAAAACCTTTAAAAAAGAACTCAAAGCATTAAAAAAGCAACTGGCTGAGCCAAAGCGACCTGCGGGGCGAGCTGGGCTAGCGGGCGCTAATAAGCACAATACGTCATCAAGCGCTGAAGAAGAGACCTTTTCGTTTGCTGATGTAATGCAGGGCGTCAAGCCTATGTCACAAGATAAAGTAGAGCCTGATAAACAGGTTGAGTTATTTAAGAAGTCACAGCAAATAAAAGGCAAACACCTAAAACACAGCAGGCAACTTGCAGCTAGTTTCAATTTTTCTGACATGTATCAAGCGGCACTACCTCAAGAAGGCCCTATGCGCTTTTGCCAAGAAGGTGAGTCTACGCATATTGTGAAACAGTTACGTCGCGGTGACTACTCGCCAGAAATGACACTGGATTTGCACGGGTTAACTCGAGAAATGGCAAAAGCAGAGCTTGCAGCGCTTATTCACACGGCTAGAAAAGAAATGATTGACTGTGTTTGCGTCATGCACGGTTTTGGGCAAGGCGTGTTAAAAGCTGCCCTGCCCCATTACTTAGTTCAGCACCCACACGTACGTGCTTTCCATCAAGCCCCTCTCGAATACGGCGGGCAAGCTGCATTACTGGTGCTTATTGATATACCGCTTCAAAACGACAAACGTTAGGGCAAGGCTACGTAATGCGGCTTATTTGTCTTCGTCTGCACTGTTGTGCATAAATAAATAGGTGTAGTACATCATCATCGCAACAATAATGCCTATACCTAATAGTGAGCCCCACACCACTGGGTCTTTCATCATAGTCCACATCATAATAAGTCTCCTCTTTAACTAAGTGAATAATAGAGAAGACTTGGCTTGAAGATTATGATCTGGATCAATAGTAAAAATTAGCCTGATGGCTGCGGCTAGCTTACTTGATCTAGGTCAAACCAAGGCTGCTATTTAAACTGTGTACCAATCCGCATAGATAACTATCGCTGGCAAAGTAAAAATACACGAGTTCGTTTGATGCTACCCCGAACCAAACCGATTAAAGATATTGAGTTCGTTTTCACTTCCTAACATAAATTCCGCAGATCTACAGAGTGTTTCCATCGACTCACTTACTTTCACATCAAAGTTAGAAGGCGTAGCCTTCAAACTGTGTTGAAAAATCTTTGCGTTAGTGTGGGTCGCTAAAAGCAAAAAGCCAAGGCAACCGTAAGATTTTAAATATGGTAATCGACTACAGAGTTGTTTTGCTGCTGTATGGGTGACAGTTAGGCTTTTATCTGGAATAGAGAATATTACCCAATGTTCTCGCTTTCTCCCCTCTTTAACAATGGCTGAAAACCAGTCGTCTACTGTTCTATCGTCATATACGTTGCTCGGGATATCAAATAGCACGTCATTAACGTTGAAAAATCGATACTGATGTTGACTTCCTACCATGGCTACCTCCTGTTATGCCTTTATAGAATTGATAAGAAGTGTTGTTATGCTTAGATCATTTAATAGCATAGATATGATTGTAAAAAGAGAAACAAAGAAGACGAAGCAATTCTAAGGGTGATTACCTTGAATCCCTTACCTATTAATATTGCTGTTCTGATAGACACCTTTCGCGCGCATACTGGATGCAATCTTTTCGCTCAACCACTCTGAAGCTTCTGATGTTTCGCTAAAAAACTGGAAAGGTAGTGTGGTTGCTTCGTAAATTTTAGACCAAAATTTTTGCTGTAGTGCGATCCCTTCTGATTCATGAAGTATTACTGCGGTGGCGACAAGTCCAGATTCTACGGCTTCATCTACTATCAACTGTGCATCTACCGTAGCTTCCATGGGCGCTAGCGCTAAGCCGTAAACATTTACTAGGCTTGCCCAACAAGGGACATTAATATTTCTTCTTTCAGCGCCAACTACGCGTTGGTATTTTCGGATGAACTCTAAGTTGAAAGGGCCGCTAAGATCGATGATCAACATTCGCCTCTCTTGGACGAACTGAGCTTTCACATCGCCATGTGCGCTAAACTTTTCATTTCCCATAAATATTTGTCGCTATTTTTTACGTAATTCAACATTACTCGTTAGCTTTAAAGTATAAAGCAGTAATTGAAATTACGCCTGAAAACTAACAAAGAAAACGTCGATATTGAAAGAAAGTGAAAATAACCCCAAAAAGTTATTGCAAATCATTATCATTTACATTAATTTATAAATGCCTGTTCGACGTTGGGTAAAAAACGGTCTTGGCTTAGCGTCGCTGAGGGATAGACGCCCGTCTATCCCTCATTTTTTTCTTTTCCGGACTTGCTGTTAATTTTTGCATGACATAAAAAACGCGACCTTAAAGCCGCGTCTTACTTTCTTTGTAAAAGTTTTCCAATTTCAGTCTAACTAAAAAGCTTCATAAACCAACCTTTCTGAAGGTCCTCTTCGCAGGTTTTAAGCTGTGTAGCGTAACGCAATGAGCGGGCTTTTACTTTTGACGCCACTTTCTTGAGCCAAGGTTTTCTATCATAGCTTCTGCGTTTATAGCCCCCCCAACCTTCGTGATAGTTTAGGTATTGCGCGTAGGCGTCCCATTTAGAAATACCATTCACTTTTTGCGACTTATAGATAAACCAACCCATAAAATCGATAGCATCCTCAAAGTCATCCCTATCCGCGCCGCTATTATCGGTCTCGCGCATATAGTCCGCCCATGTCGGTGTTTTTGCTTGGGAATAACCATAAGCCGAACTTACGCGCCCCCAAGGTACGAGCCCGAAGAAAACATAATCGCGAGGCGGTAGCGCATCGTGACGGAAAGAGCTTTCCTGATACATCATTGCCATCGGAACATGTATCGGCACGCCCCACTTGTCTCTTGCATCAGCAGCTGCATCATACCAATCATCCTTTTCGTAGAATATTTCGCACAAATTACTGATGTCTTTAGGAGGCGTAGTTGCACATCCAGCGATAAACAGTGGAAAAAGAACGATGAGCGTTGATAAAAAAACAACCAGTTTTTTGAACTTTTGGTTCATAACTTGTCTTAACTATTGTTCTAGTAAAATGTGTGTTTCCCTGGAACCCTTTAATGCCTGACCTATGTCAGGCATTTTTTTTTGCCGGGGCCTCAGCGAAATAATCACGAATGAATGTATCGAAGTCTTTCTCATCAGCCGCTTCTATTTCTTTTTGAGCAGCAAGCGATACTTCAGCTTGCGCAGTAAATCCTGCTGCATCGGTATCCGAATATTTAAAAGACTTCATCTCAGCTTGATAAGCCTGTGCAAGTTCTAACCCTAGAACGCCATTGTCTTTGTCACTCTCTAAAAGCATAGAAAGTAACTTGCCCGAAGGCGTTAACTCTGGGTTTTGTACTTTGGCAAACTCAGTTTTTACCGCTTCGCTGTAGCGAGAAGTATCGTTAGCCATATCCAGTAATTCAGCGGCTTGCTTAAAAGACTCAAATAGTGAGGTACACCACTGGGGTAACGTAATATCTACCCCATTATTTTGTAGCACTAAATTAGGATTTCTCCCCTCTAGTACCACTCGATTCATGTTCTCTTTCGCTTCATTAAGCTGAGTTTCATCAAGCTCAGCGCTTGGCATGAGTAAGCAAGCAACTAAGAATACATCTAAGAAATCGAACTGGGTCTGTGAAATACCCACTGCGGAAAATGGATTAACGTCTAGCGCGCGAACTTCGATATAACTGATGCCCCGTCGAACCAAAGCGTCTGTTGGCTTTTCCATTGACTCAGTAGGCTGCTTAGGGCGTATTGGCGAGTACAACTCGTTTTCAATTTGAATGATATTGCGGCTAAGCTGCTGATAATTACCTTCATCCCCAGCAGCAAACTGGCTAAAGCGTGTAGACGGTGTACTCATGGCATCCCGTAACAACTTCACGTAATTGTCCAATTGGTTGTAGCAAATCTTTAGTGATGATTGCTCAGCGCTCGTATAGCCCAAATCACTCATTCGAAGGCATGTAGCATGAGGCATATAAACCGTACCTTTGCCCACTTTCTCAAATGGCAAAGCATGCTTTTTACCTTTTAAGAATGAACCGCAAAGTGCTGGAGACGCGCCATAGAGATAAGGAATAAGCCAGCAAAGACGGCGATAATTGCGAATTAACCCAAAGTAATCAGCTGAAACCTGATCTTGTGAATATTCTTTACCGTTTAACTCAGCCCACAGTTTCCAAAAACTATCTGGTAGGGAAAAGTTAAAGTGAACCCCTGCAATAGCCTGCATCATACTACCGTAACGATTTTTAAGGCCTATGCGGTAAACACGCTTCATTTTTCCTACATTAGACTCACCAAAGTAAGCAATAGGAATATCGGCTTCATCTTCGATAAAACACGGCATGCTCAGCGGCCAAATTTGCTCGTCACCGATATTATCAATAACAAACCTATGGATATCTTTTAACTGAGAAATCGTTTTGGCAGAACTGTTTTCTGGCGGTGTAATAAACTCAAGCAGTGATTCAGAAAAATCAGTAGTTATTGAATCGTGAGTTAGCGCAGACCCCAAGGTTTTAGGATGAGGTGTTTGCGCCAACGTACCGTTTGGGTTTATACGAAGGGCTTCGCGCTCTACTCCACGCTTAATATCTTGTAGCGCAGCTAGGAACTCGGGTGACTTAAGCGCAGCGATACGCGCTTCAAAACGGGATGAGTCTACAGTCAAAATTGTGGTCCGTTATGTCAATACTGCCCCCTGTTATGGGGGGCAATAGTGTAAATTCAACAAAAATCAATCTATCAGTTTAACGCTTCTCGGGTGTTACTCTCTACTGATAACTCGATAATTGGCATTGATAGCGCGTTTAGCTGAGGCAAAATTTCAGCTTTATCGCCTACTACAATAATTTGCATCTTATCAAGATTCAAATATTGCATTGCCAAAGCATCCATCGTTTCTTTATCAATATTGTTGATAATAGCAAGCTGCTCTTCACGATAGCCTTTCTCCAAGTCGTAACTAAGTAGCTGTCTTAGGAAGCGCGCCTTGCTAGCAGGCGTTTCAAATTCTAACGCATCGCTTAGCGTAAAGGCATTGCGCATAAAGGCTATTTCTTCCTCAGTCACGCCATCAGTGCGGTAGCGATTAATCTCTTTTAAGATTTCCTCAATACCTTCACCTGTATTAGCAGCTGTTAGGTCGGTACTTGCTTCAAACCATCCAAGTGTTTTGCCGCCTACGAAACCGCTATTTGCACCATAGGTAAACCCTTTATCTTCTCGCAGGTTTAGATTTATACGACTATTGAATGCCCCACCTAACGGGAAGTTCATAAGGCGAGACTTAAAGTGATCGCCTGTTGCATCAAATGGTAGGCTTCTATCAACCATGTACACCACTGACTGCACCGCTTCTGGGCTATCTACCAAGAAAATCTGATTTTCTTCATAATTAGGGAAGTCGCTGTAATCAGCAAACTCATAGGTTTTACCTTTCCACTGACCGATAAAGTCTAAGGTGGACACCATGGTTTTTTTCGACAAGTTGCCAACAGCAACAATACTCGCTCTATCAGGAGAGTAATAGTTGGCATAAAACGCTTTAACGTCTTCTAACGTAATGTTTTGCACCGTTTCCAGTGTACCTTCATCTGGTAAGCTCACGCGATTATCTTCCCCAAACAAGACCAAGTCACGTGCGCGGCGTGCGAGGCTAGACGGCGTTTTCGCTTGCTGCTGAAGGCCTTGTACAACCCGTTCTTTCATACGGTTGAAGTCTTTTTGAGTAAACGCTGGGTTGAACAACTTTTCCTTTAGCAGCGCTAAGGTTTCATCTAAATGCTTGGTTAATGTCGATACATAGACTTGAGAGTACCTACCAGCAGTACTAAATCGGATAGCACTTCCCAGTTTAGCAAGTTCGCTGGCCAATGCTTCGTTACTGTAATTCTTTGTGGTTTCATTCATAAGTAACGCCGTGAGATAGGCCGTACCTGCTTTACCATCAGGGTCTAGTAACATACCGCCATCCATACCTAACGTTAGCGTTACTGTTGGTGTTTCGGTACTTGTTACACCAAGTATTTCAATGCCGTTAGCAAGTTCAGCTTCCCAGTAATCAGGAACTTCAACAACCGGCGCATCACCCGCTTTCGGCATTACGCTTCGATCAAAGCTGGATGGCGCACTGGTAAAAGACCCATCATCAGTCCCTTCAACCGATTCTATTTCAATGTTTCTCACCGGACGTTCAAAGGTCTGCTCGGCCGCTGCAAGTTGTACCTGCCCTTTTGGTACCACACTTAGCACTACGCTGTTCGCATCTTTAATATACTCGCTGTAAACGCGCATGATGTCTTCTGCCGTAACCGCGTTATAGCGCTCGATATCTTCGGCTATTAAATC
Source organism: Alteromonas sp. ALT199 (assembly GCF_018619335.1). Classification (GTDB taxonomy): domain Bacteria; phylum Pseudomonadota; class Gammaproteobacteria; order Enterobacterales; family Alteromonadaceae; genus Alteromonas. The sequence continues at coordinate 17,093 of NZ_JAHHDX010000003.1, read as the reverse complement.
GGGCGTTTGATAAAAGGTTTCGTTCGCGGCAAGCGCCGATACCTTGCCTGATACACTTTGTAAGCCAAACACCGTACGTGCTTCAATTTTACCTTTTGTGCGAGCTAAATCATCGGCAGTAACGCCACGAGCCTCGAACTCTTTTAGAGTTTCATTCAGCACATTTTGAAGTGTTGAAAGCGAGGTGATTTTTGCTGGGTTAGCTAAGGCAAGTAGCTGAAATTCACAGGCAAGTTCACGGCATGGGTGAGACACCACGGCCTGCACTGCCATGCCTTCTTTTACTAAGTTTTTATAAAACAATGAGGTTTTACCACCACCTAAAATATCGGCTAAAACATCAAGCGGAGCTTCATCTTCATGACGGCCGTATACAGTAGGATAGGTTATTTGAAGAAGCGGAAGGTGAACCTTATCTTCAAGGGTTACATAACGGGTTTCGTTTAACGTTACCGGCTGGGGCTTAGGCTCTTGTACTACCGGGCCAGCGGGTATTTCACCAAAGTATTTTTTCACCCACGCTTTGGTTTTAGCTACATCGATATCGCCACCAATAGTAAGTACCGCATTATTAGGGCCATACCAACGTTTAAAAAACGCTTTTAAGTCATTAACATCGACGCGATCTAAATCTTCTACATAGCCAATAGTCAACCACGAATAAGGATGTCCTTCTGGATAAAGTGCTTCGCCATTAAGCTCAAAACGCAGCCCATAAGGCTGGTTGTCTACCCGTTGTGCTCGCTCGTTTTTAACCGTCTCTCTTTGATTCTCAAACTTTGTTTGATCTACAGCCTCTAACAAATACCCCATACGGTCTGATTCTAGCCATAGCACTTTTTCTAACTGATTAGCGGGTACTGTTTCAAAATAATTAGTGCGATCGGTATTGGTCGTCCCGTTTAAGTTTCCGCCAGATTCTGTAATAACTTTAAAATGCTGTTCATCAGCAACATGTTTTGAACCTTGAAACATCATGTGTTCGAAAAAGTGGGCAAAGCCAGATTTGCCAATTTCTTCTCGTGCCGAACCGACATGATAAGTTACATCGACGTGAACCAGCGGATCAGAATGATCTTCGTGAAGAATGACGGTCAGTCCATTATTAAGTGTATATTTCTCGTAAGGAATAGAAACACTATTCGACGTAGTTGTGGAAGTATCTGACTGGCTATTCGCCTGTTCTTCCTGCACGTGCTGACACGCTGATACTGCAATGACGCCTATGGTCATAAAGAGGGTACGAAGGGCCAGTTTTCCTGACATGATGATTCCTTTTAAATTACTACATTTTTTCACTCGCCTTCACTCTGACTTCACTTTGTCGTAACTCGCCACCATTAAACTTGACGATTGAGAGTAAAGTTGCGATTTCAAAAGCGCGATCGAATTTTCGAAGACTACCAGACTTTTTAACGCTTTACTTGTTTCCACTTTGCTATGATTGTATTAATTTGTGCATTTCTGAAATACACTTACACTTCATAGTCTTTAGTAACAAAGGCTTTAGCTAGTTGAATTCGTTAAGTGGTACGAATGAACTGACAAATGGTTTCCGTTTGGACTAGAAATTGTCCATTAGAAGTTGCGAAATAAAAGGATAGATGTATGGAACAGTCAACAACAGTACTCGATATAGACTTCGGAATGTCACAGTTAAGTGGTAATAAAAAGCTGTTGTTCACCCTACTAGGTAAGTTCACGGACGAATACCGTTCGCTTGAAGCTGACTTACAAGCGCATATTGCAAAGGGTGACTTCACTGAAGCTTATTCACTTGTTCATACCCTTAAGGGCGTAACAGGAAATTTAGGTATGTTTGCGCTGCACAACGCAAGCAAGCCAGTTGAAGCTAGTTTTCGAAATGACAGGCAAGTAGCTGACGAGTATCCTGCTTTTACCGCTGTATTAGATGAAACAATTACAACAGTAGACTCGTTAATTAAAGAGCCCGAAGTTGTCACTACTGCGCCCGCAAATGGCGCAGCTGCGGAGCAAGCTCGCAAACAATTAATGGCAGCCCTAAAGGCTAGCGAATTTATTGCACAAGATAAGCTAGACGAATGGCTAGACGCTCTTGCCTTACCGCAAGAAAAACGCACGGCCATTATTGATGCGGTTGACGAGCTAGATTACGAAGAAGCCATTGAAGAGTTAGAAAATAGCTAGTGCAGCCTATTCCTGTCCTCTTTGAAAACGCTGACCTTATTGTTGTTAATAAACCAGTTGGCGTTGCCATGCACGATGCTGTCGGCGACGCTGACGTAAAAGGTGAATCCGCCACAGTCGTTAAAGCTGGAAAGATAGATGGTATTGTTACTGTTCTAAAAAAGCAGCTAGCCGTGGAAGAACTGCACCTTTGCCACCGTTTGGATACCGGCACCTCGGGCTGCTTATGCCTGGCTAAAAATGCAACGGTGGCGGCAGAAATTGGCGAGCTTTTTTCATTAAGACGCGTCAGTAAATACTACTTAGCCTTAAGCGGTAACAAACCTAAAAAGAAACAAGGCATGATAATCGGCGATATGAAGAATCGCCGAGGTGGCCAGCGTATTTTGCTAAAAACTCAGGAAAGCCCAGCAATTACTCAGTTTTTCAGTAGTGCAGCTAAACCCGGAACTCGTGGCTTTGTCGTTAAACCTCATTCGGGGAAAACTCATCAAATTCGAGTCGCGCTCAAAAGCGTCGGCGCACCAATTTTGGGTGATACACTTTATGGAGGTACGCCATCAGACAGGCTCTACCTTCATGCGTGGCATTTGCGTCTTCCTTTATCCAAAGGTGAATTAGCGATAACCGCACCTTTCGATACAGGCGAAGTAATTAACGAAGAAGACGTGTACGCTTGGTACAAGGATCTTAATGCGCCTGAAATCTATCCATGGCCGTCTATTCCAGCGCGCTTTTTGTCTTAATCTTTAGAAGAGCGTCATCAAGATAAGCCCGTTCCTCATAAGTAAAACAGTAACCTAATACAAGATGTGATAGATATTAATGGGAAAACTACACATAGTCGGTAGCGGTGCCATCGGAAGTTTAATTGCAGCGAGCGCTCAAAAAAATGGCGTGCCGTATGATTGCTACCCCAGAAATATTAAAACCATGCCGGCTTTCGCACAATGGCAAGATAGTCAAAGCATTGCACTAAAAGCTCCTATGCCAGCGCCTGTCGTTCTTGAAAAAAGTGACGTGTTAATACTTCCACTTAAAGTGTATCAACTTAACGCTGCTTTGATCCAATGGCTTCCCTGCCTCACTCAAAAACCGACGGTTGTGATGATGCACAATGGTATGGGCGGGCTAGAGGTTGCACGAGATTTGTTAGGCCGCGATTATCCGCTGCTTCTTGCTACAACGAGTCATGGCGCGTTAAAAGAAAGTACATCGAGCGGCGATTTTCATGTGAAGTATACTGGGCTAGGAGCAACGCAAATTGGTGCGCCTAATTTAGCTGTGCCACCACCACAAAAGCTTGCAGACCTTTTACAAGTCGCCCCCCAGCTTGCAAATGCAATTGCTACCTTAGATAGTGCGCTTCCCCCTGTGCAGTACCAAAGTGACATTTTAAGGGCACTGTGGACCAAGCTTTCTGTTAATGCTGTGATTAACCCACTAACAGCGCTTCACAATATTCAAAATAAGCATATTGCCGACGCTGAATTTGAGCAAAGCCGTCATGCTATATGCCGTGAGTTTACGCTCGTGGCAAAGACCTACGGGTTAGATTTTACTGCGCAGATGGTTCATGAGAACGTACTGTCGGTAGCCAAAGCAACAGGTGAAAACTATTCCAGCATGCACCAAGATGTGGCTCACGGCAGGCAAACTGAAATCGAAGCCATTAACGGTTATATCGTGGAAATGGCAAAGAAAAAGGGTATCCCCGTTCCCGAGAACACCCTTTTGTTAGAGCGTGTTAAAGCGCTAAGTGTTTAAAGCCTCAGCGTTTATAACCGATTTTACTCTTGCTCACCCGCTTCTTGCGCGTCTTTAGGCGCCTGAGGCTTCATGTGTGGGAACAAGATTACGTCTTTAATGGTAGAGCTATCGGTAAACAACATCGCTAAGCGGTCGATACCAATACCTTCACCCGCCGTTGGCGGTAGGCCATACTCAAGGGCGCGAATGTAATCGTCGTCAAAGTGCATAGCTTCATCGTCGCCTGCATCTTTTTCTTCAACTTGCTTCGCAAAACGCTCGGCTTGATCTTCTGGGTCGTTAAGCTCGCTAAAGCCGTTGGCTAACTCACGCCCGCCTACGAAGAACTCGAAGCGGTCGGTAATGAATGGATTGTTATCATTACGACGTGCAAGCGGTGATACTTCCCACGGATATTCGGTAATAAACGTAGGCTGTTCAAGCTTCTCTTCGGCGGTTGCTTCAAAGATTTCGCAAAGGTACTTACCTGCACCCCAAATACCGTCAACTTCAGGCTCTTTGATATGTAGCTGCTTTGCCATTGCTTTAAGCGAATCCAAATTTGCTTCTGGATCGCGAATTGCGGCTTCATCAGCTTCTGGCCAATATTTAAGAATGGCCTCACCCATGCTCAAGCGGTCAAACGGCTTACCAAAGTTGTATTCAACTTCAGACGTTACATTACCGTCAGCATCTTTGGTTGTATTCTTGATGATGCTTGTGCCCAAAATATCTTCAGCCAGCGTGCGCAGCATATCTTCTGTTAGGTTCATCAGGTCATTGTAGTCTGCATATGCTTGGTAGAACTCAAGCATAGTGAACTCTGGGTTGTGGCGCGTTGATAAACCTTCGTTACGGAAGTTACGGTTAATTTCAAACACGCGCTCAAAACCACCAACGACTAAGCGCTTAAGGTATAACTCTGGCGCAATACGCAGGTACATATCGATGTCTAGCGCATTGTGGTGAGTTACAAACGGCTTCGCAGTCGCACCACCCGGAATAACCTGTAGCATCGGCGTTTCTACTTCTAGATAGTCACGCTCAGTAAGATAGTTACGAATGCCGTTTACAATCTTACTGCGGATCATAAAGGTTTTGCGGGTTTGCTCACTTGTAATTAAGTCAACGTAACGCTGGCGATACTTAGTTTCCTGGTCGCTCAAACCATGGAACTTTTCTGGCAATGGACGCAGTGCTTTAGTAAGCAACTCGTATTGCTCCATGTTCACGTAAAGATCGCCCTTACCTGATTTGTGCAGGTCGCCCGCTACGCCAATGATGTCACCAATATCCAGTGCACCGTATTTTGCTTTAAGTGCTTTTTGCGTGTCTTTATCAGCGTAAGCTTGAATACGACCTGTCATGTCTTGAAGCAGCATGAAAGGACCGCGCTTTGCCATGATGCGGCCAGCAATGCTTACCTTGTTACCCTGCTCTTGCAAGGTTTCTTTGTCGAATTCACCGAACTTAGCTTGAAGCTCATCCGCATAGTTTTCACGACGGAAGCTGTTTGGGAAACCGTTTGCACGGCACTGCTCGCGAATAGCGCTTAGCTTTGCACGGCGCTCTGCAATCAATTTGTTATCGTCTGTTTGTTGGTCAGTCATAACCTTTCACTTCGTTGTTCGGTTTACAGCCCAGATTTCAGGCTGGCTTCAATAAATTTGTCCAAGTCGCCATCTAGCACGGCTTGAGTGTTACGTGTTTCCACGCCAGTGCGCAAATCCTTAATGCGAGAGTCGTCCAATACATAAGAGCGAATTTGACTTCCCCAGCCGATATCAGATTTACTGTCTTCCATCGCTTGCTTTTCGGCGTTTTGTTTTTGCAGTTCAAACTCATAAAGTTTAGCTTTTAACTGCTTCATCGCCTGATCTTTGTTTTTGTGCTGCGAGCGGTCGTTCTGACACTGCACCACAATACCCGTTGGCTCGTGGGTAATACGTACCGCAGAGTCTGTTCTGTTTACGTGCTGTCCACCCGCGCCCGACGCTCGATAGGTGTCTATACGTAAGTCAGACGGGTTGATATCTATATCAATATCGTCGTCTATTTCTGGGTATACAAACGCTGATGAAAATGACGTATGACGGCGGTTGCCCGAATCAAACGGTGACTTACGAACCAAGCGATGAACACCCGTTTCTGTTCGTAGCCAACCAAATGCATACTCACCTTGCATACGAAGGGTCGCACTTTTAATACCGGCCACATCTCCGTCTGATACTTCAATAAGTTCAGTTTTAAAACCGTGAGCTTCACCCCAACGCAAATACATGCGAAGCAGCATATTAGCCCAATCTTGCGCCTCGGTGCCGCCAGAACCCGACTGTATATCAATGTAGCAGTCGTTTTCATCATTGGGACCAGAGAACATACGGCGAAATTCAAGCACTTCTAGCTGCTCAATTAAGCCTTCTAGTTCACTTTGCGCTTCGTTGAAGGTGTCTTCATCTTCAGCTTCTACAGCCAGTTCAACAAGACCTTCAACATCTTCCGTTCCCTGATCGAGTTTATGGATCGTTTCAACGATTTGCTCAAGGGCCACTTTTTCTTTGCCAAGTGCCTGCGCTCTGTCTGGCTCGTTCCAAACATCAGGACTTTCTAACTCTCGGCTAACTTCTTCTAAACGCTCTGACTTTGCATCAAAGTCAAAGATACCCCCTAAGCGCTTCGGTGCGCTCGCGGATATCTTTTATCGCATTAGTAACGGGGTTTATTTCAAACATAGTCCGCTTATTTCGTTAAAAATTTAAGACCGCGGATAGTACCGAATTTGAAGGAATTTTGATAGGGGTTGGCGCAAATATTGCGACGTTCAATTTGCTTAGTAAACCGAGCACTTTTTAATCAGCAACGACGAAGTGAACATTTTTATGGTTTAGTGGCTTGCCTTAAGCGTTGGTAACGGAGTCAAAGGCCATAAGAATAAATTTATGCAAGGTTGCTTGCGTTGCGATGCTAATAACTATTGCACTGTTCTAACACAATCACGCTTCCCATAAGTGTGCATTAGAACCGAGTGGTCGTTGTAAACGCCAAATGGAAAAACTGAAGGAAAGGTATGTCTTTCAATAATTTGTCTTATGCTGTTATCGGTGTATTGCTCGGCTTGTTAGTATTAGCATTGGGACAACTGTTCGACTGTCAAAATTTAGCCGGCGCGACCATGTCACTACAATGCCCAAATGGCACACCTATATCAAAGCTATGGGTAGTAGCGTCAATGCTAATAGCCGGAAGTGGTATCGGCGCTTGGCTATATCGAAACCGCAACTTCTAAGCGCGTTGCAATTAACCACTTGTACTCATCTTCAATTAAAAAAGGTGTGCGCCTTGGTATAGATACCCGGCGTCCACGCATAGCCCTTACCTAGCGCAAAAATTTGTGTGCCCTCGCTTACGGTAAGCCCTGCGCTTGCGCGTTGGGCGTTGAGCGTAATAATCTGCCATTAAGGTATTTGGCACGTCACCAGGCTAAGTTGAGCGGGAACGGGTCATAGGTGGCATGACAATAAGGTTATTAAGTTTTTCACCAGCCAGCGATACGGTTTCAAATAATTTCATAATGCGGGTCCTTTGAGTTTTTCATTTTTGCTATTTCACCTTATGTAACCCTATATATGAGTCCCATTAGCTTTGTTAGAACCCGTACTTTTTACATAGCACTTTTGCATTTTTCGCAAAAGTATTAGCCCATTTCGACGACGTTAAACCAAATATTCACTACCGCCTCTTGACGCAGAAAAATTTAAGCTTACACTTGTGCGCCGAATCAGCTTACACATGTACGCTTAAATGTTTTTATTCTTTTCGGTATTGAAAATAATCCGACGATAAATAGGTGTGATTTCTACATTGAGACTTCTACTAGATAAATTTACTGATTGCATATTTCACCATGGCTCTTGGAAGGGCTATTGGGAAGTGCTGATGCAGCAAATTAAGCCTGCATGGCGGGATGGATATTTCAGAGCCAAGGTTGTGTCAGTCAAAAAACTAAGCATGGATATGCTCGAAGTGACACTTACTCCTGAAATGTCTTGGCCAATGCATATCGCAGGGCAGCATATCGCGTTGACCATAGAGGTTAATGGCAGGCTCACCACCCGCGTATTTACTATAGCGAGTGGTGCAAACACCCACCAAAGAGGCAAGCGGATTCGCTTGGTCACTAAGGTAAAAGCCCAGGGCGCGCTAACACCTTATCTTCATACGTGTGTGCCTAATCAATGGGTAAATATCTCAGCCCCCATGGGGGAGTTTGTATGGCCGAAAACGGAAAAGCCCTTATTAATGATTGCGGGCGGCTCGGGCATTACCCCTTTCATTGCCATGCTTGACGATGCTATTAACAATGGGAAGGTAAATAAAAAATCGGTCCATTTACTTTATTTTGCCAAGCCAGACGAACATGTATTGCTTAACGAGTTAACAGCTTTTAGTGAACGCTGTGAAAACTTCACCTATGATGTTTTAACTAGGCAAAAAGATGGGGATGTAGAAGCCCATTTGAATAATTTTGCTAATGCACACTGGTTAGTGTGTGGCCCACATGCCATGTTCAAGCAGGTAGAAAGTTATGCCAGGAAAAGCAATACATCGGTTTCAAGCGAGCATTTTGCTGCACTGCCTGTGGTGAGCCACACCAGCCTTACCGAAAGCGAAACCTTCTCTTTGGTTCACAATGGCCAGTCTTTGGCTATCGACAATCAGCAAACCCTGCTTTCACAGCTTCAACAGGCAGAACAACCTGTGACCTATGGCTGTGGAATGGGGATCTGTCACCAATGCCAATGCGTTAAGAAAAGAGGCGTGGTAAGAGATACCCGCACTGGCGAACTTTCAGATAGCGCAGAGCAACTTATTCAGTTGTGTGTATCACAAGCCGTTACCGATGTGGAGATTCAACTATGAACACTAGCGTTGCAATAGACAATCAACACCGTGAAGCAGCGATTGAACAAGCCCGCTTACCGGAGTGTGGAACCCATAAGACTGAAGTCATTGGGGCAACGAGCGCCGAAAAGAAACCTAACTACGAGCGACTTGCCGCCCAACTTGACGAAATCAAAGCCGACATCAAACAGAAAGTAGGTGCTGAAGATGCCGCTTATATTCGACGTATTATTCTTATTCAGCGTATTTGCGAATGGAGCGGCCGTTTACTTTTAATGTTGGGATTTATTCAACCTCTGCTTTGGGTTGCCGGCGTATTAAGCTTAGCGACGGCTAAAATACTCGACAACATGGAAATTGGCCATAACGTGATGCACGGTCAGTACGACTGGATGAACGATAAACATATTAATTCGAAAGGTTATGAGTGGGATATTGCCTGTGATGGCGCAAGCTGGAATCGCGTTCATAATTACGAACATCACACCTATACCAACATTATTGGTAAAGACAGAGACTTTGGCTACGGTTTGCTTCGCTTGTCTAACGATTTTAGATGGCGTGTAAAGAACCTATGGCAGTTTGCGACTTATATCGTACTTAGCGTGATGTTTCAGTGGGGCGTGTCTTATCACGAGATGGCCGCTGAGCGGGTCTTTTTTGGCAAAAAGAAAGATAACCGCAAGAATCAGGTTACCCATAGCGAGCTTAAGAAGCGCTTTTTCAGCAAAGGGGCGCGTCAATTGGTAAAAGACTATGTGCTATTTCCTCTGATAGCAGGCCCCCTATTTTTATGGGTACTTGCAGGCAACCTTGTTGCCAACTTACTGCGTAATTTGTGGACGTCGACCATTATCTTCTGTGGTCATTTCACTGGCGATGTAGAAACCTTTAAAGAGGAAGATTGCGTTAACGAAACACAAGGACAGTGGTACTACCGTCAAGCGCTGGGCTCATCTAACATTAAAGGCGGAAGCCTGTTTCATGTTCTTACTGGGCATTTAAGCTTTCAAATTGAGCACCATTTGTTCCCGGATATTCCTGCTAGGCGCTACAGAGAAATGGCCCCCAAGGTAGAGGCCGTATTCAAAGAACACGACATGCACTACAACACTGGCGGCTTTTTAAAACAATACGCCAGCGTGTTAAAGCGCATTATTCGCCATTCTTTTCCTTAAATAACTGGAAACCTAACCAGCCTGCCATAGCGCTCGCGCTGGTTAGGCACGTCCCCCACGCCCAGTCAATCAGCATAATAAACAGAGTAAAACCTTCAATAATGCTGTATGCCGTTAGGTTGTAAGCGCCATAACTGGCTAATCCTAAAAGCGCGCCATCTATACCAGCATAAAGTAACGACTTATCTCTGTTAGCCACCACTGCTAGTACAAACACCACACACCCATACATCAAGTAGAACACAACCCAAGGCCACGTAATGAACTGACTTCTAAGCAGTGGTTCCATTTCACTTTGATACCAGCCATCCGCAACAACACCAAGCCATAAGAAATCGAGCACGCCAAAGCACACAAAGATTGCAATTAACGACACGACGATGTTTTTCGCAAAGCGAATGATGTTGGAAAGCATGAAACCTATCCCTGTAAATGAGCAAATTGCCAATGTAAGTTATCTAAAACATGAGTACGCAAGTGTTGCACAATTAGCGCAATGGGAAAACGGTAAACCTTTTTACGGCGAATCATTACTTTACTTGAAACTTACATTGGCAACTGCAACTTAAAAGACCTTTGAGCCTCAAAGAGACGTGATTCAAAAAAGCGTTTAACAAAATGAAAAAAACACTATTAGCAATATCAACCTCTTTAATTGTCAGTGCGTGTGCTCATAGGCCTCCACCTTTAGACATGGATGAAATATTCTTTGAAACAAAGATTAATCAAGATGGTACTAAACTTTTCTCTTTTAGCATTCCATTAATGAAGCAACGAAATGGCGCTAAAGGTGGCGGCGGTAGAGGTGGCCGTGGTCAAGGGGGTGAAGGCGGCGGACGTGGGGGGCGCGGTGGACAAGAAAACCGAGGAGGCTCGTCACAAAAATCCTCTGATAGCAGTGATAGAATGACTGAGCAACTCTATGCATCTCTTGATGAAAAATTGGATGAAACAGGTTATTGCCAAACAGGCTATATAGAAATCGATACACATCAAACCGAAGATAGGCTGCACCTATTAGGTGAATGCAATGAGACGGCGAGTGAACTGGACAGGCTCGACTTCCCCAACGTTAATTAACGCATTTTCCATGAAGCGCATTGCCGAATGCGTGCGCTTCAGTCAACTATCGCTCAATCAACACAAAGGGTATGCTCCACAATCCCCTGAGACACATAGGCTTTGCAGCCGAATAAGTCAGTGCTTTCTAAACATACGCCGCTGACTTTTTGCCCTGCTCCCACCTGATTATTTTCAGTCACACAAGCGACTTCACATTCACTGCTATCTTTACATACTTTACCCGCATCACTCGCAGGTAAAACACAAGCATATGCCTGTTGACGGCCAATTTTGTTCCAATTGCCACCATGCTTTTCACACACTTTTTCAGATTCAATAGAATAGGCCTGCTGAACCAAAGGCAAAGAGGTATCGACAACTTGCTCTAATTTTTTAACCTCTTCAACACTTGCGATTGGCTCATCAATGATTTCTGGGGGCTGAGCACCACAAGCAGATAACGCTACACACAGGCTAGCTACTAACAAAGCCCCAAACCGATGCTGTATCTTAATGCCTGCTTGTTTCATTAATTCTCTCAATTTATTTTACTTCTTAAGCAATCACTACTTAAAAACCACACCATTTAAGACCTACGCTACTTAAGACCACCATTATTAGATAAGTTCTTATTTTATCAATAAATCCTTATTCGTACGCTGCGCTTTGTCTGAAAAATTAGGAAATTTTTGAAATTTTACTCATGCTAAATCGGGTCTTTACCTACACTTCGCAAAACCTGCAGTATTTACGGACGCTTTATGACACTAAACCAGACCGAAAACATGGTAACCGCATTGCTAGCTTTTAGCTTTGCACTTATTGGCTTAACATTTCTGTTAGGTGCTAACCCTAATGCACTTCTAGCTACTTTTGATTTTTACTCGTTAGGTGCCATGGTCAGTAAAGGTGCGCTAGGTGCTATTTCTGGTATCGCCTTGTTGTTTCTAGCGTTAATGACCGTTGCTGCGCGCTTTACACTTGTTTCGGCCAAAACAGTAACGCTGTATGCCACTTTTGTTATTGCCATTCCATTACTTACTTTACTATCGCCCACACGGTGGATGGCAGACTTAGGAGGCTTTCCAATCATTGGTAGCGGTCAAGGCATCATAAAGTACTTTGCGGTATTACCACTTTTTCTATTCTTGTTTTATCGCGACAAATTCTCACATAAACAACTGACGTACCTCAACTTCGCTCCTGTAGCTATGGTTTTACTATGGATAGGAGGTATGAAGTTTTTCGAGTTTGAAGCCAATGCAATTGTTGGGTTGGTTGAAACATCACCGTTTATGTCGTGGTTGTATGATGTGTTCAGTGTACAAGGAGCATCGAATGTAATTGGTGGTTTTGATGTTTTGTTTGCGCTGCTATTAGGCGTTGGTATTTATACTAAAAACAAGCCAATGATTACTGCGAGCGGACTGGCTTGTTTATCGGTTTTTCTGATGACACAAACGTTTTTGTTTTCTGTGCCAGATACCTTTAACAGTACAACTATAGTCAACCGCTTAGGGCAATTCGTTATTAAAGACCTTTGGTTTGTCGCTAACCTTGCCGTAGTGGCTTACTTTACTCTGTTTGAGGCATTTTCACGAGAGCGCGAAGAAGCACTGCTGGGTAAATAGTCAATGTAAGGCTATGCGGTTAAAGCATGTTCTTAGACGCTTTTAGTTTCTGGATAGGAGTTCGCCTAACGCTTACTCGAAAATGGTCACTTGGTTGCGGCCATTTTCTTTAGCGATGTAAAGTGCTTGGTCGGCATGGGTTAACATTCTGTCATGATCTCTCGCACCATCTATGCTCGCTACACCAACACTGATTGTGACCTTCAACCTTTCCGCTATTAAACTGAAGTCATGTGCAGCCACGATTTTTCGAACATGATCCATGGCCACTCTTGCATTTGCCAAGTCATATTCGGGTAGCAACACGGTAAACTCTTCCCCGCCCCACCGCGCACATTTTGCGCAATGCGGAACTTCGCGTTTCAACAAGCGAGCGACTTCCGTAATAACCTTATCCCCTACTAAATGGGAATATTGATCGTTCACCTGTTTGAAATAATCAATATCGATAATGGCCAGGCATAGCGGCGTTTGTGCCGCTTTAGCATCGTTAAAATGCTGAACTAGCCATTGGTCAAATGCTCGTCGATTAGCAACGCCTGTTAAATCATCATGAGTTGCTTGAAACTCAAATCGCTTGGTTTGTCGTTCTAATGATTTGGTCTGCGCATCCACCCTTTGTTTTAAAATCATTTCTGACTTTTTCAAATGATGAAAACGTACTTTGTAAAGCACATATATAACAAAGCAGAAGAAAAGAAATACCGATATTTTGAAACCGAAAGTCTGAAAAACGCTGGGGAGAACCCGAATGGTAAATGGCGACGTAACCTCTTGCCATGGGCCATCAATGTAACGAGCACGTACTTTAAACTGATAACGACCAGGCGCTAAATTAGTATATTCAGTCATTCTAAACTGATGACGATTGACCCAATCTTGGTCATACCCTACTAACATAGCTTGATACTCTATACGCGAAGGCATAGCGAAACCCAACCCTGCGTATTGAAATGCAACTCTCGTGGTTAAAGGCTTTACATCTACTTCCTTTTTACCCGAATTTAATTGCTGAACATTACCGTCTAGTAATACGGCCTCGATATTCACAGGAATACGAAACTCACTTAACAAAGCAAGATTTGTAGGCGTTACGGTAGCCAGCCCTTTTGCTGTAGGAAACCAGACATTACCGTTTTCATCAACAAACTGAGACGGTTGAGATCCACCATTGATTTGAATACTTGCCAGACCATTTTCTTCCTTAAAGTGTTCAAACTCCAATAATGCACTTGAATGTGTTAGACACTTCTCTAGACTTGAAAGCGAAGTCAGAATGACTCCTTGGTTTGAACTTAGCCATACACCGCTATTGTGATCTATACCTATTGAAAAAAGTTTGTCTACGGGAAGCCCCTGCGATTTTTCTATTACACTAAGCGCCTGCGTAGCGTTATCAAAATACGCAAGGCCACGGTCAGTAGTAATCCAAGTACCATTTTCCACAACACTAAAACTGAAAGCATGCTGGGCGTCTGAGTTTTCAGGAAACTTCACTATATGCACAACGCCTTGTTGGATATAGGCGAGCCCTATTCCAGTAGCAATCCAAATTCGCCCTTCTCGGTCTTCTGCTAGACCCATTGAAAAGTGCGCAGGTAAACCATTATCCTCATTGAAGTGGAAAAGCTCTCCATCTGGCGCTTGTTTAACAACCCCTTGTGCGGTGGCATACCAAACACTGTTATCGCTGGCTGTAATAATGGCCCTTACTTCGTTACTAGGTAGTCCCGTACTCCGATTAAGGTAAGGTTTAAGCTGTTCGTTTTCATATCGTAAAACACCTTTAGTGTATGTGCCGACCAACGTGGTGCCTTCATTTATTGCAGCAAGGCTAAGTACGGAGAAAGATTCCCCCCTTGCTAGCTTCACTGTGCTAAATTCTTCATTGATAAAAACATCTAATCCAGCACTTCCACCAGATATAAGTTTACCGTCTGAGGTTTGCGAAACGGTTCGCAAAAACTCGCCACTCATTCCTTGGCTTTGCGTGAATGTCGTAAAAAGCGCCCGACGCAGTCGGTACAGCCCCCCATTAGTGCCAATCCATATATTCTTTTCTAGATCTTCAATTAATGAAAAAACACGGTTATTGGGAAGACCTGCCGTTGCATCTAATTTTTCGAGGCCTAAGTCACTTAAACGGTAAAGCCCGTGGTTAATAGTTCCTATCCAAATGCTATTTTGATGATCGAGCAAGATACTACTAATCGATTTGTCTATTAGTGAGGAGTCAAGCAGCCCAAAGGTACCGTTTCTGTGCTGCCAAACGCCGTGCTCTGTGCCAACTAGAACACGTTGTTCGCTATCTAGAGCCAAGGTGAATGCAGGCCCAGAAAGTATTTTATGATTCGGTGCTGCTTCCCGAAACTTACCGTTTTTGAATTGAAACACCCCTTGGTTCGTTGCAAACCAAATCACTCCACTTCCGTCTTCAATCGCACGGTACGCGCTGGCATTTCCAATATATTCTTTCTGCGTACCGTCCGGCATTCTCATTACAACACCCGTATCTTCTAGCGCAAACCACAGCACATCATTGCTGTCTCTGTACGCATGATTGACCATTGAAGATAGCGGTTCTTGAGCATGCCACTGTTCAGCAATAAGCGAGGATACTCCCCCTCTGTTTCCGGCCACGAGTAACTCATCGCGCAGGTTATTGTAATACAAGCTTCGAATACCAGAACCAGGTAAGCCTGTTTGCGCGCCCCGAGTGAAGACGGTGAATTGCTGACCGTTAAACCTGGCAACTCCCTCCCACGTCCCCGCCCAAAGGTAACCGTTAGAGGTTTGCGCTAATGCGTGAATACTATTATGAGGAAGCCCGTCCTTTGTCCCCCACGATTGAGGAAAATACCGGTTGAGCGGCATAAGCTGAGAAGACTCTGCCGAAAAGCCATCAAGGGGAATCGCCCACAGTAAAAACAGTGCAAAAATGAGAGACACAAATTTCAATGGCTTTTCGGTACATTATTGGATAAACAAGCTAATAGTACCCCTAACTATTAACTAACACAAAAATTGTGGCCTTTAATTGTCTTCTGATAAGGTCAAACTAACCCAAACCAACCTGTGATCTGAGCTGGCTTCGCGGTCTTTAACTAATCGATATAGGTCACTTGTTTTGGCAGGCCAGAATACACCTGCATCGTTTACTTCTAACCCATAACGAGATGGTAAGACATAGTCGGCTCTGGCCCCCCAATAGGCAGTAAATCGCTTGCTAAATTCAGCGCCGGATGCACCCGCACCGCCCGAGCTTGTTGGAATAGTGTCATTATTGACAAGGGCATGTTCGGTTAGCTGCTCTATCACACCTTCACGGTGCTTGTCACCGACATCGGCAGCATTAAAATCACCCACAAGTACAAAGCGCGTATTGTTCGCTAAGCTGACTTTTTCACCTGTGTCATCGTAGATATATGCGCCTTTGTCAGGAGTAAGGTAATCTGCCATCAACCTAATTTCATCAAAGTTGCGCTTGCCATTGCGATCTTCACTTCCATCAAAATTTGGTGGCGTTGGGTGCATTGCTAGCACGTGTACGGTTTTATCACCCACTTTCACAGGCACATCCCAGTGAGACTTTGAACTCAACCTCAGTGCAGCCCATTCATTTACATCGTACCAAGGCGTGCCGTTTTCACTGCTTCCTGATTCGTCGGGTATGATAGGTTTTTGAGGGTGTGGCATATGATGCCACTTAAATTTCTGAAAGGTGCGGATGTTGTCCACTTCAATGGGATATTTAGATAGCAACGCCATACCGTATTGTCCTGGGTATAATCCAAACCCATAGGCATCACCACCAATACCTTCTGCCTTACCATTATTGTCTAAGTCGAAGATGGTGGGCTCGCCCGTGTTTACTGGCGCTACGTACGTGTAAGGGTAATCAACCGGTTCAAGCCCTTGCTGCGATATATTAAGGTAGTTTTCTATAAAAGCCTCTACCCCTTTGCTTTTATCTGCAATGTAATCAAATTCGTTCAGCATCAAGATATCAGGGTTAACACGCTGAATAATTTCAGCAATATTTTTAACTTGAGGATGCTTGCCCGTAGACAGAACATGCTGAAGTACTTTGTCGCTCGGCTTCATGCCTAAGGCTTTGTAATTGGTGGCTTCCATACTCACATTAAAGGTAGCGACTTTAAGCTTTTGCTCTTCTTGCGAGTAAACCAGCGAAGATACAAATAGTGTGGGTAGAAAAGCTATAGCAGAAAAAAGCGCTCTATTTTTCATGTTGTTACCTGTTAGAAAAAGCATGGTTCAAGATAGCAATTTATATAACTATTCTGAACTTTTTTGTTCTGGAGAATAAATATTTTTCATCTAGCGTTAGTTTCAATAGTCCTTATCTCCTGTAGCCCTTTACCTTTGATATAAAGTTTCAAAC
>NZ_JAHHDX010000016.1 GCF_018619335.1 Alteromonas sp. ALT199 | reverse complement strand
CGGACAAGTTAACCCCATGAATAGATTATATTTTAATCCTTAAATTAAAAAAAGAGAGCTTTCACCCTCTTTTTTAACTATACCCCTCATTTATACAAGCTTATCACTTCAATTCAGCCCTTTCACATGCAGCGGCGGTAAACAAGACATCAGTAGAACTATTTAGTGCTGTTTCAGCAGAGTCTTGCAGTACGCCAACAATAAAGCCCACAGCAACCACCTGCATGGCCACTTCATTAGGTATATTAAACAGGCTACAGGCAAGCGGAATAAGCAGTAGCGAACCACCTGCAACACCTGAACTTCCACATGCTGATACCGCAGCGATAACGCTTAACAGTACAGCAGTAGGAAAATCTACAGAAATACCTAAGGTGTTAACCGCAGCCAGCGTCAACACGGTAATTGTGATCGCAGCCCCAGCCATATTTATAGTAGCGCCTAACGGAATGGATACCGAATAGGTGTCCTCATCAAGCTTTAAGCGTTTACATAGCGCCATGTTTACCGGAATATTCGCCGCCGAACTACGGGTGAAAAACGCCGTAATACCGCTTTCTTTAAGGCATTTGAAGACCAAAGGATAAGGGTTCTTTTTGGTTGCAAAAAATACTAATAAAGGGTTGGTCACAAGTGCGATAAATAGCATTGCGCCAATCAGTACCGTTAATAAATGAGAGTAGCCAAGCAATGCTTCAAAGCCTGTTGTAGCAATGGTATTAGCTACCAAGCCGAAAATACCAAATGGCGCAAGCCTGATAACAAAACTCACTACGGTTGTTACGCTATCTGCCATATTTTGAAGTAGCGCTTTCGTTGCCTCGCTAGCGTGTCGAAGGCCTAAACCTAGGCCTACAGCCCAAGTAAGAATACCGATGTAGTTTCCATTTACTAGCGCATTCACTGGGTTATC
Organism: Alteromonas sp. ALT199; assembly: GCF_018619335.1. GTDB lineage: Bacteria > Pseudomonadota > Gammaproteobacteria > Enterobacterales > Alteromonadaceae > Alteromonas. Next base: position 81,381 of record NZ_JAHHDX010000016.1, on the reverse strand, counting down.
CACCATGTTATAAAGCAACGTGGTAAGCACTTCCGACACCCCTTTTGGTGCAGCTTGACTAATGTCGGAGGTCACTAAACTTAAACTTGTGGGAAAAGCGAAGCTTGCTAATACGGCAGTTAGCGCAGCCAGTAACGTACCTACGAGGTACAGCACCAAAACGGGTTTGATAAAGGTTTGCTCGTTTTGCTTGTGATTGGCAATGGACGCCATGACCAAAACAAACACTAACAGAGGCGCAATCGCTTTAAGGGCCTTTACGAATAAGCTCCCCAACAGCCCTGCTGATTGAGCAGCTGAAGGTGAAAAACTCGCTATCGCAATACCACATACAATACCGATGATAATTTGCAGTACCAAACTGCCATTCATGTAGCGCTGAAACAAGCTTGGGCGTGATGTTGAATCCATAAATGTTGGTCCATTATTATTTTGACGAAGCACCATAAAGGATAACGCCCAACAAATGAACCTGTTTAGTCTTAGTTACACGCAAATAACCGCACGCTGGCCGTTTATGAGGGTTTACATGCCTTCAAGTATCTTTTGCGTATAAGACGTCCACTCATAAATAGGGATCTCTTCGTCAATATAATAGTCTGGCTGAATGCCCACTCCATCAATGGCCATGTGGGGGATGCGCAAACTTTTGGTTAGACTGTAATGCAAAGTAAAAGTACCGCTCGGCGAATCAGTTTGATACATATTAGAGATATCAAGTACACCTGCGGTGGTTTGCCCAAACAACTTTACTTTCTTGCTTTGTTTAGCCGCCAGTAAGAACTGCTCAGCGGTACTGCCATTACTCGAATCTACAAGTACGCCTATACTTTTTGGCAAGGGTTCAATTTTATCAAATGTCTCTACTGTTACATCTTCACCAATATTGATGTAGCTACCAATGTGTTGCTGAAGTATGTCGTACCCGTCTTTGGCCCATTGCTTTTCTTCGTCACTAAAATGAGGGTTTTGCAAAAAGCCGAGCATTCTAGAATTGTTAAGCTCGGTGGATAAGTATTCCACGCCTACAGTGCGAATAGGGTTGGTGTATAAAATTGGTAGCAAAGAAGCATAGCTTGCATCACTACCACCACCGTTTCCTCGGATGTCGATAATGAGGTTTTCGGTTTCTAAAATCGTATCCAGGTGCTCAGCGATAACCCCGTCGATATCTTTTTTGAAGGCATGGTCGAAAGACGGTATGCGAACTAATACTGTGTTCACTGAAATTTTTTCGAATAGCGGAGCCTTTGTACTTAGTAGGCGAACATAGCGTGTTATTTCAGGCGACGATTCTTCTCTCGGTTCCTGGCGCGACATAACAATGAAGCTATTGCCCAACACCACGTCATTGTTACCCAAGAGTGTCATGGTATCGATTTGTCGGGCGGAGTGATCGCCCATAAAAAACGTCACTTTTGCAGTATTGCTGTCTGCAGGGTCGTTAAGGATGAACTTTACTTGTCCCGCCTTCCATGAAGGGTTGGTACTTTCAACGATATAAGCCTTATGGACATTACCCTCTTTTTTAAGCGCAACCGTATAGCTTGAGAATTGCCAGATCCCTTCAAGGGTTTCGTCACGTTGGCTTTTCAAATACTGTTTAAATGCCGATAAGTCGAAATCATGCACTTCCGATTCGGGTACCGCTTCCTCTGAACCATTCGTATTTAGCGCAAGACCAATGTGCCCCTTGCGAAAAAATGTAAGCCAGTCGCTAAGCACCGTGTGGCATTGCGCTTCACTTTTCGCGCTTTGTATCCGAGTAAGAGTGGCATTATTGTGGGCGAAATAAAGGTCCTGCCCGTTTTTCTCGACGCTATATTGAAAACCAGCATCGTTATTTTCAAATGTGCTTTTTAGCCATGTAAACTCACTTTCACACTGAAAGGTACTACCAAACGAACAGAAAGAGGCAAAAAGAGGGAATATTACAAATCGTTTCACTGTTTATGATGTCCATATCTACTTTTGATAACGATAAAGTATCATAAAACCATGATCTTGCGAGCATTTACCAAGCACATACTTTTAAACAAACGTTTTAGCTACTAATTCCTAAGCGGTGAGTTCACCCACCGCATAAGGTTTTTCTAGTGCACTTAACCCTACACCGTTGCGTTTAATCACTTTAAGCTGAGTAGGAATACGCTCTTTCATGGCTTCAATATGGCTTATCACACCAATCATTTTTCCACTGGCATTTAAGTTGTCTAGGGCATCAAGGGCCACATCCAAAGTTTCTGCATCCAGGGTGCCAAAGCCTTCATCTAAAAACAGCGAATCGATGCTGGTTTTGTGACTGACCAAGTCAGATAAAGCTAAAGCCAGCGCTAGGCTCACTAAGAAACTTTCTCCGCCAGACAGGGTTTTGGTATCTCGCACCACGTCGCCTTGCCAGGTGTCTAATACACTCAAACCCAACCCTTCGTTTTCTTTTCGCATTAGCTGGTAGCGACCGTGTAATTTATCAAGCTGCTGATTAGCAAGCTGCACTAAGTTGTCCAGAGTAAGCCCTTGCGCAAAACGTCTGAATTTATCGCCGCTTGCCGAACCAATTAACGAGTGCAGGTAAGTAATATCATCGTAATAGGCATCGAATGCAGCCATCTCTTCTACAAGCTGCTGCTGCTTTTCACGGGCTTTATTGTTAGCGCTTAGCTGCTGTTCAATTTGCCCTAGGGAAGATAACAGGGTGTCACGCTGCCCGGCTTGCTGGGTAATTTTCGTATCGAGCCACTGTGCACCGTGCTCTTCTAACTCGCTCTGCCACTGCGCTGCGTTAGCATGGGCTTTCAGCGATTGTCGTGTAGCCAGCGCGTTTTCTAGCTTTAAGTCTGCTTGTTGTTTTTTCTGCGTTAATCGCTTTTGCAGTGCAAGCAAGGTGTGACGGGTATCTTCGTCTAAGAGCGCATTGCTAAACGCCTGCTCATCGTCAAATGGGCTGCTTGCCAACTGACGGTTAAAGTGCTCTATTGCTTCTGTAAGTGCCATTTCTTTTTCGTTTAATTGTTCGTTTAATTGAGCAATTTCTGCTTCTAAACGAGACAAAATAGTGTCCGTTTGTTGCAGGCGAGATTTGCATTCATCTACGCTTCGTTCAGCCTTTTCTTGGGCAGCGCCTGCCTTATTCCTTGTTTCAGCAATATTGCCTTCAGGAAATACGTTTAAGCGTGAATCACGCAGCGCCTTTAAACTATTATCTAGCTCCACAAGCTCTTCAGATACATCCTTCAGCTGATTCTCAGCGCTTTCGATGTCTCGGTTAAGCACAAGCAAGGTACTGCCTACCTCTTGCAACTCATTTTTAAGTTTGGCGTGTAGCTGATGATTGTGTTTATAAGTTTTAAGCGCTTTGGCTTTTTCATTTAACCATTTGGTGATTCCATCAATAGACAGATTGTGAATGTCGGCACCGTGCGCCGACATAGTCTCGCTGAGCGCTAAAATACTATTGTTAATCCCTTGTGTTTTGTTCTCTAGCTCCACATTGCGTTCGGTGAACTGCTTTCCTAAGGTTTCGCGCTGCTGCAGCGAAACAGCATGCTCTGACTGTTTGGCTTGTAGCAACTGTTGCGCCTCATTTTTAGCCTGCAGTGCAGCATTTAAAGCTTGCTCGCACTCTTCTAAACGCGTTAATTGGGCACTAATGTCATCAAGACGGGTTTTAAACTGTTCGGTAAATTGAGCGACGCTTTGCGATGTATTAATGTCGACCTTTTCAAAGCTCGGTATATCAGCGCTAAGTACGTTTGAAAGCTGCTGCCACTTTTCTAGCAGCGTATCTCGTTGAGCGCTTGCCTGTTCTAGCTGCTTATCAACCTGAGTAAGGGTGTATTCAGTGTGTGTAACGCTTTCTTTTGCCCGCGCCCCTTGCTGCTCAATATCATCTAACTGCTGCTTTAAGCTATCTCGTTTTTGAATAGTTTCAGGCACATCTATAGCCACGCTAGACGTGGTGTGCTCGTTAGCCCCACAAACAGGGCATGGCTCGCCACTTTTTAACTGTGCGCGCAGGTGCGCCACTTCAGCATCCAGGGCGATAAGCGCCTCTATGTCTTTTAAATTACTACGAGTTTGCTTGTAGGCGTCAACCAAGGCTTGGCGGTCAGATTGCTGCTGGGCTAGTTGCTTCGTTAAGTCTTCTTTCTGTGCACTCAGCGATACTTTGTCTTGCTCTAGAGCCAAATATTGCTGTTGAATATGCCCTAGCTGTAACACGTTATCCCAATGATGAAGCTTGGTATCGCGCTCTTGCTGAAGGCTTGCTTTGCTGGTTGCACTAGCACTATTAGTATCAGTTAGTTTATCAGATAGCGCGGCGTGAAGTGCCTTTTCGCACTCGGCAACTTGCGCGTTTTTGTCATCGAATGTCTGCGTTAAGGTGTTTAACGACTCATTTGTTATTGCAATAGCTTCATCTAGGGATGAAAACGCCTGACGATCATTCTTTACACTTTGTGTCAGTGTTTCTAACTGCTTCTGATCATGTTCAATATGGCGCGCCGTTTCACTCCAGCCACTTATAAATTCTGCAATGCCGCTAAGTGAATGATGTTCATTCAAGTAGGTTTCAAGTTCACCAAGCTTGGTCTTGTTATCTGCCGAAGCGTTCTCTATTTCTGTGCGCTTCAGTGTTAACGCGTTTATTGACTGTCTTAAACTTGCCGCGCTTTCGTTTGCTTTTTGCTGTTCAGTAGTGAGCTGCGCTATTTGGTTATCAAGCGGCACCACCTGCTCGTTTATGCGCTTTTCAAGCTCACTGCTTTGTTGCTTTGTATGCGCTAGCGCTTTTTCGGCATGGGTTACTTCTGAACTAAGTTGTGCCTTTTGCGTTTTTAAGCCGGGAAGCTGCGTAGCTTTCTCGTCGAGCCTTTCTTTATAACGGGTTACATCCTGCAGAAGGGCGTTTCTTTGCAAAAATGGCAAGCGAAGCTTTTCAGCCGGCTCGCTTTGAGTTAGAAGATCAAGCTCATGCTTCGCCTCATTGATGGCATTATTCGCGGCCTGCTGCGCTTCACTGGCTTCTTTAATGGCGAGCTCGTTGGCGTTAAACGCATGTTGCCACTGCTGTTGCTTTTGCAGTTCAGTAAGTGTTTGGTTAAACGCTGCGACTTGGTTCTTGGTTTGTGCTTGTTCATCTTCAAGCTGAGTGATTTGCTCGTCGCTAAGTAAGGTTACGCCTTCTAGCTTTATCTCAAACTCTTTTTTCTTTTGTTTAGCGTCACTAAATTGCTGATGTACCGCCTGTGATATCTGCCCGTAAATTTCGGTGCCGGTTAACTCTTCAAGCAGCTCGGCTCGGTCGGCCTCGTTAGCATTTAAGAATGCAGCAAAATCGCCTTGCGACAACATCATAGACTTGGTGAAGCGGGCAAAATTAAGGCCGGTCAGCTTTTCAATCTCTTCACTTTTCGGCCTAACCTGAGTGGCTAATACCTTGCCGCTTTCAACTTCAGCAAGCTCAACATCGGCACTTTGCAGATTACCGTCAACTTTCCCTCTGGCCCGACGCATACTCCAAAACGCACGATATGCTTTACCCTTAATATCAAACTCAACCTCCGCCAAACACTCCGCCGTGCCGCGAGTCATGATGTCGTTGTTTGACGTTGAAATTGGCCCCAAGCGAGGGGTTTGGTGATAAAGCGCTAAACATATGGCATCAAGCAGCGTGGTTTTACCCGCCCCTGTTGGGCCAGTAATGGCAAACAGGCCATTGTCGATAAACGGCGACTGGGTGAAATCTATCTTCCACTCCCCTTTTAGGGCGTTTAAGTTTTTAAGGCGTAAGGTCAATATTCTCATTGTGTTACTCGCCCTTCCCTTTGTGACCGTGTTGTTGAGCATCGCCTTGCTCAAGCTCTGCCTTACCTATTTCCGTTGATGTAGAATAACTTTCATTCTGCGAAGACGCTCCAGCGCTAGTTTTACGGGCTGCACGTGGTAGCGATATTTCACCTGACACGTCGACATCTTCATCATTAGTGTGAACCCGCTCTACCGCTTCATTGAACAGCTGTCTTATCCTGTTTATGCGTGAAGCGCTTTTCTCTGAAGCTGCTTCTTCAGTTTCTCCGGCACTTTGTGCCGATTCAGGCTTGGTTGCCTCTGCTGACTCACCACTTGGGTTATCATCTATGCTCTCAAGAGCCAAACGCGCTTCAAATACGTCGTTTACCGACAGTTCACTAAGCTGTACATTTTGCTTTTCCGTTAAACTATTTGCCGTGCGCTTACGCTTGCGTTTCAACTGCAAGATTTCAGCGTTTTTTCCCTCTAATAAGCCCTGAATACGTTGCTGTAGATCAGTCAGATAGTCTTCTGTTTCAACTTCAATGCATAACCACACTGGGTCTTTAGGGCTAATGGCGTTTTCCGTGGCGCTAAGCGTTTTATTCAACTCGCTAAAGGCTTTATCTACTTCGCTAACGGCATCATCTGTTTGAGAAGCTAGCGCGATAGCTTCGCTTTCATTAATGGCCGCCTCAATCGCTTTTAAGTCACCTTTTATGACTTCCATGGCCTGAAAGCGCGGTACCGGAAGCGTTGAGATAGTTGGCGTTGTGCTTTGAGATTCAAACGAAACTAACACCACTTGCTTTTGCGTGTTCAGCTCATCAAAACTAAGTGGTATGGGCGAACCTGAATAGCGAATATGTTCGGTTTTTGCTACTTTCTGTGGCCTATGAATATGCCCCAGCGCAATGTAATCGGCGGGCGGAAACCCTTTAGCGTCAAAGCCTTCAAGGGTGCCAATGTAAATATCACGCACACTTTCTGACTGACTCACGCCTAAAGCAGTTAAGTGCCCTGTAGCAATAATAGGAATGGCAGCGCTATTTTTGCTGCCCTCTTTTATTCTCTTTTCTTCCATTAAGGCGCGCAATGACAGCGCTTCATTATAAAGCGCCACGTAATGCTGCTTTATCGCATCGCCCAGCGCTTGGCGCTTGTCAGTGGCGCTTTGCCCTGCCTCACTGACTAGTACATCACGTGGGCGAATAAAGGGAACAGCACACAGTACGGCACTGGGTAGCCCCTTGCGATCATTAAGCGTGACTACTTGTTCACTTATTTCGCCATACGTACTAGCTATAACGTGGCTATTTAAATATTTCAGCAGAGCCTTACTTTCGTTTAACACCGACACTGAATCGTGGTTTCCACCTAACACTACCAGTGTACAACTCATGCCTTGTAGTTCACCGATGAACCCGTGGTAAAGTTCTCTGGCATAGCTAGGCGGCGTGCCCGTATCAAACACATCACCCGCGACAATAATCGCATCTATTTGATGCGTTTCTACTTGTTGAAGAAGCCATTTGAGGAAGGCGGCATGTTCGTTTTTGCGGCTTTTCGTAAAAAAACTCTGACCTAAGTGCCAGTCAGATGTATGCAATATTTTCATGTAGAAGTGAACCAGGCTTGTTGCATTGGAGATAGAGAAACGCTTTGGGCGCTGCGGTCTGAAGATCTAGTTCAACACACCGTTCAGCAACTATAGAGATTTTGTGGTTTTATGACAATGGTTTGATAACTCGGTTACTGGCCTTAATTCTCTTATGCCACGCGTGTCTAAATGTTCGCTTCGCAAAGAATGCAGGTGGAATAACCCAGCACGTGCAATCTTTTAGTCTGCACAAGAATAATTTAAACAGGCTGGTAAATGTTGTCCCAGTAATCATCGAGTATCTTGACAGCATCATGAAGCGTCCGAGCAACGTAAACATCGCCATTTCGTTCGACTAGTTCCATAGTTAAAAGTTTGTCTATAGCATCGGAAACATCGAAATCGAGAGCACAGTTGAGCTCTTCTAAAAAGTAGGTTTCTATTGCGCTATCAAGGGTTGTCAATACCATTCCACCAGCGGCAATCTCCCGCTCTGTACGCACCTCGCAGAATGCAGCACCGCCCTCTACAGACACTTCACTACATTTAAGCAAAAACGTATAGGCCAATAAGGCTTCTTTGCAGTTTTCTTCCTCTGCGGCATCAATTAACGTATGAAATACACCTGCGTTATTGTCTAAATTTTTAAAGTACAAATTGTCGGACAGTGCTTTCATAAATCGAATTTTTCGGTTTTTAAACTTTGTCCATTCCTTAAAGATAAAGCTACCAAATACGCCCATGCCAATACCAAAGGTGATTAAGCTCTGCTTAGTTAATTCCACTTCTTCGTTTTTAAAGCCCAGCCAGAACGCCAAAAAGGACGCCATAAGAAGCAGCGACGCGCCTAACTTAGTCACCAAGACGACGGTGCCGCCTATTGCAGCCGAAGCACTAATAATCAGCTTATCTAGCGGACGCATTTTGACTTCGCTATTGGGAAACAGCATTTCTAAGTCTGCTTTAGGTACGTTTTGAAAAAGCTTTACTATGGTTGAGCCAGGTTTGAAGGTTACCGGTATCTGGCCCTTATCTTTAAAGTAAGTCTCATCTTTAAAAGTAATATAAACAGCTACTTTGTCATAGTTGGTAAACGACACCTGCTTTTTGCGTAGCCCGAAAAAGGTACGTACAGTTTCCGTTTTTATAGACTCCCCCCGGCGATAGAACACAACATCCTCAAAGTCATCGAAGCTTACCGCGAGACGCACTTTGAACAAGGATTCTTCATTCAGCGCAGCTTCCAAATCATCATCTGTGACTTTCTCAAAATTTGCTGCGTTTAAGAGGTTGGCAAAACCCTTGGCAAAGGCTTTTTGGTTCAGCTTGCGTACCCTTTCATTCGAAGATTGCAATTCACGTGTGTCTTTATTTGGATCGAAATGGCTGTAGCTGTCTTTCAGCGCTTCCAATTGCTCGTGATACTGGTAGTGAATACGATTCGCTAACAAGGTTGAGAAGTATCGGAAGTTAACAATCTCGTTCGCTAGCAAATTTTCACATAAAGTAGCGATATCGCGTTTGCGAAAAGGAATAAATCGTTCTAATGGCATCAGGTGGTCTTATGAGTTTTATTGATTCTTGTACGATGTGAATAGTTACCGTAGTGTAAGAAAAACACAACCATTCTCAACGGAATTAAGCCCATTGGGTAATATTTAGGCCGTAAATTCCGCCTAATGTCTAAACGAATTAATCCCCCAAAGAATATAATCTACACTATACTTATTCATAATAATGCATGTAACTTCAGGAGACGTTATGTTCGTATCAAGCTCTCGATACAATAATGACATATCGGCTCTTAGGGATGAGAGTCAAGGTTTGCTTGGTACGCTGGATGCGTTCAAAAATAATATGGCTTATGCCATCTATAGCACCGATGGGCAGTGTACCTTTGCCTCTCAAGCATTACTTTCCATTTTGAACTACCCAAACTCCACAGTAGCATCGTTTTCCCATGCTGCGATGCGTGTAGAAGGTATTGAAACCGAACATCAATACAAAGCGTTTTGGCAACAGCTTGTCAATGGTGGCAGTTTTAGCGACACAGTGGCTAGAAAGTCAGCACTTGGTGAAACTAAATGGCTTAAAGCAAGCTATGTTACTGTGAATAGAAACGGTAGTTTGGAAATTCATGCTATTTATCATGATATTACTGAGCACGAAAAAGCATATTTTGAAGGTAAAGCAGTCACTGATGCGCTAAACAAATCAATGGCGGTTATCGAGTTTGAACCAGACGGAACAATTATTACGGCAAACGAAAATTTCACTGCCACAGTAAAATACAATTTGTCCGACATTCAGGGCAAACACCACCGCATGTTTTGTAATGATAAATTTTATCAAGATAATCCCAATTTTTGGGATAATCTTGCGCGTGGAAATTTCTCTTCAGGTCAATTCGAACGAGTCGATGCTAACGGTAATACGTTGTGGTTAGAAGCAACGTACAACCCTGTTTTTGATGCCTCAGGTCGTGTTACTAAAGTTATTAAATTCGCTTCAAATATTACCGACGCCGTGAACGAAAAACATGCCATTGCTCAAGCGGCAGAGTTAGCGGTATCAACAGCAGAAGAAACCTCTCAGATTGCTGCTGATGGCGCCTCTTCCTTACAGCGCAGCGTAGAAACTTTCGACGTTGCTCTTTCAGAAGTTGAAGAAACCAATCTACTCATGCACGAGCTCAGTGAACAGTCGCTTAAGATTGAAACCATCGTTACGACCATTAGTGGTATTGCTGAGCAAACTAACTTGTTAGCGTTAAATGCTGCGATTGAAGCAGCACGAGCTGGCGATCAAGGCAGAGGTTTTGCCGTGGTTGCAGATGAAGTGAGACAGCTTGCACAGCGCACTAGCGACTCGACGGTGGAAATAGAAAGCGTGGTTGCAGAAAACAGGAAACTTGCAGACAAGTCCACGAAGAAGATGGCCGGAGTAAAAGATAGCGTGGACCAAAACAGTCAGCAAATTGCGCAAGTTCAAAGCATAATTGATGAAATTCAAAAAGGTGCGTTGAATGTATCAGAAACCGTTTCTGGTATTCTTCGTTAACAAACATTGAAAATTACTAAGAAGGGGCTGTTGATTATCAACGGCCCCTTTTTCATTAGAGATTGTGTTTTACTCTGGTAAATATTTTAAGTCCGTAAACACTGAGAGCGTTTTTTTACCTGACACTTTTGCACTAGTTAGTATGCGCAACATTAGCAATGTGCTGCTGTTGAATATTCAGATACTTCTTAATGCTGTCGCCATTTTCACCATACTGGTCGACAAAGGCCGAAACCGTTAAGCCATTACAGGTCATTTCTTCTGCAACGTATTTTTTATCTAACGCTGATGCTTTAATTTGATTGTGAAACTTCCATTTATTTCCGGAAGCGGCCGTTACGCAGAGGTTAGACGTTACCGAATCGTCAGAAGGAGTGAACTCAACAGAAGCTAAAGCGCTTCCAGTGAAAAGAGATGTAAGAGCAATAATGGTAAGGGCAGTAGTACGTGATTTCATAGCATGATTTCCTTATTGGGACGAAGTTACCTTGTAGTGGCAATACGTCTTAGCCACATTCACAATTACAATTACTGTTACAATCATTGCGCCAACTTTAAAAAACCTTTTATCTTCAACATCTTAACCTTAACAAAAGAAGTATTTGCAGACTAATTGTCGAGCACTAGTGCCACCTTTCGACAAATTTAACTAATTAGTAGCATTTTTGACCACTTCGTTTCCATATGTTTTTTAAGGCCATAAGTCTCTTTGTTTACCGATAAAGTGCGTAACCTAGCCCATTTGTCTTAAATAAAAAATTATCTTCGCTTACAATATAACGATGACTTATCCCGTTCCCGCTAAACAGGTTGAAACCCTGTACGAAATTAAAAAAAGTAAATTCATCGCTTGTGCTGGCTTTGCCAACTCTCGTGAAAGTGCAATGGCGCTTTTAGACAGCGTTAAGCAACAATATCCCGACGCAAGACACCACTGCTGGGCCTATATCTTTGGTAATCCTACCTCTCCCACTAGTGCAGCTATGGCCGATGACGGCGAACCTAGCGGTACCGCAGGAAAACCCATATTAAATGTGCTTCAGCATAAAGATATCGGCGATATTATGGTTATTGTTACGCGATATTTTGGCGGCATTAAATTAGGTGCAGGTGGGTTGGTAAGGGCTTATTCGGCAGCAGCTCAGCAAGCCATTGACGCTCTTGAAGTAAGACAAGAGATTAAGCTAGAACCACTAAGCGTGAACATCGATTTTAAGCATGAGCAGTTCGTACGACACTTAGTGGAGCAAGCGAATGGAAAAATTGCAAACTGCGACTACGGTAGTAGCGTAGTTGTTGAAGTTGAGTTGCCAATAGATGCACTAGATGACTTTAAAAAGCAGATGGCGCCTATTGCGTTTTCAGTGGCAGTAAAGGACAAGTAAACCTTATAAAAATAAGATGCTGGTAGTGACATCAAAAGTAGCTTTGGGCTGTTTTCGCATGCAAATTAGATAGGCTCAGTAAGTGAAGTGCCCCCAGTGATTGGATAGTCCAACTATAGGGAGGCACTTTATAACAACATTAAAACTTCTTTTCTGAAGCCAAAATTTCCAATAATTACCCTTTAAACGTGCCTCGAATAGGATAGTTATTCTCTGGATTGCGAATAAACTCTAGGCCAGATACAAGCTGTTCTAAATCAGGGCGAACAAAAGGCGCATTCGCGATTTCAGCAATGTGAATTTCATTGTCACCGTTAAGCACAAACAAGGCTGGCTCTGCGAAGTTATGATCCGTTTCTTTTTCTGAACGAGGCTCAGAAATGTACAAACCTAGCTTTTCCATATCGCTTTGCGACAAACCGTACGCAATCGGGTAGTTTATCGACAAGTCATCTAAATGCGCTTCAAGCTGATCTTTACTGTCGCCGCTTACTGCAACGACATCAATATTAAGCTCACGTAGTCGACCTGTGAAATCTTCAAGTTTATTTAGGTATTTGGTACAAATCGGGCAGTGCTTACCACGGTAAACCACCACCATTTTCCAGTCACATCCATCGCCCTTGTCAGCCAGCGATATAGTTTCGCCAGTTGATAGCGTTGCCTTTACTTCAGGAAAAGTAGTAGCTGGGTGCATCTTTTGTGTATACATAAAAACTCCTTAACGATTAATTCAAATCCTTCAGCGTGCGGCTAGCAAATAAGCTGCTCAGCTACACTTGAATTACACTAGGTAAACGTTAGTACGCTTTTCCTAACTTTAAGATCGCCCTTTTGAACAATCGTTCAATTTTTGTTTATAAGTATTACTCTTGGTAGAAATAAAAAAGCAGCGCCTGCTGCGCTGCTTTACTTGTTACTATATTAACAGAACCACTGATGATTAATTCACATAGCCTTCATTCGCTTTCACCGTAAGTGGGTGATAGCCAGATTTAGCTTCTTCAAAAGCGCGCTTTGCAAACGCTTTGCCTTCTGGCGTTTTAGATAGCTCGCGATAAAGCGGCTTAACCAGTTTATTTCGACCAATCGAAACCAGGTAACTATACAAACGCTCAAACGCAGGCTGATAGTTATTCTCTACTGCAATCATCAACCAGCTATGGGCAATTTCGTTATTTTTAGTCGTTGTTAGTGAAAACGCTGAATCAAGCTCAGCAAGTTGAGCTTTGCTTAACGTTTCAGGCATGTTGTTTAAGAAATACAGCCACTCATGTACTGTCCATTGCGCTGTTTCAATATCTGTCGCTTTCACATCGCCTGTTAGCCATGCGCTTCGTGTATCATCAATTTTAGTGAAGGCATCAGATTCTGGCTGCGGTGCGCCCTTTGGAATACCGGGTTCAAAAATCCAGGTATGAATACGATCTGCATCTAGCTTATCTGGATACTGCTTTAACAAGGTGTCATCTAAGTAGGCGATAAAAGTGTCGGTGGTAATGCTCTTAAAGGCAAAGTCTTTAAAGTATTGCATTAAAAACGCATCAAAATTCTCGCGACCTATCTTCTGTTCGATTTCACGTAAGAAAAGTGCGCCTTTTTCGTAAGGAATGTTTGAAAAAACATCGTCTGGGTTGCGGCCTCGAAGGTCGACGGCAAGGATCTCATCATTCTGATCTAGGGCTGCAATATCGTTCTCTAAATCTTGATAACCTAGCACCGCTTCTTTCTTAAAGCGATCATGCCCATAAATCATCTCCATAATTCGGTAGGTGAGATAAGTCGTAAAGCCTTCGTTTAACCACAGGTCGCGCCATGTAGCATTGGTGACGGTGTTACCAGACCAGCTGTGTGCCAGTTCGTGAGCTATTAACGACACCAAGCTTTTATCACCTGCGATAACCGTTGGCGTAATGAAAGACAAACGAGGGTTTTCCATACCACCAAACGGGAACGATGGCGGTAGAATGAGAAGGTCGTAACGGTCCCACTGATAAGGGCCATAAGTTTCCTCTGTTACCTCTAACATGGCTTCGGTATCTTCAAATTCTTTTGCGGCGCTTTCAAGAAGCGCGGGTTCTGCGTACACACCCGTGCGCTCACCCATAGCTTTAAACTTCAAATCACCGATTGCTAAGGCAATAAGATACGAAGGGATAGGCTGTGGCATGGTGAACTCATATTCACCGTCGCGGGCAGTAGTAGGGTCGTTCGACGCACTCATCACTGCCAATAGGTCTTCAGGTGTTTTTATCGTAGCGTCATAAGTTACCCGTACTTGCGGAGAATCTTGAAGTGGAATAAAGCTTCGTGCGTGTACCGCTTGCGCTTGGGTAAAGAGAAACGGATGCTTTTTACCCGCAGTTTGCGCTGGCGTTAACCATTGTACGCCAGACGCTTCAGGCGAGGTTGAGTACGCCACCGTTACCGCGTTTGCTGCGTTAGGTAACGTAATAGAAAGAGGTGTGCCTAAGTCTTTGTCAGTTTCACCCATTGCAAAAGGAACGCTTTCACCGTCAACGGTAACACTTTCAATGTTTAAAGCGCGTGTATCTAAAACTAGCGTGTTGTTTTCAGGCGTTGTGCGTTTTACATCAAGAGTTACGTCACCAATAAGCTGCTTAGTCTCAAAGTTAGCCGTTAGATTTAGGCTCAGATGAGTAACCCTAATCTCATTAGGGTTCGCGAAGGAGTGATAATCTACCCCAGAGGCAATAGCTGCGTCAGCTTGGTTTGCTACTACAACATTTTGTGCTTCGGTGTCTGAAGTTGAGCCTACGCTAAAGGCTTGATCTTTGTCTGTCTTGGCTGCATCTACATTGCTGTTGTCGCTGCATGCGAACAACGCTGGCGCGCATACAAATGTAGCCAGTAATCCGTACTTTTTCATATAACTTCCTAAAGGATGATTAATACTAAATTAGTGTATCAAGCTGTTATATGACTGGCGAATCTAATTCAATAAACACGCCCGCTGCTGCGGGCGTTACTATCAACGTTTATTGCGTTAACACCTAAAACGGTTTTCGTGAAATTAGACTAGGCTTATTTCTACTTCAATGTTGCCACGGGTCGCATTTGAATATGGACATACCTGATGGGCAGTATCGACTAAGCTTTGTGCTTGTGCTTTGTCTATATCGCCCAAATCAACTGTCAGTTTAACCGCTATAGCAAAACCTTGCTCAATAGGGCCAATTGATACATCGCCCGTTACGCTAATATCATCAGCTAGCTTTAACTTTTGCGATGCAGCAACGTGCTTAAGTGCGCCAATAAAGCAAGCCGAATAGCCTGCCGCGAACATTTGCTCAGGGTTAGTGCCTTCACCACCAGCGCCCCCCAGGGCTTTAGGTGTAGACAATTTAAGGTCTAAATTACCATCACTAGATTTTGCTGTACCTTCGCGACCGCCGGTTGCAGTTGCACTTCCGGTATAAACGACTTGTTGAAGCTTATGCATAGTTGTTCTCCTGAATTATTAATTAAAACATTTGCTTTGCATGCAAAATAAATTAACACCGAACCAACTTGCAGATCAAGTACTTTGTATGCAAAATATAAACAGCATTCAAAAAGCAGTATTAATAAGGGTTAAGTGTCATGTCTGAATTATTGAAGTTGGAAAATCAGCTTTGTCATCGTTTTTATACGCTGTCGAATGCATTCACTCGCGCTTACCGCCCACTTCTTAAAGCGCTAGATATCACCTACCCTCAATATGTAACATTAATGGCCCTGTGGGAAACCGACGACATCACTATTGCTGAGCTCCTAGATAAAACAGTAATAGATGGGGGTGCCATGTCTCTCATTCTTAAAAAGCTGGAAGAAAAGGGCTTTTTGGTCGTGACTAAAGATGAGAGCGACAAACGCGTTAAGCGCGTACAGCTGACAAAAATGGGTAAAGAACAGAAAGTCATAGCAGAAGATGTACCCGCGCAAATGCTTTGCAAGCTCAATGGTATGAGTGCAGAAGAAAGTCGCACGCTAAAGCACCTTCTAGATAAACTAGGCGGCTGTTTGAAAGGACCGATTTGTAAATCCTTTTGTAATCTTATCGTCATTACACCATCAGCGTTTTCTGTTAATATTTTCACATTGAGCGAACAAGTGTGCGCTATAATTGTCCAGATATGCGAATAGACAAATAAGAGGTGCGCGTATTTCTACTGATTACAAAACAGGAGACGTGATGACAGACGTAAAGGAACAAACAAAAGCTATTTCTGCCAAAGCTTACTCCGTTTTAGAAGAGTGGTTAAATAGTATTACTCACGGCATTGGCTTTATTGCGGCTATCGTGGGTTTAATATTTATGCTGTATCGCGCTGAAGATACACTGGCGCTAACCACGGCCGCCATTTACGGCTCTACCCTCATTCTGGTTTTTTTAAGTTCTACGCTTTACCATGCAATTTCGCATCAAAAAGCAAAGGGCTGGCTTAAGTTATTCGACCATAGTGCAATATATTTATTGATAGCGGGTACTTACACACCTTTACTATTGGTTTCAATTGGTGGCGTATTAGGCATTACCATGACCGCTATTATTTGGAGCTTAGCGCTA
Organism: Alteromonas sp. ALT199; assembly: GCF_018619335.1. Taxonomy (GTDB): domain Bacteria; phylum Pseudomonadota; class Gammaproteobacteria; order Enterobacterales; family Alteromonadaceae; genus Alteromonas. The sequence goes on along the minus strand of NZ_JAHHDX010000016.1, from coordinate 64,973 downwards.
GGTGGCGTCGCGTTTAAACTTATCGCTCAGCACAGATTCCCAAAAGTATCGGTAATGACTTATTTATTAATGGGCTGGATTGCCCTAGGTCTTATCTATCCTCTATATGTCGCCCTGCCCGGCGCTGGCCTCTGGCTATTGGTAGCAGGGGGGCTTTGTTTCAGCGTAGGCGTGTGCTTTTATGTGGCAAAAAAGGTAAAGTACACCCATGCAATTTGGCACTTGTTCGTTATCGGTGGATGTAGCTGCCATTACTTTTCTATTTATTACTTCGTCGTTTAACAAAAGGCTTTAGATAACGCAGCTATGCAAGAAGGTAAGAAAAAAGAAGACAGCGCAACAGCAAAACCGAATATCGCGTGGTTTTCACTGCGCGCCGGACAAATATGCCTTGGTAAAAAACCCGTTGAAAGTGATTTTGAAAGACTTAAATCACTAGGCGTGACTCACGTGGCTACGGTACAAACCAGTGAAGAGAACGCACCGATTATTCGCGATAGTTCAAACGCGGCTGGGTTAGAATGGTTATGGGTTCCCTTTTTACACCCGTCGTCAGAGTCTCCCACCGAAGATGTACACCTTCACCAATACCTTCATGAGTTGTCTCAAATGTTGACTGAGGGAGCCAAGATATATCTACACTGTGATGGTTCACAGCACCGCTGTAGTCTTTTGTTCTATGCACTTTGCCACTATTGCCGCGTTCCATCTAACAGCGCTTACAATGCGCTGCACAGCTTTGGCGCTAGTGCGGCTAACAACCTTAAAAGATCCGAACTCACATGGGCTGCAGAATTAGGGCGTATCGCACCTAAAATGTAGGTCATTAAAAATGCGCCTTTGTTGACAATGAAGCTAAGAAAGGCGCACCTTTTGTTTAATAGCGCAAAGCGTTTACAAGTAACAGGGCTAATCGCAACTCATAGCGTCATGTTTTTCTGCTCAAAACTGATAAATGTTAGCGTTGGTGAGAAGCTTATTTGCGTCTATTTTTTCTTGAACGCAACGTACTATATCGGCACGAGTAAATACATAAATTCGGTCCCTACGCTCTCGACTTTCGTCAATTTCAAAATCCTTAAGTACCATGCTGAGGTGTTCATTTTCAGGCAAACCGCGAAGACCAGACCCGAATCGGCATAAACTCTCACTCATGCCAGATTCGAAACCGGCTAAAAACGTTTTGCGAGCCTGCTGTTGCTCAGCTTTACGTGCCTCCATCTGCTTTTCTTGCTTCTTCTCAATTGCTTTAAGCTCATCCTTCATACTTTTTTCTTTCGCTTCTAATTCCTCAAGCTGCTCACCATACTGCTCTTTTTGCGTAAGTAATTCCTTTTTTCGCGCTTCGTCAGCGTGACGCAATTCGAACGTGATATCTCGCAGTTCTCGCTCTACTTCTCTTGCTTCCCAAGCAAGCTCGCGCTGCATGTTACGTAAGTCCCGTAAGCGATTGTTGTTATCAGAAAACGCTTGGGAAAAACGGTGACTCGTCTCTTCTGCGTAGGCTTCCCACTCCCTCGCGGCCTCAAATACAATATCATCCACATCGCTAAACGAGTTTGCCGCAGAAACCGGAGGTGCAGGCGGAGCCGGTGGCACTGCGCCAACCAAACCTTCTACCAAGGATTCAATTTCTCGTACCCAATTACCACTTTTCCCCCTTACCGAAAAAGTAAACACTGCCCCCTGCCCCGCTAAATAACTAGTTTCAATGTGACTCACTCTCCAGGTATCTGTAGCAGCATTTTGTCGTAGGGACGTTTTAAGCACCCCTGACATTATTTCTAACTCGTTCGATAGCGTGTCATATTTTTGCGCGGTTTGTGCACTTGCAAGGCCGCTAGCAGCTGAGCAAAGTAGTAAAGCAGATAATAATTGTTTCATAATTTCACCTAGTTACATTAGTCATCTAGCGAAGACTGTGGATTGTTTGTGGCGTACGGTATTGTTGATGACACGCCTGACCGGCTGTTCGGCAAATTTACCGCGCTGTACCCTATTTCAATATCATCGATTTCATCTTGAAGACGCGTAAATTGGCGTGCGTAGAATCGCTGATCATCAATTCGCTGCTCGTTAATAAATTTAATAAGCTCAGCGAAGTCATGCTTGCGCTCTTCTCGGCTCGACGCTAATAAGTACTTGGTAAGTTCCGCACTGCTTTGTTGCTGTTGAGTAGATAGCGCATGAGCATACTCTTTGAAAAGTGTTTGGTTTGCTTGTTGATAGAAGTCACGTTGTTCACCTAATGCTTTGGCAACTTCTTGTGTAACCCGTTGGTCAACCATTTCATCGACGCTGCTTGAACTATTGTTTAATAACGTAAGTGCTACTTTGTTATCGCTATATGTGAGTTTTGCACCAGTAAGAACGGCTAATAGCGCACACGCTGACATGGCCATGGCGCACGCTGGCAAGTTAAACCAAGACCAAAGCGAACGTGGTTCATCTTTCTTGAAGAAGATCCGTTCTTTGCCCCACGGTGGAAGTGCTGGGGCAACGAAGTTTGAACTTGCGTTGCTAAAACGAACGCTATTTTCTATCACCTGTGCGAATTTATCATCTGACTCACACAGCGCTTTAAACTGCTTCTCTTGCTCGCTAGTAAGCGAGTTGTTCAGATAAGCTGAGAATAAGGCTTCTTTGTCATATAAGGTCATTATTCCAACTCCAACTTCAATTTTGCCAAGGCTGCGTAAAGTCGCGACTTGGCGGTATTAACTGAGATATCCATTTGCTGTGCAATTTCTTCAAATGTGAAATGGCCGAAGAATTTCAACTCCACCACAGCTTTTTGGCCTAAAGGTAAGGTTTGCATGGCCTGCGTTAACGCTCTACTTTCCCTATCACTATAAAGCTGCATTTCAGGGCACGGCGTATCACAAAGTGGCGCTTGTATGTCGTCGATATCTGTGTGCGGTTTTCGCTTGCGATACAACTCAACACAGCGACAGTGGGCAATACGATAGAGCCAGCTTTTAAAACTGCCCTTTCCTTTAAAACAGGCAAGGCTGCGAAACACAGAGATAAAAATCTCCTGCATTAAATCTGCTGCATCATGGCTATTTCCCGTCATTCGAATACCGTATTGATACATTGCGGTTTCGTAGCGAGAGATAAGCGTAAACCACGCTTTTTTATTGCCCTTTAATGCCTGTTCCACGAGTTTCTCATCTCGTTTTTTAAACACGCCATTCCCCGTTTTACGCTCTATTTTTTTACTTAACCATTAAGTCGATAAGCTTTGCAAAAAAGTTTGTTTATTTTAAAAATAAATGTCTATGTAAGCTCAGTATCACCGTAATGGAGACTGGATTCGAATAAAGAAGTCAGGTTCAAAATATCAGATTGAAGAAGTGAGGTTGAAAAAATGAGATTGAAGAGCTCTAAGCAAGGTAAAAGAATAACTATTGTTACCAACAAAAAACGGCTGAACGCACGCGTTCAACCGTTTTAAATGAAAGGCTAAAAACTGCGCCTTCAGCGCAAGCGTTATTTTAAAGTTGGCTTTGGCAACAGAGGCGAAATAATTTCACCTATACGACGAAACAGCTGCATACGAGTTGTGCCTGAACGCCATACTAGACCAATCTCTCTAAAGCCCTGTTCTTCTGCCGGGAAGCTCTTAAGACCGGTGTGCTCAAGAATGGATTGATTGATCGCAAGTTCAGGCAAAAAGGTGTAGCCCATTTTGCTATTCGCCAATTGCACCAAGGTGTACAGACTGCTTGCTGCCACGCTGCTAATCTGGTCGCTATGTTGAAGGTTACATGCGCTTACGGCGTGGCCTGTCATACAGTGTTCTTGCTGAAGTAAGAAAATACTCTTTTTAGGCAAGGTAGAGATATCGACAGGGTTGGGCAGTTGCTCGGCCATATCTTCATGAGCAATAAGGTGAAACGGGTCGTGCCCCAAGACCATTTGTTTGCACCCAGGGGTGTCCATTGGCAGCGCTAAGATCAGTAAGTCTAATCGACCGTCAGTCAATTGCTGTAGCAACTTCTCGGTGGTGTCTTCCTGCATTTCTAAATTGATCTCAGGTAGAAATGCAGAAAACGCTCCCAACATGCCTTCAAATAAAAACGGCGCTATTGTTGGTATAACACCTAGCTTTAACGTGCCTCGCTGCCAGTTACCCGCGTTTTGCGCATACTCAACAAGCTCGCCGGCTTCTTGAAGGAGCATTTTGCTGCGCTCAACAATATCCAAACCTAATGAGGTGAACACAAACGTTTTATGTTCACGTTCAAGAAGCTGGCTTCCAAAGTGTTCCTCTAAATTTTGAATGGCAGTACTCAATGTTGACTGACTTACATTACAGCGCTGGGCTGCTCGGTGAAAATGCTGCTCTTGATGTAGCGTCACCAAATAGTGCAGGTGCTTAAGATTAGGCCATTTCATGGATATCTCACTATTATTCAAAAAGGGATTAGAAAATATTGGATTAATCTAACATAAAGATTAAATACAGCCTAGCGCTGTAACCTCCACGTAACTTGTACTACCGTCTACTATTTCAAGCAGCGTATAGACATTCACTGCAGCCCTTCAATTAATAAGAACCTTTTAAGAATTTATAGTTTCCCGCTGGAAAGCCCTTATAAGTAGCGTTAGGATTAAGAAAGTATGTTAATTATCACGTTTTTTTACAGCGAAGTAAGACACGCTCTTGTATCATTCAGTCAATAAAGCGAACCACTATTGAGGGCAGTATGAAAGGACATTATAAAAACATTTTATGTGTGTTGAGCGACTCACATCGTCAAGATGACACAGTTGCTCAAGCACTGCATATCGCCAAAGCTCACCAAGCCTCGCTTACTGTTATGCTTTCTTTAGAATCACTACCGCCTAATGCGAGTATGGTCATGGAGTCATTCTCTTACGTGGACTCTCAGCAAACCATGGAAACTCAGGCTCAGGTTTGGTTGAAGCAGCAGGCTGAAAGCTGGAGTAAACAATATGAAGTGTCGACAGCAGTAACTGTGGGGCACCCGTTAATTGATATCGTTCGCTATGTAATGACTAACAATATCGACTTAGTCATAAAGCGAGCAGAAGAAAGCTTTTTGGACAAACTGTTTGGCAGTTTGGATATGCAGCTGTTTCGCAAATGCCCCTGCCCTTTGTGGGTGATAAACCACAAGCCTCGCAGCCAATACAAGAACGTAGTAGCCGCACTAGATCTTAACTATCATTACCCGAACCACGAGGTTTCAATAAGACGCGACCTTAATCGCGATATATTGCGACACGCTAGCCAAATAGCCTTATTAGAATTTGCCCAGCTGCATATTGTTCACGTGTTTGATGCGGTACCTGAAAATATAGCCAGAGATGGCTTTATTACCGTCGATAACGACAGAATGGAAACTGATCTAGCGAAAATTCACGCTGAGCGTGAAAAGGAATTAGAGAAGCTACTTTCTGAACTTTCTGATGAACTTGATGACAATGTTTGGGAATACCTACAGCCTAAGAACCACATTGTGCACGGCTACCCACGTCGGGAGATTGCTGCCACAACCACATCGCTAGATACAGATGTAATTGTTATGGGTACAGTATCTCGTCTAGGCGTGCCAGGTTACATTATGGGTGATACTGCAGAAGAAACCATCCACCAGTTAAAATGTGCTGTGGTGGGTGTTAAACCAAGAGGATTTGAGTCGCCAATTTCACGAGGTTAATACGGTTAATTGACTATCGACTTAAATCAAAAAGGCCGCGCTTCATTGAAGCGCGGCCTTTTTGAATATAACAATAAGGTTAGCTTACTAAGCTACGCCAAACGCTGCTTTCAATATAAAGAAGAAAATAATTGAAAGTAGTGCACCTGCCGGCAAGGTTACAATCCAAGACACAACGATATTTCTAACAATACCTAGGTTCAGTGCAGATACACCACGCGCTAAACCTACACCTAGAACCGCACCCACTAAAGTTTGCGTAGTTGAGATAGGTAAACCTGTACCCGATGCAATTACTACCGTACACGCTGCTGCGAGTTCAGCTGCGAAGCCGCGGCTTGGCGTTAAGTGTGTGATACCTTGACCAATGGTTTTAATAACGCGGTGACCAAATAAAGCAAGACCTGCAACAATACCTAAACCACCTAATGGTAAAATCCACCAAGCAAGCGTTGCGCTTGAGTTAATCTCACCACCGCTAGTAACAACACTTACTACAGCCGCAAGAGGTCCAATCGCGTTGGCAACATCGTTAGAGCCATGGGCAAACGCCATACAGCATGCAGTTACTACCATAAGCAGCGCAAATACTTTTTCAACGTTTGCTGCCTGTAAGTCTGCATCTTCAGAACCGCTGAATTTCATGCGGCCGATGAACCATTTACCCAAGAAACCCAGTGCTACGGCAATAGCAATCGCCAGTAGATATCCGTTAACGGCACTTAGCTCTAGACCAACGTGTTTAAGGCCTTTCTTAATGGTAACTAGCGACATAACGAAGCCCGCTAATGCCATGTAGAACGGCACATAACGTTTAGCATTGGCAAACGGAGCTGCGGTTTGGAAGATAAGCTTATGAGCGCTCATAAAGATAAGATAAGCAATGATGCCTGATATAGCAGGTGTTACTACCCAACTACCTACAATACCACCCACTTTGTCCCACGCTACTGCGTCCATGCTGACGCCAGTTGCCGTAAAGCCGATAATGGCACCTATAATTGAGTGCGTAGTAGATACAGGCCACCCCAACCACGACGCTACCGCTAGCCATATTCCAGCCGCAAGTAATGACGAGATCATGCCTAATACAAGGTATTCAGGTATGTCTATAAAAAAGGTTGAGTCGATAATCCCTTTTCGAATGGTAGACGTTACTTCGCCACCTGCGAGGTAGGCGCCAGCAAACTCAAATATCATTGCAATGACAATGGCTTGTTTTATGGTTAAAGCTTTAGAACCCACTGACGTACCCATTGCGTTGGCAACGTCATTTGCTCCGATACCCCATGCCATGACGAAACCAACGCCGGCGGCAAGGATTATAAGAATTAGGCCATAACTTTCAAAAAATTCCACGGATAATCGCTCCCGATCTAAACGCGATTTAGGCTGGACGCTACTTGAGTAAGTAGCATGATCCCTTCACCCCAAGGGCAAGAGAATGAAGTTAAAGACAAATTGTGTTTTATCATAAGGTTCGATTAAATTTTGCACGATCTGTTCTTGGCTGCGGCGCATGATAACGTAATCGTCATAGAAGCCATAGCGAAAATCACCGAAAAACGATAAAAGTATGCGGAATCATTTGAATACGATGATAAATTCACCAAATATTGCAGTTTTATGACAAATTAATTTCGCAAACAATCATATTTAATTACTGATACGCAAAATAACACTGACCATTTGGACAGGATTACGTCAAATCTTCTAGTTTTTGCTGCATATTTTCCAGCGGCGTATGCCTTACATCGGTACCGCGAGTGAGATAAACCACATACTCACACACGTTTTTACATCTATCACCAATTCTTTCTAGCGAGCGCATAGCCCACAAAACATCCAGCCAATCCTGCATATCATCTGTGCTTTTCTGCATTTCTGACGTGGTGTAGGACAATAACCTCTTGTACTCACTGTCAATACGGTTGTCTTGGTCGTACACTTCTAGTGCCGCCGCTTCATCCTGACGGGCAAAGGCATCGAATGTACCGCGCATCATTGCCGCTACCCTCTCACCAATAAGCAGCATGCTGCTTTTAATGGTATCCGAACTTGGCAGCTTATTGCGCGTTACTAGTTTGGCGATACGTTCTATTTCATCGCCCATTCGCTCAATGTCGGTAATGGCTTTAGAAATGGTCATAATTAAACGCAGGTCACTGGCGGTAGGGTGACGCTTGGCAATAATGCGCAAGCACTCTTCGTCAATTTGAATTTCCATGGAGTTAATTTTTAAGTCATTTAACACCACTTTTTCAGCCAGAGCGGCGTGATTGTGCTTCACCGCTTTTAAGGTATCTACCAGCTGCTGTTCAACTTCACCGCCCATGGTCAATACCGAGTTACGCAAGTTTTCTAACTCAATGTTAAATGTACCTGAGATGTGAGTATTTAAGGCTACCTGTCGCATGGCGATTTCTCCTCGCGGCTTAAGCTTGGTAAGTAGCATTCGAATAAAGTGCTAATGTTTTTCGTTTGGTCATTATGACAAACCGCTTTGCCCTCAAGGCAGTCAGCAGCACTGCGATGAAATACAGTGTCGATGCAAAGCTCCATATCAGAACTAACACTCATTTCTGCATTATCCATAACGTCCCGTTATGTAGTCTTCGGTTTGCTTCTTATCTGGCATGGTGAACAAGGTGTCACTATCTGCATACTCTATCAGCCTGCCCTGATGGAAAAAGGCGGTATAGTCGCTTACCCGCGCAGCTTGTTGCATGTTGTGCGTCACAATAATAATGGTGCACTGCTTTTTGAGTGCGTCCATCAGCTCTTCAATAAAAAGCGTGGTTAAGGGGTCGAGGGCCGACGTGGGCTCATCTAAAAGCAAAATGTCAGGTTTTAATGCCAATGCTCTGGCAATAACTAAGCGCTGTTGCTGACCACCAGATAAGATATGAGCAGAGTCAAATAGACGATCTTTTACCTCATCCCAAAGTGCGGCTTGTTTTAATGCGCCTTCAACGGCATCGTCTAAATGTCTGCGAACCTTCACGCCTTGAAGCTTAAGTCCGTAGCACACGTTCTCATAAATGCTCATAGGAAAAGGATTAGGGCGCTGAAATACCATCCCCACATTCGTTCTAAGGCGAGACACATTGACTTTTCGACTATTGATATTTTGACCATCAATAATGATTTCACCCGTGTACTTGCAGCCGTCATATAAGTCGTTAAGACGGTTAAAACAGCTTATGAGTGTAGACTTTCCGCAACCACTTTGACCAATTAACGCCGTAATTTTGTTTTTGGGTATTCGCATGCTGATGTCATTTAACACATGCTTACTACCAAACCATAAGTTTAGTTTTTTCACCTCCACTGCGGTTTGTGCTCCACTAATGTCGTTAACGTTTAGCGTATTGTGTTCAAACAACTTCAACATGTTATAAAACCTGTATTATCCTTTGATATAGCGTTTGCGCAGGCGCGCTCTAAGTATCACTGCCAGTATGTTTAATACAAAGACCACTACGAGTAAAAGCAAGCAGGCGGCAAACATCATACTTGCACTTTTCCCATCGGTTTGGCTGTGAAAAGCACCGTCATAAATAAGTACACCCAAATGCATAAACTGCCTATCAAGGTGGAGGTAGGGAAACTCACCATCTATGGGTAGCGATGGCGCAAACTTAACCGCCCCTACAAGCATTAAAGGAGCGACTTCCCCTGCCGCTCTTGCGATGGCTAGAATTACGCCAGTCATAATACCGGGAGACGCGATAGGTAATACAGTACGTACTAACGTTTCAATTTTGGTTGCACCTAATGCGTAACTCCCCGCTTTCAAACCTTCTGGTACGCGGCGCAAGCCTTCTTCAGTGGCAACAATCACAACAGGTAAGGTTAAAATAGCCATAGTCAGCGCTGCCCAGAATACGCCAGGACTACCCATGGTTGGCGCGGGCAGTGTTTCGCTAAACAATAGCTCATCAATACTGCCGCCCAAGGTATACACAAAGAAGCCAAGCCCGAATACACCGTACACTATAGAAGGAACCCCGGCCATATTACTTACGCTAACACGAATAATTGTGGTTAGCGCGGTATTGGGTGCATACTCACTTAGGTAAATAGCGGCTAGCACACCAAAAGGCGTTACAATTATGGTCATTAAAAAAACCATGAGCACGGTACCAAACAAGGCTGGGAATACGCCGCCAGAAGTATTAGCCTGCTTCGGGGAATCGCTAAGAAACACCCCAATTTCTGAAAACACTACCTGCCATTTTTCGAACGTACTTAAACGGCTTACGAAATCCACATCCTGAATACTTGAGATGGGGATAACAAAGGGCGTACCGTCTGCAAAACTCACCAGCAAGGTATACTCAGCCCGTGTGTCTTCCAGCGCTTCTACTCGTTTTTGGTACTCGTTAAATGAAGCAACTAAGCGCTCTCTTGCCGGTGCATCTTCAACAACATTACGTTTATCAAACTGAGACAGCGCTTCGTGAATAGGCGCGAGGTGCCGGGTATTGAGCGCTTCAATTTGTGCGCTAATCTGTGCTACTTCTTCTATTACATTATCAATATTATCTAGAGTTTGAGGCGGCTGGGACGGTACAACGATGTATTCAGGTACCGCTAAAACACGCCTACCATCTATCAGCTTAATTTCTGCGCTCTCTTTCGCAAGTAGCGTATCATTCACCTGACCGCGAGATAACTGAATTTGAAAACCATATGGATGCTGAGCATCCGAATACTTAAGGGTAATGTCGTTATTTGATGGATCATCATATAGGTTTGCAAGTACTGAGAACGTGGAGCCGTCTTGATATTTGCCCTTTACGGTGTAGATAGGCTCTGGCCAAAAGTAAGCGGTACCGCGAAAACTAATCAGTATTAGTACACTCACAAGCGCAATCAGTAACAAACTAGTAAAAAAAGCGGTTAAGCTAATGACTAGCGATTGGCGTTGGACTGCATTTAAACCAAAAGATACTTGATTAGCCATAGTACGCCCTTCTTCTTATACGCTGTCGCAGTAGCTCTGCTATGGTGTTTACTATGAAGGTGAACACAAACAAAATGCACGCGGTGAAGAATAAAATTTGGTAATGCGCTGAAGACACATCAGCCTCAGGAAGCTCAATTGCCAAGTTAGCAGTAAGTGCTCGCAAACCTTCTATAAGCCCCCAGCTGGAGATTGGCGTATTCCCCGTTACCATAAGTACTATCATAGTTTCGCCAAACGCTCGCCCGAAACCTAACATTATTGCGGCAACAATACCTGGTAGGGCAACATGTAGCACTACATACAGCAAAGTTTGTAGTCGGGTCGCTCCCAATGCGAACGAAGCGTGTTTTAAATCGGTTGGCACACCGTTAATAGCGTCTTCAGCTAAAGAATAAATACTGGGTGAAATAGCTACACCCAACGCTAGGGCTACCACTATGGTTGTTTTTCCAATAGGACTATCTGATTCTGCCGCTAGCAACGTAAACCCATCAACCCCCATCAGCGAGAAGATAAGCGATGGCGCATATTCCACACTGACAAAACCTAAAAGGAACACGCCACCAACTGCGAAGAATAACTCTGCACCATGCCTTAACTTCTTAGGTAAATACTCCGCTACGGGGCGCTGCACTAGTGCAACAGCGATAAGTACAAAGGGAATAACAATAAGAAAAAAAGCAAAAGAAAATAAAAACTGCTCAGCCTTTGGCGACAACCAAATAGCCGCGATAAAACCTATAAGAACACTGGGGATAGCTTCAAGCAGTTCGATGGCGGGTTTAACAATGTTGCGCAATCGGCTTTTAGCGAAAAACGCGGTGTAAATCGCGGCGCCGATAGCAACTGGTATCGCAATAAGCAGCGCCAAAAAGGAAGCTTTAATACTGCCTATTAAAAGCGGGGTTAAGCTGAATTTTGCCTCTTGAAAGTCAGAGGCATGGGTAGTTTGCCATACGGTTTCTTCAATTTCATACCCCTCATAGTGCTGAGGTTCAAACAGCGATGTCCACGTAGTAATACCGCTTAAATGCTTGCCTTCCCACACCGACAAGGCGTTGTCAGAGTAGCTGTAAAGCTTATTCCCATACCAAATGATGTTCTTAGCGGTACCTTCTATTTGTTGTGAAGCCACCACATCGCCAGACACTCGGTTTACCAATAACACCCTTGATTCATCTGTCAGCAAAGCCACTAAGTTCATACTGGCATGCTCCGCTACGTCCCTGACTGTTTCTCCTGGTAGCGTTATTTGATAGGTTTGTTCAAAGGTAAGGCCTTTTTCGCTTTTGCTAAACACCCAGCGAGTAAGCGCCTGTGTTTTGCTGTTCATTAAGAAAAAAGTGCGATCTTTAGCAAGAGGAAAAACAATTTTTTTATCTAACGACGCGGTTATGCCTTCAGCAATGGGCAGTAGTGATGCTCCTTTATCACCGAGCCTGTTAAGGTAAAGGGCATCATCCACTTGAAGTAATACGCTCTTGCTCCCAGGTAGCAATACTAACCTGTCGATATTGTAAAACCGTTTATCAACCACCTGGGTAGGGCGCAGCCGATTTACCCATCGAATAAATACACTGTGTCCGTGGAAGATAGACACCACAGCCCATTTTGAAGAAAGAGCGATACCCCAACTACTACGGTTATTCCACTCGTTTTTAGGTAGTGCAAACGTAATATTACTTGCCAACGCAGCTCGCGGCGCGCTGGTCGCAAAATCCACCCCACTGCTGTCACTCATATTGAAAGATCTTACTGGTAAGATTCTCACTTGAGCACTAGGGGAGACATCAACAATATAGTTCTCTCCCATCACGCTGTGGGCCGACAACCTATGTTCACAAGGACGAATATAATCGTGATTACTCACCAGAGCATCGTCTTTAAGCAACTTTAATCCCAATCGACAGTCAGACTTTCTGACCAGCAAAGGCTGACTGTTAACAATGTCGCCTGCGCTGATAATCGCTTCATTGTCTGGCGTTTTCACACTCAAGAAATGATTTAAGCTAGGGGTGTATGCCAAAGGTAAAGCTTGGCTTATAAGATGGGTAATAAGAATAACGAGGGTTAACAAAACAAGGCCACCAAAGCCCGTCACTACATAGCGTGACCACTTATCGCTGCGCTGGCGTTTTTTGTTTGTGCTGTTGCTGTCGAAAATCATGTGGCTGTTTAGTAATTCTTATTTTCGAAATTCTTCATTTTTAAGAAGAATAACCCTAAATTTGCACTGGAGAGCAGTGTAAGTTTTGTTATGCTAATAGCAAGTGAAAGTTTATAGCATTACCTTCGCGCAACCTATTCTGCGCCTATGGTATTACCCAACAGGAAGACGATCAAAGTTTTTCTCTACACGCCCTATAAGGAGCACTGTATGCAATCATTAGTTATAAGCATCATGGGTAAGGACAAGCCAGGTTTAGTAGATGCACTCGCTAAATCTGTATATAAACATGAAGGCAACTGGCAAGGATCAAGTTTTGCACACATGGCAGGCATGTTCACCGGCTTCGTAGAAGTGCATGTTGCCGATGAGAACAAGCAAGGCTTAATTGATGCGCTAAACGCCATTAGGGATTTGTCGGTGCAATCTGTTGCAGTTTCAAGTAGTGAGAATAGTAATACGACTAAGTTAACCGTTGATGTAATGGGTAATGACAAAACCGGCATAGTGCAAGAGCTCACTTCTGTTCTCAACCAGTTTAACTTAAACATTCTCACTTTTGCTTCTCATTGTGAGAGCGCGCCTAACTGGGGCAACCTTATATTCAAAGCAAAAGCAGAAATCGCAGTAACTGAAGATTTTGACGACGGCGCGTTGCAAGATGCGTTAGAGTCGCTAGCTAACGATTTAGTAGTAGATATTACCGCAAAGCGATAATAATAAGGGCGTGAGTGTAATAACACGCGAGGGGCTTCTAACACAGAGTCTTAAAATCATGCCCACAGTATTAATACCAGTCCGCATAGCTAATTACCCACTCAGCGAGACTTAAAATGTTCGTAATCGCGGCGTGTTACCGCAGGTATAGTAGCTATGCGGATTGGTATAAGAGGTAACGGAATCACCGCAACGTATTGGGTAGGCCTTAGTGCCAGAATACGTGTTGTCACAGTAGTGTCACTGACTGATGTCAGTCTTTGACCATTTTTCTAAACGTGAATTGAGACATTATGGATAACGACGTTTTATATTATCCCAAAGAGCTAAGCTGGCTATCGTTTAACGAACGTGTATTGCAAGAAGCCGCGGATAAGAATAACCCTGCAATAGAACGCATTCGCTTTCTTGGCATTTACTCTAATAACCTTGATGAATTTTATCGGGTACGAGCGGCAGATGTTAAACGCCTAATCACCATTGCGCAAAACGATGGGAACGAAGAAGAAGCAGAGCGCCTTACCGACCTAATGGCGCAAATACAAAAGAAAGTGGTACAGCTTTCTGAAAAGTTTGACCATATCCACAAAGATGTCGTAAAAACCCTTGCCCGTTACAATATTCACATTCTGCGCAAAGATGACTTAGATGATTATCAAAAGCAGTGGGTACGCAACTTCTTTATCAATAAAGCAATGCGCCACATTGCGCCTATTCTTATTGATAAGAAAACAGATCTGCTAAGCCGCTTAAACGGTAACTCTGTTTATTTATATGTTGCGTTACGTAGAAAAGACCGTAACCCTAGATTTGCCGTTATTCAGGTTCCTACCTCTGAAATGTCACGCTTTACGCTGATCCCTCCGCAGAAAAGCCGTAAGAAAAAGAGCATTGTTATGCTCGACGACATGATTCAACTGTGCATTGAAGATATTTTCCGCGGGTTCGTCAAATTTGACGAAATTGAAGCCTACTCGTTTAAAATGACCCGCGACGCGGAATATTCGATTAATGAAGAAATTGACGAAAGTTTCGTTGAGAAAATGTCAGAAAGTATGAAGCAGCGTCTAATTGCTGAGCCTGTGCGCATTATTTACGACACAGACATGCCGGAAGATATGCAGTATGATCTTCGCAAACGTCTTAAAATTACTAAGCTTGATACCATGCACGCTGCAGGGCACTATCGCAATTTTAAAGACTTCATTGGTTTCCCAAATGTAGGGCGCGATTATCTAGAGCACGCGCCACTTCCTGCAATCGATAGCAATGCATTTTCTAAATACAACACAGTATTTGATGCAATTACTGCAAGGGATATTTTACTGTATTACCCCTATCACCGCTTTTTGCACTTTACAGAGTTCGTGCGTCAGGCCGCATTCGACCCTAACGTAAAATCAATTCGAATTAATATTTACCGCGTGGCAAGTAATTCTCGCATAATTAACTCATTAATTGACGCGGTAGATAACGGTAAAAAAGTAACGGTAGTCGTAGAGCTTCGCGCACGCTTTGACGAAGAAGCAAATATCCAGTGGTCTAAGCGCATGACCGATGCGGGAATTCGCGTTGTCCTAGGCGTACCAACCCTCAAAATTCACTCCAAGCTGTGCATTGTTACTCGCGAAGAACGGGGCAGTTTAGTGAACTATGCGCACTTTGGTACGGGTAACTTCAACGAAAAAACGGCAAAAATATATACCGATTACAGCTTATTTACCCGCAATCAAGAGCTTGCTAACGAAGGCGTGGGGGTATTTGACCTTATTCAATACCCTTATAGGCGCTACAAGTTCCAGCACCTGCAAATATCGCCGTTAAACGCCAGAACCAAAATCCAGTCGCTAATTCGACAAGAAATTCAGCATCTAAACCAAGGACAGGATGCGCAAATTACCTTTAAGATTAATAATCTTGTTGATAAAGAACTTATTGATGATTTGTACCGCGCAAGTCAGGCCGGGGTTAAAATCCGCGGTATTGTACGCGGTATGTGCTCACTTAATCCTGGAATAAAAGGAATAAGCGAAAACATCGAAATTATCTCTATTGTAGATAGGTTCCTTGAACATCCTCGCGTGATGATTTTTGAAGGCGGTGGCGAAAGAAAAGTGTATATTTCATCTGCTGACTGGATGACCCGAAACATGGATAACCGCATAGAAGTAGGTTGCCCAGTGTATGATAAAGGTCTTCAACAGCGCATTGTTGATATAATGGAGCTACAATTTAAAGATACCCTGAAGGCTCGAGTAATTGACAAGGATCAGAGCAACAAGTACGTTCCTAGGGGTAATCGTAAAAAACTTCGCTCGCAAATAGAAATTTACGACTATTTGAAGAAGCTAGAAGACACTTTGTAGGATAGAAAATTAATACATGACCCAGCACGAATCAATTTTTAATGACGTGGAAACTCGCGAAGTCAGTAAAGTCGCAGCACTAGATATTGGCTCGAATAGTTTCCACTTAGTAGTAGCACGTATTGTTGCTGGGTCTGTGCAAATTCTGCATAGAGTTAAACAAAAAGTTCGCTTGGCCGAAGGGCTCAACGAAGACGATATATTGTCTGATGAGGCAATGGAGCGCGGGCTAGCTATGCTTAAAGTGGTAGCAGAAAGCCTTAAAGGCTTTGAGCCTGACTCGGTTAGAATCGTCGCCACTCACACACTGCGTAAGGCTCGTAACGCCCGAGACTTTATTAGCGCAGCAAGAGACATCCTCCCCTACCCTATAGAAGTTATTTCTGGAGTAGAAGAAGCGCGTCTTATTTACTCAGGTGTAGCCCATACTAATCACGCAGACGGTCAACAGCTGGTAGTTGATATAGGCGGTGGCTCAACAGAATTTGTTATTGGCGAAGGGTTTACACCTTTGCTTTGCCGCAGCCTTCAAATGGGGTGTGTTAGCTATACCAAACGCTTTTTCCCAGACGGAGAGCTAAAACCTAAAGCGTTCAACCGTGCAATCACGGCTGCGCAGCAAGAGCTTGAGTTAATTGACAATAAGTACCGCAGACTTGGCTGGGTCCAATGTATTGGTACGTCGGGCACCATCCGCTCGCTGTTCACCCTTTGCCAGCAAGACAGACCCAATGGCCACGATATCCCGGTAACGCTTAAAAGTTTGCGCAATTTAATGAAGCAATTCACAAACGCAGGGCATATAGACAAGCTAAGTTACCCAGATTTAAGTGAAGATCGTCGTGTGGTTATCGCTGGCGGCCTCGCTATCCTTATCGCCGTTTTCAGAGCGCTAGAAATTGAAGGTCTGGTGTATTCTCCAGCGGCATTGCGCGAAGGTGTGCTTTATCAGATGGAAGATGAGTTACATCACGCGGACATTCGCGGCAGAACCGCGAGCAGTTTGGCAACCCGTTACGATGTAGACACATCACAGGCAACTATGGTGCTCAATACAACGCTTTCACTTTTCAATGATGTTGAAAAAGAATGGAAGCTTAAAGGGCGCGACTTTAAAAGTATGCTCGGCTGGGCAGCGTTACTTCATGAAGTTGGCATGCAAATTAACTCTCGAGGCATACAAAAACACAGCGCCTATATACTTGGCAACGTCGACATGCCTGGGTTTACGCAAGAGCAACAGTTACTGCTCGCTACCCTAGTACGTTTCCATAGAAAGAAAATTCGTACTAATGAACTACCTACTTTTAATTTGTTCGATGGCCAATCGGTAAAACACCTAATAGCTCTACTGCGTTTGGGCGTGCTGCTCAATATAAAACGTCAAGAAGGCTTCGTACCAGAGCTTGTGGTAAGCGTAGAAAAAAACGAACTCACTATTACCTTCCCTGACGGCTGGTTGGATGAAAAGCCTATAATTTCTGCAGACTTGCTAAGAGAAAGCCACTATTGGAAAGCGCTAAACCTAAAACTTACGGTTTTACCCGATATCGCGCAGTTACATTCCGCTGTAGAATAGACATATACTGTTTAACAACATCCTAATCTGAACATTTTATAGGCAAATATCGATATTATTTGCCTATAATCCGAGTATACTACGCATTAGCATTACCTTATTTAAACCTTCGATTAGTGTTATTTCTATAGGTCCTTAACAGTATTTATGTTTCGTAGTATCTGTACATATTTGTTGCTGATCGTATGTTCATCAGCCTTTGCTTCGCCTAACCATGTCTATTTTCTCAGCGAGGTTACCCCGCCCTATTATTGGTATGACAATAATGGCAAACCGCAAGGGGTCAATGTAGACCTAGCTAATGCTCTAAAACCTCTGCTGCCTTTTAGCAGTTCGTTAGCACATATGCCCTGGGCACGTGCCTATCATGAGACACTTGAAAAACCAAACCTTGTGCTTTTATCACTATTAAAGACCCCAAAGCGAGAAAACCAATTTGAATGGCTAGCCGAAGTTAATCATGTTCAGGCAGCACTTATTAGGCTTAAGCGAAAAGACACAACGCTTATCAACTCATTAAACGATGCTAAGAGCTTTCGAGTTGGCTCAATTCGAGGCTACGCTTCAGCATTATATTTACAGCAGCATGGCTTTAAAGAGAAAAAAAACCTTGCTTTGGTCACAGAGCCAGAACAATTGTGGAAGCTGCTTTATAAGGAGCGGATAGACTTTGCATTGGCAAATTTCGAGACAGGTAAATACGAAATTAGCGATGCGGGGTTTAACCCTGACGACGCCACGAGCGAATATGTCATAGATGCATTGGGGGCAGATCTTTTTGTTGCTACCGGTCTAAAAACTGATAAAGACAAAGTGAAGTCGCTAAAAAATGCACTTTCAATTTTAAAAGCAAATGGCGAGTATGCTCGAATATTAAAAAAATGGGGCCTTGAACCGATTGAATCGGCGCAATAGCCCCATTTATCTCTAGCCACGCGAAACTAACGTTTCTAAACGTTGATTTAATTACTTGGCTTTGGCTTTGGCATCATCAAAGTGCGCGCTGTCGTACTTTTTAAACCACGCCAAAATATTTTCCACTTTACCAATCATTCGAGAAGGTTTAGAAGCAATCCCATGGGGCGAGCCGGGTACTTTCACCAGTACACTATCAACCTTTTGAAGTTTCAACGCTTGATAGAACTGCTCAGTTTCAGACATAGGCGTGCGTTTATCTTCCACACCCGTAATCAACATGGTAGGTGTAGTCACATTGCCTACAAGCGATAATGGCGAGCGCTTCCAATAATGCTCTACATTATCCCAAGGTTTACCTGGGAATTGGAAAGGTATCTGATAAAGGCCCGAATCGGCGGTTAATACCTTGGATAACCAATTAATAACGGGTTTTGCAACCACGGCTGCTTTGAATCGGTTTGTAAGTCCAATGGCATAGGCTGATGCAATGCCACCTGCTGAGCCACCCGTTATAAATAAACGCTCTGGATCGGCTATTCCTTTTTCAATCAGCGCGTCTACCCCAGACATATGGTCAGCAAAGTCGTACTCAGAGCTATATTTTCCCTGAAGTAGCAGTGCAAAGCGCTCACCATAACCCGTACTACCTCTGTGATTATTATAAAATACTACATAGCCTTCTGCTGCCATGCGCTGAAGTTCAGCAGTAAAAACGGGCCCATACGCAAGGTTGGGACCACCGTGAATTTCAAGAATAAGCGGATAGGTTTTTGAGCTATCATAGTTAGGCGGCAAAATGTACCAACCTTGAATTTCTTCGCCATCAATAGAAGATTGATAAACAATTTCTTTCACTTCGCCAAGTTGTTTGTGACCTAAAACATCTTCATTTAGTGCGGTAAGCTGTCGCTCTTTTCGCGTAGTGACATATAAATCTGCGGGACGGTCTGTTCGCCCTTTAGTGTAAGCCACAACATTGCCTACCGCATGATAAGTACCAAACACATAAGGTCGTCCTAACGTAGTGCCTCCGAGCCCCTTCGCTACGGCTTTTACATTGCCCGATAGCGATACCACATCCACTTGCGCTAAACCGCGTACTGACTGCTGAAAGTAAATACGTTTATTATCTTTCCAGTGAAGGTTAGACACCGAATTATCAATGTCTTTTGTTACGTTTCTTTGCCCAGAGCCATCGCTATTCATCACGTACAAGTAGCTATTTTTATACATCACTTTTTCATCGTCGCGGTGTGTATAGGCAATGTGCTTTCCGTCTGGCGATACAACAGGTGACGATTCTCGCCCTTTATCCTGCGTCAATTGTTCGATATTCCCCGTCATATCAACAGAAAATATATCGGCCTCAACTGGTTCATACTCCCAGTTATCACTACGGTTAGCAGAGAAGTAAATCTTTTTCCCGTTCGGCGCAAAACTTAAACGCCCCTTGTGATGATAATTACCCGAGGTTAACTGCCTTGCGGTGCCTCCATCAGAAGGGACAATAAAGATATGAGTATAGGCAGGGTCTAGTACACCTTTGCCATCAGCTTGATAACGCGCCTTAGTGATATATTGAAATTTAGGCGACCACTTTGCGCCTTCCGGCTTCTTCGGCATTTTAACGTCAAGCGGCTTTTCTTTGGCATCTACGCTCATGGTAAAGGCAATGTATTTACCGTCGGGTGACCATGTGATATTGCTTGGGCTTGATGTCACGTTTGTAACTAACGCCGTTTGCCCTGTATCCATCCAGCGTACATACAGTTGCGGTTTACCCTCTTCATTGGATAGGTAAGCTAATCGGCTGCCGTCTGGTGACCAGCGAATAGAATAGTAACTCTTTTTCGATGATAGTAAGGGACGGTTTGACTTACCATCAACCGACGCTAGCCAGACGTTCGCGCGGCTACTGTCTGACATGATATCGTTTGAACGGCGCACGTACGCGATATATTTACCGTTTGGGGATACCTGAACTTCGCTTACATATTCAAGGTTAAAGATATCTTGTGATTGAAAAAAGTTATTTTTCTTTGAGGTAGCGTCATCCGACTGAGAATTTGCAAGTACAGGGGAGGACAACATCAGTGCACCAAGACACAATAGCGCCAACGCCCCACTACGCCGCTTACTCATCTGATGTAATCGTCGGATTTTAAAAAAAGACATAGTTCACCTTTAGATTATGGTTATTGTTTTGCCGTTTTGTTTTGGCGGTGATCGCTCAATTTTCATCTTACTTAAATATCACCGCCTATAAAAATTAAACGTTGAGATGCGTAAAGAAGACGATAAAACAAAAAAAGGAGAGCAACCGCTCTCCTTAAATAGTTATTAACTTAGCCAATCTAGGTTAGGTCGACGAAGATTGCCAACCACCTCCTAGGGCTTGATACAGGTCAACGAGTGCTGCAAGTTGCTGCTGACGAGTTTCGATAAACTCACTGCGTGCTTCCAATGCTTCGCGCTGCGCCAATAGTACTTCTAGATACTCACCGTGCGCTGATGTAAACAACCTATTCGCAATATCAACTGACGACTCCAAGGACGCAATTTGCGCTTTTTTAGCGTCGGCACTTTTTTCAAGTTTATCCAACTTAGACAAACTGTTCGACACTTCAGACACCGCTTTTAGCAGCGTAAGCTCATACTCATAAGCGGCCTGGATTTGCTCGGCGCTCGCATTTTTATAAACGGCTTCAATAGCACGCCGATTGATTAAAGGGGCAAAAATATCGCCAGATAGCGAATAGGCCAACGACTCAGGTACATTAAACAAATACCGGCTATCAAACGCAGACAACCCTACCCCAGCCTTAAGCTCTAAAGAGGGGTAAAAATTGGCTTTAGCAACATCTATATTTAAGTTTGCAGCCTGCAGTGTAAGTTCAGCTTCTCGAATGTCGGGTCGGTTTTCTAACAATGAAGCGGGCACACCAATATTAGGCTTAACGATGTCTTCGCTAAACAACGTGTTGCTATTTCGTTGAATAGGTTGAGGCATGCGACCTAGCAATAGATTGATTGTGTTCTCTTTCTCCACAATTTCCTGTTCAATGAGAAAGCGTTCACTTTCATTCTTCTTCACCTCAGCATTAAAGCGCGCTACGGGTAAAGAAGAGGCTCGTCCATATTCTTTAAGTGCATTAATGGTTTGAATAACATTACGCTGCAACTTTATGGTGGCATCAATATTCGCCAGCTTGTTGTCTAACGCTAATAGTTCGTAGTAGCTACGAGACACTTCAGAAACAAGCTGCGTGATAAAGAAATTCTTACTTTCAATAGAAGCTAAGTATTCAAGTGACGCCACCTTTGAGGCATTCCTTAGCTTATGCCAGATATCCACTTCCCACGACGCGTTTAGCCCAAGCTCTAAATTAGCTAAGGGGTCAGGGAAAACTTTCCCCTCCCTGATATCAAGCTGTTCTTCAACCGCGCCTTCTCGCGTATATTCCCCCACTTTTTCGGTTTCAGCAGCAGCACCTGCAGACACGCTTGGTAAATACTCACCTTCCCGCGCATACACCTCGTTAGACGCCATATTAATGCGTTGTGCAAGTACGGCGACTTCCTTGTTATTCGCTACAGCGGTTTCAACTAACGATGTCAAATATGGGTCGTTGAACCACGCCTCCCATTCAATTTTTGCTTCACCATTACTAAGGTTGTTGCTTAATTCAGTGCCCAGCTCTGTACTAAGATCAGTACTTTGCCCTGTACTTGCTCTGAACTGTTCTGGCAAAGTTACATTCGGGTCCCGAGTTTCTATTGTCGGGATAGCACACGCTTGAACTAGAAGTGCACTGCCAATCGCCATAAAAAGAGGCTTTTTCAAAAGACGCGTGTTATTTCTCATCGCTTAGCACCTCATCGTTGTAGTGGTAGGTTTCTGTAAGTGGAACGTGATCTTCGTTTTTAATTAGCGACTTACCCTCTTCTAACTTAGCGAAAAGGTAGTACAGCCCTGGAATAACTATGATTCCGAAGACACTTCCGCAAAGTGTACCTCCCAGTGCTGAAGCACCAATCGTACGGTTTCCTACAGCGCCTGCACCTGTGGCGATGACCAGAGGGATAAGCCCTGCTACAAACGAAAATGAAGTCATTAATATAGGGCGGAATCGCTGTTTCGCTGCGTCAACGGCGGCTTCTGCGATAGATAAACCTTGCTGGTTTTTCTGTACCGCGTATTCAACAATCAGCACGGCGTTTTTGCCCAGCAGTCCAACCAACATTACAAGCCCTAATTGCGCATAGACATCGTTAGCTAGGCCCATTAGGTCAAGCAGAATAAATGAACCAATCAGGCCGCTTGGCAAAGACAATATAACCGCTAGGGGAAGCAATAAGCTTTCATATTGCGACGCCAATACGATATACACAAATAGCAGAACTACACCGAATATAACGATGGCTTCACTACCGCGTTTCGCCTCGTCAAAAGATAACCCTTCCCAACCTATGTCATAGCCTTTGGGTAACGTTGCCGCAGCAACTTCTTCAACCGCTTTAATGGCTTCGGCAGAGGTATAGCCTTTTGCGGGCTCCGCCCGAATGGCTGCAGAGGTGTACAGGTTGTATCGGGTAATTTCATTTGGCCCTTGCGTTTTAATTAGCTTCATAAACGCAGAGTAAGGCACCATTTCACCTTCCTCGTTTTTAACGTAGTAGTCCATTAAATCGCTAGGGTAACGACGATACTCTGGGGCACTTTGGGTATACACCTTGTAGAAGTTATTGAAACGGGTAAAGCCTTGCTCGTAGGTACTACCAATCAAAATATTAAGGTTTTCCATTGCCTTACCAATTGATACGCCCTTTTGCATCGCTGCTTGATTATCTATTTCAATTTTATATTGCGGATAATTAGCCGCGTAGAAAGTAAATAGCCCTTTGAGCTCTTTACGTTTTGACAGTTCATCCATAAAGGATTGGTTTATTTCATCAAACTCTTGGTAGTCCGTCGTGTTCGTTTTATCGAGCAAACGGAACGACAGCCCAGATGACGCACCATAGCCAGGCACTACAGGGGGCTCGAAGTATTCAACCACAGCGCCAAGGTGATGGGTCTTAGCCTCAAGTTCTTCAATGATTTCCTGTACCGTCTGGTCTCTATTTGCCCAGTCTTTGAGGTTAATTAGACAAGTACCCGCATTAGAACCTCGCCCTTCCGTTAAGATTTCATAACCTGCAAGTGAAGAAACCGATGACACCCCTTCTACATCAAGAGCAAGGGTTTGGAGTTCTCGCGCCACCTCATTTGTTACTTCAAGGGTACTTCCTGGAGGAGTTTGAATAATGGCGTAAATTTGCCCCTGATCTTCTCCAGGAATAAAACCTGTAGGAAGAATGTGGTTAAAACCAATAGTGCCTGCGACAAACGCAAAGAGCGACAAAATAGTCACCACGCGACGGGTTACTAACGCTTTAATAATGTTAGTGTAACCACCGGTGAGCTTGTCAAACCAACGATTAAATACATCAATAAGCTTACTGATTGGCGTGGCTTTTTTGGTATGTGTATGCGGATTTTTAAGCAGCATCGCGCACAACACTGGCGTTAATGAAAGCGCTACAATACAAGAAATGATAATAGACGATGCCATGGTGATAGAGAATTGACGATAAAAGACGCCCACCGGCCCAGTCATAAACACTAAAGGCACAAATACTGCTGTCATCACAAGCGTGATAGCAATAATAGCGCCGCCCATTTCACCTAATACCTGCTGCGTCGCCATATAAGGGGTCAAGCTAGCGCTCTCTTCCATTTTTGCATGCACAGCTTCGACGATAACAATGGCGTTATCTACCACTATCCCGATAGCCAATACCAACGCGAAAAGGGTGATCAAGTTAATGTTTACACCCGTTGCTTGCATACAAAAAAAGGTACCGATTAAGGATACGGGGACGGCCAATAGGGGAATTAAGGTGGAACGCCAGTCTCCTAAAAAGATGAAGACCACCAGCGAGACTAAGATAAACGCTTCAAATAAGGTATGCAGTACCTGTTCTATTGATGCATCGAGAAACTTAGACACGTCATAGTTAATTTCGTATTTCATACCTTCAGGGAAGGTTTCTTCAAGCTCTGCCATTTTAGCTTTCACTTGAGATATCACTTCAGTAGCGCTACTGCCATAGTTTTGCTTTAACACGATTGCGGCAGAAGGATATCCATCTTTATTTGAATAGATATCGAAAAACTCACTGCTAAGCTCTACGTCTGCTATGTCGCTTAGTTTAAGCAGCTTGCCGTCACTATCCGCTCTGATAATGATATTTTTGTATTCATCAGGCTCGTCATACCGTCCTTCATAAACAAGCACATATTCTTTAGACTGCGCACTTATTCCCGAGCTTCGTCCGAGTCGGCCTGGACGACCAATAAGGCTTTGCTCATCAATCGACTCCATCACTTCATCGACTGAAATGTTATACGCTCGCATGCGATCTGGCTTTAACCAAATGCGCATAGCATACTGCCGACTACCCAATATCTTAGCGCTGGCTATACCGTTAACACGCTGTATTTCGGGTATAATGTTGATGTTCGAGTAGTTATAAAGAAACTTCTCATCGGCGTCTTCATCGGTGCTATAGACGTTGATATACATCAACATACTAGGCTGCACCCTTTGAAGTACCACTCCCTCTAGTTGTACCAACTGCGGGAGCCGGTTCATTATCTGGTCAAGCCGCGTTTTCACGTTTATTAGTGCTTGGTTAGGGTCCACATCTAAGTCAAAGATAACTTGAATTGTCGCTTCACCGGCACTTGTGGCATCAGACACTATGTACTTCATGCCCGGCACACCATTTATCGAACGTTCAATAGTCACCAAAGATGACTTTACGAGAACATCAGCACTTGAACCAGGATATGCCAATGAAATTAAAACCCTGGGGGGAGCGATATCTGGAAATTGAGAAGTGGGCAAGGTAACAACGGAAAGCGCGCCCAAAAAAATAATCATAAGGGATAGCATGATCGCCATCACCGGACGTTTAATAAATACACCAAACATACTAAATCCCCTACTCTGCCTGAAGTGCTAGTTCAGCTAACGTATCGTCAGAAGAAATAAGGTTTGGCTTAATGCGATCGCCATTACTTACTCGTCTCAAACCCTCAAGAAGAATAGTGTCATCTTCTTTCAGCCCTTCTGATACCAAGAAGATGTGAGGTAACTCAGCTGCAATCTCTATATGTCGTGTTGTGAGGGTATTCTCAGCATCTAGAACATATACATAGTTCTGATCCAATATTTGAAAAGTTGCCTTTTGGGGAATGACTAGCGCGTTTGGATAGTCGACATCGACCAGTATATTGCCTGTTTGCCCATGACGTAACATTTCATCGGGATTAGGGAATGATGCACGCATTTCAATCGTTCCCGTATGGTTATCAAAATCGGCTTCAATAGTATCTATCACCCCTTTGTAAGGATAAATCGTACCGTTTGCGAGTTTTAACCGAACGCTCGTCCCCTCATTCGCTTTTCCGCTTTGTACATAATCTAGGTATTCAGACTCTGGTACATTGAAGTAAACCCACATTTGACTTAAATCAGACATGGTTGTGAGAAGTTCCCCCTCATCGAGCAGACTACCTGTTCTTGCTTCTAAGTGGTCCATCTTACCGGTAAAGGGCGCCTTAATATCAGTGAATGCCAAATGTGCTTCTGCTAGTTCAACTTCAGCCTGCGCTTTTTGATACTCGGCTTCCACAACAGCAAGCTCGTTAGGTGACACTATATTTTGGTCAACTAGCGACTTGGTGTTTTTGAACTCCATTTGCACGGCTTTAGCCTCTGCCTTAGCTCGTTTAAGTTCTGCTTCGTAGATAGTAGGCACTATTTTAAACATAGGGCTTCCTTTCTTTACCGTCTGACCTTCATCAACGAACGTAGAGGCAAGGTACCCTCTTTCCATTGCTCTTAACTCAATATGTTGAATGGCGCGGATTTGACTGACGTACTCTTTAACAAGAACTGTATCTTTGTTTATTGGATGCGAGACATTGAACTCTAGCGGACCACTATGATGAGCTTCGTGCTCTTGATGACCACACCCAGTTAATATGACGGTAAGAATACTTGCTGCTAAAAGCGTTTTTTTGCTCATAATTTTTAAATCGTTCTTATAGGTGTTACCCATAGACAGGCAACAGCATTAGTACGGCATAGCGAGTAAATTACTGCTCGTTTTTGTTTACCGGTCAGTTTTATTGCCGCTCGGGCTTTTTTACTCGTTAGCTATGCACGCACGAATATATCCAGCTCTGAAGAGAACTGACGTTTGTGAAAATTTTGAAATTGAAGGGCTTTTCTCTCGAAAATTAAAGCAAGAAGAAAAGCTTAAGCAGCAGGTGGCGCTCTTGTAAGTGGGGTGACGTAGCTCTTTTTAGCCCAAGAGACTAAATATGGAGGTGGGTTTTCACTAAGTGAACTAATAATCGCAGCGTTACCAAGGGTATTGATAACGGACAAAAATAAGTCGTCTTGCCCATTTTCTTCTGCGCTACTTTCTATTGATAGGGTCGATACGGATGCATCAAGCTGATGCTTAAACGAGATTGGCTTAATATCTTGTTTAATCGTAAGCAAGCACGTAAACAATAACAGCGCTAAACCGTAGCAAAAGCGTTGAGTATTTATGTGTTGGAAATTCACCAGTTTACTTCCAATGCTAGGCTTCAATGATATCAAGCAATGACAATGGCGCGAAATGCTACACAGTCCCCTTTTTTTTGACAACAGGCTTTGAATTGAATGCGTTAATATAAACAAAAAGAGCGCTGAATAGCGCCCTTTGTAATAAACAAGTTAAGAAAAAGTCTAGGCTTTAGAAGCTTGGTAAATACCTTCAATCGCTTTATCTAGTGTTGCTTCAAACTCTTCTTGAGATTGCTGTGCAGATACACCTTCGGTTAAAGCGCGAGAGAAGCTCGCGATCATGCCTTGGTTTTCTGTTAGTTTTGCGTTTGCGTCGTCACGACTGTAGCCGCCAGAAAGTGCAACCACTTTAAGTACGCGAGGGTGATCAACAAGCTCTTTATAAAAGTTAGCTTCAGTTGGTAGCGTTAGCTTAAGCATCACTTCTTCACCTTCGCTAAGAAGATTAAGCTGGGTTAGGATCTCTAACTTAAGTAGCGCTTCAGCTTCTGCTTTTTGCGGGCTGTGAATATCAACTTCTGGCTCGATAATCGGAACAAGGCCAGCAGCTAAAATTTGCTTACCTACTTCAAACTGCTGAGCAACGACATCTTTAATACCTTGATGGTTCGCTAGCTTCACCACACTGCGCATCTTAGTGCCAAATACGTCTTGTGCTACCGCTTTAGCGAGCAATGCATCTAGACCTGGTATTGACTTCATTATTTGTACGCCGTTACTTTCTTCAGCCAATCCTTTATCAACCTTTAAGAAAGGAATAACACGCTTTTTCTGCCACAAAAAGTGTGCAGTAGACATGCCTTCAATTTCTCTATCAAGGGTGTTTTCAAATAAGATTGCGCCAAGAACGCGCTCGCCGCTAAAAGGGGTGCTGGTGATAATGCGCGTACGCATTTCGTGAACTAGATTAAACATCTCTTCGTCTGAGCTGTATTCAGACTCTTCGATGCCATATAAGCGTAACGCTTTAGGGGTACTACCGCCGCTTTGATCTAACGCTGCAATAAAACCGGTTTGTGTTTTCAGTTTATCCAGCATTGCCTGCTGAGCTTGTGATGCCATTGCAACACTCCTTTTGTATATTACTGCCTTAATAGACAGGTGTAGGGTTTATTGTTATACCAATTCTATTAAAGATCTGTTTGTCTCTCACACGGCATGCCGGCACCTAGAGTAAACACATCTGTAATAAAATTGGTATTTATGCCAGCGTACTTCACTGTTTCGCTGGGGTAATCGTTTCCGATTAAATGGTCACGCTCAAAAGTGCTGTTACTGAGCGTGACACAAATTGGGGCAACTTTGCACTAGGCCTTAGCTTTCGAGAGCTTGTATGCGCTGCATTGATATACAGCGCTTAGGCTTATTTATTTTTTTCTTCTAGTACTGCTACCGCTGGTAGTGTTTTACCTTCCAAGAATTCAAGGAACGCGCCACCACCTGTTGAAATATAAGAAACCTTATCGGCAATTCCGTATTTATCAACGGCTGCTAGTGTATCACCACCACCTGCGATTGAGAATGCGTCGCTTGCTGCAATCGCTTCTGAAAGCGCTTTCGTACCTGCACTGAACTGTTCAAATTCAAAAACGCCTACAGGGCCATTCCAAACAATGGTACCCGCATTCTTAATAATATCTTCTAACGCTTTCGACGAATCTGGGCCGATATCAAAAATCATATCGTCATCAGTAACATCACTCACTACTTTTAGCGTTGCTTCAGTGTTTTCATCAAAGGCCTTGCCCACCACTACGTCTGTTGGCACCGGAATATTACCGCCGTTTGCCTGCGCTTCATTCATAAGCTGCGTAGCTTGCTCAGTTAAGTCCATTTCAACTAACGACTTACCTACATTGTGACCCTGCGCCGCAATAAAGGTATTGGCTATACCGCCACCGACAATTAGCTGGTCAACTTTTTCAGCTAGCGTTTTTAGTACAGTAAGTTTGGTCGATACTTTTGAACCACCAACAATGGCCACCATTGGGCGCTTAGGGTTGTCCAGCGCTTTGCCCAATGCATCTAATTCAGCAGCAAGTAACGGGCCAGCGCAGGCTTTCGGAGCGAATTTAGCCACGCCATGGGTAGACGCTTGTGCGCGGTGCGCGGTGCCAAAGGCATCCATAACGAAAATATCGCAAAGTGCGGCGTACTGTTTCGCTAGCGTCTCGTCGTCTTTTTTCTCGCCGTTGTTAAAACGCACGTTTTCAAGGATAACCAGTTCGCCTTCGCTAAGTTCAACACCGTCTAGGTAGTCTTTAACTAGCTTTACTGGAACGTCTAGGGCGTCGTTAAGGTAATCAACCACAGGTTGAAGAGAGAATTCATCAGCAGGCTCACCTTCAGTAGGGCGGCCAAGGTGAGACATCACCATAACTGCCGCGCCAGCGTCTAGGGCCGCTTTAATTGTAGGAATAGATGCTTTGATACGCGCATCTGAGGTCACTTTACCGTCTTTTACCGGCACATTTAAATCTTGTCTAATTAGTACGCGCTGACCTTTTAAGGCCATATCGCTCATGCTTGGAATTGCCATCGTCTTTCCTATGTTAATTTAAATTCAGTAGAGCATGCTTTTAAAAAGCATGCTCAAATTAACTGTGAAAGCTGCGCGGGCTGGTGCTACCAGCCCTGGCAGCATCAATGCGTTATTTTGCGTCGAACATCACTTTAGCTGTGTCGAGCATACGGTTTGCAAAACCCCATTCGTTGTCACACCACACCAGTGTTTTAACCAGCTGTTTGTGACTGACTCTTGTTTGTGTGCCGTCTACAATACACGAGTGAGGGTCGTGATTGAAATCTACCGACACTAAAGGCTCTTCAGTGTAATCCAAAATTCCCTGCAAACGCCCTGCTTTTGCATTGCGAAGGGCTTGGTTCACTTGTTCAATGGTTACCTTAGATAGAAGCGTTACGCTTAAGTCCATTGCGGTTACATTGATAGTAGGCACGCGAACGGCAATAGCTTCGAACTTGCCGGCGAACTTAGGTAGAATGCGCTCTATACCTGCAGCGAGGCGAGTATCAACGGGAATAATAGACTGACTAGCCGCACGGGTTCTGCGCAAATCTTCGTGATAAGCGTCGATAACCTGCTGGTCGTGCATAGACGCGTGAATGGTTGTGATCGTACCACTTTCAACACCGAATGCAGCGTCTAGCGCTTGGATAACAGGAACAATACAGTTTGTGGTGCAAGAGCCGTTGGAGACTAATTTTTGTTCACTGGTCAACGTGTCTTCGTTGGTGCCAAAAATAACGGTATTGTCTAAATCAGAAGACCCAGGTGAAGAGAAAAGCACTTTGCCAGCGCCTGCATTTAAATGCGCTTGCCCCGATGCTCTGTCATCAAACTTGCCCGTACACTCAAGCACAATATCAACGCCTAAGTCTTTCCAGGGTAGGTCTTTAATATCGCTTATCGCGAGCAGCGTAATATCGTCACCTGCCACATTAAGCGTGTTGTTTTCTAAGGCCACATCAAAACGGAACCGCCCGTGGGCGGTATCGTATTTAAGTAAATGTGCTATGCCTTCGGGTTTAGCAATGTCGTTAATGGCCACCACGTTAAATTCGTTGTTGCGCCCACTTTCATACAGCGCGCGCAACACGTTGCGACCAATACGACCAAACCCATTTATGGCAATATTTACCATAGGCTTATCTATTACCTCTTACAGAGACAGTGCAGCCTCTACTACAGCGTCAGTAGTAATGTTGAAATGCTTAAACAGGTCGCCAGCAGGTGCAGACTCACCGAAGGTGTCCATGCCCACGATTGCACCATTAAAGCCAACGTACTTGTACCAGCTGTCTTTAGACAAGGCTTCAACCGCTACACGCTTAACCACACTAGGCGGCAGTACGCTCTCACGGTAATCGGCAGACTGACGGTCAAATACGTCAGTAGATGGCATAGACACTACGCGAACGGCCTTACCTTGCTCGGTTAGTTTTTCAGCTGCTTCAACGGTAAGTTGAACTTCAGAACCGGTACCAATCAGAATAAGCTCTGGTGTACCTTCACAGTCTTTAAGTACGTAACCGCCTTTTGCGATATCTGCAACTTGTTGAGCTGTTCTCTCTTGCTGCGCTAAGCCTTGACGCGTAAAAATTAACGTTGTTGGGCCGTCAGTACGCTCAATAGCAGACTTCCACGACACAGCAGACTCAACCTGATCACAAGGACGCCAGTTATCAAGATTAGGCGTTGCACGTAACGCAACCACCTGCTCCACCGGCTGGTGCGTTGGGCCGTCTTCACCCAGACCAATTGAATCGTGGGTATAAACGAAAATAGCAGGCTGCTTCATTAGGGCCGCCATACGTACCGCATTACGTGCATATTCCATAAACATTAGGAAGGTTGCGCCGTACGCTTTGAAGCCACCGTGAAGGACAATACCATTCATCATGGCAGACATTCCAAACTCACGTACACCGTAATAAATGTAGTTACCTGATGCATCGTTTGCTTCAACGCCTTTGCTACCTTCCCAAATGGTAAGGTTAGAACCCGCAAGGTCGGCAGAGCCGCCTAATAGCTCCGGAAGTAACGGGCCAAAGGCGTTTAATGCATTTTGCGACGCTTTACGTGAAGCAATGTTTTGTGGGTTAGCTTGAAGATCAGCGATAATAGCGTCCGCTTTATCGCTGAAATCTGCTGGCAGTTCGCCATTTACACGGCGTTTAAATTCTGCTGCAAGCTCTGGATAAGCCGTTTCGTATGCTGCGAAAGCATCGTTCCACGCGCTTTCCGCTTTTGAACCTTTCTCTTTACCGTCCCAGCCCGCGTAAATATCGTCTGGAATCTCAAACGCGCCATGGCTCCAGCCAAGCTTCTCGCGAGTAGCAACAATTTCGTCGTCACCTAGAGGTGCGCCGTGGCAAGATTCAGTGCCTTCTTTATTAGGCGAACCAAAACCAATGGTAGTTTTACAACATATAAGCGTAGGCTGCGCTGTATTCGCTTGTGCCTTTTCAATGGCGGCTTTTACTTGCTCTGCATCGTGACCATCAACGCCACCAATCACTTCCCAGCCGTAGCTCTTAAAGCGTGCCGGTGTATCGTCAGTGAACCAGCCTTCAACTTCACCATCAATTGAAATGCGTTGTCATCCCAAAACGCAATTAACTTACCAAGGCCTAGCGTGCCTGCTAGTGAACAAGTCTCGTGAGAGATACCTTCCATCAAGCAGCCGTCACCTAAGAATGCATAGGTGTTGTGATCAACAATTGTATGGCCGTCACGGTTAAATTGCGCAGCAAGTACTTTTTCAGCAAGCGCCATACCGACTGCATTACTGATACCCTGACCTAGGGGACCAGTAGTAGTTTCAACACCTGGCGCATAACCATATTCTGGATGGCCTGGTGTTTTTGAATGTAACTGGCGGAAGTTCTTTAGCTCTTCGATAGGCAGTTCGTAACCTGAAAGGTGAAGTAAAGAGTACAACAGCATCGAGCCGTGACCGTTTGATAGAACAAAGCGGTCGCGGTTAGCCCAAGATGGGTTTGCAGGGTTGTGTGATAAGAAATCACCCCATAGTACCTGCGCGATATCAGCCATTCCCATTGGGGCACCTGGGTGACCAGATTTAGCTTGTTGGACAGCGTCCATGCTTAATGCACGGATTGCATTAGCGAGTTCACGACGAGAGGGCATGTTGTCTCCTGATTTATTTTGTATCTTTTGTTTCGTATCATATCGGGCTAGGCAAGCTAGCTAGACGAGCGCAGAGGTAAGGCGTTCGCTCTACTTCTTTATACGATTGAATGTGGCGTTATTCTTACCTATGCCACCTAACAGTTCAATGGGTTTTCATTGCCAATAGCGAAAGTAATAGTAAAAAATGGTCTATAACCTAAGCTTCACGTATTCCCCATAAAGCAAAAACAGTTACATCTAGCATCTGGTACTACGATTACGTCAATAATTACAGCATTTACTGTATGAATACCCCTGAAAGTGATCGGGTTATGTCAACTATTCGTAACGATGAGACTTTTAGACGTCTAGAAGTAAAGACTGGTATTTATAACTTGTTTTAGTACAATATACGACTATTTTGATAATTTAACGCTTACGGAGCATTTATGGCCACGCATTTATTCACATCCGAGTCAGTGTCTGAAGGACATCCGGACAAAATTGCTGATCAGATCTCAGATGCGGTTCTTGACGCAATTCTAGAGCAAGATCCTCGCGCTCGGGTGGCCTGCGAAACGTATGTAAAAACCGGAATGGTTTTAGTAGGTGGTGAAGTTACTACCTCTGCTTGGGTAGACATTGAAGAACTTACCCGTAAAACAGTAAAAGAAATTGGCTATACGCACTCAGACATGGGCTTTGACGCCGATTCATGTGCAGTATTGAACGCTATTGGTAAGCAGTCTCCCGATATCAACCAAGGTGTTGACCGTGCAAGCTTAGAAGAACAAGGTGCAGGTGACCAAGGTCTAATGTTTGGTTACGCTAGCGACGAAACCGATGTACTTATGCCGGCACCCATCACATACTCTCACCGCCTTGTACAAAAGCAAGCGGAAGTGCGTAAATCTGGCAAGCTAGACTGGTTACGCCCCGATGCAAAAAGCCAAATTACCTTCAAGTATGAAAACAACAAGCCTGTTGGCATTGACGCAGTTGTGCTTTCAACCCAGCACTGCGATTCAGTAAGCACTGAAACAGTTCGCGAAGCGGTAATGGAAGAAATCATTAAGCCAGTGCTACCAAGCGAGTGGATTGATGGAAGTACACGCTTTCACATCAACCCCACAGGCCGATTTGTTATCGGTGGTCCAATGGGCGACTGTGGTCTAACAGGCCGTAAAATCATAGTAGACACTTACGGTGGTATGGCTCGTCACGGCGGCGGTGCGTTCTCTGGTAAAGATCCATCAAAAGTAGACCGCAGCGCAGCATACGCTGGCCGTTATGTTGCTAAGAACATTGTTGCAGCTGGTCTTGCTAAGCGCTGTGAAATTCAAGTGTCTTACGCCATTGGTGTGGCAGAGCCAACGTCTATCAGCATCGATACCTTTGGTACAGGTGTAGTAGATGAAAAAACATTAGTAGCATTAGTGCGCGAACATTTCGATTTACGCCCTTACGGCTTAATTCAGATGCTTGATCTTGAGCGCCCTATATACCGCCCTACTGCAGCGTACGGTCACTTTGGTCGCGATGAATTCCCATGGGAAGCTACGGATAAAGCAGAAGCGTTGAAAGCGTCGATCTAATTCGATAAGCGCATTGCGCTTTTTTAAACGCCGCTAGTTTTGTAACGCTCTGCTTAAGAGCGATTGCACGAGCTAGCGGCGTTTTTAGTTGGTTCCCGTCGAAAAAGTTAAATTGGCTAGGTAAACTGAAATAGGCAAAGAACATTTCCATCATTTATTTTTTGCAGCTATGCTTAAGTAACGAACACACTTTCGCTTGTATTTATTCACCGCTTACAAGCCAAGACAACAACAACTTGGGCTCATCCATGAATGTAGTTTCTGGTACTCTTATAGCGCTAATACTGGCGGCCTCTATGACGGCGTTGCCTTCGTATGCGAATATGAATAATACCAACTACAGCCCTATCCAATTCAAAAGCAAAAAAGTAGCTCGGTGGCAGCTAAACAGCATGTACCGTGTTCAATCGACCACTGAAACTTATCTGTACGACAATAGTTATACTTATCCAGCGGGTTCACAAGGTATGTTTAGCGCCAGTCGCCGATTTGATACTTGGGTTCCGCAAAAGGTCTATGCAACCTACAAGACGAACAATACCGCATTTCAACATTACGCTGAGTGGCTTTATATACCCCACGATGTAGGTACGTTTACTCGATTAGGCTGGCTGCTTGGCAGAAGTGAAGGGCTCAATATGGCGGTTGAACTTGAGCATAGGCAGGTAGGGGAAGAAGAAAATATGGCGCTTTCGTTTGGCGTCAATTACTTATTCTAGTACGTTTCGTCAACTTCAATCTAAAACCCTTGATATCCGTCGCTCGCTCAAATTATGAATGTGGAAAAAACAGAGTCACTTATTTGTTAACCCCATAGTCTTTGCGTAGGTTTGTTGAATAATCATCGCATCTGAACTCGCTCTGTGACGCTTTACGTCGAGCTTGGCAGCAAGGCCGTTTTTGATGTCATGCCACTTTTCCATCTGTGGCTCAGTCAATATATATTCAAGAGCTCTGCAGGTGAACGACATTTCAACTTGGGCTGTGGCGTATAGCTTTATCAACCAAGGGTTATCAACAACCCATCCATCACTATATACAACGGTATTTCCAAGAAAATTGTTTAGTTCAACACACACTTTTTGCGGCTCTTCGCCACGCGCGTGCAACATATTTCGAGAAATGCCGTGTAGAGACTCTGCGTTAGAATCCCAATGGACCCAAGAAGCAAATGGTCTCAACAATTTGCACCACTTTGCACCATCATAGCGCACAATACCTATTTCGATAGGATAACTCCCGGCCCCAAATCCACTCGCTTCCACATCTATGATTGTAGGCAGTGTTGTATTTCGCACTTATACTCCAAACTACTGTTATCCTTAATGTGCTTCAGTGACAAAGAATTTCTTTCACACTGACAAGACGAATCTTTCCAACTTAATTGCACTTTGCAACATCGTGAACTTAGTCACCAAGCAATTAAACAACTTTCCTTTTTAAGTTCAATGGTAGAATCGTGCCACATTTATTTTAGCTATCAGATACGGAAACAGAAGCATTGGAAGTAATTTGTTTATAAAACAAACAAACCTATACTAAAGAACAATGCGTAAACAAACAAACGTTTAGAACATTGCTATACACTTTTAGTAGTGAATAATTAGGTAGCTAAATCATGCGTGCAATCCTGCTTCTATTAGCGCTTTTTTGCTTTGTTTCTTTCTTTAATTCGTGTCAAGCAAACAGCACTCAAGAACCATTAATCATAGGTATAGATACAGACCTTTCTGCTGTTGCTGTTGAAGGCGGAATTGCTATTTCTCGAGGCGTAGAGCTAGCCGTTGAAGAAATTAACGCAAGTGGAGGAATTCTTGGCCGTAAGCTGAAAGTGATTGCGAAAGACCATCGCGGGAACCCAGCTCGCGGCATATACAACATTGAACAGTTTGCGCAAATGCCAAACTTGCTAGCAGTAATTGGTGGAGTACACACGCCTGTTGTGCTTGCAGAAATCGATGTTGTACATGCTAAAAATATACTCATGCTGGTACCTTGGGCTGCCGGCACTCCCATTATCGCTAATGCGCATTCCCCCAATAACGTTTTTCGAGTCTCAGTACGAGATGCTGAAGCAGCTTCTGTACTTGTCGACTTTGTGAGTTCCAAAGGGTTAACAAACGTTGCTTTGGTTCTGGAACGCACAGGATGGGGACGCTCTAACCTTGAGTCACTGACAAAAGCGGCACGAGAACAAGGCATAAACATCAGCGCAACCCATTGGATTAATTGGCAGCAGAAAGATTTTTCTGAAGATGCTAAGGCGATAAAAGAGGCAAAGGCAGACGGTGTCATATTAGTTACCAATGTACCTGAAGGCGTAGTCACCTTAGATGCGTTGGCCGCACAAGGGCTGAGCTCGCTCCCTGTAATTTCTCACTGGGGTATCGCATCAGGTCAGTTCGCATCTCAGTTAGCCAACCCTATTAGCCATCACGACATTTCAGTCCTTCAAACGTTTCATTTCCACCATCAAAAAAATAACAAAGCTAAACAGCTGTTAGAAGCCTATTATAGTAAGTACGGTCTGATCAATGCCGCTGCTATTGAGGGTGTCACAGGTTTAGCTCATGCTTATGATTTAGTTCATTTAATTGCAATGGCTGCCGATAAAGCAGGTAGCGTAGAAATTAACGAATTGCGTAGTGCCCTAGAATCACTTAAAGATATTCAAGGTGCAGTTAAAAACTATGAAGCACCATTTACAAAAGAAAGGCATGATGCACTTTGGTCAAAGGATTACTTTATGACAAAGTTTAATGATAACGGGCACTTGGTAACAATGGACAATAAATAATGCAGCATGAACCTATGAGGCTGCGCTCCTTATTGCTCTCAAGCATGATCCCGAGGCTAGCATTGTTAATCGCAGTGCTGTCTATTACGCTAGTTGCGCTTTCCTTTCACTTCATTATTAAGCAAACCAATAGCCTTCAGCTTCAGTCGGTAGAAGGCCTGGAACAAGACATTAATTACATTGTAAATGACACAACGCGTCAACTTGCAGACCTCGCGGCAAACGACATTATTATCAATTCGCTGGTTGATATAGAGCAAAGAGATAATTACCTTCCTATGTTTTTTCGCTCTTTAAACCTCACTCAAGCGAAAAGTGTTGAATTCTCACTATTTGATTTTGCGGGGAACAAAGTTATCGATAAAAACTGGACTGCAGCGCTACCTGAATCGCTTGGTAGTGCTTGGCGTCAGCAAACTCTTGGTTCATCGAACACATTTTCTTCCGTATCTAAATACGGTGTAATTATTAGCGTTCCCGTTTTGCTTAATGGCGTATCTGAAGGGGCTCTTGTTATGTACGTCGACAGCCTTCAGTCATTACTTGCGTCCTACCCTCGCCTCACTAACCAGTTGGTCACTGATTCAAGCGGGACTGTGCTTTTCAGCAGTGAACCCTCTCTTATCGCACCAAATTCAAACTTTTTGGACTTTGATGAAAGTGGCTACTCGGTAAAGCAAAGCAGTTGGAAGAATCTTCAACTATATAGCGTTAAACCGACTATCACCGCATACAGAGAAGTTGCATGGACTGGCATTGTATTATTGACGGTAATCGTTGGGTTTATTTTTATTATATTTCATATGGTGAGTATGACTGGCACCTTGGCCGAACGAACGTTATCAACCCTGTATGACGATATCAAAAATAGACTTACCAACAATAGCACATCATCACTTCATGATGACCAGCAAGCTGAAGCGAAAGAACTTGCCGACATACGAGCCGCTTTTGACAATCTTATTTGGGACTTAACAGAAGTATCTTTGTCCAACGAACAATTCTCGAATGTATTGGAATCGATGGGCGATATGCTAGTAGTCGTAGACCAAATGCAGGAAATTGTGATTTCTAACAAGCGGTTCGACGAATTTTGCAATGACCAGTATGGTGAAAAGAACGGTATTTTAAAATTCATTCTGCAAAAACTCGCTTCTTCTCGAAGTCGAGAACTTACCCACTTTTCCGTATCGACAGGTCAAGAGCGATTTATTAATTGGACTAAAACATCACTTGCCGATGCTAATGGCAATATACGTGGAGATATCTATGTTGGTAGCGATGAAACCGAACAACGTTCATTAGAAAGCCACGTAAAAGTACTCAATCACGCTATGGATGAAGCGACAGTTTCTATCATCATTTCTGATATTAAACGCGTAGGTCAACCAATAATTTATGTTAACAGTGCCTTTGAAGAGCTTACTGGCTACAGCCGAGAAGAAATTATCGGCCATAACTGCAGGTCTATGCAGGGCGATGAAACCAGCAAACAGACAGTTGATCTAATTCGAAAAGCTATTGCGGTGCGCGAGCCAATTGAAACCACGCTGCTTAACTATAAAAAAGACGGAAGCCCTTTTTACAACCGTTTGAATTTAACGCCAGTTAAGATAAATGGTGAAGTCACTCACTATATCGGATTTCAACAAGACGTTACTCGGCAACGGCAAACTGAGCAATATCTACAAGATGCGCGGGAAAAAGCGGAAGAATCAGCTCGTCTTAAATCAAGTTTCCTTGCCAGTATGAGCCATGAAATTCGCACACCAATACATGGTATTTCAGGTGTATTGCAGTTAATGTCAAACTCTGAACTTACTGAAGATCAAAAACACTACCTTTCGCTGGCCAAGTTCAGTATCCAAGGCCTTCTACATATCGTAAACGATATTTTAGACTTCTCTAAGATTGAGGCTGGTCAGTTACAAATTGAAGAAAACCCTTTCGACATTTTAGAGTCGCTGGAGAACCTTCAAAGTCAGTACGCCATCATGTGCCAAGAGAAAGGCCTTGAGCTACACTTCCACTTCGATTTACAAAGTTTCCACGTTGTACAAGGTGACGACGTTCGCTTCAGGCAAATACTGTCAAACTTGCTAGGTAACGCTGTTAAATTTACCGAATCTGGTTACATCGAAGTTACCACTAGCATTAAGCAAAACGCAGACGACAGCCTTAAGCTTTTGTGTCA
The DNA here is from genome assembly GCF_018619335.1 of Alteromonas sp. ALT199. Taxonomy (GTDB): domain Bacteria; phylum Pseudomonadota; class Gammaproteobacteria; order Enterobacterales; family Alteromonadaceae; genus Alteromonas. Next base: position 25,635 of record NZ_JAHHDX010000016.1, on the reverse strand, counting down.
CGTAAAGGATACCGGAATAGGTATTGCGCAAGATAAACAAAGCACCATTTTTGATGTTTTTACGCAAGAAGATCTATCCACTACCCGCAAATTTGGTGGAACCGGGCTTGGCTTATCGATAAGCAAACAACTTTGCGAACTCATGGGTGGCGACATAAAACTTGAAAGTGTGAAAGGTCACGGGAGTACATTCTCTTTTACTATTTCCCTTGAGCCCGCTGATGAGACCTTGCTAAACCCAGTAATTCACTCATCTTCGTTAAAACGCGAAAAGAGTAAAAAGCGCAAAGTACTGATTGTTGAAGACAACGACATTAATCAGATTATCGCAAAACAGCACCTTAACAACCATACTACTCTTAGTGCTAAATCTGGCTTAGAAGCATTAGAAGCTTTGAATAAGATGAAAGTGACCTTTGATGTCATTTTGATGGACTGCCAAATGCCAGAAATGGATGGCTTTGAAGCTACTAAGCGTATTCGAAACGGTGAAGCAGGAACCCGTTATTTAAATATCCCGATCATCGCATTAACCGCCAATGCCATGAAGGGTGATAAAGAGCGCTGTGTGAGCGCAGGAATGGACGATTACCTAAGTAAACCTTTCGATGCAGCTGATCTCATTGATAAAGTGGAGCATTGGGCTAGTGTCGAAAGGAACAGTGAAGAAAATGCCATCACTGGTCAATAGAATTGGGACACATTGTTTGAAGAGTTCCACAAGAATAACGCATAGCATTAAAAGGTTTCTTTTATTAAACCTTGTACTTAGCATTTCAATTTTGTGCAATATCGCTACTGCTGACGATGTACTGCGGTACAACTTAGGTACATCGGGTAGTTCTATCCCATACGAAAACGCTGTTGACGAAGATAGAGCGGGTATTTTAGTGGAGATCTTGGCGCTCATTATGAATAGAGCTGACATTAAGACAGAAAAAGTCATGCTCTCTACCAAACGCGCCATGATTGCATTTAAAACAGGTGGCCTTGATTTCGATTTCTTCAGTCCAAGTTGGCTTCCTAACAATGAGCCAAAAGGCGATTTCACATTCTCAGACCCTATTATAAATACAACAGAGTTCTTTATCACCTTGCCCGAAAACCATAGCCGATTTAACACCATAGAAGCTATTTATGGTAAAACCGTGGGTATGATTTCAGGTTATGTATATTTCGACTCAGACAAATACAAAAGAATGGATTTTCAAGCTGAGAGCAACCTTATTTTAGCCCTTAGCAAGAAGAGAATAAACGTGATTATTATGGAAGAAGCGGCCGCGCGCTACTGGTCTACTATTCACAACGTAAAAATTGCGTTAGGCCCCATCCACACTTCAGGCCATATGGCTTTGCGTGTTCACAATCGACATAAAGACAAAATCCCCGCTATTAACCGCGCGATTGCAGAACTTAAACAAACAGGTCAAATAGACAGGATACTTAACAAGTATTCTGACTTTTCGCTATAAGCGTCTCTCGTTTTCCTCGCTTCTACCTTACACGGTTACTTTTCGCTCATAGCGCTTCAAAGCAAAAGGAAACTTTACTGATTGGATAAAAAGACACAAACATACCAGTGTCATGCCAACCCACCCTACTGGTTTAAATACTTCACCGATAAGGAGAATAGCAAAAAGTGTCGCAACCAGTGGTTCAATTAACGTTATAAGTGTGGCTTTACTCGCTTCAGTAGTACGAAGGCCATAGCCAAATAATAAATAACCAAGAAACATCGGCACCACAGCCATGTAAAGCGAAACACTAGTGTGAATAGTGTTAGCAAACAAGTTCTGCCCGGTAAACCAAAGGGAAGGTATTAGCACGATCGCCGCACAGCCGAAGAGTCCGGCCATTGCCGACTTTGAATTTGCGCCAGTGTCGATGTGCTGCTTCGCAGCCCATGAATAGCCCGCGTAAGTTAAACCTGCAATTAAGCCCAATATTACGCCGTACACTTGCTCACCTATAAAGGCTGACGATTCTATTGTGCCCTGCGCCTTACCCATCGCTAACAAGCCAATCCCCAACGCACCGAATATAAAGCTAATAAACCACTTTAAAGACACTGGCTTTTTACTCAAAAAATACTCTAATAGCGCAGCGAATAGAGGCGCACTGGCAATAGATATCACGGTACCTATAGCTACACCTGACAAACGCATGGAGCTGTAAAAGGCAAGTGGATAAATAGCAACACACGCACTGCCAAACAGAAAGGTTAGAGGTTTAGCCAAAAGAATACGTGCGTCTTTTGCCAGTGATTTTCGGGCACTAATACACAGCAACACACCACCTATTCCCATTGCAAAGGCGCCGATAGCCAGTGGGCTTATCGCTGGTGCAAACTGAGCCGCAGTGCCTGTTGTCCCCCACAAAAAACTTGCGACAACAATTGCTAACGCACCTTTAAGTACCTCATTAGCGCTAACTGAACTCTCCATTGCAGCTCCCTCAAATGACTTTCGTTTTTGCTATTCAGCTTAGATAGGATTCACGCTTTAAACATCGTTGCGCTAACCGTTGCGATAACTGAGGTATTCTTTTAGTAAAAGCTGAACCTCGTCTAACTGAGATCATACCTACATCATTTGTAAAGTAATTAGCCTGATAGACGCTTGTTTTGACCTTTTAGACGCATTTTCCAGCACAAATTAAATTAACAAAAAATAAACATAAAGAAACGCATATTATCCATTACAACTAAAGTAGAAATATTTATTTCGCCAGATATAGAAATATCTAACTTTTTTTGCCACATTACGCCCTTGCCTAATAACAAAACAGAAACAACCAACCTGGATGGACATATGTTTAACATAGAAACGTCGTCATTTAGACGAAGCACACTAAGCATTGCGATAATGGGGCTGCTTAGCTCTGGCGCAGTGGCACAGGACACACAACAAGAGGATAAGAACGACTTTGAACAGATCATAGTAACGGCGACAAAGCGCGCAGAATCCATTGAAGACATTCCTTTTTCAATTAACGCACAAACGCAACGAGATTTTGAACGCAGCGGCGCTGGTAACTTAGAAGATGTAGCTAGAAATGTGGCAAGTGTCTCTATTCAAAATTTAGGACCAGGGCAAAGTCAGGTTTCAATGCGTGGCGTATCGGCAGGGCAAATAGTACGTGACCAACCTGGCGTTAAAGAGCAGGTAGGCGTGTACCTTGATGAAAGTGTTATTTCGTTATCTCTATTTACCCCAGATCTGGATCTGTTTGATCTTAACCGCATCGAAACCCTACGTGGACCGCAAGGAACACTTTTCGGCTCGGGCTCTATCGGCGGAACCCTTCGTTACATTACCAACCAGCCTGAATTAGACACCTTTGAAGGTAAGTTTGAAGCTAACCTTAATAGTGTTACTGACGGCGGTGTGGGTGGTCATGTAAAAGGTATGGTGAACGTACCAATCTCAGATACAGTTGCCATGCGCGCGGTGGTATACCGCACTGATTACGCAGGCTTTATTGATGCGTTAGGTGAAAACGGTGCCTTTAACGAAGACGTCAACGACGGTGACAGAACTGGCGGACGAGTAGCGTTTGTTATTGCTCCTAACGATAAACTCACCATTACGCCGCGACTGATCTTCCAAGAACTCGAAATGAACGGGTTTAACAGACAGGATGTGTACAACGTATTTGCTAACCCTTACACCACGACCCGCCCTGCTATTCAATTGGGTGAGCGCGAACAGTACCTGTTACTTGAAGAAGGGTTTACTGATGAAACCTTGATAGCTGATGTAACCGCTGAATACCAAGCTGACGTTGCCGACTTTACTTTTGTTTATAGCTATACCGACCGAGATATACTGGTGAGCCGTGATGCCAGCGCACTGTCGGGCTCTGTAAGTATCGACTTAGGGTTCCCGGATGAAGCCGTATTATTGCCGTCGAACCTATTAGACAGAACCGAAGTAGAGCAAGATACCTTTGAGCTTCGCGCCGCGTCTAATGACGATGGCGCACTAGACTGGTTAGTTGGCGCTTTTTACTCTTCAACTGAGCGCGTTTACGATCAATCACTTCCTACCCCCGGCTATGATGCGTTTACAGATGCAACATTAGGTGAAGGCACGTCAGCAGCGGTTGCCAATGGCTTTGAAGCCGATTCGCCATACAACGCCTACTTGCCTTATGACTTAAAGCAGCTTGCTGTGTTTGGTGAAGTGAACTATCAAGTTAACGATGACTTCAAGATGACCGTGGGCTCTCGCTTTTACGATTATGAAGAAGAGCGCCAATTTATTTCCGGCGGCTTATTTGCCAACGGCGACAACCAAACTGATTCGACAGAGTCAGACGGCTTCACATCGCGTGTAATTGGTCAGTATAGCCTGAACGACAACGTAAACTTAAATGCTCAAGTGTCGCAAGGTTTTAGACTAGGAGGCGTTAACGACCCGCTAAACCGTAGCTTGTGTACCGACCAAGATGAAGCCATCTTTGGTTCATTCCAAGACTATGACGATGAAAAACTCACCAACTATGAGATAGGCATGAAGTCGTCAGGACGGGGCTGGACAGCGAACGTGTCAGCTTTCTATAACGACATTGAAGACCTTCAAGTTACCTTAGATGCGGGTTCTTGTTCTTCACGGGTGTCATTTAACGTACCTGATGCCCACACCCAAGGTATTGAATTTGAACTTACACGTCAGTTTACCGATCAGCTATTTTTCTCATTAACCGGTAGCATTATCGAGGCTGAGTTCGATTCAACGGTTGTTGACGGCGATGGTGCGGTGCTAGGTGGCGTTGAAGACGGTAACCGCTTAGCGTCAGTACCTGAAGAAAGCTTCGCTATCGCATTTACTTATGATTTAGCGCAGCCTTTATTCTCGTCAAACAGCACCTACTTCCAAGGCTCTTATCAATACGTGGGCGACCGCATTACCCAGCCTAGTGACCAAGTTGCAGGTGCAGGTATATTCACTTCAGGGCTTGCCTTTGGTGGTGCCACCGGCACTGAAACAACGGAGTTAGATTTGTTGCTAGACGACTACGGCACAATGAACATGAGCTTTGGTCTTACCTACGATGACTACGAAATCTTGCTATACGCCAACAACCTGTTTGATGAAAACGCACAGCTTTCGTTTGATAGAGAGCGTGGTGGACGTGCTCGACTTGGGTTTACGGTGAACCAGCCTCGCACAGTAGGCGCAACTTTCCGTTACTTCTTCCAGTAACACAGTTAGATATCTCTGCCTGAGGGATGTGCCTTCAGGTAGAGGCTTTACCCGTTCGAGGAAGAGCCTTCACCTTCTTTAGGAAAAGAATCGTCTAAAAGCGGCACAATAAACACGCTTTGAAAAGCTATGTAGGAAAAGAGTGGAGTTGGCCGTAAGCCGGGTTCTGTCGTGGGCAATCATTCCTCTAGATCAGCAATCGCTCACTGATTCAAGCAACCTACCCGATCCCCATGCGGGCCACACGTTGAGGGATCCTATTTGGTCTTGCTCCGGGTGGAGTTTACCTTGCCACACTCTGTTACCAGAGGTGCGGTGCGCTCTTACCGCACCCTTTCAGCCTTACCGGCATGTAAACATGCTTAGGCGGTCTTCTCTCTGCTGCACTTGTCGTCGGCTCACGCCGCCCAGACGTTATCTGGCACCCTGCCCTTTGGAGCCCGGACTTTCCTCCCCTTTCTTACGAAAGCGGCGATTGCCTGGCCAACTCCGCGGCGCATTCTACATGAAGTACTTTACAATAGCACCCTATTCCTGCTCGTTGTAAAAGCGCTGCTCAACGGCATTTTTATCAAGCAGTTTGGTGATAATAAAAATTTGGTCGCCCATTTTTATTTTAGTGCTTCCTTTGGGGATCAGAGTTTCTTCGCCGCGGGCTATCATTGCCACTACCGTATTATCGGGTAAAGCTAATTCACTAATCGTTTTATTAAGAGCAGGAGATAACTTTGATACTTCTATTTCGATAAGTTCTCGCTTGCTCTTAGCGACTTTTACAATTTCTAATGTGCTCGATTCTTTTACCTCATCTACTAATACTAAGCCTAACTTTCGCGCCGCGTAGGGTAAAGTTGAGCCCTGCAACAGAGCCGATATTAATACGATAAAGAACACCACATTGAAAATAAGCTCAGCATAAGGCATACCAAATATCAGCGGGAAAATAGCTAAAATAATCGGCACTGAACCGCGCAAACCCACCCATGATATAAGGAGCGATGCTTTGAACGAGAATTTCGAGAGCAACAAAATAGGCATAACCACCAGCGGTCGGGCAATAAAAATAAGTACAAAGGCAATAAGCAACCCTTCTTTCCAATTAACGAAAAGCTCGGTGGGTGTAACGAGCAAACCGAGGATAACGAACATGGCAATTTGCCCCAACCAAGCCAGCCCGTCGAGAAACACAAAGGTATTACGCTGATACGCAAAGCGGCTGTTACCCACGATGACGCCCGTAATGAAAGTAGCCAAGAAACCACTGCCATTTAAGTTTGCTGCTAAGCCAAAAGACAGTACCCCAAACAGCATTACAAATACCGGGTACAAGCCTATGGCCATTAAAGTTACACGCCTGAAAAGCCACACAGCAATACCGCCTATTGCAAGGCCAACTGCTGCGCCAACGCCCATTTGGCTAGCAAATAAAGAGAGCAAATCCAAGGGTTTAGTCGTGCTATCTTGAATAAGCGTAATAAGGCCAATAGTGAGGAATATAGCCATGGGATCGTTCGAGGCACTTTCTAGTTCTAGCGTCGACTTTATTTTAGCGGGAATGCGTATACCTGCGTTGCGCAAAACGGAAAATACCGCTGCGGCGTCGGTTGACCCCACAATAGCCCCCAGCAATAAACCTTTATAGAGTGGTAAATCAAGAATGACCATAGCGGCTATACCGGTAAGTACTGCCGTGCCAACCACGCCAAAGGTTGCAAGCAGAGCTGCCGGTTTCCACGCTTGAATTATGGACTTTTTCGACGTTTGCAGGCCGCCATCAAATAGAATGAGAATAAGAGCAAATGTACCTATAGCATGGGCGGCATCGGCATTATCAAAAAAAATTCGTCCAATACCGTCTTCGCCAGCTAACATGCCTACACCAAGGAACAGCACCAAAACAGGTACACCAAAGCGCGGAGAAAGCTTACTGGCCAGCACACCTAAAATGGCCAGCACTGCGCTAAGTAAAATAATGTGATCAACTGCAAACATTATACGTTCCTTATTGCCCTTGATGCTCACACGCAAAATATAAGGTTATGCGCGCACGCATCAAGGATTCCTGTTAATACTGCTACCTTATCGCGTTTTCTTACCAATGTATTGAGGTACAAAAACGCGGCAGGGTAATGAGGTTAAGGAACTTGTGTCGCCTAAGGGATATGCGACAACGAAGCCTTAATTTCTTCGGCAGTGGGCTTTAACTGTGCTTTACCCTGCTTCTCTCGTCTACTTCCCAATAAATACAGCAAAGTGGAGGTAATAAACAAGGTTGAAGACGTACCAATTACGACAGCAAAGACCATAGGCACCGCAAAACTTTCTACTGCGTCACCACCAAATAAAGCCATAGGGAGCAGCGCTAACAGCGTGGTAACGGACGTAAATACCGTTCGGCTTAATGTGCTGTTCACCGCTTCGTTGATGGTGTTTGCTAAAGGTTTATTCGAGTCTAAACGCAATAGTTCACGGATGCGATCAAGCACCACCACCTTATCATTTATAGAATAACCGATTAATGCCAACAGTGCCGCGACAGCCGTTAAGTTGAATTCAATGCCCGTAAGCGCGAAAAAGCCTATGGTTTTGGTTAAATCGAGTATTACCGTAAGTAGCGCCGCGGTGGCAAAGTGCGCTTCAAAACGCGCCCATAGGTAAACCAACATACCACCACCAGCTATAAGCAGCGCAAGTATTGATAGCTCCGCAAAACCTCCGCTGACTTTAGGCCCAACCATATCTATTTTATCAAAGCGTACCTCACTGTCGGCTTGCGAAATCGCACGTTTTAGTGCGTCAGTCTGCTTTGCATTGCTATTTTCAAGCTCACCACTGCTGTCGAGAACAGGGGCCCGCAATAAGTAGTGATGCTCACTGCCATATTCCTGAATTGCTACTTGATCAAAACCATTACTTTCAATGACATCTCGTAACTCGTCAGTCGAAAGCGCTGGCGCGGTCAACTCAATCATAGTACCGCCAGTAAAGTCGACGCCATAGTGTAAGCCTGGTTTGACAAATAATCCGATTGAAAGCACGGTTAGCACTACTGAAATAGACAATGCAATTTTACGTTTTGCAAGAAAGTTAATACCGCTAAGCTTATCGCTTAAGCGCAGTAGTGGTGAAGAGAAGCGCATAGGCGTGCGATCTCTTACATTTCTTTTTTTCGACTTGACCGCTTTTAGCATTAACATTTTAGTTAGAGCAACCGCAGTAAATACTGAGGATACAAGCCCAAGAGCAATGGTAATGGCAAACCCTTTGATAGGCCCACTACCGAACATAAACAACAAGCTTACCGCTATAAGCGTAGTGAAGTTTGAATCTACTATTGTTGCGAATGCTTTTTCAAAGCCCACTTCTATTGCACTGGCTGCCGGACGGCCTTTTTTACTTTCTTCGCGAATACGCTCATTAATTAAGATGTTCGCATCTACCGCCATACCCATAGTCAGAATCAAACCTGCGATACCCGGTAACGTCAGTGTTGCACCAAATAAGGTTAACGCGCCAAATACCAATGCCATGTTGATACACAGAGCAAAACTTGCAATTGCCCCCCACCTGCCATAAATCGCCACCATAAATGCCAATACCAGTAACGCACCTATCACGCCGCTTTCAACACCAGTTTGAATAGCATCACTACCTAAATCAGGCCCCACCGTGCGTTCTTCAATTATGCTAAGTGGCACGGGTAGCGCGCCAGTGCGAAGCATTAACGCGGTATTACTCGCCTCTGGCAAGGTGAAGTTGCCGGTAATTTCTCCGCGACCACCTGGGATCACGCTGTTAATAACCGGGGCGGTCACCACTTTATCGTCAAGCACAATAGCAAGCACGCGGCCAATGTTGTCACGGGTCATAGTGGCAAACTGCTTAGCACCGGCACTGTCTAAACGAAACGTCACTACAGGCTGACCGGTTTCACTGCTTAGAACACCGGCCGCATCAGTGATATGTTCGCCTTCTAGCGCCACTTTTTGTTCTAAGCGATAGGTATTACCCGCCGCGTCTTGCTTATTCATTACCTGCTCAGACTGGCTGTTCGCGGCCCAGTGAAAAGTCATTTGTGCGGTAGTGCCCAGTAGCTTTTTCACTTGGGTTGGGTCCGACATACCTGGCATCTGAACTAAAATCGCGTCTTTACCCTGCAAGGTAACACTGGGTTCCGTAAGCCCCGTCTCGTTCAAACGCTTTCGTACTACCTCAACACTTCGACTTAATGTGTCCTTAATTAGCTGCTCAGCATAGAGTTCATTAAGTGTAAGAGAGACGGTGTTTTGCTTTATCGCAACATCAAGTGCACTTGTTCCGTTCGGTTGCGCCGAAATTTGATAGGCAATGTCTTTAACCTTTCTTGCATCGTCTGTACTGCGTAACGTAAAAACAACCCTTTCAACACTATCTACGCTGCTGGCCTTCGAAGAAAGAGAGTGAGTTGTTCTGGTATAGCGTACATTTTGACTACGTAATTCGCTAAGTACATCGCTAGAAAAACTGCTGAGTTGCTTCTCAAACAAAGCATTTGTGTCTGCTGCTAAGAGAAGATGCGATCCGCCCTGTAAATCTAAGCCTAATGAAAGTGTGTTAGTGGTGTACCACGTGGGTAACTGCTGTTTAACTGATTGTGGCAATATGTTGGGCGCAGCGCTCAGTAAACCGAGCATAACGATGAGCACATACACAAAGCCACGAAATGAAAATCGTGCCATTTTAAATCCTGAATAATTAAGTTTTAAAACGCTTGAACGAAAAACAAAGATGTTTTGCTTTCACGTTAGCGCATGTAAAGGGATTCACTCAGGATGGAAGGTGGTCCTCGCGGGCTCGCTTTTACCCATGCTTTACTATTAAAGAAAGGGCCTGCTGATGGTACCTTGGTGGATAACGCTTTGTTAAAGGCAAAGTTTAACAATGCCGTTATAGAGCCTTGCGGCTCTGCGTCGATAGGCTTTTCGCCTTTCTCACCGGTTAGCTTAGTTACGCTAAACCTAAGAGAGTAGCTTTGCGTATTGTGAACAAACTTGGCCAGCGGGGATTGCGATGTAACTTCAGCATTACTCGCTACATCGGCTGTCTGAAAACCTGTACTAACAATTAGATACGACAATACCCACGCCAAAAGAAACGGCGTAAATGAAGAAGGTTGAAAGCGTTTTATAAAAGCGCGCACGGTATTTAGACTGGTTTTATTAACAATACGATTTTAGACAAGCGATAAATGGGGGCGGACAAATTATTTTCAACGCGAGTTTGCACAAGTCTTACAAATAAAAAAGCGCCGTTAAAGGCGCTCTTTTACAATTTATACTTACTTAAAACAGCTGGCTGTTCTATAAGAACTAAACCACTGCAATTACGTCATCTTTTGGCAAGCGGGCTTTAGGTAAACCGTAGTTCCAGTCTTGCTCTGTATCAGGGTAGCCCATAGCCAGTGCAACTTCACAAATATGACCGTCTAGTTCGTCAGCGAATAATTCACCTAACATATCAGGGTCAACACCCTCCATCGGCGTAGACGCAATACCCAAACGAGCTAATGTATGCATTACATTTCCAAGTGCAAGATACACCTGCGCTTTAGTCCACGCTGCGTTATTACCATTTTCATCGGTATTCGCTTCAGCGAAAGCATAAGCACCCATAAAGTTTTCACGCATATCTTCAGGTAAATGACCAGAAGCGACTTCTGCATCTACACGTTTAACAAACTTTTCTTTAGTGAATTTAGGGTCGTAAGCAAATAAGATAGTGTGCGATGCTTCTTTCGCGTGAAGCTGGTTAAACTGATGCTTATTTTCAAAACTATCATGTAAACGCTGCTTTGCTTCGTCGCTTTCAACAACCACAAACTTCCACGGTTGTGAATTAATCGAAGACGCTGATAATCTTAACGTTTCTAAAATGGTAGCAAGGTCGTCAGCTGAGATGCGTTTGTTTGCATCGTACTTCTTGACCGTATAACGCTTGTTTAAATCTTCGATAATTGGATGAGACACAACTAACTCCTCAATATATAAATGGGAAAAATCTAAAAGTTGTGCGTATGGTATTGACTCATCTTTTCAATGATAAGCCCTCTAATAGCTGAATCAGTTTCAAAATATTTTTGAAACTGTGATGGATACCCAGAAAAATTAGGGTTTAGAACTGTTTATTTCGCAAACCCATCAATAATTAGAAATGACTAATATAAATCGATAACTAAGCAGATAGTAACTAATGCATGAGAATAATTGAATAGGCTATTGAGGTAGTCTATCTTTTACGAAGAAAGGTAATATATCGCTAGCAGGTTACCCTAGATTTAGCCGCAAAAGCTTCGACAAATTTTTCTGTAATATGGATATCAAATAAAATTTTGGAGAACCACACTCAATCTCATGATTTAGCAAAAGGTCAGCAAGAAATGGTCGCCGTGCGATTTCGCCGGCGCTATCGACTCTGTCAAGTATTAACCATTATTGGGGTGCTGTTTCTTTTGGCTTTAGGCAGCATAAACCTAATGGGTAACATGGTGTTTCTGGGCGTTCTACTGACGAGTAATGCAGTTGTTGGTTTGATTAACCTGTACTTCCTAAAACGTTCAGGTAATGTGGAACGCGCTGCCACTGTACTTAGCTGTATTCTCTGTTTTCTTTCCATATCACTGCTTATTACTGGCGGAAAAGACAATACGGGTATGCTATGGATTTACCCGATAATGGCCATCAACCTATTTATTAACCGCTTTTGGCCAGCAGTTGTCATTTTTTCCTTTTTTACTATTGCTAGCCTGCTTGTGCTATTCACGCCGCTCTCTTTTTTATTAATGACTAGCTACTCTTTAGTCGAAGCAATACGTTTTGTTCTTACCATGCTGGCACTGAATGTTATTTGCTTGGCCGCACTTTATTCAGAAGAGCAGGCCTATCGAACGATCATTCAACTTCACGCTGATGATGTCCGTCAAATGGCTTTTTTCGATACATTGACAGGCCTTCCTAATCGCTGGAATTTCAAAAACAATCTACAGCGTTTAATCAGCCGTGCGAAAAAAGACAATCGTCGCATAGGGCTACTTTATATCGACCTTGATAACTTTAAACAGGTAAATGACCAATTTGGTCATGAAGTTGGAGACCGGTTACTACTCGAGTTTAGTGAGCGCCTCTGGGAAGTCATTCGACCTAGCGACCAATTATTCAAGCCAAATAAAGATAGTCTGGCTAGGCTAGCAGGTGACGAATTCGTAGTCATTTTGCCTGATATGAAAAAGCCGCAAGATGCCAGCAAAGCCGCAGAACGCATTTTACGGGTATTTGACAATGGGTTTGATGTTGACGGTGTTTCTCACAATGTTTATGCCAGTATAGGCATAGCCGTTTACCCGGATGACGCAATCGAGCCAGCGACATTGCTGCAACATGCTGATGCGGCTATGTATGATGCGAAAGATAACGGTCGCAACTGCTATAGGTTCTTCACTAAGGATATAGCAATGGCGTTACACCAACGCCAAAAAATAGAAAAAGGGCTGAGGCTTGCAATCAGTGAAAGCCAATTTTCATTGGTATACATGCCAATATTTGATTGTAAAGATAACACTATTGTCGCGGTGGAAGCATTGCTAAGGTGTCAAAGCGAAGAATTAGAGGGCATTGGACCTGACGACTTCATACCCGTTGCAGAATCTACCGGTCTTATTAAAGAAATAGATTTGTGGGTCATTGATAATGCGTTAAATGCGCTAACGCAATTACAAAGCTCTTGCGCCTTCGAAGGGAAGATGTGTATTAACGTATCTGGTGTAGAACTCAATAACGAAAACTTCCCTTCACAAGTTAAAGCGCTTCTATTGAAAAACAAAGTTTCACCTGAAAGCGTTGAATTCGAGATAACGGAAACAGCATTCGTTGCTGGAGATATGACCTGCCTTGATACGCTTAAAGCATTGAACGAGCTAGGCATTTCGTTAGCGCTTGATGACTTTGGAACAGGTTATACAGCCTTCAGCCAGCTTATTCACTACCCCGCCAACTGCCTGAAGATAGACCGCTCTTTCGTAAACGATCTTTTTTCTGCTTCTGAGTCGCGTAGTAAAATGGTCATGATTATTCAAAACCTTGCCAAACTGTACAGTCTTCGCGTGATCGCCGAAGGCGTAGAAACAGAAGAACAGCTCGCTTATTTAAAGAGCCTTGGGTGCGATTGGGCACAAGGATATTACCTTTCTCGCCCACTACCATGGAACGAACTACTAAATCAGATTACTGTAAACATCAAAGAACGCGAATAACGTTATGATAATCCAAACATAGCACCGCGATAACACTATTAGGCTCAATCAATGATAAAGCGCTTGTTACTTCCCTTACTTTTTTTATCGCCGTTAGCAAACGCTGATAGCGGCTCTCGCTTAATAGCCTCGGGCGGAATTAATGGCTTTGAAGGTACCGCAGGTGGCGGCATAACTCCTTGGGCATTTATTGGCGGGTACACGAGTAAAGAAGAGGTTAACTATTCTGCCAATGTTCAATACTTAAGCCTTAACGATTACTCACTCACTACTGCTGGTGCTGGCATAAGTCTTTTCGACCGCGTGGAAATTAGCGTACAGCGTCAGCGTTTAGATATTTCAGCCGGGTTAACCAGCAATGTTTTTGCGCTACTTACAGATGGTGCGGTGACCAATGCTAACAGTACAACTATTGAGCAAGATATTGTGGGGGCAAAGGTTAAATTGTTCGGAGATGGCGTTTTTACCCAAAACTCATGGGCCCCGCAAATTGCTTTAGGCGCCCAATACAAGAAAAACAGAGATTTTGATAGCTCACTTTCATTGCCAGATGGCACCGTTCCACTACCTGAGGTAGGGGTACCTTTACTGTTAGGCGCAAAGAACGACAGTGGCACTGACATCTACCTTTCAGCGACTAAATTATGGTTGGGCACACCGTCAGGCTATAATTTACTTACTAATTTAACCGCCAGGTACACTAAGGCAAATGTGTTTGGTCTATTGGGTTTTGGTGCTGAAGGTAACAACAATGCAGAAGTTGAGTGGGAAGGCTCCGTTGCAGTATTAATCAGCCCTACCACGGCAATAGGCACTGAGTTTCGGACGCAAACTAATCGGCTGGGGGGGCTAGCCGAAGAGGACACGGTTATTGATGCTTTTATTGCTTACTTTCCAAATAAGTCTATTTCAATCACCGCTGCCTATGTGGATTTAGGTAATTTACCGCTGCAAGAGAGCACTAGTGGCTTCTACCTAACGGTAAATGGCAATTTTTAATGGGGAGATACCGCATATGAAATTGTTGAAATGTATTCCTATTGCAGTACTAGCGCTACTAAACATTTTACTTTCAGGTTGTGCAAGTACTGAAAAGCAAAGTCTGTATGATGAAATTGGTGGCCATAAAACCCTGAACACTGTCTATGGTGTGGCTATCACCCGTATTTACACTGACCCTGTCATTGGACACTACTTTAAAGGGGTGCCAAAAAAGCACCTACGAGACCAACTCGTTTTGCAAACCTGTGAATTAATTGGCGGGCCTTGCGAGTACGATGGAAAAACAATGTTGGAGTCTCACAAAGGTCTTAACATCAAAGAACGTGAATTCTATATTTTGGTAGAGTATGTTCAAGGCGCTATGCGCGATGTAGGCCTTACCTATCAACAAGAAAACCGTATTCTGAAAAAGTTAGCGCCAATAAAGTACGAAACGGTTTATCTTTAAACGCCGTTTAACGTTTGAGCACATGAAAAAAACCTCGCATTGGCGAGGTTTTTTATTCATGAGGATTGTGTTTATTAGTTACTGCTCGGCGTAATCGCGTTGTGGTAAACGTCTTGGACGTCGTCACAGTCGTTAAGCATGTCCATGAATTTTTCAAACATTGGCATATCTTCTTCGCTGATCTCTGTTTCAGTCTGAGGCATCCAGCTCATCTCATCGGCAATAAACGTAATATCTGGGTAAGCTTCAGTTAGCGCTGTTTTTACTTGATAGAATTCAGTATGCGGCGCATAAACCGTCACTTTACCGTCTTCAACTTCAACGTCAGTTACATCTACATCTGCTTCCATCAGCACTTCTAAGATAGCGTCTTCGTCGTCACCTTCGAACTGGAATACCGCTTGGTGATCGAACATATGCGATACCGCACCCTGCGCACCTAACTTGGCATTGGTTTTAGTAAAGCAGTTGCGCACCTCGGTAATAGTTCGGTTTGCGTTGTCAGACAAGCAGTCAACAATAACCATACAGTTACCCGGGCCGAAACCTTCATAACGCATAGGCTGAAAATCTTCGCCAGCGCCACCAGCCGCTTTATCAATCGCTTTTTCGATAACGTGGCTTGGTACTTGGTCTTTCTTCGCTTTTTCCATTAGGCGGCGAAGTGAAAGGTTGGTGTCTGGGTCAGCACCACCATTTTTCGCACACACGTAAATTTCTTTACCGTATTTAGAATAAACTTTAGTTTTTTGGCCGGCAGTTTTTGCCATGGCGTTTTTACGAACTTCGAATGCTCTTCCCATCTTAAAATTCTCTTTCTCGCAATTTGAAATGCTGCGTTGGGTTTTATCGGGCTACCTGTTGCCTGACCGTTCATCAGGCGCATCGCTCTGCCTTACTTGGTAACATTGCCGAACTCGACGTTTCTATAAATGGTCGAACGCGACGGTGCTAAAAATTGCCAAGCGAAACACTGCTCAAAATAACGGTAGGCCAAGCGACACAAAAAATTTGGACGAAATTCTACCTTAATTTTCGTGTAATACCAATGTGAACGCCTCTAGAAAGGGTGCAGGTTGGTAGCTTTCACATTTTCAATGAGGTCAAAATGTACTCTGACCCCATATTTATGCTTACGGTAGGTGTTCGGTGGCCAGATAATCATGTGACTGCATTTCCTTTAAGCGGCTAAGACAGCGTCTAAACTCAAAGTTAAGCAGCCCCTCTGTATACAGGCTTTCTAGCGCCACTTCTGCCGATATGATGAGTTTTACGTTTCGCTCGTAAAACTCGTCTACCATAGCAATGAAACGGCGCGCTACATCGTCATTATGCTGGCCCATTTCTTTAACGTTAGCTAGCAGCACGGAATGATAACAGCGGCTTAATTCTATGTAGTCGCTCTGACTACGCGGCCCACCACACATTGCTTTAAAATCAATCATCAATACCCCATCAGCGTTTTGGAGGGTAGCGATTTTGCGGTTATTCACCTCTATTTCTTCTTCTTTAGAACCTTCCTCTGGCGCTAGTTGAGAAAAGTAGCTACGTAAGTTTTCTGTGGCTTCATCATCGAGTGGATAATGGTAAATTTCAGCTTGCTCTAACGTTCTAAGACGATAATCGATACCGCTATCAACATTTACCACTCGGGTGTTTTGATTAAGTAAGTCGATAGCTGGTAAAAATCGCGCACGCTGTAAACCGTTTTTGTATAAATCATTAGGCACTATGTTAGAAGTAGCTACTAACACAATTCCATGGCTAAACAACTCTTCCATTAACGTCCCTAAAATCATGGCATCGGTTATGTCAGACACGAAAAACTCGTCGAAGCAAATAACTCGCGCTTCTTTTGCTAGCTTAACGGCTACCAGCTTTAACGGATCCTGCGCATTTTTGAGCTGTTTTAGTTCGTCGTGCACGCGATACATAAAGCGATGAAAGTGCACCCGCATTTTCTTTTTAAAAGGCAAGCAATCATAGAAGGTATCGACTAAGTAGGTCTTACCTCGCCCTACCCCACCGTAAAAATAAATACCTTGAATACCTGGTTTTGTATGGCCCTTACCAAACGCTGCTTTTAACTTAACCCGCCAAGTCACTTTCCTTTCAGGCTGGGTAAGTTCGTCGTACAAACGCTGAAGTTCTTTTACTGCATTTTCTTGTGCCGCGTCATAATGAAAATCAGACGACTTAAGATCTAGCTGATATTTTTCCCATGGCGTCATCGCCGAAACCACTCCGTACAAAAGTCAATAGCGGCGCACGCTGCACCGACCTGCTTGAATTTCTCAATTATGACCTTAATTTTAATGTAAATCACGGTAGAATCTCACATTGAAATTCGACATACACTGAATAAATGTCACTATGTATGCGCTTTTCGGGTTTGACCTTGCTATATTCAGCATATGGTCGAAAGCAGCTTTTAGATCGTAAAAGTAGAGATCGGCTGCACGATGTAGATTTATTCGGAGAATATAATGGAATTGTTAGTATCTCTTGCTTTGTTAGTTGTTGGTTTAATTATTGGCTTTTTCGCTGGTCGCTTTCTTCAACAAAAGCAAGGCGCAGGTAACGCTGCACAAACTGAAAAACAAGTTAAAGAGATTCTCGCACAACAGGCGCAGCATCACATTCATCAAACTCGTCAAAGCTTAGAAAGCATTGAGAGCCAGTGCGAAACGTTAAAACAACAGATTGAAGAATACGAAACACTGCTTGAACAAGGCGGTGATGAAGAAGACAGCAAGGTTCCTTTTTATGGGGAACAAGCTACAACTTATTTGCGCAATAATTTGAAAGGGGCTGACAAGTCTAAAGTAAATCGTGTTTCTGATACCCAACCGAAAGACTTTGCAAACACAGGGTCTGGGTTATTCGTCGGCGGTTCTGAACAGAATAACGCAGAAAAACAGTAACATCGGGAACTTTATTCCAACGTCAGACTCTTTTACTGAAACCATGCTATGTCGCATATAACATGAAGGAGTGTAAGCGAACATGAAAATGTCTTTCCGCCATTGTCTATTGGCGTCTGCCGTTGTTGTAAGTTCATTGGGCTTTACTGCTAGTACGCAGGCGGCGTTACCGTTTTTTTCTGATTCAAAAGACGAAGTGCCGTCTTTAGCCCCTATGCTCGAAGAAGCGACTCCTGCGGTAGTAAGTATCGCTGTTGAAGGTACGCAAACTTCCACACAACGCGTACCAGAAATGTTTCGCTACTTCTTTGGTGCACCGCAAGAGCAAGTTCAAGAACGTCCTTTCCGAGGTCTTGGTTCTGGTGTCATTATTGATGCCGATAAAGGTTATGTGGTAACCAACAATCACGTTGTTGATAACGCGGACGAGATCACCGTTAAATTAACCGACGGACGCGAGTTCAAAGCGAAAAAGCTGGGTTCTGATGAACAAAGTGATATTGCTTTACTTAAGATTGAGCCCGATGATTTAAAAGCGTTGCCGCTTGCCGATTCTGACGTACTGCGCGTGGGTGATTTTGTGGTAGCAATTGGTAATCCATTCGGCCTTTCACAAACGGTTACCTCAGGCATTGTGAGTGCCTTAGGCCGTTCTGGTTTAAACATAGGTGGTTACGAAGACTTCATTCAAACCGATGCAGCTATTAACCGCGGGAACTCTGGTGGCGCACTAGTTAACCTTCACGGTGAGTTAGTTGGTATTAACACCGCTATTTTCGGTCCTAATGGTGGCAATGTAGGCATTGGTTTTGCTATTCCTGCCAATATGATGAAAAGCCTGGTTGACCAAATTGCTGAATTTGGTGAAGTACGCCGTGGTCTATTAGGTATTTTAGGTAGCGACATAGACGCGGGTCTTGCCGAAGCCATGAATGCCGACGTAAATATTGGTGCATTTGTGAGTGAAGTACAGCCTGACTCGGCCGCAGAGAAAGGCGGTCTACAAGCAGGCGACATTATTACCGCAATAAACGGTCGAAAACTTCACAGTTTCCAAGAACTACGAGCAAAGATTGCGAGTATGGGGGCTGGCGCTGAAGTTGAACTTACCGTTATGCGTAAAGGTAAGAAGATGAGCGTAGATGTTGTACTGGACGATGCTACCGATACCACAGTTACTGCAGCTCAAATTCATCCAGCCCTTGACGGTGCCACGCTATCTAACGGTACTGACGATGCTGGCAATGCCGGTGTGGTCGTGTCTGAAATTGAACGCGGTGCGCCTGCGTCGCGTATTGGCCTTCAGTCTGACGATGTAATCGTTGGTGTAAACCGTGTACGTACTTCGACGGTAGCCGAATTTAGAAATGCTCTTGATGAAGCTAAAGGTGTAATTGCTCTTAACGTCAAACGTGGCAACTCTACTTTGTATTTAGTTATCAGGCAGTAGTTTTTATCTAGGCAACTACTGAGTTATTTAATTAAACGGCGCTGAATAGCGCCGTTTATTTTGGTACCACCAAAATACCCCCCTCCACAATGTGTGGTGAAAACGCGCTAGGCAAAGAACAATACGTAAATTGTGTTACATAAAATTTGCGTTTCATTACGGTAGTTTAGTGAATAAAGTGATATCCTTTACAGTAATAATGTAATTTCAAAACGTTGCGCTTTCAATTTGTGAAGTAGCACCGCTATAACGGTGCGTATGAAATAAGTGTGACAGATAACAATAAGTGTGACTTGTGACTGGCCGCTCAATATTTAACTTCTTACTTAAATCTATCATCCTAGGCGTTGCCGTTGCGGCTTTGCTGTTGATTTTTGTGCCAGAGCTTAGGCAAGGTAAGGGGCTCGCCCAAGGCTTTTTTAATGAGCCATCCGTTAGTGCCAGTCGCGAAAGCTATTTTTCAGCGTTGAGCCGTTCCGCGCCAGCCGTTGTAAACATATATAGCGTTAGTATTGAAAACGGTTCAGGCATATTTCGAAATCAATCTCGTGGGCGCACCAACTTGGGCTCTGGCGTTATTATGACAGAGAACGGCTACTTACTTACCTGCCACCACGTTGTAGCCAATGCCGACAGCATTTACGTAGCAGTGCAAGACGGCCGTATCTTAGAAGCGCAGATTGTAGGTACCGACCCGCTCACCGACCTTGCCGTATTGAAAGTTACCGCTGATAACCTACATATTATCCCTCAAGTTTCAGAACCCGATACCCATGTGGGCGACGTGGTAATGGCGATTGGCAACCCGTTCGACTTGGGTCAAACCATTACTCAAGGCATTGTTAGTAGAGCGGGTCGCAATGGCCTGTCGAACTATGTCGATTTCATTCAAACCGATGCGGTGTTAAACCAAGGAAACTCTGGTGGTGCTTTAGTAGATAGTAACGGTATTCTACTGGGTATCACTAACGCAAATTTCCAAGTGCTAGATTCTAACAATCGCGCTCGCAATGTAGATGGAATTAACTTTGCTGTTCCTTATGAACTGGCTAAGCGCGTTATGGATGAAATTATCAGCAATGGACGAGTTGTGCGCGGCCAGCTTGGATTTGTAGGCGGAGAGAATCGCAACCGCCCAGGCATTGATGTCCAGGCGGTAGCCAAAGGTAGCCCTGCCGATATCGCAGGTATTCGCCCTGGTGATATTATAGTAGCCATTGACGGTGTACGTTTGGAAAGCGCGTCTAAGACACTAGATATGATTGCTGAAACCGAACCTGGCACCGAGCTTGAGATTGAACTTAGTCGCGATGGTCGCTCGATTGCGCTAACAGCCACCGTTGGAGAGCTTCGTGCGGGGCAATAGGCCTTTGTAATACTTAGCGTTTGCTTAGTCAGCGTTTAAGCTTTTAACACAGCTGTAGAAAGCATCTAGAAAAATTACGTAAATGAAAAGTTTATACATAGAAAAGCGCCGCATTAACTAATGCGGCGCTTTTTTTACTTTACAGAGCTACAAAATCACTCTTTAACACGTTCGATAATAGCTCCTAGGCCACCTAACTTTTCTTCAATCGATTCGTAACCACGATCTAAGTGGTAAATACGATTTACGTGAGTCTCGCCTTCTGCGATAAGCCCAGCAATAACCAAACTTGCTGAGGCGCGAAGGTCGGTTGCCATTACAGGCGCACCTTTTAGGCTTGAACTGCCTTTAGACACGGCTGAGTTCGCTTCTAACGCAATTTCTGCGCCCATACGCTGTAACTCTGGCACATGCATAAAGCGATTCTCAAAAATAGTTTCTGTAATTACACCTGTACCTTCTGCAACGCAGTTTAGGGTAACAAACTGAGCTTGCATATCAGTAGGAAATGCTGGGTGTGGTGCGGTTTTTACGCGCACAGCCTGTGGCTTACGCCCTTCCATATCTAACTCAATCCAATCTTCGCCTACGGTAATTTTCGCGCCAGCTTGCTCTAGTTTATCTAGCACAGCATCTAACGTTTCAGGCGCCGCATGGGTACAGCGAATTTTGCCGCCGGTTACGGCAGCCGCAACCAAGAAAGTACCGGTTTCAATACGATCTGGCAGTACGGCATAATCACAACCATTTAAGGTTTCTACACCTTCAATGGTAATTTTATCGCTTCCTGCACCTGTAATTTTCGCACCCATTTGAATAAGACAGTTCGCTAGATCAACAATTTCAGGTTCACGTGCCGCGTTTTCCAAAATAGTCGTGCCGTCAGCTAACGCTGCAGCCATCAGTAGGTTTTCGGTTGCGCCTACACTCACCATATCCATAAAGATACGCGCGCCTTTTAAACGGCCATCAACCTCTGCACGAATATAGCCTTCGTCTACTTCAATCTTTGCGCCCATCTTTTCAAGGCCAGTCAAATGAAGGTTTACCGGGCGTGCACCTATGGCACAACCACCAGGCAAAGACACGTTTGCTTTGCCCTGCTTAGCTAGCAATGGACCTAACACCAAAATTGAAGCACGCATGGTACGCACTAAGTCGTAAGACGCGGTCACACTTTCAAGTGTACTTGCATCGATAACTATATCGTTAGGCGCGGGTTGCGCTACTTCAACACCAAGCTCCCGCAAAAGCGCAGTAGTCGTGTTGATATCACGAAGACGAGGTACATTGGTGTAACGACAAGAGGAATCGGTAAGTAGGCTTGTCATCAATAAAGGCAAAGCAGCGTTTTTCGCTCCTGAAATACGCACAGTACCATTAAGGGCCGGGCCCTTTTTAATTACGAGTTTATCCACGTGATGCGCCTATTATTGAGGGATATTAAACTGGCGCTCACGCTCCCAGTCTTTTACTGAAAAGGTCTTGATAGTGATTGCGTGCATGCTGCCGTCTGCAATTTTATCGGCCAGTGGTGCATATACAGCTTGCTGGCGCTTCACACGGCTCATTTCGTTAAATGCATCGCTTATGGCAATGATATTAAAATGCGAACCTTCGCCCTTAACGTGGACTTCGTGAAGGTCTAGCGCATCTTTCAAGATTTTTTCAATTTCAGACAATTCCATAACTTACTTCTTAATTCGCTTACTGGTGTTTATTTTACGGGTAAAAAGCTATCCGCGTCGCTAATTTTTGCAAGCTTTTGTAGCTTCTCAGGCATTTTATAAAGGGTCATGCTAACACCATTTTGCATTGCATCCCTAACGGCATTAATAAGCCATGCTAAACCTGCACTGTCTGCACGCTCCACATCGCTTAAATCGATTTCGCATCTTTTTTTGTTAATCAAAGTACTACGTTCGTTGCCACTTAAACTTTCCCAAAAGTTTTTAGTCAGCGTCTCACGGTCGAGGTGACCGTGAATCACTATATTGCCTTTGTCGTTTACCTCGAATAGGCTCACTCAGCCTCTCCTTCGATCTCAATTGGCTCACCCTGCTTAAGCTCAACTGGCTTGCCGATTTTGTCACGCATTAATGCGATAACTGCATCAATACCATCTTGACGAAGGATTGATTCAAATTCACTGCGCTTGCTGTTCAGCATACTAATACCTTCAGCTACCATATCGTAAGCTTTCCATTTATTCGTTTTACTATCTTTACGAACTTTAAAAGCGATTTTGATTTCAGGACGGCTTGGGTCTTGAACTACAGCGCGAACAGTCACTGATTTTTTATCGTCAAAAGAGGATTCAGGCTCAAAGATAACTTCTTGGTTGTCGTAGTACCCCATCGCAACAGCGTAGGTCGTCACTAGATATTGACGGAAAACGCTGATGTACTCACCCATTTTTTCCTGAGGCACAGATTTGAAATGCTTACCTAACACCATAAAAGCTGCAAATTTATAGTCAATGTGCGGAACAAGCTCTTCCTGCATGATAGTACGCAGCATTTCAGGGTCGTTTTTAATCGCTTCCTGATTTGCTTTAATACGCTCAAACGTGCGATTCGCTACATCTTGAACCAGCTCATACGGATTCTGTTCATTCACTTCTTGCGCATTTGCTATGCCCGCCACAGACATCATGAAGATGCCAATTGCTACCATAAACTTTCTCAAAATAACTCTCCTAACTTCAAACTCTTTTAAGCAGACCTGACAAACCCTTAGTTAGTTTCATCAAGTCGCAACAATTTATTAACGGCCGAGTGTTTAACACTCGCGATGTTCTAATAACGATTAGTCGTCGTCACTGCCACGGTTAAACAAGAACTGACCGATCAGGTCTTCAAGCACTAACGCAGATTTCGTATCTTGTAAGTAATCTCCGTCTTGTAGGTTAGCAACCCCGTCAAAAGAAAACCCTGGTTGGAAACCAACATACTGCTCACCTAGTAATCCTGACGTCAAAATAGACACCGAGCTTGTTTCAGGGAATCCGTTGTATTCATTTAAAATAGATAGTTCCACTACCGGCGTGAAATCTTCTTGATCTAAAGAAATAGATGACACGCGACCAACCGTTACACCACCTACTTTCACAGCAGAGCGAGGCTTTAATCCACCAATGTTGTCGAACTTCGCGTATAACGTGTAGGTATCGCCTTCGGTAGCTACTGTTTGGTTCGCCACTTTAAGTGCCAATATTAACAACGCACCGATGGTAAGCATGACAAACACACCAACCATTACTTCCGTTTTATACTTACTCATACCAATCCCCTACTCGATACCAAACATAAGGGCGGTTAGCACGAAGTCCAGCCCTAATACTGCTAATGATGAATAAACTACCGTCTCGGTAGTCGCTTTGCTGATCCCTTCCGACGTTGGAATAGAATCGTAACCTTTAAATATGGCAATCCACGTTACAACCAAGGCGAAAACAAGGCTTTTTATAACGCCGTTGATGACATCTTGGTTCCAGTCTACAGTTGACTGCATAATTGACCAATAACTACCCGCGTCAACGCCTAGCCAGTCAACACCGACTAAGTGTCCGCCTAAAATACCAATGGCACTAAAAATAATGGCTAGCATCGGCATAGCTAACATCCCCGCCCAAAAGCGCGGAGCAACAATTCGTCTTAGCGGGTCTACCGCCATCATTTCTAAGCTGCTTAACTGCTCAGTGGCTTTCATAAGCCCAATTTCTGCAGTAAGGGCCGAACCGGCACGACCGGCAAATAGTAATGCAGTAACCACTGGCCCAAGCTCTCGTAGAAGCGACAGCGCAACCATAGGGCCTAAGCTTCCCTCTGCACCGTAATCCACTAAGATGGTGTAACCTTGAAGAGCCATTACCATGCCGATAAAGAGTCCCGACACCATAATGATCAACAGTGACTGCACACCAACCACATACAATTGTTTAATAACCAGTGGGATATTCTTTGCTCGAGGAACAGCGATGAGTGCGCCAAACAACATCAGCGCTGCTCGACCAATCGAGGTAACTTTCCCTATTGTTTTAGCGCCTATCGATTGAAAGAAGTTCATTTGCCTGCCCCCAAAAAGCTTGTTTTCAAGTCAGGAGCAGGATAATGAAATGGTACAGGACCATCTGCTTTTCCTTTCAAAAACTGCTGAACCAATTCAGAATCGCTGTCTTTGATTTGCTGTGCTGTACCTTCACCTATTACCCGCTTATCGGCCAGAATATAAATATAATCGGCAATGGTCAGCACTTCCGTTACGTCGTGGGTCACGACGATGCTTGTAAGGCTAAGGGCATCATTAAGCTCACGAATAAGCTTCACAAGCACGCCCATCGAAATAGGATCCTGTCCGGCAAACGGCTCGTCATACATAATTAAGTCAGGGTCTAGCGCTATAGCTCTAGCCAAAGCAGCCCTTCTCGCCATCCCACCTGAAAGTTCGCTCGGCATTAATTTCGCCGCGCCACGCAATCCCACCGCCTGTAGCTTTAAAGCGACAATCGTAGCGATAACATCGTCGCTTAATTTTGTATGCTCGCGAAGTGGAAACGCCACATTGTCGAAGACGCTCATATCAGTGAACAAAGCGCCACTTTGAAATAGCATGCTCATTCTGCGACGGGTCTCGTAAAGTGATTTTCTCGACATAGAGACAATTGAGTCGCCGTCGAACTTAACGTCACCTTCATCTGGTGTTAACTGCCCGCCTATAAGGCGAAGCAAGGTGGTTTTACCTATTCCACTTGGCCCCATTACCGCGGTAATTTTACCCTTAGGTACCTTGAGCGAAATCCCTTCATATATGATGCGATCTGCGCGTTTAAAGGTAAGGTTATCTACTTCAACTAAATGATCCATAGTTACTTAAATGTCGACCCTTGACGTAAGATTGAGCCCTTTTTACAAAGCGTTCAATTCACTTAAAAATAATATTAAATGCATATGAG
>NZ_JAHHDX010000166.1 GCF_018619335.1 Alteromonas sp. ALT199 | reverse complement strand
GGTAATACATTGTATTACTATTGGTAAAATAAATTGGTTGTTTTTGGTCTATTTATTGGTTAGATTCTAAAACGGTCGTAACAAATAAATAACAGCATAATTGCGTTTTTGCAAAAGAACATCTGCAATTTATGCGATTTTAGCAATATTAGGCCTAATGTTGCTTGTGTAATGGGGGATTTATGAAAGTGGCAAGTGCCTTTAGATCAGCGATAGGATTCATCACATTTTTGGCGTTAAACTCGACGGTTCAAGCTGACAATTTCATTGTTGACTCAAAGCAAAGCTACCTTGATGCGCTAGCTAGCGCTGTTCCTGGCGACGATATCATTTTAAAGAATGGGACTTACCAAGACTTCGAGATCAAATTCCAAGCTCAGGGGAGCGAGGAAGCCCCTATTACATTAAGAGCCGAAAGCAAGGGTGGGGTTATTCTTTCTGGCCAATCAAACCTTTCTATTGCGGGAAGTCATCTCGTCGTATCTGGCCTCGTGTTTAAAGATGGTTATTCGCCGTCGGGCTCTGTTATTAGTTATCGAACAAGTAAAGACGAACTTGCCAACTACACTCGAGTCACTGAAGTGGTTATTGAAGATTATTCAAAACCTGACAAATTTGAAAATGACTATTGGGTGGCGCTGTATGGAAAACACAATAGGCTTGATCATTCATATCTGGCGGGTAAACGAAACCGTGGAGTAACTGTCGCAGTAAGATTGAACACTGCAGATAGCATCGAGAACTATCACCAAATAGATAATAACTATTTCGGATACCGACCTGAGTTGGGCTCAAATGGCGGTGAAACCCTAAGAATTGGTACCAGCCATTATTCACTTGAGAATTCGTTTACTCGCGTCGAAAATAATGTGTTTGACCGCTGTAATGGCGAAGTCGAAATTATCAGTGTGAAATCAGGTGGCAACGTCCTTGATGGTAATACTTTTATTGAATCCCGCGGTACGTTAACGCTTAGACATGGTAATGGGAACACGATCACTAATAACGTTTTCCTGGGAAATGGTGTTCAAAATACCGGTGGCGTTCGCATTATTAATGCCAATCAAGAAGTGGCGAATAATGTTTTCAAAGAGCTTACTGGATATCGTTTTGGCAGCGGATTCACGGTAATGAATGGTGTGCCTAACTCACCTCAGAATCGCTATCACCAAGTAAGAAATGCCAATATACATCACAACACTTTTATTGACGTATCTCACATTCAACTAGCTGCGGGTGCAGACGAAGAACGTTCAGCTCCGCCTGTAGATAGTATTTTCTCTAATAACCTTGTAGTAGCTAATGATGTGCCTACTTCATTTAGCTTTTTCGATGACATTAGCGGTATTAAATTTACCAACAACGCGGCTAACTACAGCGTTGAAAGCCAAATTGAAAAGGGCTTCACTAAGCGTAGCGACCTAATAAATACCTCATCAAACAGTATTTCGATAAATGGAATGCAAGTGGGTGCTGACAGCAGCGTCAAGGCTCTAAATAAAGAAGATGTAGGTCCAAATTGGTATAAAAAGAAAGTGTATGTCACGCCGTTTAGCTCAGGGAATGAAGTTTCTGTAGAGCCCGGTGTAAACACGCTTTTTGAAGCAGTCGCAAAAGCACAAGATGGAGATGTTCTTGTACTGAATGACGGTGTTTACAGCGAAGAAAAGATCATTGAAATAAACAAAACACTTTCTTTTAAAGGAAGTGCGGTTGGAAAAGTTACTATTCAGCCTCAGCGCTCAGCACTTTTTGAAATAAGCGATAATGGCTCACTGCAAATCGAAGAGGTAACGCTTGCAGGAACCGATGCGCCTGATGCAGCTGGTAATACATTTATACGTACTAAAAAATGGGGCATGTTAACTAATTATCGGTTCGTTATGACAAACGTAAAAGTGACTGACTTAGATATAAATCACAGTTATCACTTTTTTTCAGCGGGCGCCCGTAGTTTCGCAGCCTTATTATCCATTACTAACAGTCAATTCGACACTATATCTGGTCATGTACTTGCGCTAAATAAAGAGAAAGATGATTTAGGCATCTATAACGTTGAAGTGTTGAACTTAGAAAATAATACCTTTAACGATGTAAGTGGGGCTCTAGCTTTAGTCTATCGCGGAGGAACCGATGAAAGCACTTTCGGCCCCAAAGTAACGATAGAGAAGAATGTGTTAACTAATGTGGGCTTAGGAAAAAGAAATAAGCGCAAAGCGAGTATTTTCCTACACGGTGTACAAAAAACACAAATCCGAAACAACGTGTTCAACGCAAGTACTCCGGTGAAAATTGAACATACGGTTGGTGAGCCGCAAACATCATATAGTGGCAATAAATTTAATGATACTAGTGACATAAACATTATTGATTACTTAAAAGTAAAAGATGAATGCCGCTGTCCTGAGTGAGAAATTCTCAGCGTGGCGTGTAAAGCTCGCAAAAATACGAGTAATTACTGAAAAATTTAAAGCTATGAATTCGTAAGGTGGTTGATATGAGAGTTGGTTTTATTGGCGAGTGCATGGCCGAGCTTAAAAAAGTAAATGGAGCATTAGAGGAAGGGTTTGCAGGCGATACTTTCAATTCTGCCGTTTATCTTAAGCGCACATTTCCTCAATTAGATAGCTATTTTATAAGCGCAGTAGGTACCGATCCACTTTCAAAGGAAATGCTTGGCTTTGCCCAAAGCGAGTCAATCAATACGCGCTTTATGTTCTCGCATCAAGATAAACACCTCGGGCTTTATAAAATTTATACCGACGCGCAAGGTGAGCGTTCTTTTACTTACTGGCGAAATGATTCGGCTGCGAAGTGCTTGATGTCTCAGCTTACACAGAGCGATGAAGCCTCGCTTACTGCGTTAGATTTAGTGTTATTCTCGGGTATCTCACTTGCTATTCTAAACACTGAAGACTTACCGAAATTTTGGCGTTTACTTGCAAAGCTTAAAGAAGCCGGTACTCAAATCGTCTTTGACATAAACCACCGACCCGCGCTGTGGAAGGGCAGAGACGACGCTACTGAGTTGTATGAAAAAGCGTTTGAAATTGCAGATATTGCTCTACCTGGATTAGAAGATTTCAATTTTTTATATGGTTTTGAAACGATAGAAGAGATTATCAATTTCTTAGCCCCTTTCTCATTTAAGCAGTTAGTTATTAAAAATGGTAGCAGCGCTGTGACGCTGGTTAACGAAGAGGGTGAAGTCTCAGAAGTAGGGTTAACACCTGTCACCCACGTTGTTGATACTACATCTGCCGGCGATGCTTTTAACGGTGTCTTTCTAGGCGCGTACTTAACGGGGGAAAGCCCTGAAAGTAGCGTAAACAAAGCAGCCAAATGTGCAGGTTTTGTTATCCAACATCCTGGCGCAATTGTAGATAAAAAGGCCTACGCTGACCTTGCGTCATCTATCGCTTAGAAAAGTAAAAAGCGAAGCATTTAAATACTACATAACACATACATCGAACTTATAAGGGCAACACGCCCATCTTATTATTAAGAGATAAATCATGAAGAAAATTTCAGACATTATGGGCACTCAAACCCTGCTTCCAATCATCCAAGCCGATAATGTAGAAGACGGTGTGGCCATTGCTAAGGCAATGTCGGCAGCGGGTCTTAGCACAGTTGAAGTGGTGCTGCGTTCGGAAAATTCAGCAAAGTGTATTACCGCTATTAAAGAAGCACTACCCGACATGATTGTGAGTGCAGGGACTGTTATTGATAGGGCATCTTTAGATGCTGCAGTAAACGCTGGTGCAGACTTTATCGTGACACCTGCTGTAACAGAGCGCCTACTTTCTATGCTAGTCGACTCAGGCTTACCCGTACTTCCTGGCGTATCTAATGTGTCGGATATAGTGCTAGCGCGGGAGCATGGGTTTAGGGAAATGAAGCTGTTCCCCGCATCTTTGTCAGGTGGTGCTTCTTTCTTAAAAGCAGTAGGAGGTCTGTTCAAAGATACCAGATTTTGTCCGACGGGCGGTGTTTCGCCAGAAAACTTTAACGATTATCTGTCAATGAATAATGTATTTGCAGCAGGTGGAACTTGGGTGGCAAAGCCGCAGTGGGTTGCAGACAAGCAATGGCATTTAATCACAGAAGCATGCTCGCAGGTGTAAAGAACGTCGTATGTTTCTTCTAGCTGTACCTTAAAAGCTGGCACTTAAGCCAGCTTTTTTAGTTTATAGATTTTTTTAATTTGTGTTGTAGCTCTATCCAGCTATTATTACTAGGGCTTTTAGCGCTGGCCAAAAAGCGTTGCACCTTGCCTTTACCATTTAGAATATAAGATTGACTATGCATAAATTGATAGTGCTGCTTATTGTTGTTGCAGCAACGGTACTCTCATCTGTTGCCGAAGCGCGGGCAGAAGCACTTGAGTTTTCTGGGTTTGCAAGGGCAGTTGCTGGTAAAATCGATACCGAAAAAGCTACGTATGAGGGATATGACGATAGCATTAGCTTTTCCGAGAAGTCCCTCATTGCATTTCAAGCTGATTATACGTTTTCATCCTCTTTTTCTGCTTCGGCTCAATTGCTCCTTCACACCGATGAGGATAGAGAATCGGGTATCGAATGGCTGTATTTAACCTACGCTCCCAGTGAGAGTTTTCAAATCAATGCTGGTCGGTTACGGACACCTTTCTTAAAATATTCTGATGTTATTGATGTTGGATTTGCATATCCGTGGATAAATGCACCGCAGCAACTCTATAGCAGCTATTTGTTCTCTCAATATGAAGGCGGAAACGCAAGATTGCGAAGGTCATTTGGCGACGTAGTAGTAGATTTTGAGGCTTACTACGGAAAGTATGAAGATGCGCTAGCTTCAAGCGGTGTCAATGTAGACGTTGCAGTAGACAATATGTTTGGTGGTGTTATTGAAGTGAACTACGGTGGGTTGCAATTAAGAACAGCCACTATCAATGCACCCAAAGTCCAAACTACCATTGATGAAATTGCCCCGTTTTTACAGGGGCTTAGAGCTGCTGGGTTTGACTCCATCGCTGAACAGTTCGATATTAATGATCGCGCAGGCTCTTTTTTATTGGGCGCCAGCTATGACACGCTTAGTTGGTATGTGAGCGGTGAGTGGATGAAGGTCTCGTCTGATATCGATGTACTTGCGAATTTAGAAAGTTTCTATGTTTCATATGGCTATTATCTTGATGAGGTTCTTTTACACTTAACTTATGCTTCATCCAGACAATCACTCAATACCATTGACAATGTAATACCTGTAGGTGTGTCGCCTGAACTCGATCAGCTTTATTTCGCAGTTGAACAGCTAAATAGCTTTTTTCCGACAGATGATCTTGATACTTGGACCCTTGGCGCTAGGTGGGATGTAAAAACCAATATTGCACTTAAGGCGGAGCTATCTTTACTTGATGGGAAAGAAGGCAGAACATCGTTTTATGAAGTAAAAGACAACAACTTCGATAGAAACGCTACCTTATATCAAGTGGCGGTAGAGTGGATATTTTAATGCGAAAATATACGCTCTTTTTTCTAATTCTCCTAAGCTCTCGAATTGCCACAGCACAGGAAGGAGTTTGGGTTGTTGCAAATGTTACTGACCAAGGTTTCTCGCTTACTAAGGGTGAAGTTCGCAACCTCTTCATGAGCAGCGGAACAAGCAAGAAATATGTTTTTGACCCTGTCGCTCTAAGCCCAGGAAATAGAGCACGTGCTATTTTCAATGCAAAGATAATCGCTTTGCCCGAATCACGCATACAGTCCTATTGGGCTCAAATGCGCTTTAGTGGACGTATGACCCCTCCTAAGGAATTTGATAACTTAGATGCGTTGCTTAACTACATAAGTAGCACTGACGGTGCCATTGGTTACGTTCCTGCTGACACTGAATTGCCTAATAACGTTGCAATCGTCTATCGAAGCTTTTAAACGAATGTAAGTGTTAAGAGTGATTTGCTTGCACTGAAAAGTTTTCAACTAGTGCCAGTAGTGGAAGCGGTTTACTATAAAGAAACCCTTGAAGCATGTTGCATCCATGGTTAGTTAGAAAACGGGCTTGTTCTTGTGTTTCGACACCCTCTGCACAGACAGAAAATTCTAAGCTTTTCGCCATTTCAATTATGGTTTTAGTGATCATTTCTGATTGACTGGATTCGCCTATTTTATTTACAAAGCTTCTGTCTATTTTTAGGGTATCGATATCAAATTGGGTTAAGTAACTAAGAGATGAGTAACCTGTTCCGAAGTCATCTAATGCAAGTTTGCAGCCTAGCTTTTTAAGCGATGCAAAAAATGGGTTCGCAATGTTGAAGTTGTTCATGTAAGCAGACTCCGTGACCTCAATTTCTAGGTTTTGAGCGGGAAGTCTACCGGTATGTAACTCATTGAGCATAAATTGCGTAACATTGTGATTATTTAAGTCATGGGGACTTAAGTTAACTGATATGGTCACATGACTACCAAAGGCTTTGATAAGCATGGGGGACTCGTGGCTAAGTTGCTTCAATACCCAAAGACTTATATGTGAAATCTTATCCGTCTGTTCTGCAATGGGAATGAACTCAGCCGGCGATACTTGACCTAGCTCCTCGTCATGCCATCGAAGCAGAGTCTCAAACCCAATGATACTTTCGTCTGCGTCTACTTTAGCTTGGTAGGTTAGATAAAAGGCATCATTCTCAAGAGCGTTCGTAATGCGGGTAGATATGAGGACTTTACGTTGAGTATACGCTAACATTTCATTGGTAAACCAAACGAACCTTGCTTTACCATCTTCTTTAGCCCTGTACATTGCAACATCGGCGTTGGTAATAAGGTTGGTCGCTGCGTAATTACAATCGCTCGCAAGTGCAAGTCCCAGGCTGACGCTGGAGTCTAGTCTTAGTCCGTTGACAATGTGAGATTTAGATACGGAATTTACGATACTTTTAGCTATTTCTTCGAGGTTAGCAATTGATACAAGAGCGGGGACAATAACGACAAACTCGTCTCCGCCTAAACGTCCAAGAATGCAATCATCGCTAAGTGTTTTTTCCATTAACAAACTGATATGAAGAAGAAATTTATCTCCTGTGTCATGGCCAAACGAGTCGTTCACCGACTTAAAGCCATCTAAATCAATAAACAATAAGCCTAATTCACGGTCGTTTTTTTGCGCTTTAGATAGCTCACTTGATAAAAGCTTTATTAAAAATTGGCGATTAGGCAAGCCTGTCAAGGCGTCGAAATTAGCGAGTTGCTCCATCTGAGACTGTTGTTTCTGCAACATTTCGTTTTTTTGTCGATTCGCTTCAGACTGCGCTTTAATACTTGCCATCATATTGTTAAAGGCGCGAGACAAAGCGAGCATTTCTTCCTTATCCGCTTCTTCAACTTTGGCGTCGTAGGTTTTGTCATCTACCACACTATTCATAGTGTCAATAAGCGTGCTAAGGGGACGCATTGTTCTGCGCTGTGCACGTGCCGATATGAATAGCGAAATTATGATAAGAATGCCAACAGAAGGCGTAACCAAAGTAATATATCTTTGCCGACTTGCCTCTAATGCATCTTGCAGGTTAAATAACAACACAAGCTTTCCCAATGGAAAAACTTCTTCGCCCACTGTTTTCACCATTATCACTTTGTTTGAAGTTCGATGTAGGCCACCGGGAAGAGCAGCTATACTGCGGTCGAAGTCAGCATAATTAGGATGTTGGGAATTTTCACCTTGTAATTTACTGGGGCCGTCTTTTAAACCAGCGTGACCAACATAAAGATTCAAAAGCATGCCGTCATTACTGAAAATATAGGCGGCTTCAGCATATTCGTATTCATCTAGACGAAGTAAAATCTCGGTCTGGTTAAAACTTCCAGCGGGCTCTTCAATATAGTTAATAAGATCAACGGCCATGTTTACGCTTATGGCGTCGACCTCTTCAGAGACAAATTCAATATAAAGCTTCTCATAGACATAAATTGACAGACCTATAATTAAGGCGCTAACCACTGCGATAGATGCAAGCGTATTGAACGATATTTGTGACCTAAGACTTTTCAAAAAACGCTCTTTTTAGTTTGATTTGACTAACAATAACAACGCTAATATTTACTTTGACGCAAATAAGATGCTGTTATTTTATTCGCATTATTAGTATAGACGCTTTATGCCATTTCTCGATTATCAATTAGGTGAAAATTAAGACAAACCTGAGCATTGGCGTTTTTGCTGAAAACTTTGTTGAACAAAAAATGCGCTGGTGGCTTTGCTCGTTTAGTGGTAGACTCCACGCGCAATTTGTAAGAGTAAACACCTACGTTCTTTTCTTGATGTCAAACACCAATAAGCCAAGTTGGCAATGGCGTGTCTCTTTAGGTTTTCCCAGTAATCTATAACCCCCCACGGTTAGCAATAAAGCACTAACGCTTATACCTTTGCGGTATGCAATTTTTATAAATACCTATGACAGGAGTTTATTAATGTCATTTACCCAATTAGGGCTCGCTGAACCCTTGTTAAAAGCTATTGAAAAACGAGGATTTAGTACGCCATCACCCATCCAAGAAAAGGCAATACCAGAAGTATTGCAAGGAAAGGATGTGCTGGCAGCTGCGCAAACGGGAACAGGGAAAACCGCGGGATTTGGACTTCCTATTCTACAAAGATTGATGTCGGGACAACCTGCGTCTGGAAACAATATTCGCGCACTTATTTTAACACCCACTCGAGAATTAGCCGCTCAGGTAGAAGAAAGTATTCGAGAGTTCAGTGAATTTTTACCGCTAAAAACTGCCGTGGTATTCGGGGGCGTAGGTATTAATCCTCAAATGATGAAGCTTCGTAAAGGTGTGGATGTATTGATTGCAACGCCTGGACGATTACTCGATCTTTACCAGCAAAACGCAGTAAAGTTTTCTAAGCTTGAAGTGTTGGTATTGGACGAAGCTGACAGAATGCTTGATATGGGCTTTATTCACGACATTAAAAAAGTGTTGAAGCTATTACCTCAAGAACGTCAAAGTTTACTTTTTTCAGCTACCTTCTCTGATGAGATTACGACACTAGCGAAAACGATTACACGTGATCCAGTGAGTATTTCAACGGCACCGGCCAACACCACTGTCGAAGCAGTTCAACAGCATGTGGTGACTATTGATAAATCTAAAAAGACCACTGCGCTTATTTGCTTGATTAAACAGCAAAAGTGGCAGCAGGTACTAGTATTTAGCCGAACTAAACATGGCGCTAACCGCATTGCTGAAAAACTGACTCGCTCAAAAATTCCAAGTGCTGCAATTCACGGTAACAAGAGCCAAGGAGCAAGAACTAAAGCCCTTGCTGATTTTAAAAGTGGTGCGATTAAAGTGCTTGTGGCCACCGATATTGCGGCTCGCGGCATCGATATCAGTGAGTTGCCGATTGTCGTTAACCTAGACTTACCTAACACCTCAGCTGATTATGTTCATAGAATTGGTCGTACAGGGCGTGCCGGCGCAAGCGGACAAGCTTGGTCGTTTGTGTGTGCTGAAGAAACACAAAATCTAAAAGACATTGAAACACTGATTCAAAAGCTGCTTCCTCGAGAAACCCTAGAAGGTTTCGAGCCTCAGCAAGCTGTGCCTGTTACCACACTTTCAAAGCCGAAAAAGCCCAAAAAACCGAAGAAGCTAAAAGCACCACAAGGCGAAAGCGGAGAGGAAAAGCATAGTGGTGAAGGCAAAAAAGCAGGGCAGCGCCAGGGTAATCGTAGTGGCAGCAGTAATTCTCGCGGTGGTAAGCCCAACTCGCGTAACGGTAATAGCAACAGTAGAAAGCCTTCTGGGCAGGGACCTTCACGAAGCGAGGGCAATGGCGCTAGGCGACCTGCTAAACGTAGAAATAGTCCGTCCAACGGCACGTCTAGCAACAGGGCATCAAGCACTGCAAAAGCGTAAGTTGTTGAACTGCATTTAATAAAACTACATTTGATTTAAAAAGGGCCTTTTATTATAAAAGGCCCTTTTTTATTGCTCCTAAAAGCTAAACGCTTTAATTATGTTCCCACGAAAACGGATTGTAGTGACGCAGTGCTGGTGTTGTGTTTACTCCATTGCCGCTTTCAGTGTCTAGCGTGAGCTCGGCGCGTTTAATTAGCGTCTGTTGTAGTTCAGTGCGAAAGCCTTTGGTTTCTTTCCATAGCTTGTTAAGCTCCTCTGGAGTATCGCCTTGTAAATCTTGTGCAAGTAGCGGCCCTAGTTTGTCGTAAGCGCTTTGTAGTCTAAGTGCTTGTTCTTTGTTGTAGACGGCTTCTTCATCTGTTGCTTTCCAATTAATGAATGGGGTCTTTTGCGCAGTAGTCATAGCGGGAAAACGTGAGAAATACTGAATGTACTCTGATAAGGGAATACTATCAGCACGCCCCCAAATATCCATCGTTGTTCTATTTAGCAAAGCGCTGGTTTTAGGCTCAACTACCATCACGGTTGGCGTTGCGTAGTAAATAGGGTAGTCGAATCGCTCTGTTATGTTTCTTCTGTCTTCAAGTGTTCCTACATCGACAAATACAGTTTCATAATGAGCACGTAAGATTAGGTCCATTTCCTTTGTTGCAAAACGTTCTGCCAAGCCCGTACTGTCATGACACCACTGTGCACCTAATACAACTAAAAGTAGTTGGTTTTTTTCCACTGCTTGTTGCTGAGCGTGAATCACATCTTGATAAGGTGATGAAGATGGGGAGTAAGTATAGGGGCTTTCCTCCTGAGTGCTTACGCAGCCATTTAGCGTGGCAAAAGCGGCTATTAAAGTAACCATAGTTAAGCACTGCTTAATAACTAGGGCTTGACGTTTAAAGAAAGTGTTTTGCATAAAATTGTCAAAATAGTAGTTAAATCAACAACAATGTAGCATAAAAAGAGAGAAGGAAAGCGGTAATTGAACGTAGTAAATTACCGCTTTAGCAGGTAGTTTTAAGCTGAAACGGGAACCAACTTCATGTTGATATTCCCAATGCCTTCAAAAGTGACTGTGGATGTGGCACCTGCCACAGTGTCATGTACGCCAGTAATAGCGCCTGAACAAATCATACAGCCCTTTGGAAGGGTAATGTTGCGTGCTGCTGCTTGGTCAATAAGATAAGCTATAGCCGCCATAGGCCCGCGTAATACGTTATTTGATGGGGCAGTGTTGATGTGCTCTTTATCAATGAACACAGATGTCTGCATTTTCTCAATTACTGTATCCCAGGATTCTATGGGTGCGCCAATTACCATGCCTTGGTTTACACCAAAGTCGCTTATAATGGCGGTGGGTCCATAGCTATTTAAATCAATTACCGGGCTACTAGCTATTTCAACACCGGCATATACCGATTTGATTAAATGCTTTAATGGTCCCTTGGTATCAATTGAACCGGGCGAAATCTCTTCTCCCAGTTCAAACACCAGTTCAGCTTCAACAGCAACCATACCACCTGCGTAGACTTCTAGCTCGACGAGTTCATTGTCTGCATGAGGTCGACCAATGAAATGGGTAACCTTTTGAAAAATTGGTCCCATTAAGCGCTCGGCGCCCATTTGATCGCGAAGTTCGGGGATCACCATTCCAACTTTCCATCCGGTAATCTCGTCGTTCCATTGTGCAAGTGACATGTCCTGAACGCGGTAGGCCGCGTCCAGCGTTGTCGGAACATCGCCTGGAAAAGTTTCTAACACACTTGCCTGCTTGCGCGCATTAACTAGCGTATTTGATAGCGTTTTCAAGGCGTCTTCTGTAAGTGGCTTATCAGGAAACATTGTAACGATTAAATCCCTAGCGCCTGACCGCCACCAATCTGAACAGTTTCAGCGGTGATAAATGACGCGTCTTTACTAACTAAAAATGATACAACAGAAGCAACTTCTTCAGGCTGACCCAGGCGACCAAGCATGATGTTATCTTTCCAAGATGCAAATACTTCTGGCTTAGTAGCTTTGATCTGCGCATGGAATGGCGTATCAATGGTGCCTGGAGATACTGCATTTACGCGAATACCGGCTGGTGCTAGTTCTTTAGCAAGTGCGCGGGTCAACGTATGTACCGCACCTTTTGAAACACCATAAATACCTGCGCCAGGACCGCCAGCGTTCCAACCCGCATTAGATGTATAATTTACGATAGAGCCGCTGTCAGATTTCTTTAAGTAAGGAATGGCCGCACGAGAAACGAAGAAAGCACTATCAAGGTTTAGTGCCATAACAAAACGGTAAAACTCCGTTGTCATCTCTTCCATTGGGCTGCGTCCGCCAAGACCACCGGCGTTATTAATCAGCGCGTCAATCTTACCGTATTTATCGCCAATCGCTTTTACGTTTTTATCAACCGCTTCATCGCTTGTTACGTCAAAGCCATAATATTCTGCTTCAATACCTAAGTCGCTAAGCTCTTTTACACGCTCTGCGCCCTTATCGTCTTCAATGCCATTTAAAACAACAGTGAAACCGTCTTGGCCAAGTCTTTTCGCAACTTCAAATCCGATGCCGCCTGTTGCTCCAGTTACCAGTGCTACTTTCTTCGTCATAACAATAACTCTTTGTGTTGTATTACATTGTGTAAAGCCAATCTTAGGTCAATAAAATTAATTGGTCTACCTGTTTTGTGTGTTTTTTGTCATTGTTTTATGGGTTTCTGTTTAATGGCATAAGTTGTTCGCGCTATTTCTGTATCTATCGTCTTGAAATTAATGAAGTATTTCTGGTTTTCGGAAGAGGATGGTTATAGCGTTGGTAAGAATCAATAAGACGACAAAAATGTAGGCTTTATTATACTTATTGGTAAGTCCAATTTTGTATTTAAGTTCAGTTTTTTGGAAATGTTATTGGATATTATTAGTAGGAATAGAAAGGCGTATCACAGTCCCCATTGGGAAATTGTGGCTTATACTAAGCGTTCCATCTATCAACTTAGCGCGCTCTTTCATGGAAAGCAGGCCGAGAGTGGGCTTAGTGTTTACTGAACCCTCAATGGTTTCGGGTATACCCGCACCATCGTCAGCTACAGTGAAGGTAGCATTTTGGGGCTTATAGGAAATATCGATTGAAAGCGTCTTCGCATCAGCGTACTTGATGCTATTTGTTACCGCCTCCTGAACTATTCGATAGATATGTATTTTCTGCTCGGGCTTAAAATTAATAGGCGTGCCGCTTAAATTGAAATAAAAATCTATATTTGCGTGCTTAAGCGTAGTAATGATGTCGGAGCGTTGGATTACGTTCTCGATGGGAAGCGTGTCGATGCCAGAGGGGCGTAAACCACCTAGGCTCTTTTTCATTGCCTGATACAAAGCATCTATTTTGTTAGTTAATACGTCATTGTCTTTGGTTGTTTCATTCATTGACAATTGAAGTTTTAAATCGACGATGCGGTGGCCGAAATCGTCGTGCAGATCGCGAGATAAGCGCTTTCTTTCATCTTCTTGTACTGCCACTAGCTTTGCTGCAAGGGCTTGTGCGTTTTGCACTGCAACTTCAAGATCTTGGTTTTTTCGGGCAAGTTTTTCATTCAACTTACTCGACTGGTTGATAGAAGACCCTAGGATGAGACAACTTACGCATAGTGCTAAAATATAAAATTGATGTTCAATGGGGGGGAGTGAGCTCTGACTCGCCACCACAAACGCTGTAATACCTATAAACAGACAAGATAGCGCGCTACCAAACACAGCATAGCGATACGATAAGAAGAGGGCAGGGAATACTGCAAGGTATTTAATTTGATAGCTGATATTAATATTTTGAGAGTAAAGGTAGCTACTGAAAACTAAAGTAAGTAACCAACCCCCTGCAGTTATAAACAGTGTTGATTCATTTTTACTAATATACTGGCGTGTATATAGCACAAACAGAAGGGGGCAAAGAACAATAATTCCTACAAAGTCACCAAGAGAAAAATCGAACAATATAGAAAGAAACACCGCTACGTCTGTTTGTAATTCAACAGCCCTTCTGCCAAGAAACACTGCCCCCAGCGCAACGCTTATCAGCACGCCGAATGCCAAGGTGGCAAGGGTACTGCGAACATTATCAATATAAGGTGGCTTAAAATTGCGTCTAAAAGCGTAAACACATGTGCAAACTACAACAGGTGAAATGAACAAGTGCACTACATACCAGCCGACACTTCCGCTTAAAAAGGCGGTGTTATCAAGAATGCCCCCTGGGTGGAATAAAATGAAGTGAGTTAACTTTTCTGAAAAAAGTAACAGTGGCCAACTTGCTAGCGGTAATAACAAGAAGGCGGCCAAGCGAACGCCGGCGGGTAAGTACCAGCTAACAGTTCCCAACACAATTTCAAATTGTGTGCTAAAAAGCCATACACCATGAAATATTGCGGTATAGATTAAACCCATTAATAAATAGGTAGTGTTGATATACCGCGTTATATTCATTAATCAGCTTTGAATAAGGCGTCGTCATAGATGACGTCGGATACATCTAAGTATCCGGTTTCTAATGCTATGCGAAGCAGGCCAAATTGAGACGTAACATTCAGCTTTTTGTAGATGTTAGTTCTGTGAACCATAACCGTCTTTGGCGCTGTATCTATGTGATAAGCAATTTGTTTGGGTTGGAAACCTTTAGCTAGTAGTAAAAAAATTTCCTTTTCTCTTTCTGTAAGAATGGAAGTTAGACGCTTATCGCCAAACGCTAATTTTTTACTGATATCTGAGCTTAGGTAGTTCTCGTCTTTTTCTAGCGACTCAAGGGCGTCCATTAACTCTTTTGTTGCAGCACTTTTTGTAACGTAGCCATCGGCTCCAAGCTCAAGCGCTTTACTAATATAACCCACATGCTCGTACATGCTTAGCATCAAGCATTTTACAAAAGGGGCTTCTTTCTTAATTTTGATAAGAGTGTCAAAACCATTTTCTTGAACTAAGGAAATATCAAGAACCGCTACATCAATATCATCTAAAGATGCGAAGGCGGGAAGAGCGCTTAATGAGCTCACAGCGTAAGCAACGTGCCAGCCATACTCTTGCTCAATGAGAGTTTTAATGCCGTCCCTTACAATCTCATGGTCGTCAATGAGGAGTATATGCATGAAAAAATCTAATTATTATCTTAATGCATAAAGTTTACGGTGTATTTGGCTTATAGGGAATAAGCCGATGGCTTAGAGTGGGAGTGTATTTTATTTTTGTATAAAAAAATTGCATAAAAAAAGCCGGCCCATCCTTGGCCGGCAATTGCTTAACATTTTGTGTTCAACGGTCTATTCGCCAAACATAACATTACCTCGAATTAGTAATGTTCAAACCATTTTACAGGTTTACGGTTACTGGCGCTGAACATGCAGAAGTTTCGTCACACACCATATAGGTATATTCACCAGGTTGAACACCACGACTTCTATCGCGATAACGCCCAGTATTGCTTACTTCTTCAAGTAGTTCACCATTGCGATAAATCATCACAGTATCAGCCATTGAGCCGCTGTAAGATAAATCTACACGCAATGAACCAAAGCGAGATAACATAGCGCGGTCAACTTCGGCAACAATATTGCTATCTGAAACCGACACACTCTGTGTTGAAACGCCAGTTTGACCTTCTGAGTCAGTAACTGTAAGAGTTACATCATAGGCGCCCGTACTTGCATAAACGTGAGTTGGGTTTTCTTCCGTGGAAGTCACACCATCGCCAAAGTCCCAGCTGTAGCTGACAATGTCGTCATTGACATCGTTACTGTTGTTAGTAAAGCTCACTGATAGACCTGAAGCGTCGTAGGTAAACGCTGAGTTAGGCGGTGTTGGTCCTACTTCACCAATGCCGGTAACTACTAGGCTCCATGTATTTACAGTACCGTTGTCTCCGTTAAAGGTATCAAGCACGTTCAAGGTCCAATCGCCAGTAGCCACTTCGCCATTAAAGGCATCAGTGTTATAGCTTTCAACGATATCATCTGTGCCGCCACCTTGGTTTTGACGCAGAACGGTAGTTGTACCCTGAGGAGAAGTGAGTGATAGCACCAAGTCTCCACTATACGTATGCGTGATGTCTACCGACGCCTGCATACCAAACACCGTTAAGTCATCTGGCACATTGATTACGAGGTCAACGCCCACATCATCTGGATCTTCTTCGTTCGGTAACGTAGGTACAGCATCGCCAGAATATGCGTAAGGGAATTCATTTAGTCCTTGCGGGTAAACGTAAAGGTTGGCAGATTTAGACTTTTCGATTTCGCCACTTACACCGTTCACCGTAAAGCTATAAGCACCCCAAGGTGTATCCTCAGAGGTCTCCACAGTTAACGTAACCGTATCGCCAGGCATCGCCGTGTTGGCACTCAAATAAGCAATGTCACTTTCTTCGGCAAGAGAAAGCTGCACTTCTTCTTCGTAGCCAGCAATAGATCCAACTTCAATGGTGAAAGTATAAGCTTCACCCGCTTCAATTTCAGCTGAGCCTGGAGTGATGCCCAGTTTAAATCCAGGTGTTGGGTCGGCTTCTTCAAGTGCATTAAGTACGTTAAGGCGGTTGCCAGACACGGTGCGACCGTCAGCCCAAAGGCTAGTTTCACCGGTAGTCATTAGCAGCTCTTTCATTTCTGATGGAGTGAGCTCTGGGTTTAGGGACCATACTAGGGCCGCTGCACCTGCAACATGTGGTGTTGCCATCGATGTACCAGAATATGCTGCGTAGCCGTCACCTGGTACGGTAGATAAAATAGCCGTACCTGGCGCTGCAATATCCACTGTTTCCAAACCGTATGAATAGCCGCTGTCACCGTCAGTACGTGTATGGCTTGCTACCGCAAGTAGACTATTTGTCGTAGTGACATAGTTAGATGGGTAGTTGTCAACATTATCGTTGTCTGAACCAGAGTTACCCGCTGCAGCAACAAACAAAATCCCAGCTTGGCCTGCTACCTCGATTGCGGTTTCTAACGCTTCACTATAACCGCCGCCCCCCCAGCTGTTGTTAGTGGCTTTAACATTTACGCCACGGTTTTCTTTTAGGTCGGTGAAGTAATCGATACATTCGATAGCCCCAGCTGTTGAGCCCGTTCCATCTGCACCTAGGAATTTACATGCAGCAATAGACACATCGTGGTTTACACCCACTACACCTATACCGTTTCCACCCACAGCGCCAATAGTCCCAGCTACGTGGGTACCATGAGAATCATCGTCCATAGGGTCGGTATCACCGTTTGCTGTATCAATACCGTAAACGTCATCAATGTAGCCGTTGCCATCATCATCAATACCGTTACCGGCGATTTCACCTGGATTTACCCATGCATTATCTGCAAGGTCTTCATGATCATAGTCAACCCCGGTATCGATAACACCTATCACTACATCGCTATCACCCGTTGTAATATCCCATGCCTCTGGAGCATCGATATCTACATCAGCAGTGCCGCCCGCTTGCCCAGTATTGTTCAAGCCCCACAGGTCACCGTAAGACGGGTCGTTAGGAATTAATGCTTTGCGATATAAAAAGTTTGGTTCAGCAATTTTAACTGCTGGGTTTTTCTTTAAGGTTTCAATGGCGTCTTTAACCGACTTTCCACGAAGTTGAAGTTTGGCAATGCGGCCATTTAAAAGGTTTGCGAAGCGGTCATCAACTTCATCGCGGTTAGCGTCACTAATGCGAGCTCCCACTGATGAACGAGCGCGCATTTTTTCCGCTTTACTCACATTTTCTTTGTACACAACAATAACGCTGTCATCGAAAATTTCGGCTTTCGCGGCGTGTGCATGGCTAGAAGTCATTAGCGGAAGTAGCGCTAATGACAGTGCTGAAAGGCCTGTTTTAAAAGGCGTTGTTTTCATAGTTAGATTCCATAATTAGCAATATTGCTTTAATCACGGAATCTTCTCACTCGGTCTGATATAACTAACGGTTAAAACTTATAACGCAAATTTGAAAACCTGCCACCCTTAACGTCAAAATTGGCGCAAAAATACTACTAAACCACTAGAGAAAAAATACAAATCGAAGATGAAGTGGTACTTAATTATTAGATAACGCACGTAAAATTAAACGTTACGTTATAAAAATCTGATTAAGTGGTCTTACCAATAAATTTGCTTTGTATTATTTTTTAATAAAACTAGCACTATTGTAT
>NZ_JAHHDX010000133.1 GCF_018619335.1 Alteromonas sp. ALT199 | reverse complement strand
CCTTTAGGGATGGCTATTTAGCGTATCGTATCTATAACTATAAAAGTTATCAGACTATAGTACTAAACAGCCCGTTGTAAAAGCATAGACTTTATATGGCCTATTGCTTTTGTCGGGTTCAATCCTTTAGGACACACGCTTACACAGTTCATGATTCCATGACAGCGGAATACGCTGAATGCATCATCAAGCTCGTTAAGACGCTCTTCGGTAGCAGTGTCACGGCTATCAATCAAGAAGCGATATGCGTGTAGCAGACCTGCCGGACCGATAAACTTGTCTGGGTTCCACCAAAAAGATGGGCACGATGTTGAACAACATGCACACAGAATACACTCATACAAACCATCTAGCTTGGCACGCTCTTCAGGTGACTGAAGATGCTCACGCGCTGGCGGCTGTTTGCTGTCATTGATTAAGAATGGCTTAATCTTTTCATATTGAGTATAGAACTGAGTCATGTCAACAACAAGGTCACGTACTACAGGTAGACCTGGAAGTGGACGAACTACTATTTTACCTTTGCCCAAAGCAGAAAGCGGAGTAATACACGCTAGGCCATTTTTGCCGTTCATGTTTACACCGT
Source organism: Alteromonas sp. ALT199 (assembly GCF_018619335.1). Taxonomy (GTDB): domain Bacteria; phylum Pseudomonadota; class Gammaproteobacteria; order Enterobacterales; family Alteromonadaceae; genus Alteromonas. Next base: position 44,722 of record NZ_JAHHDX010000133.1, on the reverse strand, counting down.
CTGAACCACATACACCTTCGCGGCAAGAGCGACGGAAAGAAAGCGTCGGATCCTGCTCTTTAAGTGCAAGTAGCGCGTCTAGCACCATCATGTCCTGACCTTCCTCTACTTCTAGAGTGTAGTCTTGCATGCGAGGCTTCGCATCTACTTCAGGGTTGTAACGATAAATCGAAAAAGTTAATTGCATGATCGTTGCCTCTCTTAATATGAACGCACTTTAGGCGGGAATGCTTCCCTAAGCTTAGGCGCCATATTCACTTCACGTTTAAGCATTTTATCAGTGTTCGGATCGTAGATGCTGTGGCATAACCAGTTGTCATCGTCACGGTCCGGGAAGTCGAAGCGGCTGTGTGCGCCACGGCTTTCCGTTCTGAAGTTCGCTGCTACTGCTGTGCTGTACGCGGTTTCCATTAGGTTATCAAGCTCTAAACATTCAATACGTTGAGTGTTAAAGTCTGAACTCTTGTCGTCAAGGCGTGCATGCTTAAGACGCTCGCGAATTTCGCTAAGTTCCTTAAGACCTTCCGCCATGGCTTCACCTTCACGGAATACTGAGAAGTTAAGCTGCATGCATTCTTGCAAGTCTTTCTTAATTTGAACTGGGTCTTCGCCCTTTCCTTTCTCTGAATTTTCCCAACGATTGAAACGTGTCATCGAGGCTTCTAGGTCAGACTCAGACGCGTCGCGTGTTGGTGCCATGTCAGATAATGTCTTACCAAGGTGTAAACCAGTCGCACGACCGAATACAACAAGGTCAAGTAGAGAGTTACCGCCAAGACGGTTCGCACCGTGTACTGATACACAGGCAATCTCACCACAAGCAAATAGGCCATTTACTACTTTGTCGTTACCATTTTCATCAACCGTTAGGCACTGGCCATCAACGTTTGTAGGAATACCACCCATCATATAGTGACAAGTAGGAATTACTGGAATTGGCTCTTTAACTGGGTCAACGTGTGCGAATGTACGCGATAATTCAAGAATACCTGGCAGACGAGATTCAAGAACGTCTTTACCTAGGTGGTCAAGCTTAAGCTTAATGTGTGTACCCCACGGGCCTTCACAACCACGACCTTCACGAATTTCAGTCATCATTGAACGTGCAACAACGTCACGACCTGCAAGGTCTTTCGCGTTAGGTGCATAACGTTCCATGAAGCGTTCGCCGTCTTTATTTAAAAGGTAACCACCTTCACCACGACAACCTTCCGTTACCAATGTACCTGCGCCAGCAATACCCGTTGGGTGGAACTGCCACATTTCCATGTCTTGAACCGCAACGCCTGCACGTAGTGCCATACCAACACCGTCACCGGTATTGATGTGCGCGTTTGTCGTTGAAGCATAGATACGACCCGCACCACCAGTTGCAAGAACAACGGCACGAGACTTGAAGTAAACTACTTCGCCAGTTTCGATGTCAATTGCTGTACAACCTACAACGTCACCGTCTTGGTTTTTCACTAGGTCTAGTGCATACCACTCAGAGAATACTTTGGTTTTGTTCTTTACGTTCTGTTGGTAAAGAAGGTGAAGTAGTGCATGGCCTGTACGGTCTGCTGCAGCTGCCGTACGAGCGCCCTGCTCGCCGCCAAAGTTTCTTGACTGACCGCCGAAAGGACGTTGGTAAATCTTGCCGTTTTCAAAACGAGAAAATGGTAAACCCATGTTCTCCATTTCGATAATAGCTTCTGGACCAGTTTTACACATGTACTCGATAGCGTCTTGGTCACCGATGTAATCAGACCCCTTAACGGTGTCATACATGTGCCATTCCCAGTTGTCTTCGTGTGAATTACCTAGCGCTACGGTAATACCACCCTGTGCAGACACAGTGTGAGAACGGGTTGGAAATACTTTTGAAAGCAGTGCGCATGATTTGCCAGATTCTGAAATCTGTAGTGCCGCGCGCATACCTGCACCGCCAGCACCAATTACAACTGCATCAAACTCGTGAACGGGTAAACTCATTTTACACTCCCCACAGTACGAATAGGCCAACAGCTACATAGCCGAACGCGATGATATTTAAAATATATTGTAGTCCTGCGCGCAGACCTGCTGATTTAACATAGTCTGTCAGCACCTGCCAAAGGCCGATGCGCACATGGATCATCACTGCTATTAGCGTTGCCAATGTGAAAACTTTCATAGCTAAGCCAGAGAACAACCCTCGCCATTCGATAAATGTTAGGTTATCGGTGGTGATAAAGAACCACGCCATGAAAACCGAGTACGCGAAAATAATTGCTGCGGTAGCGCGAAGTGACACGTAGTCTTGTACGCCGTCACGCTTAATGCTTGCTTGGTTGGTTACCATATTGCAACTCCCAATACTACGGTCAGTACAACCCAAAGTGCGATAACTGCTTTTGCACTTGTATTGCCCGACTCTAATTCTTCCCAGTGACCTAAATCCATAACAACGTGTCTTAGGCCTCCTAGAATGTGATATGTCAGCGCTGAAGCTGTGCCAATTGCGACAAATTTTCCAAGGAAACCGTCCATTATTGCTTGTACGTCCGCAAAACCTTCAGGCGAGTGAACAGAAACTGCCCATGCCCAAATAACAAAAAGTAGCGCGAAGAACATTGCAACACCGGTTACACGGTGGAGAATTGACGAAATAGCAGAAGGCGGAAATTTAATAGTATTGAGTTCTAAATTTACTGGTCTTTGCTTTTTCACAATGTATGCCTGTTTAATCCGTAGGGGATAATGAATTTCTTACCTTATTATGTCCTGGGTAAGTGAATTCGATTTTTAACCTGTTAATTGCCTCACTCCATGAGTTGTTAACAATTTGTGAATTATTCTTTAATGCCTGTAACAGAATAATTATTCCATTCTCAGAGCACCGCTGAGTATATCCAGCGTAGTATATAATTACAATTTTTTGTGCCGTAGTAAGACTTTAGTCTTTATATACACTTTTGAGGTAATTATTTTTCATTAAAAATAGATCAAAATTGTACGCAACACCTTAAAATGGGCGCTTTGACAGTGTTTAAAGTTTACCAGCAGCTAATTGGAATAACTATGCATATCAACGAGAAATTAAGCACTTTTAATCTATTCGCGCATTTAATCCACACTAAAAGGTTACTTTTTAATCTTAACTGATAATATATTTATCGTTCGGTGGTTTACCTTTGTCGAAAAGCCATTGATAATTGAACTGTATCGGGCAAAGTGAATTCCAGCCACGTTAATTAATAGTTATCTGATTGCTATTATTTTTTTAAGCAATTTGGAATATTTATTGTGCAAATATGCAATTAAATTGACTTGGGGGTGCATAATAAAGTACAAATACGCCCACTTTTCCCAACGAAGCGGACATTTTCGTCCGTTTTCGCTGCAAACAGAACCATTCTGAGGAGAGCATTTTATGGCAGATCAGAAAGCCATTCTTAAAGCCGGCGGTAAGGAAATCGAGCTTCCTATCTTGTCTGGCACCGAAGGACAAGATGTAATCGACGTCCGTACGTTAGGCCAACACGGTTATTTCACGTACGACCCAGGTTTTATGGCGACAGGATCTTGCGAGTCTTCAATTACCTACATTGATGGCGCTCAAGGTGTATTACTACACCGCGGTTTCCCTATCGAAGAATTAGCGCGTGATGCAGACTATCTAGAAGTTTGTCACATGCTTCTTCACGGTGATGCACCAACAAAAGAACAGTACGAAGAATTCAAAGACACGATTACTCGTCACACCATGGTACATGAACAAATTAATATGTTCTTCCATGGTTTCCGCAACGACGCGCACCCTATGGCAATGCTTTGCGGTACCGTTGGCGCTATGTCTTCGTTCTATCATAGTGATTTAGACGTTTCTAACGAAGAGCAGCGCAAACGCAGCGCACACCGTCTAATCGCTAAAATGCCAACGCTTGTTGCTATGTGCTACAAGTACAACATTGGCCAACCATTCGTTTACCCACGTAACGACCTAAGCTACGCAGCTAACTTCCTAAACATGATGTTCTCTGTTCCAGCAGAAGAATATCAAATTAGCCCAGCTGTTGAGCGTGCGATGGACCGTATCTTTACGCTTCATGCTGACCATGAGCAAAATGCGTCAACGTCTACCGTTCGTCTTGCTGGTTCTTCTGGTGCAAACCCATACGCATGTATTTCTGCTGGTGTTGCATCACTTTGGGGCCCTGCTCACGGTGGCGCCAACGAAGCATGTCTGAATATGCTTGAAGAAATCGGTACTGTGGACCGCATTCCAGAGTTTATCGCACGTGCTAAAGATAAGAACGACCCGTTCCGTCTTATGGGCTTCGGTCACCGCGTATACAAAAACCACGATCCTCGTGCCACTGTAATGCGTGAAAGCTGTCACGAAGTACTAAGCGAACTTAACGTTAAAGATCCACTACTAGAAGTAGCAATGGAACTTGAAAAAATTGCGTTAAGTGACCCGTACTTCGCCGAGAAGAAACTGTTCCCGAACGTTGATTTCTACTCAGGTATCGTACTTAAAGCGATTGGTATTCCAACTAACATGTTTACGTGTATCTTTGCCCTATCTCGTACAGTAGGCTGGATTTCACACTGGCATGAAATGATGAGCGACCCTAAACAAAAAATCGGTCGTCCTCGTCAGCTTTACACTGGCCATAACCAGCGTAAGTACACGCCAATTAAGTAGTAAGTCAGGTAATACTGAACTAAGAGCTACGTTTAATAGTAAAAATAGCGCCTTCATGGCGCTATTTTTGTTTACACAATTTATATTTAAGGAACACCCATGCCCTATTCTGCGGTATTTCTAGGTATTGCTGGTCTCATTCCTTTTGTTGCTATGCCATTGGCTTATCAACTCAACCTTTTATCACTAACACAAAGTGCGGTTTATTTTGTTCAATATTCTGCTGTGCTACTGTCTTTCTTTGGCGGTATTCATTGGTGGGACTCAGTCAGTAACCAGCGTTATGATAAGCAAATGCTCATCGCTATGTTGCCAACTATTGTTGGGTGGCTGTGCTTAGTATTCTCACACGATGTGAAGGTGTTTGGTGTCTTATCATTAAGCTACGTCGCCGTACTTATTTACGACAAGTTCATCCTTAGCCTTCCTAAAGAGCAGATTGTAAGTTACATAAGCCTGCGAATGGGGTTAACCAGCATTGTCGTTATTTGTCACGCTTGGATGATTTATTTACTTGTGTAGAGTAGAGCTTGTATTGGTTTTTGTTAAACTCAGCACTCTTTAAACGCACCTTAAAACGCTACTCCTTAGCATAGGATAAGCACTTTATCGCGAAAAAATGGCCCAAACACACTCGAGATTGGTTATGCGTAACCAGGCAACTTATTGATACTAATAAATATTAATAAAAAAGGCGATAATATTAAATTATCGCCTTCACTATTACTCATTTTCGTCTTTTACAACGAATAGTATTCGCTATTCAGAACGAATGAGCGAAAGTAGCTCTTCTGTTTTCTGTTCCATCAAGGCTATGTCGCCCTTGCTCTCTACGTTTAAACGTATAACCGGCTCAGTGTTCGATTTACGTAAATTAAAGCGCCATGTGTCGAATTCTAATCCTAACCCGTCAGTTGTGTCGATAACGCTAGCGAGAGGTTGATACTTGCTAGTAACTCGTTCAAGTGCCGCGTCAGCATCTTTGAGTTTACTGTTAATTTCACCTGACGAGGGGAACGCCTGAATACGTTCTTTTACCATACTTGCTAGTGTTTGTTTTTTCACACATACCAATTCAGCAATTAATAGCCAAGGAATCATTCCCGAATCACAGTAGGCAAAATCTCTAAAGTAGTGATGCGCACTCATTTCTCCGCCGTAAACAGCGTCTTCTTTACGCATACGCTCTTTAATAAACGCATGACCTGTTTTGGATTTGATAGGTGTACCGCCGGCATTTGCTACGATATCTTCTGTGTTCCAGTATACTCGTGGGTCATAAATAATTTTGCTGTCGGTATTTTTCTCGATAAAGGCTTCAGCAAGCAAGCCAACAATGTAATACCCTTCAATAAATTCACCGTCTGCATCAAACAAGAAACAGCGGTCGAAATCACCATCCCAGGCAATACCAAAATCAGCACGTGATGATTTAACTGCGTCAGCGGTGTCTGCACGATTTTCAGGTAACAGTGGATTAGGTATACCATTTGGAAAAGTACCATCCGCATTGTGATGTACTTTTATAAATTCAATTGGTACACCCTGCACTTTCATCTCTTTTTCTATTGCATCGAGTGCTGGGCCTGCTGCACCGTTTCCTGCATTTACCACAACTTTAAGCGGCGTAAAATTATTTAAATTTACATAAGACAACATGTGAGAAACATAGTCAGACATGCACGACTTAACAGCATATTTATCGGTTTTAACCAAATTCTCTTCTTTTACATGAGCTGTACCGTTAAAAAACGCGTCAGCGTCAATTGTGGCTCTCTCAGTGTAATGTGCTAATCGCTCTGCTACATAATCGTCTTCTAAGGCTTCCGCTTTCGCTTTAATCGCGTTTAAACCAGTGTCTCCACTAATAGGAATCGAACCAGCCTTAACCAGCTTCATACCGTTGTAATTAATGGGATTGTGGCTTGCAGTTATTTCAATACCGCCGTCAACACCAAGGTGTTTGGTCGCAAAGTAAATTTCTTCTGTTCCTGCCATGCCGATATCAGTTACTGTTGCACCAGCGTCGATAATACCTGCGCTTAACGCTAGTTTTAATGGTGTTGACGTAAGGCGTACATCACTACCAACTACAACAGTTTTCGCATTTAGCTCTTGAGCGAAAGCATAACCAATTCGGTACGCTATCGCTTCTGTTAGCTGTGAGTTTAATTCGCCACGAATATCGTATGCTTTAAAGCAGGTAATTGGGGTTGCCATTTAGATCAAAATTCCCTGTGTTTTAACTATTTATAATTACTTCACCGTCTTTTACTATTCAGACGCACACATGGCTGTTTGAATAGTAAGAGAGAAGAAAATATGTGTGTAAACATCTTTATATTAAATCATCAGGGGAAATGAATTACTATTTCATTTTGTGAAAAAGCCGAATCTGTTTAACATCAGTTTAGATGTTCTAACGTAAAGTAGGTGCTGTTTAAAAGCTTACCCTTATGACGATATTTCTTTGAAAAGCAAAGCGTCGGTTTAAAACCGTTTTTAACGAGTACTTTTTCAGACGCTGGATTGTTGTCCATTACTTCTGAGGTTAGAGTAGACAAACCGATATTTTTAGCTTGCTCTACTAAACGTCTAACGCAACGAGAAGCAATGCCTTTGCCGCTTACTCCTTCTGCAACTCGATAGCCAATTTCCCCTGTTTTGCCTGCAATATTTTTAAGGTTAGCACGGGCTACTATGTTCTTATCTTGAGTGTCATTAATAACAACATAGCAGAACGCTTTATTTTGCCTTTGTAAGTAAACTAACTCGCTAATGTGGTTGCCAACACCTGCCAAAGAGTAAAAATCTTCGTCCCTCGGCGCTATCGACTTTTCGAAATAGGCTTTGTTTTTAAGCTCAAAATCTAAAAGTGATAGCACGTGTTTTTCACCAATACTTTCAAAATTCATCGGTTGTGTTGCCCCTTAAAGGCCATGACAAATAAGTAAACAATATCAACCTTAGCATTTTAATGATAAACGGAAACGCCTTACTGCTTTGCTAGCCTACCACCTTGATAATCATTAAACGCCTCCATAGTCTTTTGCTGAGAATGCATCACAAAAGGGCCAGATTTGACCCACAGGGTCTCGTTCGGCTTACCTGGTACTACTACAAATTTACATTCCTGCTGCAATACAACATTACTCGATACTTTCGCGGCCGTGGGCCGACATAAGGTCTTGTTCGGGCCCTGTCGGGATAACTTGCGTTGGGTTTATCATGGTATGACTGAAGTAATAGTGTCTTTTAATATGATCAAAATTCACCGTATCGGCAACACCTGGTACTTGATAAAGCTCTTTCATATAACCGTAGATATTGGGATAGTCTGCAATTTGCTTCCTATTACATTTGAAGTGCCCGTGATAGACAGCATCGAAGCGGATCAGCGTCGTAAATAAACGCCAGTCGGCTTCGGTGATTTGATTGCCAACCAAATAGCGTTGTTTGCCCAACCTTTCCTCAACCATATTTAAAGCATGGAACAAAGCATTCACTGCCTCTTCGTAGGCCTCTTGTGTTGTAGCAAACCCCGCTTTATACACCCCGTTGTTTATATCGTGATATACCATGTTATTAATAATATTGATTTCCTCACGCAGGGCTTCAGGGTAATAATCATCATTATTATCAGTGAGTGCGTTAAATCCGCTGTTGAAAATGCGAATGATCTCGGCTGATTCATTATTGACGATAGTTTCAGCTTGCTTATCCCACAGGATTGGAACCGTTACGCGAGTGGTTATCTCAGGCTTTGCCTTTGTGTAAATTTGATGCGCATAGTCAAAATTATAAAGCTTATCACCCGTCGCCCCTGGATAATCTTTAAATTCCCAACCTTGATTGAGCATTTCTGGGTGAACTACAGAAACATCAATATGGGTCTCCAGTCCCTTGAGCTTTCTAAATATAAGCGCTCTGTGCGCCCATGGGCAGGCTAACGAAACGTATAGATGATAGCGGCCTGACTCAGCTGGGAAGCTTGCGTCTTCACTTTTGCTAATCGTGTCACGGAACTTAGATGCCTGACGTTCGAATTTGCCACCGTTTTTATTGGTGTCATACCATTTATCTTGCCACTTTCCATCAACAAGTAAGCCCATGTGCCTGCTCCTTCTCTATACTCAATTACCTAATGGATGTATTGAAACATGTAATGAGTTGAACGTATGTCGCTTAAAATCGGATTTATTATTCGAAAAAACTGGAGTGTATTGATCTTTAGTATTCACTTTTGAGATGATGCGCGCCCTACTAGCGTGTTTGAGCGTTTTTACGTAAGCACACGCCTTTGTGTTAGTTTATTTTTAAGTGAAGTGAAGCATGTCTGATGACCCTCGTTTAGGCGGTATTGTGCGTTTGTACGGTGCACAACAAACCAATAATTTAGCCAATAGTCATGTGGCCGTAGTCGGCATTGGCGGTGTTGGAAGTTGGACAGCTGAAGCACTGGCACGTTCGGGCATTGGCAATATTACCCTGATTGATTTGGACGATGTTTGCGTAACCAACACCAACCGGCAAATACATGCGCTCTCAAACACCATCGGAGACGCAAAGGTCGACGCAATTGCAGCTCGAATCAAGTTAATAAATCCAGCTTGCAACGTGAACTGTGTTGAGGATTTCGTGACGCCTGAAAATACAACCACATTGCTCACCAAAGAAATGCACGCGGTGGTCGATGCCACTGACAGTATTCGAGCTAAAGCTTCGATGATAGCTCACTGCAAACGCAGTAAAATTCCCATTGTTACCGTTGGCGGCGCTGGCGGTCAGATAGATCCAACGCAAGTTACAAAAGGCGATTTAGCTAAAACAACGCAAGATCCACTTGCCGCTAAGCTTCGCAGCGAACTTCGACGTAACTATAATTTTAGTAAAAACCCCAAGCGCCGCTTTGGGGTTGAATGTATATATTCTACAGAGCAACTGCGCTATCCACAGCCAGACGGGTCGGTTTGCTACAATAAATCAGCGATGGAAGGCGGCACACGGCTTGACTGTGCAGGCGGTTTTGGTGCTGTTGTTACAGTAACGGCCACATTTGGCATGTTCGCCGCAGCAAGCGTAATTAATAGATTAACTGGACAAAAATAGACTTTAGCCGATAACTTACGCACAATAGTCGAAAATGTATAACACCTTGTCTTGAGAGCTTTTTCAGCGCTAACTTGGTGTAATAAAAGTACTGGTGAGAAGGAGAACAAAATGTCACCTGATGAACTCAATAAATTAATGGCAGATTGCGCGAAGGACGCTGTGGTTACTGCAGCTGATGAGTTCGAAATTGTCCTCGACCACTCACCTGCTAGCGTAGCACTGGTAGATGACATTTTACTTAGCTTCGTTGATAAATATCACGATTTAGCATTAGAAGACGAAGCAGTGTTTACAATCTGCAACATCTTTGGCGCCTATATTGGCGAGATATTAAAAGCACAGCTAGATGGTGATTGGATTTACGATCAGTCAAATCCAAAAGCTCCTGCAGTATTCCTTAAAGTTGGTGAAAATACCTATGCGTTAGCAGGTATCTGCTATGAGCGTTTAGTTAACGATAGTCAAATCAGTGTTCAGGCTTACTATGAACAAGCATTGGGCAACCACTTACGCAGCCACTAATGCAATCACAGGTTTCGCACTCAGTTGAAAGCTAACAAAACTGAGTGCGGATGTTACGCCCTTAAAAATGTTTTCAAGGATCGGGGGTCTGCCAATCCTCTACCATCCACTTTAAATGACGACTTTTTGAAATTGCATACAAGGCTATGCTGTAAAAAACAATTTTTACGCCCGTAATATATTCAAACCCCCAGTGATGGTGCATGGTGTAATAAAGCTGAACACTCAACAACGCTAATACGCCTAATTGTGCTAACGGGATAACAAAGCGTCGCCAAGCTAGATACCCTTTTTTCCACAAGCGATCTCGTTGACTTACCAAAGATAAAGCAATTAAAACTGGTAGGCTTGCCGCCAAACCCAATCCCAACGATTCTTTTTGCGGGTAAAAAAACGCAAGAAGTTCGTTAGTTTGCGTACGAGAAGCAAGTGAAAAAACAAACGCGAGCCAGTCTATGCATAAGAGAATACATAAGCTATAGAACCAGCGAGGAGGAAGAATTCGCCCTGACTCATCGTAAAAAGTTAGCGGTAATTTCAGCATGTATTCTCTTATATTTTTGAAGCCCTGAACTCGCAAAACCTGTTAGGTAATGGCATGCGGTAAACGTAGTTTCTTTTCAAGAAAGAGTTAAGTGGGGATGAGCACCTTATTTTTAAACCTTGCCATATATGGTTGGCTCGTGAAGTTTATTTTTATCAGGGTTATAATCGCCTGTGAAAAGCAATCACTGGTCTATATTAGCGGTCCCTTTAAAGCTTATACCGCCTAGCAGAGTTATATATACTGCGCATAGGTGGGTTTTGCTGTATAATCCGCGGCCATTTTAAGCTCAGTCATTTTCTAGGTGATATTTTAGATGACAGTAGAAACGTTTAATCCAAATAAAGTAGTAAATAAAACCACGACGCTTGAAACGCCGGTGAAGGTATTAAGTGATAACAAACCTTCGCAGCAAAGCAATGGCAGCAGAATTGGTTTTGTTAGCTTAGGTTGCCCTAAGAACTTGGTTGATTCAGAGCGTATTCTTACTCAACTTCGCACCGAAGGTTATGATGTGGTGCCTACCTATAATGATGCAGACTTAGTTATCGTTAATACCTGTGGATTTATCGATGCTGCTGTTGAAGAGTCGCTAGATACCATAGGCGAAGCACTCAAAGAAAACGGTAAAGTAATTGTAACTGGGTGCTTAGGCGTTAAAGAAGACGAAATCAGAGAGCTTCACCCTAATGTATTGGCTATCACCGGCCCCCATGCTTATGAAACGGTAGTGGAACAGGTGCACGAGCATCTTCCCAAACCTGAGCACAATCCGTTTGAAGATCTCATTCCTGATCACGGCGTTAAATTAACGCCTCGTCACTATGCCTATTTAAAGATTTCAGAAGGCTGCAACCACCGATGCACATTCTGCATAATTCCTTCTATGCGTGGCGACCTCGTCAGCCGCCCTGTCGGTAATGTGCTTGATGAAGCTAAGCGTTTGAAAGATGCCGGTGTTAAAGAACTATTGGTTATTTCACAAGACACCAGTGCTTATGGCGTTGATGTTAAGCATAGAACAGGGTTCTGGAACGGCATGCCGGTTAAAGCACACATGCAGCAGTTGTGTGAAAAACTGGGCGAAATGGGTATTTGGGTACGCTTACACTAGTTTACCCTTATCCACATGTAGATGACCTTATTCCCTTAATGAACGAAGGTAAAATTCTTCCGTACTTGGATATTCCGTTTCAACACGCCAACAAACGCATACTCAAATTAATGAAACGTCCTGGCAGTGCTGAACGCGTACTTGAGCGTGTTAAAAAATGGCGTGAACAATGTCCATCACTGGTAATCCGCTCGACATTTATTGTAGGTTTCCCTGGGGAAACGGAAGAAGAGTTTGAAGAACTATTGGATTTCCTTCGTGAAGCTCAACTAGACCGTGTTGGCGCGTTCGCTTACTCACCTGTTGACGGGGCAAGAGCAAACGACCTACCTGACCCAGTACCAGAAGATATAAAACAAGCCCGCCTTGCGCGCTTTATGGAAGTACAGGGTGAAATCAGCTCGGCTCGTCTACAAGCTAGAATTGGCAACGAATATCAAGTTGTCATCGATAGTGTCGATGCAGAAGGCGCAGTAGGTCGAACATATGCAGATGCACCAGAAGTTGACGGCTTAGTACATTTAAACGGCGTTTATGACGTAAAACCGGGCGACCGTGTATGGGCAGAAGTAATACACGCAAACGAGCACGACGTTTGGGCTGTTCTGTCTGAAGAACAGGATGAAGAAGACGAAGGCGCTGATCCCGCGCTGTAACTTTCGGTTAAACAGCGGTCTATACTCACAAGCCATCTATTCGTTACTTCTATAACCCTATCGTCTAATTGCTAGTCGATAGGGTTTTATGTATAACAAACCCTATACACAACTGAACAAGTAATACAAAACACGCCATCTTCTGTGGTACGTGAATAAAATATAGCAATGTTACCCTACCCCAAACCGAGACATTCTTCCCGCCGCATTTTGTCGTTTGGCATATTGGTCATTTTGGCTTATGTGTTTGCACCCCGCGCGCTCGCTAGCACAGAGTGTAAAACTTTACGCACCGCGGGAGCACAGCAGTGGTTTCCTTACGCTTTTAACGAATTTGAAGGGAGGTTAAAAGCCACGGGGATAGCCTTTGACGTTTTAACGCTATTATCGCAAGATTTGGGCGTCACACTAAAAATAGAAACCGGATTACCTTGGAAACGCATTGAATCTAAACTCGACGCGGGTGAACTTGATATTCTGGCGGGTAACTATTGGAACGAAACCCGAAGTCGAAAGTGGCTTATCACCGCACCGTTCGCAACAGATGAGGTATACGTTGTGCTCTCGCCCTCATTGGTGCAGACACGAGGTACCGAGATTTCGCTTAGTGCACTTACGCAATATATTGGTGTGATGCCACGAGGTATAAGCTTAGGTGAAAAATTCGATAGCATTAAGTCAAACTTGAAAATTATCGAAGTTAAAGACCACGATAAGATGTATGAAATGATACGTCGACATCGTGCTGACTACGCAGTTTCACCACAAAGCGCAGCGCAAAGCCACTTGGATGCGCCGGAGAACGATGGCATGCAATTAAGTCAGGCACCTATATCATCAAACAATGTGCATTTTGCTATCTCTGCGAAATCAAAATGTGCATCGCTATTCCCAGAGTTTAACGATGCCCTTAGCGCTCGTTTGAAAGACGGGTCTATTGAGCAGATTATTAACACTTATAATCTAACGCACTAGCGATCTAAGTCTCAATACGAAGACGTAGTTGAAAGGCAAAATAGAAAAATTAAAGGATAAGATAAAAGAGCGCTTAGTTATAAGCGCTCTTCGATATAAGACATTTACGTTTGATTTCGTGGCAACTTAGCAATCAGCCTACCATGGCAATACTTCACCATTTGAATGAATAAAGCGACCCGCGTTAGTAACGTTTAGCTCGTCGATGCGCTGTGACAAACGTTCTGCACAGGTGTCGGCGTCAATATCCCCAGCTCCGTTTACCATTTCAGTTTGAACGAATCCAGGATGGAAAATTCCTACTGCAATGCCTCGTGGCTTCAGATCATTGGCCATGGAAACCCCTGCCGAGTTTAAAGCAGCCTTAGACATTCTATAGCCGTAATAACCGCCTGAGCCATTATCTGCCATTGAACCCATGCGACTGGTGATTAACGCAATTTTGCTATCTTGCGCCATTGCAGGTAATAGTGTTTGGCTAACTAACAATGGTCCCAATGCATTTACTCGAAATTGGTAATCTATGGTATTTGGGTCCCAATCTTCAAGACTTTCACGACCAAGCACACCTGCATTATTAATAAGTAAATCGATGTTTACGTCCATTAAAGGTGCAAGCTTTTCAGCTAACATTTCGGGCTGGGATACATCTACACCTTTGATGATTGTAACACCCGCACTGTTTAGCTCGTCGCAACTGTTTCGGCAAGTGGCGTAAACTTTCGCGCCACGTGCTTTATATTGTTTGGTGAGCGCAAGGCCTATACCTCTGTTGCCACCGGTAATAACTACGTTCATAACGGTTCCCTTGTTACTCTGTGTATACGTTAAAAAGGTTTGACTAACCTTTTACAAGAACTGGCTGTTTCTATAAGGCTTCTTGCTAAATGACTGATAAGCGTCAGCCCTATCTCAGCACTCGTTTCTTATTGTTTTATAGTCTTCAAAAGTCGTTCTAGATCTTCTGGTGTATCAATTCCAACTGGCGGCGGAGCTATTGCTACCTCGCAGTGAATTTTATCGCCATACCATATGGCTCGAAGCTGTTCTAAAGACTCAATTTGTTCAAGTGAACTAGGTGCATAGGCCACATATTGCTTAACGTAGTCAGCGCGATAGGCATAAATACCTATGTGACGATTGTACAGTTGTGTATTAGCAGATTGTGGATTTGCCATCATAAAATCGCGTTCAAACGGTATAGGAGAACGTGAGAAATAGATAGACTCACCTTTTTCGTTGACCAAGACCTTTACGATATTAGGGTTAAACACATCTTCAACACGTTCAATTGGCGTTGAAAGTGTAGCCATTTGGCACTGGGGCGCGTTAGCCAGGTTATCTGCAACCTGCCTGATATTCTCAGCAGGAATGAAAGGCTCGTCCCCTTGTACGTTAACCACAATGGTAGAACTTTCAATGCCCTCTTTTTCGACAACTTCAGCAATACGCTCTGTTCCCGATTGATGATTTACAGACGTCATACATACTTGGGCAAAACCAGCCACTACGTTTTGAATTCGTTCGTCGTCTGTTGCCACAATGATGTTATCGGCTCCCGCCTCTTTAGCACGTTCAACAACGTGTTGAATCATCGGCTTCCCGTCAATAAGCGCTAAAGGTTTTCCAGGAAAGCGACTAGATCCGAATCGAGCGGGTATCACAACTGTAAAAGACATATCTTTATTTCGCCCTTAATTAAAAGTTTGATTGGCGCTTTGTTAGCGCGTTGCGTCGACGTCGTCTAACGACAATGCGGTAGCTTTGCTTTCAATAAGCACAGGAATGCCATCTTTAATATCAAAAGCCAATCTGTCAAAACGACACACTAATTGGGTGTTATCATCATTAAGTACTAATTTTCCCTTACACACTGGGCATGCCAAAACTTCTAAAAGCTTTTTATCAAAGGCCATTGTTATTATTCCTGTCCGTTTTGGTGGATTTTCAAACCTGCATTGGCAAGTTTAACGTTTACTAAATTGAAAAAGTCGGGGGCTAAATGCGCAGTAACTGGCAGAAACCAGCAGTCGTCATGGGCAAATGACGCTGCTTTTACAGCATCTTTTTCTGTCATTAGCACCCTGCCGCTAGGTATATCTGATGGACTGAACGCATGGTGATCTGTCAGCGGTGTAGTCGAAGAAAGTTTTATCCCCATTTCTTCAAGCTGAGAGAAAAAACGCTGAGGAGAACCTATTCCAGCAATTGCGCTACACGGTACTTTTTGTATTTCTTCAAGAGGACTGGTTTTTACTCTGTTTGAAACAGAAGTGAAGTCCCCTGCTACTAAGGTCATCAAATATTGAGGCGCTACCGCATTGCCAAATGTTGGCATTGAACGGCTGTTGTGAACAAGCGCATCAACGGTACTCAATCGCCACTGTCCTTCACGAAGGGGGCCCATTGGCAGCAAATAACCGCTTCCTACTTTTCTGTCGTCCATTACAACAACTTCAACATCTCGATGAAGCGCGTAATGCTGAAGACCGTCATCACAAATAATTAAATCGCAGTGTAACTCATCACTTAAGTAAGCGGCTCCGCGAGCACGCATAGGGTCGATGACTACGTCGCATTGGCTTCGAATAGCCAATAGGCGAGGCTCGTCACCCACTTCAGAAGCATCGTCTTCGCCATTCACTAATCGTGGATATGTAGGTGATTTAGCGCCATAACCTCGACTTAATATACCAACTTTAATGCCCTGGCTTTGATAGTATTCGGCCAACGCCAACACAACGGGTGTTTTACCGTTACCACCTACTGATATATTTCCTACCACCACAACGGGTACATTAGCCCTGAAGACTTTTTTAATACCCATATTAAACATTAATCGGCGAATTGCAGAGACAAAGTAAAACAACAGAGCAAGTGGTGCGAGAAGCCATACCATCGGGTGGCCAAAATACCACTTGTCGTGCTTGGTTTTACTTTGCGATTGACTCACTTAGCCTCACCAAATTGCAGTGCGTGAAGTTGCGCGTAATGACCACCTTTTTCAAGTAGTTCGTTATGTTTACCCTTTTCAATAATACGGCCCTGCTCCACCACCATAATGCAATCTGCGTTTTCGATGGTAGATAAGCGGTGCGCCACAACAATGCTGGTACATCGCTTTTGCAGGGTTTCCAGTGCGTCTTGAATTAGACGCTCAGACTCTGTGTCCAGGGCAGATGTCGCTTCGTCTAGAATAAGTATGGGGGCTTCTGCCAGTATCGCTCTCGCTATAGCAATACGCTGACGCTGACCGCCAGAAAGCATTAGACCATTTTCACCGATAGTCGTATCTAAACCTTCAGGCAAGTTTGATAGGAACTCTTCGACGTGCGCCATCTTAGCTGCATTTTCAATATCTTTGCGTGATACATTTTGTTTAGCACCATAAGCAATATTGTTCGCTATAGTGTCGTTAAATAATGTAACGTTTTGCGACACCACGGCAAACTGCGCCCGCAGATCCTTTAAGTCAATATCATTTAGCGACGTGTCATCTAAGCGAATTTCGCCCTCTTGCGGCACATAAAAACGCGTGAGCAGTGATGAAATCGTCGATTTACCACTTCCCGAGCGCCCCACTAATGCAATTGATTTTCCCGGGTTGGCGGTAAAGCTTACGTTTGACAACGCGGGAGTTTGTTTACCTGGGTAAGAAAACGTAACGTCATCAAACTCAATTTTCCCTGTTGCGCGTTTTACTTTGGTTTTACCTTTGTCTTCTTCGTCAGCTTCATCGAGAATTTCAAAAATACTGGCACAGGCTGCCATGCCTTTTTGAAATTGATTATTAATCGTGGTGAGCTGCTTAAGAGGTTTAAGTAGCATAACCATACAAAAGACCACATTAATAAACACACCAGCAGTTAGTTTTTCAAGCATGCCAGGCGTACTAGCGATAAATAGAACTACCGCAAGAGCAATTGACGCTATTACTTGAATTGACGACACACTTAAAATAGAGGTGACGTTCAGTTTCATTGATTGCTGTCGGTTGTGGTTGTTTTTCTGCTCAAAACGCTTTTGCTCAATTTCTTGACCACCAAACATGATCACAACTTTATGGCCTTTTACCGCTTGCTCTACCGACGATGTCAGGTTACCCATCGACTGTTGAATGTTTTTGCTCACAACGCGAAAGCGCTTGCTAACGATAGAAACAATTACCGCCACAACAGGGCCAATCAAAAGAAAGATAAGGGACAACTGCCACGAGTAGTAAAACATTACACACAATAAACCAATTACCAGTGCACCCTCGCGAACTAGCGTTAGCAACGCCTTACCAGAAGCATTGGCGACTTGCTCTGTATCATAGGTGACTTTACTGATGAGCCCGCCAACCGAATGATTGTCGTGAAAAGCTACTGGCAAGTGAATGTATTTTTCAAACAATTGCTGGCGCATGCGCATTACTACCTGTGCACCAATCCAGCTTAATGTATAGCTGCCTAAAAAGTTAAAAACACCGCGTAACAAAAACAACGGTACAATGGCATATGCAGCCAAACGAAGGTAGTCATGGTCGTTATTACCAAGTGATTCATCAATCATTGGCTGAAGCTGGGAGAATACAAAAGTATCTACCGCGGAATAACCAATCATACCAATAATGGCAAATACAAAAGGCACTTTATACGCTTTCAAATACTGTAAAAAGCGCTTAATTTGATAATCCGAGTTGTCGGTTTGTTGCATGTAGTTTTTTTAACCTGTTTAAAACGTTAACGAAAACGCGTTAACTATATTGTACTCGTTCTCGCTGTAATTCACTAATATAGCGGCAAAATTGGTTAGTCTGTCAACTAACTGAATAATGTGTGGCCACTTCATATCTATTTAAAGGTGTTCCCGAATATATGTACCTTCTGTTGCTATTTCCGCTTCACCGCTCAACCTTTAAGATGTCTCGGTGCTATCCCTCTTAAGTACCAGCGCTTCTGCAGTGTACCTCGCTGGGTATCTATAGAATAAGAACGGCTGTTAAACGTTACCCTTACATAGCCGTGCTTACTCGTTAAATACTGTTCTACTTTTTTGTGCTCGTAGCGTTTAGCCACGTCGCTTGCAGGAAATTGCCAACGATTCTCAAACCCTTGCGTAAAAATCACTGCTTCAGGCGCGACATGTTCTATGAAAATACCAGTAGAAGACGTTTTGCTACCGTGATGTGGCGCAATAAGAATATTAGCACTCAGGCTTTGAGAAACAGGTAATGACGCACCTTCTGTGGTCGACTCCTCTTCTATTTTACGTGTATCGTTTATTTCACGTGTGATCAGAGCGTACTCACTCGCCTTTTCAATATCACCAGGGATTAAAACGCTACCAGTTTCACTCGAAATTTTAGCCACACACGACATAGCATTGTTATCTTGCTTATTGCCATTAGGCGGCCAGAAAAAGCTAATGGTTAGTTCTTGCCATCGTATTTGTTTACCACGTTCGCAACCCTGTGTGGGGGAAAAGAAGGTTGCGTGCTGTGCTAACGGGTGTTGTTTAACTGACAGTAGTCCTCCTGCGTGATCGTTGTCACTATGTGTATGAATAACAACATCAACGTCTGTTACATGTGTACTTTCTAGAAAAGGCATTAAGTGTTGCGTTGCGGTAAGTGCAATGCCATTAAACTGAGCCCCTGAATCTATAATAATTGCCCTATCTCCCTTGGTTATGGCAATAGCGCTGGCTTGGCCGGCATCGAAAACGTGTAGCGTCCAAATCGCATCGTTTGCTGGTAACCATTTTTGAATGGAAGTAATAAAAGGAACTGAAAGAAGCATTATGCACAAAGGTTTGTAGCGCCATGCAGGCAGAAGATAAACGACAAATGCACCAATTAAACAGATTGCCGCGCCACTACTGACGTGAATATTTATAGCACTTATTGAGAGTTCACTAAGTACGTTTAAAAGCCACAACAAATGCCCTAAACAAGCATCACTTATCTGTAGTAGCATGCTTGCAAGCTGTTGAACTGACGTGAACGGAACAAAGTGAAGAAGCAAAAGAGATAATAGGCAAACAGGTAAAAGCAGGGTTATTACGGGTAAGGCAATTAAGTTAGCAACAAGAGCAATGACACTGGCACTACCAAACCATATCAGCGTTAGCGGCATCATTATTAGCGTAAGGGCAATTTGCATTTTAATAAGCGACACATACCAGGGTACCCGCTGGCTCCCCAATATAGAAACCAAAAACCAAATGAACACCACAGCACCTACGCTTAGGTAAAAACTCGCGCTTAGCATGGAAAAAGGAAAAAGCAGTAGACTCAAAGTCAGCATAGCCAGGCCAATATTTACTGGCCGCCAGGCGTTTCGAGACAACGATAACATGCAGCCAACCGTTAACAGAATCAACGCACGCACAACGGGTAACGCGCTACCACTTATTAACGAGTAACTAAAACAAGCAAAGACAAGCAGGCAGAGCACCATAGTTCTAATTGGCGCTTTACTATTTAATAACCTTGGAACACGTCGAGCTTTACCCTTTTGATTACATGTTTTAGCCTCTAAACTTCTAACGCCGGCCGACCAGTATTCTGCGCTAACTAATAAATTGAAAACCTGCGTTAGTAAAAAAATAATTGGATTGAAAGCCAATAAACAGACGCCGGCAATAAGCGATAGGTGCATACCAGATATACTGAAAATATGGCCAGTACCGGTACGTTGTAGTAGCCGCCAGTTTTCCGTTGTAAATCCAGACTTCTCACCTAGCAGTAGCGCACGCCACCAAGCATGATTGCTAAGTTTTAGATGGTTTAGGGTTGTAGAAAGTGCATAACGTAGGGAATGTTTGTGTCGTGTTTTATTGTGCTCTATGGATTTGATATATCCGGTCGCGTGAATGAACTGACTGAGTAACTGTTGCTGACGACTAGCCCCAATTGGATTAGCAGTACCATACGCTGGCTTAAGTTTAACAACAGCGGTAAACGTGTCGCCGTTGTGCAAGCACTCAAAGCTATTATATTGGTGCTTAGGGTTTGTAGTCTCTATAGGTGGTTGTGCTTGTTGCTTGTTTCCATTGTTGTGGAATTCGTAACGCTTATGACTGAGACGAGCTCTAAAATTAAAAACGCGAGACAATACGCTATTAAACGATGGTGATAGTAGGGTGTTGTCTAAAAATTCCGAGGTGCTTTTTCGATTTACCGACGTTATTCTGGCAACATAGTAAAAAGCCGCCTCTGCTTTACTAGCTGTGCCGGCAACACATCCCCCCGATACGACTTGACCTGAAATTGTGACATCTTGTTGAATTTTCCCTTGGGGCAGTTGCCAAGAGTAGTAAAAATGCCCTACACTCGCCACCCAAAGTACGCCAAGCACTAGTCCGCCCACGGCACAGGATAACTGAACGTCTATTAATGCTTCACTTGACGTAAGTCTTTTTGGAGAAAACAGCAAGATGATAAGCACGGCAATCAACAGAATAGCAATCATTAATGCCATGCTGTGAGTACTGGGGAGTTTTTGCCAAAAAACCGCGCTTATTGCGCTAGCGCAAAAACAGCTTAAGCAAATTGTGATACGATTGACCATGTTTATACGTAGCAATTAACAGTGGGTGAATGTGGCTGGTGCAAATACATGGTGCGCAGTTCCGTTTGCTGTTATTTTTTCTGTCTTTATTGATTTTATTTTCGAGATGCATTGATATTTATGCCTAAGAAATTTATCCGACGTTTTTTGCCAGATCACCAAAGTATTAAGCAAAACAAAGCTTTGAAAATTTTTGGTAGCGTATTACACGAACCTAATCTTTGGCATTTAAACCGTCGCTCTGCATCAGGTGCGTTTGGCATAGGCTTGTTTTTTGCGTTCTGGCCGGTTCCCTTTCAAATGTGGCTATCTGCAGGTTTAGCTATCCCTTTTCGCGCTAACCTCCCCTTATCAGTAGCAACCGTATGGATAACTAACCCATTTACTATCCCGCCTATATTCTATGGGGCTTATAAAGTTGGTACTACTGTACTTGGGACCAAACCTGAGCACTTTGAATTTCAGTTTAGCTGGCAATGGGTGGTAGAAAGTATCAATACCATTGGCCCTGCATTTTTAGTAGGTTGTGGAATTTGCTCTGTTGTATTTGGTTTAGCGGGTTATTTTTCTTTAAACTGGGTTTGGCGCTTTCAAGTAAAAAAAGCATGGGATAAACGCCGACAAATGCGTAGCAGAGCTGCCCAGTAACGCATCGAGTTAACGAGTAGAAGATAAATAGAAATTTTTTTTACAACAAGATTTAAGGAAAAGAGCCACATTGTAATGTGGCTCTTTTTTTGTCAATTTAGAATGAATAATCTATGCAAACTGCTCTAGAAAATAGGTTAAGCCTAGTGCTATTAACTAAGGCTTAGTTAGAGATACTACTTTTCGTGCTCTGACAAAAAAGCAATCAACGCAGCTTCATCCCACACTTCAACATCAAGCTCTTGGGCTTTCGTTAGCTTAGAACCCGCTTTCTCGCCTGCAACTAAGAAGTCTGTATTCTTACTTACGGAGCCAGCCACTTTTGCACCAAGTAACTGTAAACGAGCCTTCGCATCGGAGCGCCCCATTTCACTAAGCGTACCTGTAATAACGCAAGTTTTACCTTCTAGAGGTAAGTTATCCGAATCTTGTTTTTCAATGGCTGGCCAATTAATCCCTTCTTTCAAAAGCGCGTCAATAACATCGGTATTATGAGACTCTTTAAAAAAGTTGAATATGTGAGTAGCTACCACTTCACCAACGTCCTGAACTTCAACCAAGGCTTCAAGTGACGCCTCGCGAATTGCTTCTAAGGTCTCAAAGTGTGCCGCTAAGTTCGCTGCGGTAGCTTCGCCTACCTCGCGAATACCCAATGCGTATAGGAACTTGGCAAGCGTGGTTTGCTTTGATGCTTCAAGCGAAGACAAAAGTTTGCTCGCAGACTTCTCGGCCATACGCTCTAACCCAACGACATCACCTAGTGAAAGGGTAAAAAAGTCAGCAGGGCTATGCACAAGATCAGCGTCAACTAACTGATCAACTAACTTATCTCCTAAGCCGTCAATGTCGAACGCTTTACGCGAGGCAAAGTGCTTGAGTGCCTGTTTACGCTGCGCTGCACAGATTAACCCACCGGTACAGCGGGCTACCGCTTCATCTGCAAGCTTTTCAACCTGAGAGTTACACACTGGACAATGGCTTGGGAAAGTAATGTCGGTTTCACTCCCCGTGCGATTTGCTTCTACTACAGATACCACTTGAGGAATAACGTCACCTGCACGACGAATAACAACAGTGTCGCCAACCTTAACGCCCAATCTGGAAATTTCATCCTGATTGTGTAGCGTTGCATTAGACACTGTTACTCCGCCTACGAACACAGGTTCTAAACGGGCTACGGGAGTTATTGCGCCGGTTCTTCCCACTTGAAACTCAACATCGAGTAGCTTAGTCACTTCTTCTTGTGCGGGAAACTTCTGCGCGATAGCCCAGCGTGGTGCACGAGCTACAAAGCCAAGAGAATTCTGCAAGTCGATATGGTCGACCTTAAACACAACACCGTCGATGTCATACGGTAAACTATCGCGCTTTTCTAAAATATGATTGTAGTAACTCAAGCAGCCCTTCCCACCCTCGGCAGTGTCTATATCAGGGCATAGCGGCAGCCCCCATTCACCCAACTGCGCGAGGCGCGAACTGTGTGTTGTGGGCAATTCAAAGCTCTCAGGTTGCACTACGCCAAGCGAGTAGGCATAAAACATCAATGGACGCTTAGCGGTGATTTTTGAATTGAGTTGACGCAAACTGCCCGCGGCAGCATTACGAGGGTTGGCAAAGACCTTTTCGCCGGCTTCCTTTTGACGTTCGTTTAATTTTGCAAAACCCTCGCGCGGCATAAATACTTCACCACGTACTTCCACACGTTCGGGATAATGATCGCCACGAAGCGTCAAAGGTACGTTGGATATGGTACGCACGTTAGCAGTGATATTCTCACCAACCTGGCCGTCGCCACGAGTTGCAGCGCGAACTAACTCACCGTTTTCATACAGAATACTCACGGCTAAGCCATCAAGTTTAGGTTCGCAGCTAAAATGTAATGCTGCAGAATCTTTAAGCCTGTCTTTTAATCGCTTTTCGAATGCTAGCAATGATTCTTCGTCAAAGGCATTATCCAGCGACAGCATAGGAACATCATGAGTAACTTGCTCGAAAGCAGATAATGCAGCACCACCCACCTTCTGGCTAGGAGAATTCGGACTTTGAAGTTCAGGGTATTGTTTTTCAAGCGCAATTAGCGCCTGCATATCCCTATCGTAAACGGCATCGGGAACCGATGGGTCGTCTAGTACATAGTACTGGTAGTTGTACTCATTCAAAGTATTGCGAAGTTGTGCTACTTGTTGTTTTGCTTGTTCTAAAGAATCAGACATGGAGTTGTTATCACGCCGTTTTAATAGTTAAAAATTCTACAATTCGTTGCTTAGGGCTATTTACCAAAGCAACTTTATGTTTCAAATGGGGCTGCCCGCATCTAATCAAATAAAATCAGTTTTAAGGGAGCAGCCAAAACGATAACGCTACTTAATAGAAAAGGACCTGGGTATGAGCCAAGTCCTTTATATTGCGCTATCGTGCTTGCATGTATACACAGTGCGATTAAGGCACGAGTGAATAGACTTACGCTAGCTTCGTGCAATCATACGCTTGCGTTCAAATTCACGAATCTTCTCTACGTACTGTTGTAAACCCTGTTTCGTTAATACGCTTCGACGTCCATCTAGTACCTGAGCACCGAATTCGTCTGCTAACTTGCGCGCTGCGTTATGCATCATATTGAACACTTGATGTGGGTCACCCTCAATGGGCAATATCATGAACAATGAAATACCTTGGGTTTCAAAGTTTTCAAGGTTATCAATATCAAAGACCCCAGGTTTAAACATGTTAGCAAGGCTAAACAATACCGGCCCTTTGCCGTTTGAGTTAACATGGCGGTGGAAGATATCCTGATCGCCAAACTTGAACCCTAATGTTAGCAACATAGGCAAGAGCGCAGCACCAGAAATTGGCTCACCTTCTGGTGTTCTCACGTTTAATACCAATACTTCAGGTTCAATAGAAGATGACTTCGCAGGTTTTGATGTACTGCTAGCGCTATCATTATCAGCTTCATTTGCACTAAAGCTCTCATCACCTAAACCAACGCTATCGACCTCGCTCGTATCGAAATCTATACGCATTTGATCATCACCAAAATTTGGCTCTTCACGCTTTCTACTTGGTGTCTTGTTTCGCTTATTACGGGTAAAACGTCTTGGCTGTTCAATTTCGTTGCGACTTTCACTCGACGAAATTGAATCTTCAGGGGCGTCTAAACTAAAATCGCCGACGTTCCCTTGGTTTTTAACTGGCGCTTGCGGCGATGCGGTCTGTTCTTCAAGCGTAGGGTCTACATAGAACTTTTGTGCAGGACGCATTGGTTCCGCACTTGGCTTTTCATGTTGTCTGCTCGACTGCTCTGAAAATTGCCTATGTGACTGCGCTCCTTGCGCGTTATCTTCATTAGTAGAAGAAACTGATTGTGAGTTTTCTTCTGGCTGGCCCTTTGGTACTAGCGAATTATCCTCTTCATCGTCGCCTTCGCGAAGCAAGAAACCAGGGGGTTCAGGGAACTCAGTAACGTTTTCGTCGCTTCTGCTGGCACCTTTGCTCGATTCTCCATCTACAGAACGAGCTTGACCTTTCATATGTGGCTTGGGGTTCGTTACCACGGAACCATAAAGCTTTGGCGCTTTTTCAATTTGATCTTTTTTGTCTAATGACGTGGCAGAATTACCAACGCTGCCCGCATTATTATCAGCATTCTCGGCGTTAGCGCCCTCTTGATCATCATGCTCGGCGTTTGATACAACATGTTGAGATAGAGTACTACTTTCACCGTTTTCATCAGGCGCGTCGTCATCTTCCCCAAACGTTGCTGCACCATGCAAGCGCTCTTCATTGAAATCATGATGTGCAGAATTGTTTGCAAAATTTTCTGAAGCGTTGCTATGAGGCTCTTGGTTTTGCGCTTTGCCAACCACACGCACCGCACCAATGCCTAGTTCATCAAAGCCTTCCTGTGCATCTGCTTCTAAATCGCTATCATCATCTTGCCACTGACGGGGCTCTAAGCGCTCTTTTTCCGAAGGCTTGCTGTTTTTACGAATTTTCCAAATACCATGGGCAAGCACTGCAATAATAAAAACCGTGCCCCCTAGGAGTAAAAATAGACGTAATTGATCTTCCATTTAATTTCTTTCGCCCTTTGTTATGCTTCTGCGAAGGCTACAGCCTCGTCAACATCTACCGCTACCATACGCGAAACTCCAGGTTCCGCCATAGTAACACCGGTTAGGTGACTGGCCATTTCCATCGCTATTTTATTGTGGGTGATATAAATAAACTGCACTGTTTGTGACATTTCTGACACTAAGTTACAAAAGCGCCCTACATTTGCATCATCCAATGGTGCATCTACTTCATCCAGCAGACAAAATGGCGCCGGATTTAATCTGAAAATAGCAAACACCAATGATAAAGCGGTTAATGCTTTTTCTCCACCGCTTAAGAGGTGAATAGTACTATTTTTCTTACCAGGTGGGCGAGCCATTATCGTCACCCCTGTTTCTAATAAGTCGTCATCGGTAAGCGCAAGGTATGCCGACCCCCCGCCGAAGACCTTAGGGAATAACGTTTTAAGGTCATCATTAACCTGCTCGAAGGTATTCGAAAAGCGCGTACGCGTTTCTTTGTCAATCTTGCGAATGGCAGATTGCAGTGTTTCCAATGCTTCGGTAAGGTCGTTGTGCTGTGTATCTAAATGTGACTTTCTTTGTGACTGGGTTTCATATTCTTCAACCGCAGCTAAGTTTACCGCCCCTAAACGCTGCAAATTAGCCTGTGTTTTTTCAAGGTCTTCTTGCCAGCGCTTTTCATCGGCATCTTCGGGTAAGGTTTCTAAAATACTCTTGAGCGACTGTTGCGTTTCATCAAGCTGCTCTAAAATCGTATTCGCACGTACCCGATACCCTTCAATATCAATGTTGAGCTTATCGATATTTGTTTGTCGGGTTTGAATGTCTTTACCCAGTGCCTGATGCCCTTTTTCAGCTTCTCGTAACCATTGTTCTATATCTTCAAGACTACTTTGCTTCGCACTTTTTAATTGCTCAAGTTCCGCTTTGTTTTCCAACAGCGACTGGAGTTCTGCTTCTTGAATTTCTTCAGGAGACGTTAACTGTACAAGCTCTTGTTGCAGTCTTTCTTTGTTCTTTATGTATTCTTCACGCTGCTGCAGGTTACGCGTAACCTGCTGGCTATATAAATTTTGATGATTTTCAAGCTGCTGCTTTTTAAGTGCAAGTTCATGATTTTGAGTTGTTAATGTATCGACTAACGCGCGCAATTCTGATGTAGCTCGCTCATTCGCTTCACGCTTAGCGTTAACATCGTCAACGTGTACTTCGTGTTCTAAAATCTGCGCTTCTTGAAGCTCTAATTTTTCTGAAAGTTGGGCTAACTGCTCATCTTCTTTCGCTAGCATTGTGTCTTGCTTTACTAACTCATCGTTCAGTTTTGAAGTACGTGCAGACTGCTGCTGCCGTTGCATTTCAAGCAAAGAAAGTTTGTTTTTAAGTTGTGTGCGCTGACTCTCTTTCTCTCCTAAGGCATTCGTAATTGAATGCCTATGAACCTCACTGTGTTCAAGTTCCTGTTCAGCATGCTCGAACGAATGCGTAATATCAACTAGAAGGCTTTCTGTTTCTTCGATGCTATCTTTCAATGTTTTAATTTTATTGGCACGCTGCAAAGCACCGTCGTTCGCCTCACCAGGTTTGACGACCCATTGTTCGCTTGCCCAAAGCCCTGAGGGCGAAATCGCGCTACTAAACCCATGAGCTATGCCTTCAGGTTCGCTCTCATCTGCAAAGGCACTTTTAAAGCTACTTACAATCGTTTTCGCAAGTTCTTCATCGTCGCGACAAAGGTAAATGTCATTAAAGAATGCGGGGACACGCTGCGTTGAAGGACCACTGTTACTAGATTCAGCTAACAATGCATGCGCTAAGGAACCGGCTCTGGCCGCGGTTACAAACGCCTCGTCGGTGAATACTTTTATACCACTTGGTAGACTTTCTTTGGTTTGAAGTAGAGTTTGTATAGAGCAACTTTTAGCGACCACAGGGTCTTTAGCGTGTTGCAAAATAGACTCAATACACGGCGCAAGTGCTTGGTTAGAACTAAACTGCTGCCACAGTTTTTCTAAACCCTCTAACAACACATCTTCAAAGCTTGAGGCGTCTTGCTGAAGCGCTTCTAGTGCAGCTTTTGTGGAAAGTGCAGTTTGTAACTGGCCCTGCGCATCACGGCGCTTCGCCTCGATCGCGTTTACATCTGCGTGTTGCTTTTGCACTTGCTCGCTGGCTATTTGAAGTGACTGCTTTACTTCATCAATGTCAAAATCAAGCTCGCTACATTGCTCTTCTAAAAGCGCAACTTGGCTGGTGTAGTCTTCTTCATCTAATTGTTTTAACTCGTCTTGCAGTTCGCTAATGCGCTGGGAAGTACGAAGCTGCATGCTCATTGTAGACTGAATTTGGCTATGGCACTGCTGCACATTTTGACGAAGTTGATTGTACGTCTGCTCTTGCTCACGTGCTTTTACGTTGAACTCTCTTAAGGCCTGCTCAGCGTCTTCAAAGCGCTCTTTTGCGTGTTCTAATTCAGCTTCTTTTAATACAAACTCGGGCTCAATGCTTTCAAGTGCCTCATTTGACACTGCAAGCGCTTCCTGTGCCTCATCAATAGAATGATTAAGCAGTTCATGTTGTTCGTTAATTCTCGCTAATTCTTGCTCTACTTGTACTTTACGTTGTTTCGCATGCAGAGCATTTTGCTCTAATCGCGTGATCGCATTACTGGTAGTGAACAACTGCTGTTGTAGGTCGTCTATAGTGTGCTTTGTCTCAACTTGCTTGGTTTTATACGACTCAAGTCCTGCTTCGTCACCTTGTAGCCGAGCGACCAAATCATCAACTTCTAGTTGCAATGCTTGCTGCTGCTTTTGCAGCGCTTCAATATGTTCACTATTTTTCAGAAAACGAAGGGCTGCTAGCTGACCTTTCAACTCTCTGGCTTGTGCGCGAAGCGTTTTATAGCGGGTAGCTGCTGCAGCTTGACGCTGTAATTTTTCGAGTTGCTTTCCCAGTTCATCACGCACATCGTTTAAGCGTTCAAGGTTATCTTGCGTATGCCTAATACGATTTTCTGTTTCTCTACGGCGTTCTTTATACTTTGAAATACCCGCGGCTTCTTCAATAAATACACGCAGGTCTTGAGGTTTTGATTCAATAAGCCGTGATATCATTCCTTGTTCAATAATAGCGTAAGAGCGCGGCCCTAGCCCTGTTCCTAAAAAGAGATCGGTTACGTCGCGTCTGCGGCATCTGGTGCCGTTGAGAAAATAGGTTGAAGTAGCATCTCGTGTAACTAAGCGTTTAACGGACAGCTCATTATAGTTTGCAAATTCACCTACTATTCGCCCTGCACTGTTATCGAAAACAAGTTCTACGCTACATTGTCCCACAGGCTTACGCGAGGAAGAGCCATTAAAAATCACGTCAGTCATAGCATCACCGCGCAAGTTTTTGGCTGAACTTTCACCTAAAACCCAGCGAACAGCGTCGATAACATTCGATTTGCCACAGCCATTTGGGCCAACAATGGCGGTCATTTCTGCGGGAAACGGGATTGTGGTTGGCTCAACAAAGGACTTAAAACCCGCGAGCTTGATCTTCTTAAGCCTCACGCATCATCCCTCTGAAACACAGAGCTGACAGGCGATATCGTCATGCTATTAGCTAAAAACATGCTAACAATCGACTGAAACAGCAAATGATGTAGAAATGATGTAATCACACATAAGATTCTTTTGTTATTATGATTCGACTCTATCAAAACTAACAGCTTGTAACAATTACCATTTCAGTGAGTTAAGCACATAACTCACCTAGAGCGTATGATAGAGTGGATAACCAACAAACACTGCGTTTAAAGCGCGCAAAGGAGTACGAATGAGTTCAGGTGGTGTACATTATTTCTTCGAAGGTTTTTCGCTTATAAAAACCAAAGGTTTGAAGCGTTTTGTTTTTGTGCCCCTAACGATTAACTTAGTGCTCTTTTCCGGTGCCTTTTACTTCTTGTTTGGTCAGATAGAAATGGGCATTGCTTATGTTATCGACCTCGTACCTGAATGGTTAGGATGGATTAAAACTGCTATCAGCTTCTTCTTGTGGCCCTTAGCCGTCATTAGCGTATTACTTATTTTTGCACTCATTTTTGGCACGCTTGCCAACTGGATTGCAGCGCCTTTCAACGGCGTATTATCCGAAAAGGTTGAACGTCATTTAACGGGTCAAGACTTAGGAGACGAAGGCGTAATGTCATTGGTCAAAGACATTCCACGCACTGTAGGGCGCGAACTCACCAAACTTGTGTGGTATTTGCCTCGCGCTATTGGGTTTCTTTTACTTTTCTTTTTCTTGCCTATTATTGGGCAAGTACTGTGGTTCTTGTTTAACGCCTGGATGATGGCCATTCAATATTGCGACTACCCTTACGATAACCACAAAGTGGATTTCACACGTATGCGCTTGCACTTAGGTGAACACAAAGGAAAAGCGATGACCTTCGGAATGATGGTGAATGTATTCTCATTAATTCCCGTGGTTAACTTTATCGTTATGCCCGTGGCAATTTGTGGCGCGACTTCAATGTGGGTTCGAGAACTTAAGCATACTCTTCGTGATTAAATTTACAAACTCGTAGCTTATTGAATGATAGATGAAACCATGAAGTGAGGTGCTAATTCTTCCAGCAGCTTCACGTTCACCTTTCACAATAATTATTAAGGATATCTGTGAAGCTTAGGGCTGTTAATGGGAAGGACGTGTTATTTATTTACTGCCAGTAAATGCTTCGTATTCAGCTAACCAGTGTGCAGCCTCTGTTTGATTACCGCTATTGTGAAATGCTTGAAAGAAATTCATCGAGATAGGTCGCTGCAAATTTTGTTTTTCTAACTGCTGTTGCCAAAGCACTAAATATAAAGGTGGAATAACACCACTATCATGATGTTCCATAAATGTAATTCGTCGGCTGGGTTTATAGCTGTATTCACCTAATACTGTGCATGTTTTAGCACGAGCTATAATGGTAGTTGGGTCTATAGTTAGCCAATTTTCAACCGTGTTATGGGGCGCATACCAATATTCAGAATCAACAATTAGATTGGGTGGTGAAAAGTTGTCTATTCCATCTTTGTCACATAATTTGTTCGCCATGCCTTTACCAATAGGGTATTCATCAGCAAAACCGGCAAAGTGTGCTAGCTCGTGAACAAACACCGAATAAGCATCGCTAATATCTAAATACATTACGCCGTTTTGAACATTAGCCTTACCCTGCTCTGCCACCACTACTGCGTGGCTGAATTTGTGCTTTTTAGCAATGTTCGCTAACGGGGTAATATTACACCCCAAAACGCTGGTATTTTTAAAATTAGGATCGCAGTTTAGTACGTCTGACTTAAGCCAAATAGGTGGTGCTAAACAAATAGAAAGGTTTTGAAGGCGCTCATCGTTAGTAAATGATTCATATAGGCTGTGAGCACGCATGATTGTGGCCAAGTTGGTAGCAAAAGTCTGTACACGCTGAAGACAATTGTCATTACTTTCCCATTTGAATTTAGGAGACTGCCTTAACGCTTGGTCTACAGAATACGGCGTATAGAGCTTGATTGCTTCTAAGGCTTTCTCTGCTTGTAGATGCCCTTTTTTTGCGGCAAAACTAAAATGGGATTTAGCTTTTGAAAACTCTCCCTCACCCCACAAAAGACGAGCGTACTTAAATGCACTTTGCATGTCTAATGTAGCTGTTGCAGCGAGTAGCGGTTTGGCTAACTGCGGCTGGTCATGTAAAAGATACCAATCGGCCAGGGCAGCCTGAGCAGGTAAGTAGTTTTGCGAAGCTGCGCGCACCAGCCACTTTTCACGTTTTTCCGGTGAATCGGTAGACATAGCAAAAGCGAGTTGCGCCTCTGCTACCTCGCCCATTGCGGCAAGCCTCATAAAGCGCTGGGATGCACCTTCTTCACCCAATATTTGGTATAACAGCCAAGCTGCATCTGCATTTTCTAGATTTACAAGTTTTTCCAGAAAGTAGGTTGCAGTGTCTTCATCAATGATATCAGTAGAGGTGAACCCTGTGTTGTACGCATTTTCAAATTCACTAAGCAAGCGAGATTGTGCATTCTCACTGCCTTGCTTCGCTGCCAACCACAATAACGCTAGCGCTTCATGCTTACGATTATGAGCCTTTTTATCAGTATATTCAGCCTTATCAGGAGAATGGATATCATGAATGGAGCTATCGCTATTTTGAACCTTGATGTCGGCTGTTTCACTGTCAGAGTAAGAATTGCCCGAATTGTGAGTTAGCTCGCTTTCTAACGTTTGGCTTAACGGTGTAAGTATGCGGGTTGCGTTAGCAATAAGTTGAGGTACATAGCGCCCGCTGTCGCCCGCAACAATAAGCAGCGCAAACACCGCTAAAAATAAGCCTCGCATAACGCTTGTTTCTTACTCTTCGCTAACTAGGTCGTTACTAGCTTGTGCACGCAAACGGTTAAGTTCCATTCTTGCATAGCGGTGTTCAACGTAATCAAACACATTAGTGCTTAAGGCTAACTTAAAGTAATTAGACGCCACTCCACCGTTACCACGTTGAGTATGAAATTTGCCTAAGTAAAAATAGGCTTCACACAGTCTATCCGTTAGCGCTTTTTGACTTTTAACTCCGTTAAGTAATGAGTTAAGTACATCATTTTCGTTAACGGTACCTAGGAATAAGTCCACCAGCGTAGTTGCCCAATGATCGTGATCTAGGGTTGGTCGAATAGAGGCTAAATAGGTTTGCCCCTGAAGTGCTGATACTTCGTGGTGTGCAAAATACGCCCAAAGTGCGCGAAATGGGTCGCTATCATCTTTTTCGAAAAAGCGATTTAGATCGCTAGTGGCAAGTTCAGCGCGGCCACCGTAATACAGTGCAATACCGCGATTTAAAAACGCGAAATCGTACTCCGGGTTAATTTCTAGCGTCGAGTCAAAGGCATCGTAAGCCTGAATGAAGTCGCTCTGTTGAATGTAGTGAATTCCCATAGAATTATAGGCTTCAGCCAAATCTGGCTTTAAGTTAATTGCTTGGGTGTAGTCGAACTGCGCTAAACCTGATAGGCCCACACTGTCGTACAACATGCCTCGTTGAAAGTGTAGTTCTGCTTTGTCTTCCTTTGAAAGCGCTGGACTAGTAAGGACTTGATTATAGCGTGCAATTGCCATTTCAGAGCGTGGATTAATGGGCGCAGGCTCGGCTAAAAGCAAATTCCCCATTTGAGGTCTTTCTGAAACAGGTGGTGTCTGCGCACAACCGGTTAAAATAACAGCGAATATAGAAAAAAAGATGAGACTAACGTTTCTGCGCATGGTAAAAAAGCATTCTATAAAAAAAGAAAAAACCGCCTGAGCATTTAATATACGCTTGTTGCGGCGCTAATGCCGCCAACCTTCTCGCATTTGATGATAAAAGTAAAGCGTATTGGGTGGTTAACACAGGTAGCTATGAAGAAAAATAATTTAGAAAAACTATCACAACTTGCTTTTGATGCACAAAAAAACTCTCACTCGCCTTATTCCAACTTTAAAGTTGGTGCTGCGGTGCTTACTCCATCCGGCGAGACCTTTGCAGGGTGTAATGTAGAGAGCGCGGCCTTTCCTTTGGGCCAATGCGCCGAAGCCACTGCAATTGGCAATATGGTTACACAGGGTCAACAGCGTATTTCGCATATTGTTATTGCCAGCCCGAACGATGAGTTTTGTTTTCCATGCGGCGGTTGCAGACAAAAAATTGCTGAGTTCGCGCCAGATGAAACCCCAGTAACCATGGTTAGTCAAAATGGAGAAAAGTTTGAAACCACAATTGGTGAATTACTTCCAAATGCCTTTAGAGCGCACGATTTAGACAAATAGGCTTTATAACCATACCTTGCAATATGAAATAAACGAGGCTCAGGCAGCTCCTAAGCCTACTAGCCTCGTTTACGCTATCCTCTACATCAATACTTTATGCATCCATATGTCAGCACATCAAAGGCTTGGTAGACTGTTTAATAGACAGTATCCTTCCCTGGTCATCGAAGGCTAGCGCTACCAGGGTACCAACGCTGATATCACCTTCTATTCGGCCATTAATATTTAACGATGCAATCAGGCTTTCAGAAACAACAACGTGTTGATTATCACAATTCACTAAAAGCCAATACCCATCTTGCGATTGTAAAGTAGCAGGCTGCAGAGTTACCGCTTTAGCAACCAAATTGCTTTCAACATATTGGCGAGTGTAAGCATTGAAGCGCGCTTGATAATCGTTACTGGTTTTATTAGCCAGCAATTTATCTTCACCTTCAAAACCGTGATAATGCACAATATCTACACTGTGTGCAGCACTTCGCATACTCGGTGAGTGACGGCTTTGAAATGATCCAATGTTGTACACACCTAGCATGGCAACAATAGCAAAAGCCACGGCGGTAAATCGCAGGGTTGATGACGCAAAGTAGGCTCGAAGGTGCGAGGCCACAGTAGCGAACATTTGTTCTGTTTCACTTTCACTTGCTTTAGCCTTGTTATGTGCAAGCACGTTGGTGCGTACCCGAGCATTAACCTTCTCGGTCATAACGTCATTTTGCTTTTGTACCTGCTGGCTGCGTCTAAACGCATTTCGTAGATCTTTATCTGATGTAGACATGATTACAATTTCTCTAGCATGGTTTTGAGACTGTCTTTGGCATATCGAATTCGTGTTTTAACCGTTTCTTTTTCAGCGCCGCAAATATCGGCTATTTGCGAAAGATTAAAACCTTCAAACTGTAGCGAGAGCGCCTCTTTCTGTTTGTAAGGCAATTGCTGTATGCAGGCTTTAAACACGTCTTTTTCGAACCCTTTAGCCACATCATCTTCTACCGAAGACTGCGCGTGATTAACCCGCTCAGAAAGGGTAAATGCCTCTACGGTTTCGTTGCTATATTCAAGCTTGGCGTTTTTACGGAACTCATCAATAAGCGCTCGCCTTCCAATAGTGAACAGCCAAGCTTGGAAGTTGTCGCCGCTTTTAAATAAATGGTGATGCTCAATAACCTTTATCCATGTACGCTGGCATATATCTTCAGCTATGGTGCTATCGCTTAATACCTTAAGAAAATAAATTAACTTGTGACTGTGCAAATCAAAGAGCGCGGCTAACGATGCTTCATCACCATTTGCGCTGTATTGCAGCATTAGCCTCTCACTCACACCCAGCGCTTTTTCGCGCTTACCTTGAAACAGGCTTTGCAAGCTTGCGCCTATACTCATAGGCAATCCTTATTGTTCTAGTTTGAAATCTAATACTACAACCATACCTGTTTGACTAACAGGTTTGCCGCCATCCAGCTTAGGCTTGTACTTCCATTTTTTAAGCGCTCTGCGTGCTGCTCTATCAAACACACGTCTGGGCTCAGAATCTAGCACCATGATATCGGAAACAGCGCCGCTAGCGTTTACCGTAAACCCAAGCTTTACCCAACCTTCAATACCGTCGCGACTCGCTTCGGGAGGGTATGTAGGATCAACCCTAAATTGTGGCGTAGCCTGCATATCTCCTTGAGCAGTGTTCAGATTTATTGATACATCTAACGCAGTATTAGGAACATGTGTTTTTATTTCAAAATTACCGGGCCCATCGTTTGGTTCGGGGTCAATCTGAACCACTTTTTGTGGTGGTGTCTTGAGCACTTGCTCAATTGGTGCGATGGGCTTTTTAGTAATAGTTTGTTCATCTTCAGGCTGGTAGATGACGGGCTCGATAAACACAGGCGGCGTTTCAGTTATGCTTATCGTATCTTGCCTAGTAAGCTCTGCCATTAAAACAAAAAGCCCAGCGGTTACCGCTCCACCAGCAAGAGTAATAGACGCTACGTTTACAGCGCGTTTATAAAACGGTGTTTTTGAAAATGGTAGTTCAAAGTGCTGTGCCAGATTCTGTGCATTAGCGCTTGGTAGAATTGTTGTTTGCATATTGTTCCCCCTTTTTTCACTAAACGGGGGAACTCAAAGAAAGGGGTGAAATTATTTGGTTTTTTTACTCATCCTGCTGAATAAAAAAACCAAAACTGTTTATCTATTTTGATCACTTGGCCTTTCGCCTTCACGAACTTGCTTAGCCGATGCCTTCGCTTTGTTATTGTCTTGGGTTTTATTCAACTTAGCGGCTGCCATAAAGCCAATAATAAAAATGGCGAAGATAACCACGCCTACCCAAATTAATACGTTAAAAAGAAAGTCCATGTCATTCCCTACTCACAATTTTGTGAATTAACTTTAACATTTATTTGTTTGAGCAGGCGAATTAGATCACCTAGCCTAATTACTTTATGAAATGTGTTATTCAGATATCTCTACGCCAATAGCCATTACAGACTGACCATTTTTAATGGCTGGCATTTGATTAACCATCATAACCGTGCCATTAACAGGCGATTTAAGTGTTTCAACAAGATTACCAAAATAATCCGTAACAATACCTATATCTTGCCCTGTCATCACTTTATCGCCTATCACCACAGAAGCCTTAAAAAAACCGGTTTTTGAGCTTTTAGGATATTTTATTGTTTCATAAATAATTGCTTCGGCGTGCTGCTTCGGCTTTTCTGGTAGCATTTTTAGAAAATACATAGCGTTTTTAGCCACATCTAGTGCTTCAGCAACTGATTTTTCATCGGTCTGCGCCAAATGCCCAATTTCAGTAGTAAGGCCAGGCTTTCCCCTTGTCATCGCTGTGTTAGGGTAGGAAATTGAATTATTAGGATCTCTAGGGCGGTCGCCATACATAACGATATGCTGCATGCCTGTGGCCTTTGCAAATTCAAAGGTTAAAGCATCAAGTTCTTCGTCGCCAACAAAGGGAGAATAAACGTGATTCAGCAACGTTTGATTTGCGCTGCCAGAATGCATGTCGATCAAAAAGTCCGCTTTGCCGATAAACTCTCTGGTTAGCAACTCAGCAATTTGTTCCGTTGGTGTGCCGTCAGCACTTCCTGGAAATTCCCTATTCAGATTTTTCTCATCTTTAGGGTTTAACGCTATTCTATTTCCATGAAACCCGTCTAAGTTTGCCAAGTGCAACACAACCAGCACACCATTCATCTCTTTAGGATCTAAACTTTGCTGTAGTTGTTGTAAGGCATACATAGATGGGAACTCATCTCCATGAATACCAGCGGTAAGCAAAAGAGTCGGTCCTTCTCCACTGCCGTTTATAACGGTAACAGGCAAGGAAACGTTCTTCTCTTGCGCTAAATAAGACGACTTTTCGCCAGTATCTATTGTCACTCCCATTAACTCGAAAGGACCATTAGCTTTTGCCGGTACGCTAAATATACATAGCAAAACTGCTACAGCAGACGAGATAAAATTATTTTTCGATAGCATGGTCAAAAAACTTCTAAACTTAAATGAAGCACAGTAAGCCAGATTCATAGTGTTAGATCAATACGATAGTATCTATATGCCAACGTAAACTTCTAATCGCACCGCTTTTTACAAAACACACGTTCCTATTTTGATGCGCTAATAATACGCTTCAATAGACTATCTCTTCTCGTTATAAAAACGCTGTTTTCCACGTTTTCTTTCGTACTTTTAACAATTGCGAATTCAAGCGCTTCCAACGCTTTTTTCAGTTGACCATTTGCTTCATAGGCATCAGCCAAACTATCAAAAGCTTCAGCCTTGTAAGGAAATCGATGGGTGTTTTGTTCAAACAATCGTATGGCGGTATTAATGTCATTGTTAGCTAATGCTTTGTATCCCAATGTTTTCATAGAGGTGTAGTCGACAGTGGCGTTGTATTTGTAGGTTGAAGACTGTGTTTTATAAAAGTCATCGATGGCCATCTCGCCTTTATCAATAATATCTGCCGGTACATTAAGATTATTGTAAAGGTACTTAAGCGCCTCAATATTCCCAACTAAAGCGATAGTATTATGATTTTCAGAGGTATCCAGCTCAAATTTAGACATAAAACCATTAATGGACGTGCTTTCAACAAGTGACTTGTAACGCTCAAAACCGCTAAGCATTTGCCCACCTTCACTTCCCATGTTTACGTACAAGAATTTGTTGAGTCTGCCCTTTTGTTCGTAAAACGAGGCCGCTATATCGAGTATTACTTGGTTGTCCCACCACAAACTAGGGCTAAACGCGAAATACGCCTGAAATAAGTCGGGATTTTTGTGAAGTGTATAGATAGTAAATAACCCACTTAAAGAATGACCAGACAACACATTAAATTTGTTGGTACGATATTTTTTATCTACCCAAGGTCTAAGCTCTTTTTCCAGAAACCTAATAAAATTATCGGCGCCGCCTGATTCTCCTACCTTAGCGTAGTTTTCACTATGTGTAGGCGTAAAGTTAAGAGAAGGTTTTGTATTGGTAATTCCTATGACAATCATTTCATCAGCCATTTTAGACTGTACGAGTAAATCTAGTGTTCCTGACGTGTGGAAAACATTGCGCTGACCGTCGAGGAGGTACATAACAGGATATTGCGAGCTTTCGCTAATGTGGTAACTATTTGGAAGGTAAACTATTAATTCGCGCTTTTCTTTCAATATATCTGAGTAGATGTTTATCGTTGTTGCCTCGCCCCTTACTTTCGCTAAAGAGGTAGAGGGCAACATTCCATATACGACTAAAGCAATAATTATGAAAAGCTGGTACATGTTAATCCTTTTTTGATTTGTAGTTAGCTTCTGAAGTTTATACTGCTGTCACTGGCTTCTATGTCATACCATACACACTGGTGTATAGCTTTACCAAAATCGTCCTCGCTATCTTTTTCAATTGAATTTGCTGTTAACTGTCGCCCGTTGGGAACTCTCTATATAATTTCTGAACCTCGTGCGCTCTCTTTCTGAATCTGGTTGTTATTTCTTATCGCTAATTGAGCATTTGAGATTTTTTTAATTAAATAAATCGTTACAAAAGCCAGTGGTATGGAGAGTATTTCCGACACCTGTGAAATTAAGTTCACATTCATAATTTCTGAAATTTCTTCTGCCCTTCGCGACATGCGAAACACAGCCTGCCCAACCATGCTGTTCGCAATCCAAGAAAACCACCAAATTCCTATAACGAGGTTTGCTTTTTCTAGCTGCCAATTTTGCGGGTTGTGACTTGCCTTCCATATTTCTTTCATAGCTTGATAGGGCTTCCACAACGCCAATATAGGAATGAAATAAAAACCAATCGACCAACCAGGCGTAAACTCCATATTTTTTGCGCCCAAAAACCTCACATTCTGATTAGCTTGATAGATCCATTTTAGAATCAAAAAGCCTGACACTATGAACAGCGCCATGTAAGAAATCGCGATAATTTGCTGCCGTTGGTCGTTAGTTTCAGCGTCGGCTACCGCCATCTCTTGGCTAAAATAAACGCCATTTTGAAAGTCGGTTAAAAGCTGGTATTCCATTAAATTCGAGCCGATAGCGATTAACGCCATAAAAACTTGAACAAACAACAAATACTTTATCCACACTATAAGACGACTAGGGTCTTTGAATTCTTCTTTTTTATCTGACATTTCTACTTACTACCTTACGTCTTCGCCACTTTACCAATCTGAAAATTTAGTTTTCGTTGAGGATGTTAATTAAGACTAACTTTATTAATTTATTTTTAGCACAACTACGGAAAGCTTAGGCATTACTACGCTTTTTATCTTAGCCTTTTATCTAACAGTTCTTGGAGCGGCTTTGGAAGAAAGTTACGGGCCTTACGCGTAATATTAACTTCATTCTTTTGCCAGCATATTCCTACATACACTACGCCTAAACCAATTGCTGTTAACGCAATGGGGAAAAGCCAACTGTCTCTAAACACGTTAGAGGCTAAGTGCCCTAAATAAAAACAACTGCCTAAGGCACCAAATATCGCAAACACTTTTCGAACCAATAATGCGCCTAGCCCGACCATGGCAAGGTTTATACAGAAATAGAAAAACTTTGAAAGTTCGCTGTCCGAGTTTTGGCTGGTAAGCCCGCCCCAAAACGCAACAACGCCAAACAGATATAACCAAAATGCGTAGTCAGCAGAATGCCTTGACCGTATATCAACCCAAAAGGCCAACGAGATCATAAATATGCCGAAGTACATAGACACTTTTGCACGGAATTCCCACGTGTAGGAATTCCATATATCGTCTTGGTCGATGAGAAGCATGACAGCATCCATACTGATGTACCACAGTGTTACTGCAATAGGCATTATCAAAAACGGATACTTGTAGCGCCAAGCTACAATTAAGCTGGTCACCAAGGTGCCAAGCTCCATGTACAACCACAGCCATTTAACGCGTGTATGAAACTGACGATAGACTGCATCGTCTTCGGGCCAGAGGCCAAGCCACTGCTGAAAACCGTAGATAGCAAGCGGTGTTAAACACACTACAAAGGTTGCGCAAATACCGGCAGGAATAATAAGGTTTTTATTTGCTAAAGAGTTCGCTAACTTTAACCCTACGCCAGCGTAGAGCAATGATATGAAGATTATCCCCAGTCCGCCAAACTGTTCCCACCCCAAATTCATAAACAAGGTCATGGCACCGATAGCAATAAGGCCGCCCAAGTAATAGAGAATATGGGTAAAGGTGAAAGCGGGAGCATGCTGGCTTTCTGCCTGAAAGAAGCTGTATAAGTCAATGCCCTGCTGTTCAGAGATGATATTCTTCGCTACTGCTTTTTTAATACTTGCTTTCGATACTTCCATGTACTTCTCTGATTTAGCTTGTAGAAATGAGAACTTTTACTTTACTGGGTTATAGGTAAAAAACCAGCCTGAAGAAGTTACAGAGTATTAATTGCGTGTTTTTCGTAAGCTTTCTCAGATTTGTTCCACGTTAAGTGGCCAAAAGCGATACCTGCAATGGGAAAAATGAACAAAGCAATGGTTGGGCGTACCCAAATATTTTCCGATGGTTCAATAAACTCCATCAATACGGCCCAGAAAATGGCAGTAGGCACACCCCACCCTAAAACACCGTTTACTAAAACGAAGCGCTGTTTTCCTTTCTCTCGCGTTTTTGCCCACTTTTCCATATTCATGTAAATATCCTTTATGAATATTAAGCAATCAGCGCAAGACAGACCAAGACAACGGCTAAGCTAACAAAACCAACAGCGAAAGTTCTTCCTTCGTCTCTACCCGCTCGCGGGTATTTGCCAAAGGTTAGAAGCTTAAGCACCACATGGCCTGTACCAGTTATCACGACGTCAATAATAGCATCTACGACTATCCACTTGAGTATTCGAAGTATAAAGCGGCCCAGCGGTTCTAAAACGTCTTCCATAACTTTAATGCTCGTTTTTGCTTATGTTAAATAGTGCTTTTACCAAATAGTGCTTTTATTAAACAGTCGCTATCTTTTAATTTTGTCGCTAATGACGCACTTTGCTCAGCCTTCTCGTTCTTCTAACGGCAATACTATAAGCCAATTTCACCAATAAAAATCAAGGCCCACATAGCCAACACAGCGACAAAATTGATGGTAAACACCATACCACGCATTCTAATATTGTTGGTAAATATTTGAACAATGCTGTGCAACACTCTGCCAATTACAAATACCCAAGCCAAGTAGATTTGTACACTGTCTATTGGCTTATCCATTGCGATAAGCAATACACTGGCAATGTAAAAAAATATTGGCCACTCGAATTGATTGCTTAGGTTCGCGCTAATTTTAGGCTGAATATTGCTGAAAGGGTTTGAACCATCTTTGCTTTGCCCCACTCCCCATATAACCGGTGCGCGAGCTACAGTGAGTAATGCGTAAAGTACAGTACAAAGAAGTACATGCGTAAATAGTGGAAGTATTAAACTGGACATATTAGTGAGTTACACGTTCACTTTATACTTCAAATCAAGGGCTTCATCACCTGTCATTCCACGGAAACCCCACTGATACTTTTCTTGTTCTTTAATCGTAATCTCGATATCTACGGGTGAAATCTCCAACTCTAGCTCAATTTGTTTAAACAATGCTTTTATCAGTGACTTTTGCGTGTGTATTTCTCGCCCTTTCATCATGTTTATTTCGATAACTGTGTATGCCTCACTTCTACCATCAGGGTAAAAGAAGTCGTCTTTTGACAGCGGCACAAAGCGATGCGCTCTTTTATTTTCCGGTAAGCCTAAGACTGATTGCATACAAGAATGAATAACATCTGATAGCTTACGTTTTATTGGGTTTAATTGTTTGTCTATGCCATAGATTACGATCACGTTGCCGTCCTTTGCGTTTATTGTATTGCTAACGGAGTTTTAGTTATTTTAAGCAGACTTAACACCTCACCATTACTCTTCATATTTTCTTATCACAGCTACTTTACCATCTTCAATCTCTAACACTTCCAATGTTTGATACTGGAGTTCAACTAGCTCTTTGGTTTGTGGGTGAATGCCCTTACTCGTTGCAGTGTATGAAATAGCTACCGCATTGTGCGCAGGTATAATGTGGTTGAGTTGGGCGGTATAAGAGACGTGTGCCCCCAAGTAATAAAGCATCCCCTCACGAATTCGTACTTTACCATCGGGCATGCGGGAATCGTCAGAGTCGTACGGCAAATGCTGATGAGCAACATCACTACTAAGCAGCGATAGATATTTATCTAAATCATGCTCTGTAGCATTTGGAGATTGCGTTGCTGACCACGCCGTAAAGTATTGTTTGCCAAATTCCTCTAAATCAATTTGTGCAAATGCTTGTGTCGGCCACAAATAAATGAGTAATGAAAGAAAAACGCTTTTCATGAAAACCTCCCTGTTGATTTTTGGTCAAACGCTAAGCTAGGTTTCACTTATCGCCTTGCTAACATTTAAGTTTCATAGCTTCGATAGTTCGTTAACGTTAGTTGAAATAGAACATAGTTGTCGTTTTATTGTTTCTATTAGTAAATCAGGTGAGTCTACACCTAAGTATACGGCATGCTTACCATTTATAGGTGAATGTAGCTTTATTATCACGTTAGGTACACCCGAGTAGTTAAACCGTTTTATACCCTTATCTCTCTTCACGAACCTTGTGTTTGTGCTGATATCAGAGATGTTTGAAAAAGTGATTGTAAACGGTTGAAACAACCCGTATCGAACAATGAGGTTATCTTTATAAATCGAAATGGGCCGTATTGCCACAGCTTTATATTCAGCATAGAAAAAAGCTAACCCAAATAGAGTAAAGGCCGAAACTATGTTGGCAACTGAGCTAGACCAAATATAATGTAGTAGCAGATGCACAAGCGGCAACTCGATCATCATGACCACAATGAAGCCCATCAAATTACTTTGCGCACCATCTTTTTTATAGTAGTAAAAATGCTGATTACCCAGATATGTACTGGTTTTAATGCGTGAAGCGAATAATGCGAAAGACCACATACGTCCCTCGAACTGAAGTAAGTTGCTAAGCAACGATGAGCCAAAGATACGTTCTATAGGTATTTGCAACGCTAAATCGGGGTCTTCTTTTTTAATAAGAAGTGCGCGAACTGCGATACTTACCGTTATTAAGGTACCTATTTCTAATGCTAACAAAGCTCCGATAGCAAAGTAGCGGCCACTTTCAAGGTAGTGAAACATCACCTTGTTTTGTTCTGGAATAATAATCGCGCCAATAAAAACCGCACTACAACACAATACAATGGCTTTCAAAACCGCTTTTTGCTTGTCTGACTCGCACAAAAAACACAGTACTGGCAGTACTAGTAATGTATCTAGCATAAACAACCACTCGTGCTTTTCATCACCATAGTCGTTGATAAAGTTCGAGGAGGAATAGTAAAACCACCACCAAAGAGATGCTAAGCATAAGAAAGCTAGAGGGATAGAGCTTTTAAAGCGAGTGTTCATTGTACGGCTCTATAAAATCATGATAATCGAGTAGATTAACAGCCAAAGAATTTGGCATCCGTAACTTAGGCGTTGATAAAGCCCTGGTACAGTTTTTCGTTCAAGGGATTTTGCTAGTTTATAAGAAAAGTAAACACAGCCAATAACGCTCGATGCTGACAGAATCCTCAGCGGCCAAGCATAGTAGCTAGAGAAAGTAACAATCAGCGGCGCCACGATAAACGAAACTAACATAATTAGCCCTGACCACGTATGGATTTTACAACTTTTCGAAGGTGTTGTTGTATATGGGTCGGCGTCCATTGGGAAGTAGCCACAAACCCAAGTACAGATGCCATGTAGTATTGTCATTGCACCGATAACCATAGTTGGCATATGGCCTGGATGTGAGTTAATGAGGTAATAACCAAACAGAGCGAATAATAAGCCCAACGGGTAATTATTGATTGCAGGAGAGAGTTTCTGTGTTGGGCTACCAAATGCACCGAGTTCACTACAAAACTGCTTCATATGACTATAGTTTGGATAGAAACGAGAAGCGATGTAAATGCCTAAAACTATCCAAACCGATGCTGCTATCCCCGTAAAAGATAAAAAGCTATACAAGATGGTGTCCTCCTTGATTTTATTGCGCTTTCAGTAATTAAGCGA
The DNA here is from genome assembly GCF_018619335.1 of Alteromonas sp. ALT199. Classification (GTDB taxonomy): domain Bacteria; phylum Pseudomonadota; class Gammaproteobacteria; order Enterobacterales; family Alteromonadaceae; genus Alteromonas. The sequence continues at coordinate 385 of NZ_JAHHDX010000133.1, read as the reverse complement.
AGTCCCTATTCATAAGCCGAAAAACGTTTTAACTGGCTTGGTGCGGGATATTTTGCGTTATCATTTTTTTATTTCCGCTATAGTTTTCATAAAACTGCTGGTGTGCAGTATAAGAGAACGTATCGTCTCTTTCCGTATATTGCCCTATCCAATCTATCAACATTGGTAAATTATTATCTTGGGCTTGTTTAGTCTTGTACTTATGGGGTTCCCAAGGTCTTGATTTCGCGTTAGCTATACACAACTCAACGGATAAATTCATAAATATAATCTCAGTAGACTGCGCTACTACAAGTTGCAGTAAGTCTGTGTAACACCCTTCAATTACCCAAGTCTCATTAGAAGCCGTAAAAGCCTGTATCTCTTGGTCCGACTCTTTAATCGG
>NZ_JAHHDX010000070.1 GCF_018619335.1 Alteromonas sp. ALT199 | reverse complement strand
GCATTTAGCTAATCAATATATTAACAACAGCGTTTTGAAACCTTCGTTAGTAACTTCAATAAGATACCCTAATATATACAGCGCTGCGTGTGATTTTAAAACAATCTGATGTGTTAAAAAATTAACGAGCAACCACTTTATTTTGTTAATGGCTGTTTACAAATGAGGGCCTATGTGCAAATATTCACGAAAATGAGATATGTCTCATGTGATGGGCAAATGCCCTGCTGTAAGATCATCATTAAGAGACAGCCACTACAACAAGAGATTTGAAAATGAAATCAACGTCGAGCGATATTGATATTTCACATGTAAGCGATGAGCAATTGCCTATCGCGAAGCATAAACTTAAAGGTTGGAAGCACTTCATGGGCTTGTATGCCGGTGAACACGTAGCGGCCACTGAATTTGTGTTTGGTGCCACGTTTGTTGCCCTAGGGGCGACCATGACCGACATTTTACTGGGTCTGCTAATCGGTAACTTACTCGCTGTACTAAGCTGGACACTAATTACCACGCCTATCGCCGTAGAAACGCGATTAAGTTTATATTCTTACTTACAGAAAATCGCCGGTGATTCAATGACGAAGCTCTATAACTGGGCAAATGTGATTATATTCACCGTCATCTCCGCAGCTATGATCACCGTTTCGGCAACAGCCGTTCGCTTTGCGCTAAACATTCCGGCCCAACTGAACTGGTATCCCACTAATTTAGCGTTTGTCGCAGTGGTGCTAGCCGTGGGAGTTATTGTTGTTTTCGTCGCCATGTATGGCTTCAATGCAGTATCTGACTTCTCTCGTATTTGTGCTCCTTGGTTATTCACCATGTTTATCTGTGGTCCGCTTATTCTTATGCCTGCATTGGCGGAGTCTGTGATAGGGCAAACTTTTATTACGTCTTGGAATGATTTCATGCATATCGGCAGTACGTCGGTGTGGACCGGACTAACGCAAAGTGGTGAACCGGGCATTGGTTTATTAGAAGTTATCGGGTTTTCTTGGGCGGCAAATACCATTACACATTTCGGCCTTATTGATATGGCTCTGTTACGTTTTGCTAAACGCAAGCGCTACGGGCTTTGTACTTCTGCAGGCATGTTGTTTGGTCATTATGTTGCGTGGATTTCAGCAGGTATTATGGGGGCAGGTACCGCAGTAATCGTTCAAAAATCAATTGTAGAGCTTGATCCAGGTGATGTGGCATTCCATGCGCTAGGCCTATCTGGTCTTGTCATTGTTATCGTTGCGGGCTGGACAACAGCTAACGCTAACCTCTATCGTGCGGGCCTTGCTGCTCAAGCTATTTTCAAAGATAAGTCACGTACAAAAACCACTGCTGTTGTTGGTATGGTAACGGTTGCAATTGCATGCTTCCCATTCGTATTTACTAAGCTTCTGCCTTTGCTTACCTATGCGGGTTTGTTAGTTGTACCAGTGGGTGCCATTGTATTTGCCGAGCACATGATTTTTCCACGAATAGGGTATACCCGTTATTGGGCACATTATCAAAGCCTTACACACAGTACACCAGCGGTAGCTAGTTGGGGTCTTGGTCTTGTATTTGGCTTTGGCCTAAATGCCTTAGATGTCATGTCATTCTATTACCTGTTTATTCCAACGTGGTTCTTCACAATTGCTGTATATACCGCACTGGCTTCTAAATATGGCGCTAAAGAAGCGTATCCAGAGCAAGAGGCACAAGTTCAAGCTTTTGACGCTCGTGTTGAAGCACATCAGCAGCAAGAAGCAGCGTTAGAAAGTGAGCATGTTGAAGACACACGAGCTTCTTCAAAACTATTACGCATTGTTTCTGTAGCTAGCCTAGTTGTGTCTATCGCACTGGCAATAAAAACGTTTTCTCTTAGTGACACGCTTGCCGTGTATGAATTAAACCGCGATCTGTTCTTCAATGTTGGGTTCGCGTGCACAGTTATCTATTTCGTTACTGCGTATTGGGCGATGCGTCGTCAAAAAGCGCTACAAAATTAATAAGGTTCTTATGCAATCTCAAACGTCTATTTTATTAAACAAAGCTAACTTGCCGTCGTTGCCAGCTGACGTTAAGCGTCCAGCTTATGATGTGGAGAATGTTCAAACAGGTATCGTTCACATCGGCGTTGGCGGTTTTCACCGTGCACATGAAGCCATGTACGTAGACCGCTACATGGCGAAAACTGGCGATCTGTCGTGGGGTATTTGCGGTGTAGGTCTTCGTGAAAATGATCGCGCAATGAAAAAAGTGCTCGATGAACAAGATAACCTTTACACATTGGTTGAAAAGCACAACGATGGCTCACGAGTTGCGTCAGTTATAGGAGCAATGACCGGGTTTATGATGGCGCCGGATGCTCCTCAAGCGGTCATTGATAAAATGGCTGAACCTGAAGTACGCATTGTTTCTCTAACCATCACTGAAGGTGGGTATAACTTCGATGCGTCTACAGGGGAATTTATTACCACTAATCCCGACGTTATTCATGACATTGAAAACCCTAAAAATCCGAAACTAGTGTTTGGTTATTTGGTTGCCGCTATTAAAAAGCGCAAGGAAAACAACGTTAAGCCGTTTACCGTTATGTCGTGCGATAATATTCAGCACAACGGGCATGTGTTGAAGAAAATGTTGCTAGCTTATATCGAGCTATTCGACCAAGCTCTAGCGCAGTGGGTTAACGAGAACGTTAGCTTTCCTAACTCTATGGTAGACAGAATCACACCTGCTACTACAAGCGAAGATATTGTTTCGTTAAAAGCGCAGGGTATTGAAGATAGCTGGCCGGTAGTATGTGAGCCTTTCGATCAGTGGGTTATTGAAGATGACTTTTGTAACACTAAACCACAGTTTGATGAAGTAGGCGCACAGTTTGTTAGCGATGTTGCGCCTTATGAAAAGCTGAAGCTACGCATGCTAAATGCTGGGCATTCAGTGCTGGGTTTAGTCGGTTCAGTTGCCGGTCTTGATACTATTCACGAGAGTGTAGAAGCTGCGCAGTTAAAGCAGCTATTGTCTATCTTTATGGAAAAAGAGGTGATGCCAACCCTAGATCAGGTTGAAGGCATTGATGTATTTGATTATCGCGATACGTTAATCTCTCGTTTTTCAAACCCTTTTATCAAAGATACCTTGGCGCGTATTTGCTTAGAAAGTTCAGCCAAACTACCAGTATTCTTACTGCCAACGGTACGAGATAACTTAGTAGCCGGACGTGATGTAAGTATTAGTGCCTTTGTCGTCGCGTGTTGGTCGTATTATTCAGATAAACACGTGTCTCAAGATGGAAAGCCGTTAGAAATTAACGATGTATTGTCTGATACACTTCATCTCGCCGCTCAGCAAAATGAAACAGATAGCTTAAGCTTCTTGAAGATAGAAGAAGTGTTTGGCGAGCTGGCTCAGGAAGAAAAATTTGCTGATGTCTACAAGGCATTTCTTGAGCGTGTTTATCAAAATGAGCCTGTACTTTCGATAAGCGAAGCACTTTCCCAAGAAAAGCTAGCTGTGGCTAGAGCCAGTTAAGTCTTACTTACTAATAAATAAACAAAAGGAGAGTTAATTTTAACTCTCCTTTTTTCTTTTCATCTTGAAAAGAAAAAAGCGACCCGAAGGTCGCTTCTTAAAGTGCAGATTTCTCTGCAACCATGTTGAACTGGTTCACATGGCGTGAAATTGTCTCACAGTCGCTCTTGGAGTACCGCTGCGATAGGGTTGTCTTGCAAGCCATTTTCGGCAACCCATGCTTGTAAAGTCTTGCCGTCTGCTTCGGGGGCTTTTAAGTCGCTTTTTGGCATCTTTTTAACTAGCAACTCTCCGGCTTCCACTGCATTATTTAACATCGCCGTACGGATCAGGCTATTACCGCTGCAGCTTACGCCCGAATAGTAGTCTTTTAGTTTCATTCGATAGTCAGACTGAACTGCGCGCATCTTCTTTCTCAATTCGCCTTTATCGTCCGCCTGCACAATCGTGCATATATTTGCTAATGCCTCGCTAACGTCAGCTTGCGCTAATGATGACACACCGAAAGTACCGGCAATAACAAGAGAAGCTTTAACTATTTTCAACATGGCTAATTCCTCAAGTAAATTTTAATAGTTGTTTTCGTCGGGATAATTAAACGATAAAGCTGAATTAAGAAAAATACGTTAGCTAATACTTTGGTATATATCGCCATATCAAAAAGGGGGGCGAAAGCTTTTTTGTTAACTCGGCTAGTTCGAGTTAGGACGATAAAAGCGCTCCTACAGTCGCTAACCAAAATAGAACAAGTTTCATGCGACTCATTTCATAACGATTGTGTTATGTTATACTGTAACAATGCGTGTTTGAGTATGCGCCTATAAGCGAGTGATAACAGGGCATGAAGATCACCGCTTTTACATTGAGGATAGAATGGATCAACGATTTCAAAACCTACTTGCTACAGCACAAGATAAATGTGATGGAAATGGCCTACGCTTGACACAAAAGCGTAAACAAGTACTTAATATTTTAATTGAAGCATCCTCTCCGCTTTCGGCCTACGAAATTAAAGATTTGTATGCAAAACAGCATAATGAAAATATAAAACCAATGACTATCTACCGTGCTCTTGAGTTCTTGGTAGAAGCAAATTTAGTACACAAGCTTAACCTTAATAATAAATATATCGGATGCGCTCGCGCCAAATGCTGCGAACATCATGGGTATTCACAATTTTTAATTTGTGTTCGCTGCGGCAACGTTGAAGAAACTAACGTAGACCCCGTTATTTATGAACATCTTGTTCAACAAGCACAAGCTTACCAATGCGAGATAGTAATGCCTCACTTAGAAGTGGCGTGTATCTGCGTACGTTGTAAATAATCCCAAATTTCAAATTTTTATACGAATAAAAC
>NZ_JAHHDX010000144.1 GCF_018619335.1 Alteromonas sp. ALT199 | reverse complement strand
ACGGCGCTGTGTTGTAAGTTAAACTTACAACACAGCGCCGTTTTTTATGTGCTCGTATTCTTTAAGCGCAGCTTTTAACAAATAATGGTTTAGCGTTAACTCAACTAATAAAGTCTTACGCGCCAGAACTCTACTCTTCTGGGGATTCAGGCAAGCGTGCTACGCCAGATTCAATGGCCGCCTTAGAAACTGCGGTAGCAATACGCTCGCACAGTCGCGGGTCCATAGGTTTAGGAATTATATACTCCTTACCAAATGTTAGGCTGTCACTTTTACTTGCAGTTAATACTTCTTCTGGAACAGGTTCCTTCGTGATAGCGCGAAGGGCTTCAACCGCCGCCACTTTCATTTCATCATTAATGGCTGTTGCGCGAACGTCTAGAGCGCCTCGGAAAATAAACGGAAAGCACAGCACGTTGTTTACCTGATTAGGATAGTCAGAGCGTCCGGTAGCCATAATTAGGTCTTTACGTACTTCGTGAGCAAGTTCAGGCTTTATCTCTGGGTCAGGGTTAGAGCATGCAAATACAATTGGGTTTTCAGCCATCAAAGAAAGCGCTTCTGGCGGTAAAACATCAGGGCCTGATACACCAACAAAGATATCTGCGCCTTCCATTACATCTTCAAGGGTGCGCTTATCAGTATTGTTAGCGAACAGTTTTTTGTGTTCAGTTAAGTCTTCGCGACGAGTGTGGATAACGCCTTTTCTATCTAACATGTAGATACGTTCGCGCTGGGCACCACACTTAATAAGCAATTCCATACAGGCAACCGCTGCTGCTCCAGCACCCATGCAAACGATTTTAGCGCTCTCTATATTTTTACCCTGAATCTCCAGAGCGTTAAGCATACCTGCTGCGGTTACAATAGCGGTACCGTGCTGATCATCATGGAATACCGGAATTTTACAGCGCTTAATGAGCTCTTGCTCAATTTCAAAGCACTCAGGCGCTTTGATGTCTTCTAGGTTAATACCGCCAAACGTGTCAGCAATATTAGCAACAGTATTGATGAACTCTTCTGTAGTACGATGCTTCACTTCAATGTCAATGGCATCTAGACCAGCGAAGCGTTTAAACAACAGCGCTTTACCTTCCATAACAGGCTTCGATGCTAGTGGGCCTAGGTTCCCCAACCCTAAGATCGCGGTTCCGTTACTGATAACGGCAATCAAGTTACCTTTACCCGTATATTTATAGGCGTTATCTGCATCTTCGGCGATTTCTCTCACCGGCTCGGCAACGCCCGGGCTATAGGCAAGAGCAAGGTCGTCTACGCTATCGGCTGGCTTAGATAGCTCTACGCGGATTTTTCCAGGTGTGGGTTTGGCGTGATAGTCGAGTGCGCGTTGTCTAAAATCTGACATGTAAAAAGGTATCCTTAGATGTAGGGTTCATCGGTGTTATCGTTCACGCTCTGTAGCTATTTTATTATCGTTATAGTTATAGGTAGATAAACGTAAGCGCGTTACAACCAAGTAATGACAAAAGTGATTATAAATCGTTGTTAGCACTGGTGTGATATGTCGGAAACTGCAGGTCTGGCGTTAATCCGTTCTGATTTCCCTCACATACCGCAATTGGAAGTAGGTCTAACGCTTAGACCTAAATTTATACCCAAAAGCGCCACAAGCCTTGTTAGTTAAGTATTATTCACAAAATTAATGCTCACTATCAAGGTGCCGATCGCAACTCTAACACAGCCAATCACTGTGTACATATCTGATCAGAATTCTCAGATACCAATGTAGGTTAGACATACTAATTAGACCAGTAAAATAGGGCTATAATTGTCATTCATGTTATTTATATATGCCGATTGGTTCATTCTGGCTGTCTATTGTATGATAGGTGATAATAGAGGTTTTTAAGAAGATAACGTGGTGATTAATCTATCGGCCATAAACCAAGTTAGATAAATGCAACGCAGGTGATTACCTTGGTAATTTTCCATTCTAAATTTCTGATAAAATGCTATGACAGCCTATTTAGAAGTTACACTGAAGGCGAGGACATGACAGAAAGAAAACTAGTAGCCGTGCTAACTGAGGTATGCGAAAACGTAAAATCTGACAACAATGGATTTGTTTGGCTAACGCACGTAGGGCATTGGAGAGCGCCGCAGGTAATTGCCGTGTTCAATACCGAGCAGGAGAAGCAGCGGGCGTTAGCTAATGGATGGGACATAGACTTCATAAGCCGAGTGAATATTGCTTTGGCGTCAATTAAGTCAGCGCCTGTTGGTATTTATTTTGATAGCGAAGAACAGTGTAAGACAGTCAGTGGCGGCAATTGGGATAGGCACTTATCTAACGCTAAAAACCTTCACTGATTTCGCGTTAAGCTGAATGTCGCAAAGCTAGTTACAATAATTAGTTACATTGGCGAAGCATTGGCTTTCGGTAGATATCGGTAGTAGTGCTCTGTTTGGCTTACCTTATTTATGTGAAGCGTGAAATGCGAGCAATAAAAAAGCGCCATAAAGGCGCTTTTTTCGAACTCGATATCAGGCTTACTTTTTGCCCAATGCACCGAAACGCTTCTTAAAGCGATCAACACGACCACCAGTATCAACGTTACGTTGCTTACCAGTGTAGAATGGGTGACATGATGAACATACGTCTAGGTTGATGTCTTTACCAAGCGTAGAACGAATTTTCAATACGTTACCACATGAGCAAGTTGCTGTGATTTCTTCGTATTTTGGGTGGATATCTTGTTTCATTGGGTTACCTCACATAATAAGGCCGTATCGCTATACAACCCGAAGTCGCACACCATACGTTACTTAATTCAAATGATAAGTCGTTCAAAGAACAGCCTATCGCAAAAGAGCGGCGCATAATAAAGGATGGGAGTGGCTTGATCAAGCGGTTTTTGCCCAATCGTTAATCAAGAGGGCTAAGCAAGATAGCCGTACAAGAAGGGCAAAACAAAAAAACATTCTTTTTATGCTTAACAGTAAAATATGTTTAAATATTTGTGTTTCAAGGCTAGGCCAATACGCTTAAATATATAAGTACAATGCTAGCAACAGAAAAAGCGCTGTAGTGTGTGGCTAAACAAGTAGCCTTAGTATAAGCAGTTTCAATATAACAAGCTCAGTATGCGCATTGCGCGCTGTAACAGTCATCAAATAAGGTAGAACGTCCGCAATGGCCTTTATCCAAGTTGCCGTGCCAGTGCCACTGCGCCAACTTTTCACATATACCCACGACAACGCACTCAGTGCGGGTGTGAGAGTTGTTGTGCCTTTTGGCCCACGCAAATTAGTGGGTGTGGTTGTTGAAACCCTACAAAAACCTGAAAGTGAAATTGACAACGTCGACAAGTTAAAAGCTATCGAGTCGGTACTTGACGACAGCTCCATTATAGATGATGTGTTGCTAAAAATGGCTCAGTGGCTGTGGCAGTATTATCATCATGCGCCGGGTGAAGTCCTGCACGCTATGCTGCCTGTTTTATTGCGCAAAGGCGATTCGGCGGCCCCCACGCCACAAGACATGCTAATGCTTACCGAAGAAGGTAAACAAACGGCTGCAGACACGTTATCGCGAGCGCCTAAACAACAAGCCTGTTTCACTGCACTGGCTGGTGGTGCCTTATTAGCTTCGCAAGCTCGTAAGCAATATGGTGCACCTGCGGTCAAAGCCGTCGTTGAAAAGTCATTAGCAAGTATCGAAGAAATAACGCCAGAATTTAAGCCAAGCAGCTGGCTTAGTTCTTTAGCTTTATCTGAGAAGCCAATTCCAGACACTGAACAGTCGGTTGCCATTGCCGCGCTAAACCGTCAGCAAGGTAACTTCGCGGTAAGTTTACTTGAAGGGGTTACTGGTAGCGGTAAAACGGAAGTGTACCTTCAAGCCATCGAACCCTTGCTGCGTGACGGAAAGCAGGTGCTTATACTTGTGCCAGAAATTGGACTTACACCCCAGACGGTTTCTCGTTTTGAAAAGCGCTTTGGTATTGCGGTGGGCGTTCTACACTCTCAGATTTCTGATAAAGAACGTTTACATGTTTGGCAGCGTGCAAAAGCCGGTGAACTCGGTATTATCATAGGTACTCGTTCGGCTATTTTCACGCCACTATATAACCCCGGCATGTTAATTGTGGATGAAGAGCACGACGAGTCTTTTAAACAGCAGGATGGGCTGCGTTACCACGCTCGCGATTTAGCTGCTATGCGTGCTAAACAGCACAATATTCCTCTTTTATTAGGTAGTGCCACGCCCGCGCTTGAAACACTTAATAATGCATTAAGTGGCCGCTATGCACATTTACAGCTAACTAAGCGAGCGGGAGGGGCAAAAAGCACGCATCAGCATGTGTTAGACGCGCGCGACCAGCCAATTCACTACGGTATTTCACAAGGTCTGCTAACGATAATGCGCCAGCACATTAGCGCAGGAAATCAGGTGTTGGTGTTTGTGAATCGCAGAGGCTATGCGCCCGCACTGCTATGTCATCACTGTGGTGAAACCGTAATGTGTAAGCGCTGTGACCGACCTTATACCGTACATAAAGCTCAAAACCGTTTACAGTGCCATCACTGCGGGGGCATGCGTTCAATGCCATCAAATTGCGAAGCGTGCCACCATAATGAATTAGTTACGGCGGGTACGGGGACCGAGCAAGTGGAGCAAGGGCTTGCAAGCTTATTTCCCGGTGTTAAACAAGTGCGCATAGACAGCGATACCGTGCGGGGCAAAGACAAGCTACACCAGACCCTTGATGCAATAAATCGACAAGAGTACCAGCTGCTGGTAGGCACCCAGATACTATCAAAGGGGCATCACTTCCCTCATGTCACTCTAGTAGCAGTACTAGATTGTGATGGTGCTCTTTTTAGTGCCGATTTCAGAGCACCAGAAAAGCTTGCCCAGCTTGTTACTCAGCTTGCTGGAAGAGCAGGGCGCGCCAGCAAGCCTGGTGAAATGTGGCTTCAAACCCATAATCCTCATCACCCTTTGCTACAAGACTTAGTGCATAACGGTTATGGGCATTTCGCCAGACACGCATTAATGGAGCGTAAGGCAGCAGGGTTACCCCCTTTTATTAGCCAGTTTGTTGTTCGCGCAGAGGCTACCGATAGCAGTTTGGCTTATCGCTTTCTACAGGAAAGTAAGCAAGTATTTAATCAGCAGCATGCCATTGAAATAAACGGTCCGTTTCCTTGTCTAATAGAAAAGCGGCAAGGCAGGTTTCGGTTTATGCTGGTGTGCAGCCATCAAAAACGCGCTCCGCTTCATAATGCACTACGTTTAGCGCTGCCATTTTTACAGGCGCTGCCGCAGGCAATGAAGGTAAGGTGGTCAATAGATATAGATCCTACCGATTTCAGTTAGCTTGTTGGGTAGCAATACGTTAAAATTTCTGCACGATTGAAGCTGCAGATATGCTGTCTCTTCATGTAGATTTGGTATATGACGTTTTCTTACGCATACAAACAACGATAACAAGTAGGAATATTGCCGACTATGGCTCAACGCGATTATGTCTCTCGTGGACGCACTCCTCAAAAAAAGAAGCCCGCTGGTAAAGGTAGAAAGCCGGCCACAAATGCGCGATCTAACGCACAATCTAACGCCTCTGTTTCTGGGAAGCTTCCTATTGTTCGTCTCATAGGCATCTTCGCTTTAGTGATTGGCTTCGGTGTATTTTTGTGGTCGATAAAAGACAATGTAGAAGATGACGTAGATACACAAGCTTCGCGACCTGTTGCCCCCACAGAAGAGTCTTTACCTGAACTGCCTGAAGAAGAATGGGAGTACATTAAGACCCTGCCAGGGTACGAGGTAGAAGTTGAAGTAAGGGAGCAGGAAAAGTCGGATAAACGTTATTTAATGCAGTGCGCTTCGTTTAGAACTCGCGCACAGGCTGAAGAGATGAAAGCCAAAATTGCATTCCAAGGTTTAGAAGCACTTATCAGACACAGCACTGGCAGCAACGGCGATTGGTTCCGCGTTATTCTTGGCCCTTATGAGTCTAAGCGAGATGCAGAAAAAGCTAAGCACAGCCTGCGTAAAGTGAACATTGCCACATGCCAAATTTGGTACTGGAATTTGTAGCACTTGATAGCATGTAGTAAGCCCCATAGGGATTAGAAATAGAACGAAAATTTGCTTATGAAAAAGGCAGCGGCTCTAAGCACTGTCGACATCCACTTTTGCTAAAAGAGAGCGGCACCCTATCCGATGGGCGCTTATGCTTAAATCAAAGTGAGTACAAACGCCTACCGAACAAAGGATGGGTGTATGTAAAGGGGTATGAAAGCGGTTTTGATTTTGAAATTGAAGTGTATCGATTTCGCTAAATTACTATCATGAATGCCTGAGTACTAATAACTTCAAATGCAATTAGCCCAAGCAAAATGAGGTTAACTAAAACCGTTACCCAATAAACCCTCATAAATGCCGATTTACTGCGCTTGTGTTTAAACATCTGCTGGGCTAGCAGTGCGCCAGGCCAGCCCCCCAATAAACTTAATAGGTGCAGTTTTGCTTCTGAAATTCGCCACTTGTCGTTTTTCGCGGCCCATTTATCAATACCGTAAAACAGTAAGGTAAGCATACTTACCGCCCCATAAATAATCGGTACTATGGTCGGTAACTGGTCTACCAATACGGATAACGCCAGTACACCAAAGAATAGGCTCAGTACGATAACATTACGCTTTCTTTGCGAGGTGGGCTTATTGGCGCGTGAGCGTTTTGTTTTGTGGTCTTTAAGTAAGCTGATGTTGCAGGCGCGGTGATTACCTTTTCTGTCTTGCTCAACTTCATAAACAATAATGTCGCCATTAACTGGCCGCCTGGAGCGCTGTTTAAACGCCTTTATATGAGCAAACGCGCGTGTGCCACCACCATTAGGCTCTACAAAGCCAAAACCTTTAGCATCGTCCCATTGATGGATTCTTCCCTGATACTTCACGATCACTCCTTTAATACCATTATGTAGCGGCTTCAGTGTTGCTACTTTATCTGTGCTCTATCACCTAGGCATTATTTCAATCGGCCATAGGGTTTATCGGCGAGAGTATGCACTCAATAAATGGAGTATTCAATACAATAGCGCACACACTGAGCCCATATAGTAGGCAGTTCTGAGCGCACATTCTTTTGCCTTACCCTTGAAATTAAAATGCCTTCCCCCACTTATTTGTTATTGAATTATTACGCTGCTGCCTTAGTTCCGCGAAAAAGGTACATATAAAACGCAGCAGCGCCCAGCTAAACGGGGAAGTAACGTGACAACGATTGTATCTGTACGACGTGGGAATCAAGTGGTAATGGCCGGTGACGGACAGGTATCACTAGGCAATACCGTAATGAAAGGCAATGCACGCAAGGTGCGCCGTTTGTACCACGATAAAATTCTAGCGGGCTTTGCGGGCGGTACAGCCGACGCATTTACGCTATTTGAACGCTTTGAAGCCAAACTTGAAGCGCACCAAGGACATTTAACTAAAGCCGCTGTAGAGCTTGCCAAAGACTGGCGGACTGATAGGGCGCTTCGAAAATTAGAGGCCCTGCTTGCCGTAGCAGACGAAACCGCATCGTTTATCATTACCGGTAACGGCGACGTAGTACAGCCAGAACAAGATCTTATCGCTATTGGTTCTGGTGGTAACTACGCACAAGCGGCAGCTACCGCTCTGTTAGATAATACCGAACTAAGTGCTAAAGAAATTGCTGAAAAATCGCTGACCATTGCCGGTGATATTTGCGTATTCACTAACCATAGCCAAACGGTTGATGTACTAGATTACTAAGTAATAGCGAAAGCTGTTATTGGCTTGTTGTCGCTCGTTTGCGTAGCAAGTACAACAAGTATTGTTAGAAAAGGGTTTATTCATGTCTGAGATGACACCAAGAGAAATTGTTCACGAGTTAGACCGACACATTATCGGTCAACAAGATGCCAAGCGCGCTGTATCTATTGCACTTAGAAACCGCTGGCGCCGTATGCAGCTTGAGCCTGAGCTGCGCCAAGAAGTTACGCCAAAAAATATCTTGATGATTGGCCCAACGGGTGTGGGTAAAACTGAAATTGCTCGCCGTTTAGCAAAGCTTGCTAACGCGCCTTTCATTAAAGTTGAAGCGACAAAGTTCACCGAAGTGGGCTATGTGGGTAAAGAAGTTGAAACCATCATTCGTGATTTAGCCGACATCGCGGTAAAAATGACGAAAGAAAATGAAATGAAAAAAGTGAAATTCCGCGCTGAAGAAGCGGCGGAAGAGCGCATTTTAGACGTTTTACTTCCTCCTCCAGAAGACGCCTGGGGCAACAAAGAAGACGTTGAAGACCGCGGCACGCGCCAAGCATTTCGCAAGAAGCTACGTCAGGGCGACTTAGACGACAAAGAAATTGAAATTGATGTGGCACTTCCGCAGATGGGCGTAGAAATTATGGCGCCTCCTGGCATGGAAGAAATGACTAATCAGCTTCAAGGCATGTTCCAAAACTTGTCGGGTTCGCAAAAGAAAAAGAAGAAGCTGAAAATTAAAGAAGCGTTCAAACTGCTTATTGAAGAAGAAGCAGCACGCCTTGTAAATCAAGAAGATTTGAAAGAAAAAGCCATTGAGTCAGTAGAACAGCACGGAATTGTGTTTGTAGACGAAATTGACAAAATTTGTAAGCGCGAAGGCAATACGTCAGGCGATGTTTCTCGTGAAGGCGTACAGCGTGACCTGCTTCCACTTGTAGAAGGCTCTACGGTATCGACAAAACACGGCATGGTTAAAACCGACCATATCTTGTTCATTACCTCGGGTGCATTCCAGATGAGCAAGCCGTCGGATCTTATTCCAGAGCTGCAGGGGCGTCTACCTATTCGCGTTGAGCTATCTGCCCTTAAAGTAGGCGACTTCAAACGCATTCTTACCGAGCCAAATGCGTCGTTAACCCACCAGTACATTGCGCTAATGAAGACAGAAGGGGTTGATATCAGCTTCGACGATTCGGGTATTCAGCGTATTGCAGAAGCGGCATGGCAGGTGAACGAGCGTACTGAAAACATTGGCGCACGTCGCTTGCACACCGTGCTTGAACGCCTAATGGAAGACATCTCGTTTGATGCTTCTGAGAAAAGCGGTGAGTCGTTCGTGATTGATGCAGATTACGTTAACAGCCATCTAGAAACTTTGGTAGATAACGAAGACCTATCGCGTTTCATCCTTTAATTAATAGCTAAGAAGAGGCCTCATCCTGTAGTTGGGTTGTGAGTATTCGCTTCTACACAAATAGTTAGTAAAAAGCCGACTCCATGAATGACGTCGGCTTTTTTGTTGGAAAAAAGTAAGGTTTAGTCTGCCACTTTTTCCCAGTGATCTTCAATTTCTTCAAGACGAATTATACTTGCAGCTTCTTCAGCCTGAGTATCGGCAAGTAGATCAAGAAAGTAACTAACAGGATTATTCTTTTCTTGGCTTTCCATGTACAGCGCCCTTAAAGCAGCATCTGTTGTCCTTGGAATTTTCGTTTGCCCTTTCTCGTAACGTGCAATGGTTTGTTCATCGACACCAAAACGAGTCGCGAGTATTTTCTGAGAAATATTTAATTCAATACGTAAGAATTTAAACTCATCGTGTGCAAGAGGTTTGTTGGTGTCTACAATCGCTTGCGCTATCGCGCTATGTAGGCCGTTCATGTCGTCAATACTTGTGTATTCTTCGCCGTCGACAATCTCAACAGTAACACCATTTTTCAGAAACACATTTGACAACCCACTTTCAGTGTAATGGTACATATAAACCTCTCAAACTATCCAGACAGTAACAAGAACTGATGTTGGACTATCATGATGATTCTTTAGTGCTATGGTTAGTTCAATGACTTTTCCCGCTGCTAAACCTTTCAGATTAAATTTCCAGTCTCCGGTTATATCAAGATATGGCCCTTCCCTAAACACTGAATATTTACTCTTAAGTAAAGTCATCACCTGACCTGTAGTTACCCCTCGTTCATGCATACGCTGCTTTACATGCTTACTCCACCGAATTCTATGAGTATGGTTTTCTGCAAGATCGCTCATTATCTTCCTTGCAGTTTCCGCTGTAAGAGGGAATTCCTTAACGCCTTTGGGGGACTTTCGGACCATAATTATCCATCCGTTACCTATCATGTTGATAGGTTGAGGGTGTATTGTCAATAAGCATTTTTAACAGCTATGTAAATAACAGCTGAGAGAATTTACAAAAGCGCTTAGAAGCAAATAGGTTTTATTAAAATGTTTATAAAAACTATATCTTCGCAAGCAGCGACACCAATTTGTCTGTTATATCCATGCCAGTATCGTTCTCTACTTTTAGGAAATAAGGGCTGGGGTTCGCCTCTAGAAAAAAGTACTTTCCCTTCGCACTTCTACGCCAGTCGATTGCGCACCAATGCATGCCTAACGCTTGGCAAATTCTAATGGCCATACGCTGCACCTCGTTTGGGATAATAGTCACAGACACACTGGCATTGTCGTCGTTCCTATAATCTAGTTCGCTTGAGTCGATTTGTACGCTTAGCACATCATCGCCAAGCACATAGCTTCGTACGTTTACGCCGGCGATATACTTTTGAAAGGTAACGGGGCGTTCAGCTAAAAGCGTATTAAGAAGTGGACGCATATTAGGTTGTTTATTTACAAACTGTGCTGTGCGACCGCCGCGTACGGGCTTATAAATAATCTCTCGCATATTGTTACAAAACTGAGAGGCAACTTCGGGTGCGTTACCTACAAAGGTGTAGGGAATATGAGCACCTAATTTGCCTGCAATACGCGATTGATAAGGTTTACATTGGTGGCTTCTCACGGCGTCGATAGAATTCACCCACTTGATGTCGCTATAGCTAAACCAACAAAGTAAAGTGCTAGCCCGTTCTTGCTCGGTCCAAGTAGCATTTTCTAGCAGGTTAGATGACTTATCGTTAGGCTTTTCGGTTTTAATTTTGTTATTCGCAGTGTGATCGGGGCGACTATTCTCACCTGATGCTGTCAACGAAGTCCCCGGCAAATATTCATGCCAGTAGGCCGCTTTGGTGTTCGAAAAAGTCACTCTGGGCTGGTCGCACAAAGAGGATGAGTTAAAGTGGATTAACCCATCATCAAAATCTGGATCATAGCTAATACTCCACGCTGAACCGAATTGTTGCGTATTAGCGATATAAAAAGGAGTAGCTGTTTGACTAAGCGCCTTCCCTACGTGTTGAATTTGTGGATCTTTCTCACTTCCTAAAAGTGCAACGTGCATTCGCGCTCCTTGCTAACGGGTTGTGGGTTGTAGGAATCTATTAGCTAAAAGAGCAACACATGGAAATGACATAGTTAATACCTTATCCATGTGTTGACCTTAGTGGGCTAAATTTACGACAGAATATCCGGTAGTTTGCCGCCGCCTTCACCAATGGCCAAGGTTATATAAACCGGCTCTTTGGGGGCTGGGCCGACTACCGGCACGCTATCGCTTAAACGAATGCGTAGACCGCCGGATACCTCAAACAGCTGAGCTTCGGCTAAAGCAACGGGCTCAGTAGTTGTTGGTTGGTTTTGAGTTAGTTGATGGTGTTTCATAAAGTACGCTCCTTGTAGTGGCGTTTTGAGTAATAAAGTGGCTACGCTTAGAGCGAAACCACCTCTTGGTAAAGTGTTCTAAAACAACAGGCGATAAGTGCTGAGCGGCTACTAATATTGAGCTTTTTATAAATGTTGGCGCAGTGAAACTTTACCGTTCGTTCACTGATAAATAGCTCTGAGGCGATAACCTTGTTAGAGCGGCCTTCCATTATTTTGTGCACTACTTGTAACTCGCGTTTCGACAAAGAGTCGATAGGAATAACGCTGCCACTAGCGGTAAGGCCACTTTCACCTATTTGCATGCGTTCAGCGGCGGTCATTAATACTGCTGGTTCTCTAATTTCATGTTTTTTCATCGTGTTTCTCCGTGTTTACCTGATGTTGCGCTTCCTGTTACTTCAGTGGGAGAGCATGGGTGTAATGTGCCTTTTGACAAACGATAGATTTTGTCTGCCATGGCGATAGATTGAGGGCGATGTGCCACAATAATTCGTGTCATCTTTAGAGACTTAAGGTGGTGATTTATCTGAGCCTCGTTTGCCATATCTAAGTGGCTGCTTGCTTCGTCTAAAAACAAAATGTCAGGCTCTTGGTAAAGGGCTCTTGCTAAAAGCAGACGCTGTTTTTGTCCACCACTTAAACTGCTTCCCATATCACCTACCAAAGAGTGGTATTGCATGGGCATTTGCATAATATCGTGGTGAATGCAGGCGAGGTGAGCGACGTGAACCATTTTGTTAAGGTTGGGCGCTTCTTCAAAGCAGCAAATATTTTGGCCGATAGTGCCACTTAAACAGACGTCTTCTTGAAGTACTGACGCAATAACTGGGTTTGTAAAGCAAGGGTGCTCTATGCTGCCGTTTGAAACCGAGTAAAGGCCCATCAAGCACTTTAGTAAAGTGCTCTTTCCGCATCCGCTGTCACCTATAATCGCTACGATTTCTCCTTGTTTCACTGAAAGCGTTAGGTTTTTGAACACCCAATCATTTGTATCACTGTAGCGATAGCTAAGAGAGTGTGCATCAAGCGCCGTAATGCGTGAGTCTCCGTTTGTATCAGAGTTTGTATTAGTTAGCCTTTCAGAAGATAAAGTACTGCGTGAGAATGTGTTGGGAATAGTTGAGGTTGAAAAGAACGGGCTAGTTGGTTGAGCTTCTGCAAACTCAATAGGCCCAATTTTGCTGTTAAGTAACTTAGGCTTTTGCTGAACTGGCGTAAGTAGAATATCGCTCAAGCGGGTGAAGTGAATACCTAACATATTTAGCTCTATTAGCTTGTTAACTACTCCATCCAGAGCACCAATAAAGCGTGTTTTGTATGCCATGAACGCAAGCAACATACCTACGGAAAGGTTACCCTCCATAACAAGACTTGCGCCAATGTAAACAACTATCAAGTTTTCAGCACCAAACAAGAAATGGTTGGTCAGTGCACTGCCAATATTGATTTTTCCAAGCGTAATGTCTTTATTGAGCGTGGCTACTAGTTTGTTTTGCCAATGTCCATGGCGTTGTTGTTCTTGACCGTACACACGAATAGGTAAGATGGCACGCACGCTCTCCATGAAGTGGCTTTGTTCAGAGGCAGCAAGGGCGATGCGTTCAGTGGTAAGTCGCTTAATAAATGGCAGTAGGCCAAGGCGAACGGCTAGGTAGGTAAGCACAATCGCAACAACCACCAGGGTGAGTTTGAATGAATATAGAATCATTACCGTTAAAGTGATGATCGCCATTATCCCGTCAAGTAACGCGGTTACCAATCCAGTCGTCAGAAATTCACGGATACTCGCTAGCGAGCCAAAACGGGATACTACATCGCCAATATGTCGCTTATCAAAATAGTCCAACGGAAGTGATAGAAGGTGCTTGAAAACCGATGCTGACATTTGAAGTTGAAGGCGAGAAGAAACAGATAAAATAGCGAACTTTCTTATACCGCTGGTAAAGGTTTCAATGACTAATATTAAGGTAAAGCCAATGGCAAGGGCCTTGAGCAATGCGTCGTTGTTGTATATCAGTACGTCGTCTACGACTGTTTGCATGTAGTAAGGTGCAGCAAGGGCAAAGAGTTGCAGTACTATCGATAGCGCGAAAAGGGTAAGTAAATTGCGTTTAAAGCCTATCGTGCGCGAGAAAAATTGAGTAAGTCCAAGACGTGGCATAGACTTTTTAGGGCTAAATGTGTCGCTTGGTGCGACTTCTAGCGCTATACCCGTGATGTGCTTTGAGGCTTCGTCAAAATTGAACTTTCTTTGTCCAAGTGCGGGGTCGTGGATGGTGATTGTTTTCCCCTTCACTTTTGTTAATACAACAAAGTGATTCATACCCCAATGCATTATGGCTGGGCAGGATAATTGCTCAAGATGCTCCATTTCTACCTTGATAGCGCGGGTTTGAAAACCCAAGTCACTGGCAATTCGCATCACATCTTTTAACGTTGTACCTCGCAGCGAAACAGACATGGTTTGACGTAAGGCGTTGAGGTCGCGCTTATCAGAGTAGTACTGCGCAATCATGGCCATACAAGCAATCCCGCATTCAGCAGCTTCGCTTTGTAAAATAACGGGTACTCGCTTGGTATAAAGGAAGTTCACCGAAAAGGGTTGTTTAGTACGCATCATGATTAAAGTTTCCCTGTGATGCTATATAGCGGTTCCATTAACCACTCCATCAAGGTGCGTTGACTTAAATTTACGTCTGCTGAAAATGTCATCCCTGCTTTCAATGAAATGCGATTTCCATAGGCCAATATCTCGTTTGTACTGAGTGTTGCGGTAACAAGGTAGGCGGGCTCGCTTATAGAGATCGGTACATCGGAAAGCTCGCCGGGCAGGACCAACGACGGGGAAATCTTCACAATTTCTCCAGACTGTACGCCAAACTTTTGATAGGGAAATGCGTCATAACGAATATGAAGGGCCTGCCCCTTGCGTAAAAATCCCGCTGATCGCACGGGTACTGCTATGCGCGCTTGAATGTCAGTATTTTCAGGAAGCAGAGTCAGGAGCGGGCGAGAACTGTCAACGGTATAACCCGTTTTTACATGTAGACCTGATACCACACCTGTATGTGGCGCATAAACTGTCTCTTCTGTATTACTTTTATGGTTTACAATCTGTTGAGTGAGGTCACTATATGTGTTCTCTACCGTCGCCATCTCGTTAGCTTGCTGCTGCGGCAAAGTGCCGAGTTCATGTGTGAGATCTGCAATATTAGCTTGTTCGCTTCTCCAGTCTTTTTTCGCCAGAGTAAGCTGTTGCTCTGCGGTCAAACGCTGAAGCGTTTGGTTTTCAAAGTCAGCACGGCTGATATTGCCCTGGTCTAGCAAAGTTTTAGCTTTATCCCATTGTTTTGATGCCAAAAGCCACTGTGATTGGGATAATGCTACAACGGCCTCTAATGCTGTTGAGTCCCTTTTTGCTTGGGAGAGTTGTTCTTCTAAACGCTGTTGTTGAGACAAATGCAAAGCGCGAAGGCGCTGAATACTTTGATACGTTCTGTTTTGCTTAGCTTCAAGCTCAATAAGTAACTGTGTGCTAATCCTATTGCCTAATGCATCTTTGCTGCTGTAGCTGATTTTTATTAACGGTGCGCCTTTTTCGACTAACTGGCCTTCGCTTACTAACACATTGAGCACTTTACCGCGCCTAGCATCTGAATAAAGCTTAAAAACGCCATGGCTCGGTTCTAGCCATCCGTTTACCGACGCCTTGCGTGAGTAACTTTCCATATTTAGATAAACAACAACAGCCACAATCCACGTCACGAGCAGGCCAGCAATAGCTGAGATAATTGGTTTAGGCGTCATTAAAAAACTGCCTACAGCAGCATTTGATTGTTCCTCAATAACTTCTTTTCTAAACAGCTCTGTTCTCATAGTCGTCCCTTTCTCTTTTGCTCTTCGTAATCGAAGCACTTGTTAAAACAATCCAGTTTTAAATGCTCTACTACACGTAAAAAGTATCTGGCTGCCGCTTCCGTATCGGCTATTAATCCTTGGCGTCACAATCCTTGATGCCTCCGTTTTGTTACTACCAGATACCTTGTGGTCAACATAACTGCGGTGACGGTGTTTACTTTAGGTGTAGTGGGGAGGTGATGAATTGCAGCTAAGGTCTATTTTTTAGGTAGCACGCGGCTTCATTAGGCTTGGCGCATTTTTGAAAGTGCTTGGCCTAAAATTGAATGTTGATATCGAGCAAGAAAATAGCGAGAAATTAGTAAGAAGTCATAGAACTGTATAAAGAATGTGCTATAAAAAACAAGGAATATGAAAAAAGCACGGTAAGAATACACAGAAGGAAGACTCATGTTTGTGCCCAGCATACTTTTAAAGCAACTTTACACACGCGCTAGTCTTACAAAGACAGATAATGGCTTATCGTTTTCTTTGAAAAATAGATTAAAAGACTCGGTCATTAAAGAAGTGAAGTGGATATCCCTTGATGGCGAAAAAATTCCAGAACATAAAATTTCACTTCAGCTAACTCCTGACTCTAGCATTTCTGTAGAGGAATTAAATAAATCAGACGGAGAGCACTTTGGATTGCGTCAAACCATTACCGTGCATTTAGATGTTGATGAAGCCCCTTGTCCTGAAAAACGTAAATTAGGCATTTGCTTTTCTGCTTCTCCCTTTGGAAAGCTTAAATTTGAAGTAGAAGATAATATAACTGCGCCAGGACAACGCAGTGTTTTTATTCCTCGGGACGATATGGATGACTATGGTGAGAGCATTATAAAAACACGCCAAGAGTATTTCGAAAGCGCCACGGGAAAGAAAATTGATCATGTAGGTAAGTACAGCATCGACCCGCAAGCGCTAAAAGGCAATATTGAGCATTTCATTGGTGTAGCACAAGTTCCTATTGGTATTGCCGGGCCTTTAAAGATAAACGGAGAGCATGCACAAGGGGAATTTGTAGTGCCGCTAGCAACTACGGAAGGAACGTTGGTGGCGTCGTACAACCGCGGTATGAAATTGCTTAATATGAGCGGTGGTGTAACAGCAACGGTAGTCGATGACGCCATGCAGCGTGCGCCGGTTTTCATCTTTGAGAATGCACGAGGTGCCAGGGACTTTGTAAAGTGGATAAAAACGAACTTCGAAAAGATTAAAGAAGAAGCTGAGGCAACCTCAAGTATCGCTAAGTTGACGTATATTGATCATTTTCTATCGAATAAGTTTGCCTTTTTAAGGTTTAACTTTAAGACAGGCGACGCTGCAGGCCAAAACATGGTGGGGCGCGCAACCTTTGCTGCCTGCGGGTGGATACTCGACCATTACGAGGGAATAGAGAACTTCTACCTTGAATCTAATTTTGCTACCGACAAAAAAGCCTCTCAAATAAATATTATGCGTACCCGTGGTAAACGTGTGACTGCTGAAGCCACCATTAAGCGAGAGCATTTATTAGAGGTAATGCGCGTTGACCCTAAACAAATCGATTATCATGGCCGTGTGGCTGGCGTAGGGTCATTTTTGTCGGGTGTGAATAATACGGGCCTACATTCGCCAAACGGTATTACCGCCATGTTTATAGCAACAGGGCAAGACGTAGCAAACGTGTCGGAGTCGTCGGCGGCCATGATGTATTCAGAGCTAACTGACGATGGCGACTTGTACGTATCTATCACCATTCCTTCCCTTATTGTGGCTACCTATGGCGGCGGGACTGGTATTGGTACACAGCGAGAATGCTTAGAATTGTTAGACTGCTACGGTCGAGATCGCGTGTACAAATTTGCAGAAATCGTGGCGTCGGTGGTACTAGCCGGCGAGATATCTTTAGCTTCTGCCATTAGTTCGTCAGACTGGGTGTCGTCACACGAACAGTATGGGCGAAACCGATAGCAAGACTAAATAAAATGACGGAGAGTAAAAAGGGGCTTTACATAATGTGAAGCCCCTTTTGTTTAGCGGTTCACTTATTAATGCTCCCAATGATAGTGGTGTGCTTTCGCTTCCACTTCATCTGCCGTTTGCTGCGGCATAAAGGTGGCATTGTCTTGTTCGAAGAAAAAGGGCTTGCGTTTTTCTTTGCTGCCTACCTCGTTCATGGTGGCCGACTCGTATACGCGTCCATTCAGTACAGTGTATTCTACGAATTCACTCTTTCTAATGTCGCTTAGTACGTCGCCATCAATCACCGCTAGGTCAGCAAGTTTACCTTTTTCGATACTGCCAAGATCTTTGCCCATACCTAGGTGTTTCGCGCCATCGATAGTGCCGCCACGCAGTGCTTCCCATGGCGTGAAGCCGCCTTGTTCCATGATCCACAGCTCCCAGTGCGCAGCTAAGCCTTCACGCTGACCGTGGGCGCCAATATGTACACTGACCCCATTATCTCGAAGCTCTTTGGCGTAGCTGGCTACGTTTTGGTGGTTGTACTGGTTTTCTGGCGCAGTTGGTCTGCGAATAGCGCGTCTATCTAGAATTGTTGACGGGGTATAGCGAAGAAGACGCGGGTTCTTCCACACTTCTGTTTTGTCGTACCAGTACTCTTCACCCATCATGCCGCCGTACGACACAACAAAGGTCGGCGTGTAGCCAAACTCTGTAGCTTTCCATAGCTGAGTTACGTCGCTGTAGCCTTTTTCAACAGGAATACTGTGTTCAAGGCCGGTGTGACCGTCTACCAGCATAGTCAGGTTCTGCTGAAGCTTACCGCCACCTTCAGGCACCACCATCATCTCTTGATTTTTTGCTGCCCACAGTACCTGCTGACGCTGGTCGCGACGCGGCTGGTTGTAACTTTTAACCGAAATAGCACCGGCTTCTTTTAGGCGCTCTACATGGAAATAGGCATCTTCGTAGTTGTTGATAATCGCTTTGTAACCTAGTCCTTCCGCACCGTATAAAATGGTGCCGGTGGAGTAGATACGCGGCGCAACTATATCGCCTTTACGCTGTAATTCTGCCGCAGCAAAAATTTCTGTCGTGTCGTTTGATGGGTCATGAATGGTTGTTACACCGAACGACACATTCGAGTACTGACTCCAGTTTTGCTGAGGAATAATTTCATTTCGGCCCTGCGAACCGTGAGCGTGCGCATCAACTAGCCCTGGAATAATAGTTTTACCTGAGGTGTCTATCTGCATAGCGCCTTCAGGGATGGTGACGTCGCCACGTTTACCCACCGCTTCAATGCGATTGTCTTTAATAAGCACAACGCCATCTTCAATCACCTCTTGGGTATTGTCAGCATCGCGCATGGTTACCACTTTACCGCCAACCAAGGCTTTGTAACCAGATGGCTTATCAGCTTTAGTAGTGAACGATAAATCCATACCTTCAGCGACTGGCTCAGGCAAAGTTTCAGCTGCGCCGTCAACAAAGGCAAAGGCTTCATCTAGTGAACGACTAAACAGCGTAGGGCCGTTAAACCAGCTTAGGGTTTTGTTATCAGGCGACCACGTCAGATATTCACCCGCACGGCTTGAAAGCTGCGTTACCGGCAGTGAGGTCATGTTCGGACCTATGGTAACGCGCTTACCATTTTCAACAAAAGGCGCCACGTAGGTTTTAAATTGATATACAAAAGCTACCCACTTCTTATCGTGTGAAAGTTTGTACTCACTCACCTTATCTGCGCCGTATAGATGAGTTCGCTTGTCGTTACCTTTAAAGTTAACGCTAGAAAGTTGCGTTTCATAATAGGCTTCGCCGCCAGCTGACTCGGTGAAATATACGCGGTCATCGCTACCGGCGAAATGCGCGTTGTAGCCGCCTTCAGAGATTTTTTCGACCGTATCTTCTTCAAGGTCTGCTACGTAAATTCCTGGCTCAACTGAGTATTTCGGGTCTAGCAAGTAGCCGCCCGTAAACTTGCGGAAAACTACTTTCTCGCCATCGGCAGAGAACGACGGCTCAATGTAGTGGCCTGGCTGCTGGGTAATGACTTTTCCTTTACCACCGCGGGCAGAAACTACGCGAACGGTGCCTAAGTCTTGGTCATTCCAAGTCGTATAAACAATTGATTTTCCGTCGTTAGAAAAGCGGGGATAGTACTCATCATGGTCGTTTTGTTTAGTCAGGCGCTTAATTTTGCCCGACTTTATGTCGCGCACGTATAGCTTTCCTAGTGCTTGGAAGAGAACAGTTTTACCGTTGGGCGACATTTGCGACCAGCGGATCATGCGAACGTCAAATTCATCAGGTGCTACATCAACGTCAAAACGTAACGCATCAGCAAATTTCACCGTGCCTTCAACGGTCACCTCCATGGTGCTGGTGGCTTTATCTTCCACGTCGATGGTGTGAAACTTACCGCCTGTCCAATATACAATTTTGCTGCTGTCAGGCATCCAGTCAAAGTAGGCAAAGTAGCCTTCTGAGCCAAAACCTTCTTGCATGTCACGCTCTAATTCCAATGTCAGCGGTGTTTCTACACCTGTCTTGATGTCTTTAATGAAAAGCGCGGTTCTGTCTTTAACGCGGCGTACAAAAGCTATGTATTTTCCATCAGGAGATGGCGTAGGGACTACCGCGCCGCCTGTACCGCTTATGTAGCGGCTCTCTTCGCCGGTCTCGCGGTCGTAGCGAGTGATAGCAAAAATGCCCTCTAGCGGGTCCCGGTTGTATTCAAAGTGGGCGCCTGGAACCGTATTTTCGGTAAAGTAAATGTACTTACCGTCGTGAGAAAACACAGGGTCGGCAATGTTTTGTTGGTCGCGTTTGCCACTGTTACGGGCTTTAATTTGAAGGCCGTCGCCGCCGGATTTGTGGTACATCCAAATCTCGCCTGCCGGAATACTGCGGCTAGACATAATGCCTTTAGTTACCACTAGGTATTCGCCGTCTGGGCTCCATTTAGGTGAGTGGATAAGATTACTCTTTTCTTTGGTTACCTGACGAAGATTGCTGCCGTCAATATCCATAACCCACACATTGCTTAACCCATCTTTATCTGAGATAAACGCAACCTGTTTTCCATCGGGAGAAATTGCAGGGTGAATATTCCACGCAAAATCTTGGGTAAGCGGCGTTGCATCGCCGCCACTCATGTCAACTTTGTACAAGTCGCCCAGCATGTCAAAAACCATGAACTTGCCGTTGGGAGCAACGTCTAAGCTAGACCATGTGGTCTCGTTGGTTTTAATGTTAACTTCGTTTAGCGCGTAAGGGGGGGTACTCACTTCCCACTTATCGAGCTCGTATTCTGTATTTTCTTCACTGTCGTTTTGAGCGTATAAAGTAGGTGCTACGCCCAAGCCCAGAGCGCTTACTAGCGTGATGGCCAGTAAACTTTTCTTTGTTGTTATCATATTGGTGTTTCCAGGTGCTTGTTATTTATTTTCTGTCTACATCAGAGTACATGACTAAACGTGAAACTACGTACTCTTAAATTGTAAAACTAGGGTTAATATTACTGCAAAGTGAGAGATATTTATTTAGCTAATGCGATTGCAAGCCTGATATTAGCGCTTAACTCACATTGAACAATTTTCAAGCGTTGTTAACGCTTGCGCTTGTTTCACATTTAATTCGCTAAATTTGAGCAATATTTCGAGACTTTAGGTATGACGACCACACCTTGTTGTAAAAGCGCTGCTCAGAAGTTGGTCTAAGCTATCAGCGCACATACTTGCAGCGCTAAATGGAAGATAGCGGCGCTGCTATGTTGCTAAAGCGTCATAGAGTTAGGGTTTAAAAAACTGCCGCTGCTAAAACAACCGCTTATCGACTTCAGATAGTCCTGTCCACCTACCATCACTCTCAATGATGCTTGTCTATTACAGCAATAATCGCTAACTTCATAACAAGTTATTAACAATAGATTGTGTAGGAATTACCGTGAGCAACGCTGAACAACAATTACATTATTCTACTTGTACACTGTGTGAAGCAATGTGTGGTATTGAAGTAGCAACAAAAGGCCGTCAAATACTGTCAATAAAAGGGGATAAAGAGAACCCCTTTAGCCAAGGTCATATTTGTCCGAAAGCCAGTGCGCTAAAAGATTTGTACGACGACCCTGATCGCTTAAAACGCCCGATAAAAAGGGTAAGACTTGAAGGAGAAGAGAGCGCCTGGGAAGAGATCACCTGGGATGAAGCCTTTGAGCTGGTCGCTAACAACCTACACAATATTCAGCAGGCACACGGCAGCAATGCGGTAGGCGTGTATTTAGGGAATCCTAATGCGCACAATATGGGGTCGATATTGTTCGGGCCCTATTTCTATAGGGCTCTTAAAACCCATAATCGTTATTCTGCTACGTCGGTTGACCAACTACCCCACCACATCATTAGCCGCAGGCTGTTTGGTCATATGTCGCAAGTTCCAATTCCCGATATCGATCATACTCAGCACTTTATGATCATTGGTGGAAACCCTCTGGCATCTAATGGCAGCATTATGACAGTGCCTAACGTGAAAAAACGCTTAAAGGGCATTCAACAGCGTAGCGGAAAAGTCGTCGTTATTGACCCTAAACGAAGTGAAACTGCCGATATCAGCTGCGAGCATCACTTTATTCGCCCAGGAAGCGACGTACTGTTATTACTGGCTATGCTGAATGTGCTGTTTGAAAAGCAGTTACACAAGATGGATGGGATTTTGCCCTATGCAGAAGATATAAAAGAAGTTGAAAATTACGTTAAAGATTACTCTGTGCAAAAAGTGAGCGAGCTAACGGGGATTTCAGCTTCACAGATAACGCAGCTTGTTGTCGATTTCTGTAATGCAGAATCTGCAGTTTGCTATGGCAGAATGGGAGCAAGCGTTCAAGCGTTTGGAACACTAACCCAATACCTCATTATGCTGTTTAACATGCTTACAGGGAATTTAGATAAGCGCGGCGGCATGATGTTTACCCAGCCAGCAGCAGATATTTTGCCAGTATCAGGTAAAGGAAGTATGGGTGGGTTTAGCTCTCGGGTTAGAGGGCTTCCTGCTTTTGCGGGCGAATACCCTGTAGCGTGTTTGGCCGAGGAAATTTTAACCCCAGGAGAAGGTCAAATTAAGGCCATGGTCGTTGGTGCGGGCAACCCTGTTGTCACCACGCCAAACGCAGAGCAACTTGATAGAGCATTTGAAGAACTCGATTTTATGGTCGCCGTAGACTTCTACGTTACCGAAACCTCTCGTCATGCTGATGTTATTCTTCCACCGGTAACTGCGCTAGAACGCGACCACTACGACGTTGTATTTCATAATTTTGCGGTACGTAACTTTGCTAAATATTCTGAAGCTGTGGTGGAGGTCGATAAAGATCAGCTTACCGATTGGCAGATTTATTTGTCTTTGGCAGAACGGCTCGATGCGCTAAACGGAAAAAACACAGCCCACTACGCTGGGCTTTGGGGCAAGCAACCTAAAGGTGTCGTGGACGATTTATTAAAATCAGGGCTTTATAGTCGAGCCCTGTCTGAAGAGGGAGCTGCTAGTGATAACTCAAGTACTCACTTAAGCGAAAGTTCAACTGCAGACTCAAGTAAGGTTTCATTTGATGCTCGAGCGCGGGGGTTGTCCCTTGATATGCTTAAAGCACATCCGCATGGTATTGATTTAGGCCCGCTGCAACCGTCTCTGCCTCATGCATTGTTCCATGAAGATAAAAAGATTCACTTAGATTTTGCTTACTTCATGGCTGATTTGGACAGGGTAAACACGCATTTCTTTGGAAAAGCGAGCTATGTTACAGCACAAAATCAGCCCCTCGTTTTGATAGGGCGAAGACATATTAAAACCAATAATTCGTGGCTGCACAACAGCCCCCGTATGGTGAAAGGCAACAACCGCTGTACGCTCCAGCTTCACCCTGATGACGGGGCAAGATACGGCATTGCAGATGGCGATGAGGTACGCGTGAAATCACGAGTGGGCCAAGTCACCATAGAGGCTGAAATCACGGATGCAATTATGCCAGGTGTGGTGTCTATCCCACATGGATGGGGACATAACAAGAAAGGTATAAAGTTGTCTGTGGCAAGTCAGCATCCGGGTGTAAACACCAACATACTTACTGACGATTTACTGGTGGATGAATTGTCTGGCAATGCAGTGTTGAACGGTGTACCCGTCGAGCTAGAAAAAGCAAGCTAAGCGCGTAAAAAAAACCGGCATTTACTTACAAATAAATGCCGGTTTTTGTAGTGAGGTGTTCAACAAGTAGGCCTTCTACTCACTGTACTTTCACCTGCGAGTTTGCATATCGCTATATTTCACAAATTGTTCTGCAACAACTTATCTATATCAAGCCCATCAGTGAAGAACGCACCCTTTAGGTCATGGTGACAAATTCTTCACCACTTGTAGGGTGAATAGCTACACATGCATCAAAGTCAGCTTTGGTCGCGCCCATTTTTATGGCAACAGCGAAGCCTTGTAGAATCTCATCCATGCCGTGGCCAATACCGTGTAACCCCACTACTTTTTCGTTGTCGCCCGCACATACCAACTTCATTTTGGTCATTTGACGGTGACGAGTTACCGCAGTGTACATAGATGCAAAGCTAGACGTATACACCTTAATATTGTCTTCACCGTGCTCTTTTATCGCTTCTTCTTCTGTTAGACCAATGGTGCCGATAGGTGGATGGCTGAATACAACGGTTGGAATTAAAGAATAGTCCATATGTGCATCTTTCTGACCATTGAATAAACGCTCACTGAGCAACCTTCCAGCCTTAATCGCAACAGGCGTTAACTCTGCCTCACCAGTAATATCGCCCACTGCATATACGTTTTTCGCTGTGGTATTTTGATATTTGTCTACTTTTACCGTACCGTCTTCACTAAGCTCAACGTCGGTGTTTTCAATATCAATTTTGTCAGTAGAGGGCTTACGGCCAATCGCCCAAATTAGGCAGTCTGCTTTTAGCACTTCGCCATTAGTTAGATGCACTGAAAGCTCACCGTCGTCAGCCTTTTCTACTTTCTCAACGCTGGTGTGATTATGTAGTTTGCAGCCTTCAGCGTGAATCATATCTACTAAGGTTTCATGAATAATGGGGTCGAAGTTTCGTAGCGGTGCGTGTTTTCGAACGACCAGGTGCGATTCTGTGCCAAGGGCATGAAGTACGCCGGCCAGTTCAACGCCAATATATCCCGCTCCAACCACGACTGTGCGCTTAGGCTGCTCCTTTAACGCAAAGAAACCATCAGAATCAATGCCGTATTCGGCACCTTCAATGTCTGGGACTATTGGGCGACCGCCAACGGCAATCGTAATATGGTCGGCCGTATACTTTTCGCCGTTTACTTCTACCGTGTTGTTATCAATAAACTTTGCAAAACCGCGAATCAAGGTAACGTCGTTTGCAGTAAGCACACGATCGTAAGACGCATGAATACGCTCGATATAGGCCTGACGACTGGCAATAAGGCTATCCCAACTGAAATGATTTACCGACAAGTCGAATCCATATTCAGGTGCGTAGCGGTGTACAGCTTCAGCAATTTGGGCTCCGTACCACATGGCTTTTTTCGGTACGCATCCAACGTTTACACAGGTACCGCCTATATCTTTCGCCTCAATGATAGCGGCTTTCTTTCCGTGCTTCGCCGCACGGTTCGCAGATGCGATACCGCCACTGCCACCACCAATACAAATATAATCAAAATGTGTCATTCAAAAAGCCTTCTTTGTCGGTTTTACGAACGTGAGTACAAGTATATACGCGCTAACACGTTCGCACAGCAAATCATCTGCTATCGGTTCTGTTTGCAAGAGTAATCAAAAGACCGAGATTTGCTCAATAGAATTTCAATTAGTTAGTCAATGGGGACAGTGCGTTGTAAATAAAAGGGCGAGGCGAAACGAGACATGTATTATGTCGCGCTTGCCCTTTTTCAGCACATAACCTTCAGAGCTTACTCACTTATAGTAGCAGAAAGCTCTTCTGGTTCTATCTGAATACTAAACGCTTTTCCACGTTCTTCTTCAAAATGCACGAGCTTTTGTATGGTCGCGTTACTAAATATATGACCTTCAGGTAGGATTAGAATATGGCTATCGTTATATAAGTTTTGGGCAAGCACCATGCCCGCCTTCAGTTGTGAAGCTTTCAATGATGTAGAAAGTAGCTTAGACGTGGTTACATCTTCTGCTTCTAGCAAAAGATCTAAAAACTCGCCATCGTAGCGTGTATTTCTGTGCTTTTTCATTTCTAATTTAGCATCGCGAGGGCTCATTTCAACGCCACTCATTCTGCCTGTAACTAAGCGCCAGTAATCTCTAGCTATTGCCAAAATACGCGCGCCTGCAGGAATTTCTTTGGCAACTTTGTTATATAAGCCTGAGCCATTGTAATGCTCGAACTGAAACTCAATAATATCTGACACCTGCTGCAGCTCGTGAGCTGGCGCTAGTATCAATGAGGCCTTCTTGGTCTGCGATAAGTAATTTTGTTGCTGTTGGTATTTAAGCTTTGAAAACGGTGCTTTAAAGTCTTCGCTTTCAAGCCCTAGAAGGCCAAGTTCACAAATAAGGCCTGCGTAGCGTACTTGTTTTATTTCGTCTTTCTCTAGCCGGGCAATACGCGCAAGCTTCGACGCTAACTCACTTACTTCAATGGCAAATTTTCCGTTTATGTCGGGGTTAATGCTTATTACGTTAAATAGCACTTGCTCCATCGCAATGTTGTGCTTTTCAATTTTGTTCAGTGCAGCTTTAATTTGGCGTGTACGCTTTTGAACTACATGCTCAAGTGATGCATTTACGTCTCTTAGTTTCCTATTCTGTAGGCGAGTAAGTTTTTGAAGGCGCGTATTCTCAGCCTTCAACTTAACCCGTTCTAACCCTTCTTCAACTACAGATACAAGCTCTTGGTTATCCCATGGTTTTTGAAGATAGCGATGGATCTTGCCTTGGTTTACCGCCTTAATTGTAGATTCGATATCTGCATAACCGGTAAGAACAACCCTAAATGTTTCTGGGTATTTGACGGCAACTTGTTCCAGGAATTCTGCACCAGACATTTGCGGCATTTTCATGTCTGAGATAACGACATGTACTTCGTTATTGCTCATCAACTCAAGCGCTTTAGTGCCGCTATCGGCTAGCAAAAGCGTAATATCCATAGTGAATAGCGCGCGTTTAATTGCACGAAGAATATTAGGCTCGTCGTCGACAAATAGCACGGTAAAGGTTGTTACTTGTTCTGTAGGCTCTGTCATAAAAAATTATCCTTATAGGCGAAGTAGCAACTATCACATGCAATGGCATTATCTGGTGCTATTACTCTACGCATCATTTACCCCACTGTTATCTTGTGAGTCTTTAGAAACGGGGTTGATAGGAATAGATAGGGTAAACGTACTGCCGTTTCCTTCGGTGCTGGCTGCAGATAGCGTTCCACCGTGTTCTTGCGCGATACCGAATGAAATTGAAAGGCCCAACCCTGTACCTTGTCCTTCTGGTTTTGTAGTGAAAAATGGATTAAACAATTTATCGAGGTGACTTGGCGGAATTCCACAGCCGGAATCTTCTATGCTGAGTTCAACAAATTCCCCCACTGTGCAGCTAGTGATTATTATTTTTCCATTTTTGTTGGTTGCTTCTATGGCTTGACCAGCGTTAATAAGTAGATTGGTGATAACTTGAGATATTTTTCCGACGTTCATTTCTACATCCGGAATTTTTCCCAAGTGCGTTTCAACCGTACATATATATTTCAGTTGATTGTTGACCATGGCCAACGTGGTACGTACACAGTCGTTAATATTATGTTTTTGCATTTGCTCGCTATCAACGCGAGAAAACAACTTAAGACCTTTAACTATTTCAGCAACGCGCTGTAAGCCTTCGCGTGAATCTACTAATAAGTCAGAAATGTCTTCATTGATAAAGGTCATATCTCGATTGCCCTGCATTTTTTCTAAATCAGCCAGGGCAACAGCACGTTTATTCTCATCCTTCTCGTCTAAAACTACTTGAATTTGTGAGAAGATCACTTGATAAGTTGCAACATATTCACTAAGTGTTGAAATGTTGCTGCTTACAAAACCTATTGGGTTGTTTATTTCGTGAGCAACCCCAGCTGCAAGCTGCCCAACAGACGCCATTTTTTCAGCCTGAAGAAGTTGTACTTGAGTTTCCTTCAAGTCTTTATTCGCTTCTACTAGTTGGTAATTTTTCTGATTAAGCAATGCTGTTCTATCTTTTACTTTTTCTTCAAGAAGCGTGTTGAGTTCTTTTAACTCGTCCTGAGCACGTTGGCGCTGTTCGTATTCTTCTTTAAGGCGCTCAACAAGTTGATTGAAGGCTTCGGCAAGTTCGCTTAGTTCATCTCTACCCCGGACGGGAATAAAGACATCCTTGTAGTCATTGTGCTTTACCGCTTCAGCTAGATGTTTAGCACCCTTAAGAAGACGATGTAGCTGAGACATTAAAAACGAACCTAAAAGGTAAGAACACAAACCAACTAAAATGAATTCCATTATAGCCAGCGAGACTGTCCAGTTTCTTACCCTTGAGACCGATTCGGTTACAGAAGCAATGTTTAATCCAATTTCAACATAACCATAAAGGGTGTCGTTGACAGTAATAGGTGCGCGGGTGTCGTAAACGCCATCGTCGGCATTTGACACCGAAATATCAGCCTTGAAAGGTCGACCAAACGCGCTGTCATCACCTTTTTCTACAAACACATTGCCGAGCTTGTCCTTAACCCTGACGTACGAGATGTTAGGGTTGGTTAAAATCTCAGACACATCGGCATCAAGTGAAGCCAAATCGTAACTTAGAAAAGCGTTTTTCGTCGTCGAAACAAATAGAGACACCGTGGTGTCTGCAGACTTTTTAATGTTACTGTCTACAAGGTCATTCAATAACTGAAATACTGTCACGATAAGAACCAGTAGCAGGAGTGCTGCAATACTGGCTATCCCAGTTATCGTTTTAAACCTTAGTGACAGCTTCATGTGCTTAATTCTCATAGGTGTGGTCTTGAGAGCGATGCAATACCCAGTGCCCTAACGTCGTCCCAATCATTGTCGTTAGATGCAACAAATCTACTGAACCCCATTTTACTAAGGATTGAAGACTTACTGCTGTCATTAGACAATGCAATCAATGCATTAAGAATAGCTTGTCTATCATCTTGTGCCATATTTGGATGCGTAGCTATAGGGTGAGGCGTGTAGTTTTCACTTTCCCACAGCACGCGAAGGGTGCCTTTTACCGATTCGGGTGAGGTGTTCAGTGTGCGATAAATGCCGCCGCCCGCTTTAAAAAATTTACGTTGCACCGACAAGTACACTGAATCGTGTGAATTGACATAGCGGGGAATAAACGCAATGTTGTTTTTGCGAAGATAAGCACTGGTAATTATGGTTGCAGCAAAAGCCGCTGGTGCGGGAAATGCAATTTCGGCGCCGTTTAAATCTGATAGCGATTGAATTGGACTCTCTTCATTGACGACAATGATTCCGCGGATTTTTTTGTCTCCTTGATGAGCAAGCGCACGGTAGCCGACAGATCCATTAAATACAACGAAATGGTAAGGGTTCATATAGGCTATATCGTAGAGACCATTCGCTAGATTAGCTTCAAAGGTTGGTATGTCTTTCGCCGTTTTAAATTCTATGCTGTGACCAGTGAAATTACTCACGTAATCGATTAACGGTTGCCATTTCTCAGCCATTTTCTTAGCCGACTGCTGAGGGACAACTGCAAAAGTCAGCGGTTTAGCGCTTGAAGGGAGTGCGATAACGTTGAAACATAAAATTAATAAAACGCATTTTGCTGCCCAAGACATAGTAAATCCTTTCTCCGTATAGACTACATCGACATGAATTGCTCTAGCACATTCGTCAAATCATGGTTAGAAAATGGTTTTTGAAGCGTAGCATCAGCGCCTATTTCTAGCGCACGTTCAAGACTTATGTCATCTAACGCAGAGATAACAATAATTTTTAAATCTCTGTACTTGCTTTGTTCGCGGGTGAAGTCGATTACACTATAGCCATCCATGCCCGGCATGCTTAAGTCAAGCGTCATGACCTTGGGATCGTATTGACTTAGCATGATTCCAGCTTGAAATCCTCCGGTTGCAATGTAGGAATCAAAACCCGCTCGCCTCGCTACCCGCTGGATAGATTTAGCTACTGGCATTTCATCGTCTACGATAAGAATTGAAGGCGATGCGACCCCTTTAAGCGCACTTGGGATGGGCATGTCATGACGTTCAAGAAATTCTATAAAGTCTTCAACGAGGACGCGATTATTACCGCGCCCCGGAAGTTTGAAGCCTTTGAGCTTCCCGCTTTCTATCCATCGAATTACAGTGCGAAGATTTACATCGCAGTACGATGCTATCTCGCCTGACGTTAACGTTTTCATGTCTGTGCCTTGTAGATTTATTAAACAAGATTATAGACGCTGCATCACTAGGAGACAAAGTAGACAAAAGGATGAAATACGACATTTGTGACATAGCCTTGTGGCTTAGCACGTGTCTTAATTTTTTAAAGGGAAGGGGACTCTTAGTAACATGTCACTTATGTGATCCGTGCACTAACACTAGGAGTAAGTTCAAAATAGGTCAATAGTGCCTTAAACAATAGCTTGCTTTTAGTCAGTGAAACCCCATGATTATTCTATCAACGTATTAAGAGTGAAAAAGATTATGACAACCCCTGCAATTGAGATGGTAGATGGGCTACCAATTTTTTCTGCTATTGAGCCAAACTCTATAAAGCCTTCTATCGAAAAAGCCATTGAAGCTTGTAAAAATGAAATAGAAGAGGTCGTAGCGTCGAAAGATTACTCTTACAAGAATTTAGTATTACGCCTTGAAGAGGTGGACGACCGTTTAAGCAAAATGTTTTCACCTGTGTCGCATATGAACAGCGTAGTAAGCAGCGATGAATTGCGAGAGGCGCATGATGCGTGTTTGCCGCTTTTATCTGAATACGGTACTTGGGTAGGCCAGCACGAAGGCCTTTACAATGCTTATGCTTCACTTAAAGCGTCTGACGAGTATGAAACCTTAAGCGAAGAACAGCAGAAAGTCATTGAGAACGCGGTACGTGACTTTACGCTTTCAGGTGTTGCGTTGCCAGCAGAACAAAAGAAACGTTTTGCAGAGATTCAGGCAAAGCTTAGCGAGCTATCATCAACCTTTTCCAATAATGTGATGGACGCCACCATGGGCTGGACCAAACACATTACCGATGAATCTGAACTCGCCGGTATGCCAGAGTCAGCCCTTGAAGCAGCAGCGCAAGCTGCGCATCAAAAAGACTTGCAAGGTTGGTTGTTCACGCTGGATATTCCTTCTTATTTGCCTGTTATGCTTTACGCCGATAATCGTGAACTTCGCGAAGAAATGTATCGCGCCTATTCAACCAAGGCGTCAGACCAAGGGCCAAATGCTGGTAAGTGGGATAACACCGACATTATTAAACAGACCTTAACGCTGCGTACTGAGCTTGCTGAATTATTAGGTTTTGCAAGTTATGCAGAGCGTTCACTGGCTACCAAAATGGCAGATTCTACCGATCAGGTTATAGGCTTCTTACGTGATTTAGCAGCTAAGTCTAAACCTCAGGCAGAAAAAGAGCTTGAAGAGGTAAAAGTGTATGCCAAAGACAAGCATGGTGTTATCGAGCTAGCAGCGTGGGATTTACCGTATTACAGCGAAAAATTGAAGCAAGAGAAGTACACCATTTCTGATGAAATGCTTCGCCCTTATTTCCCTGAAGACAAAGTGCTATCAGGTCTGTTTGAAGTAGTACATCGCCTATACGGTTTGAAAATTATTGAGCAGCCTGGCATCGACACCTGGCATAAAGATGTGCGTTATTTCACTATAACTGACGATGCCGACGCATTGCGTGGTAGCTTTTACCTAGACTTGTACGCACGCGCTAAAAAACGTGGCGGGGCATGGATGGATGAATGCCGCGTACGTCGCGAAAAAATGGTTGGCGAGTTACAGCTTCCCGTTGCGTACCTTACCTGCAATTTCAATGCGCCAGTGGGTGATAAGCCTGCGCTATTTACTCACGATGAAGTGGTAACCTTGTTCCACGAGTTTGGGCATGGAATTCATCACATGCTTACAAAAATGCGCGTAGCCGGTGTATCTGGCATTAACGGTGTGCCGTGGGATGCTGTTGAACTACCAAGTCAGTTCTTAGAGAACTGGTGCTGGGAAGAAGACGCCCTAAACTTTATTTCTGGTCACTACGAAACAGGTGAGCCACTACCTGCTGATTTGCTCGACCGCATGCTTGCCGCTCGTGATTATCAATCTGCTATGCAGATGGTTCGTCAACTTGAATTCAGTCTATTCGATTTCTTACTGCACAGTGAAAAGGGTAGTGAAGTAGACGTGCAGGGCACATTAGATAAGGTGCGCGAAGAAGTTGCCGTGGTAATTCCTCCCTCGTTCAATCGCTTTCAAAACGGTTTCGGACACATTTTTGCAGGTGGGTATGCAGCGGGCTATTACAGCTATAAGTGGGCTGAAGTCCTTTCTGCCGATGCCTATAGTAAGTTTGAAGAAGATGGCATCTTCAATCGCGACACAGGCAAAGCCTTTTTAGAGAACATTCTAGAAATGGGTGGTAGTAAGCCGCCGATGGACCTATTTGTTGCTTTTAGAGGGCGCGAGCCAAAAGTAGATGCCTTGCTTCGTCATAGTGGTATTAAAGGCTAGGTGTCTATGGCAGGGAATACGTCAGAGTTTAAGGCAGAGTCTTTTCAATCAATTTACCGCCGAGCGTGCAAGCGTAAAGGCGGTGAAAAGGTGCTTGAGGCAATGCTTCAGGCACCGCTTTCAAAAACTGAAACTGAAGCTATACCCGATAACCGCTTTCTAGCTGCTATGACTAAGCAAGTCTTTAAATCTGGTTTTGTATGGCGAGTCATAGAGCAAAAGTGGCCAGATTTTGAAACCGTGTTTTTTGGCTTCAACGTCGATAAAGTGTTGCTAATGCCTGATGAAATGCTAGAGCAGAAATCGTCAGACAAGCGAATAGTTCGTAACTATAAAAAAGTGATGACGGTACGCGACAATGCCATGATGATTAAAGACGTTGCTATGGAGCACGGAAGTTTTGGCAAATTTGTAGCAGGCTTTGATAAAGACAATATCACCGAGCTTTGGACGTTTTTAAAAAAGCGCGGTGCGCGACTAGGCGGAAACACTGGCCCATACATGCTCCGTGCATTAGGCATTGATACTTTCTTGTTCTCTCGTGATGTAGAAGATTACCTGCGCAAAAACGAGATTGTCGATGGTGGATTAACATCGAAAAAGTCGCTGTCGGCGGCCAATGCCGCGTTTGCGCAATGGCATGAGGAAAGCGGCCGTTCGTTGCAAGAGATTAGTGCTATTGTTGCCTACAGCTGGGGCACAAACAATCAGGTAGCCTAGAACGAGACTGCTTTAGTATTCTTTATTGGCGAGCCTGCACTTTGTAGGCTCTGTTAATGTCTTGGTCGAAGACTAGATTTACATCAGGAGAGACTCGGGCATAAAGCTTTTGCTTGAGCAAACAATCCTATACACTTCGGCATCAATAAAAATATTCAAATTACAGGACTGTCATGAGCGACAATCAAACTCCCGCTACGCAAGCAGACTCTGCAATCGACAATGCTACCGAGCATACGACACACTTTGGTTTCAAACAGGTAGATAAAGGGCAGAAGGCCTCTTTAGTTGCTAATGTTTTTGACTCTGTTGCTGCGAAGTACGACGTAATGAACGACTTTATGTCGATGGGAGTACATCGTTTATGGAAGCGTTTTACCATTGACTGCAGCGGTGTGCGCGCAGGTAATAGGGTGTTGGATATTGCCGGTGGCACTGGCGATTTAACCGCTAAGTTTTCGCGCTTGGTTGGTCCAACGGGGCGTGTAACCCTTGCTGATATAAACTTGTCTATGCTGAAAGTGGGCCGTGATAAACTGCGCGACCGTGGCTTGGTCAGTAATATTGATTATGTGCAAGCCGACGCAGAGGCGCTACCATTTCCTGACAACCATTTCGATGTGGTAACCATGGCATTTGGTCTTCGAAACGTAACAGAAAAGCAAAACGCGCTAAATTCTATTTTCCGCGTGTTAAAACCCGGTGGTCGCTTACTGGTTTTAGAGTTTTCTAAGCCCACGTCAGAGCAGTTAAGCAAACTTTACGACATGTATTCGTTTCATATTTTGCCCAAAATGGGACAGCTGGTGGCAAACGATGCAGAAAGCTACCAATACTTGGCAGAAAGCATTCGTATGCACCCAGATCAAGAAACCCTAAAGGGTATGTTTGAACAAGCTGGCTTTGAACAATGTGATTACCAGAACCTTACTGGCGGTATCGTGGCTCTGCACAGAGGTTACAAGTTTTAATGCCTGCTTCTGCGCTTGTTACCGCAACGGTTGAATCGGCTCTAAATAAACTGCTGTCTTTAGATGAAGGCAGCAAAAAAAGGCTAAAAGCCCTTAATGGCGCTAGGCTTACAGCGTTTGTCTCGCCGCTGCCTTACGGTATTACATTGTCGTTTTCTGACCGTGTCGACGTACTCAGCGAACAAGGCTCGTTTGAAGATGCTGTCGCGTCGCTTGGAGCAAAAGACTGCTGTATTAAAACATCGCTACAAACCTTGCCAGAGTTAAAAGAAACCAGCCAACTTACTCGCCTTATTCAACAAAAAGCCCTCTTTTTGGAAGGTGAGCTAAATATTGCTCAGCAAGTCAGTGCCTTGTTTCAGCAGCTCGATATCGACATTGAAGAGTTATTGGCACAAAAGACTAACGATGTTATTGCCCATCAGACGGTTAAAACGGTGAAAACCGTGCATGAAAAATCTATGTCTGCACTGGCGTCCATGGCGAAAGTATTCGGCAACGCCGTA
This sequence comes from Alteromonas sp. ALT199, assembly GCF_018619335.1. Taxonomy (GTDB): domain Bacteria; phylum Pseudomonadota; class Gammaproteobacteria; order Enterobacterales; family Alteromonadaceae; genus Alteromonas. The sequence continues at coordinate 79,731 of NZ_JAHHDX010000144.1, read as the reverse complement.
GTAGAAGAAAAGCAGCTTGCTGCACACAAACTGGCGGTCATGCACTTTAGTGACGAAGTTAATGCGCTTCGCGATCGAGCAGAAAGTGCCGATGCGAGACTGCGCCGTCTAGAAGAAAAATTTAAGTAAGATTGAGAGAAACAGGCTCATAAATGCGTATTGTTAGGTTATACCGAATTAACAAGGTATTGTTGGAACACGGCTTAGACGAACTTATTCCAGCAAAGTGGTTACCCTGGTACGCGCGGGCTATGCGTCATACCATTTTCTGGGTGCGAAACAAGCACAAGGGCAAGTCAGCCGGCGAGCGTATTACCCTTGCGCTACAAAACCTGGGGCCTGTTTTTATAAAATTCGGCCAGATGCTCTCTACCCGCCGAGACTTGCTTCCCCCTGCTATTGCTAACGAACTTGCCCGTTTACAAGACAAAGTTCCGCCGTTTTCATCGGACGCTGCACAAGACATTATCAAGCAAGCATTGGGGCTTTCTGATTTAAGCGAATTATTCAGTGAATTTGAAAAAGCGCCGCTGGCATCCGCTTCTATCGCCCAAGTTCACGCGGCAAAGTTAAAGCATAACAACGAAGATGTGGTAGTAAAGGTTCTGCGTCCTGACATTCGCGAAACTATTGTGGCAGACATGGAGCTGTTATTTAGTTTGGCTAACGTGCTTCAACGCTGGTTACCGGATGGCAAACGGCTTCGTCCTGTCGAAGTGGTTGTGGAATACCGCAAGACCATTGTCGATGAGCTGGATTTACTGCGTGAATCTGCAAACGGTATTCAGTTAGGGCGTAACTTTGAGGGTTCTGACGCGCTGTATGTACCTAAAATTTACAGTGACTACTGTCGCAGCAATGTACTGGTTATGGAGCGTATTTACGGCCTGCCGATTTCAAATATCGATGCCTTGCTTACCCAAAACACTAATATGAAGAAGTTAGCGGAGCGCGGAGTTGAAGTGTTTTTTACCCAAGTATTCCGCGACAGCTTTTTCCATGCTGATATGCACCCAGGCAATATCTTTGTATCTACCGAACATCCTGAAAACCCGAAATATATCGCTATCGACTTTGGCATTGTGGGTACGCTTAATCGCGAAGATAAACGCTATTTGGCCGAAAACTTTATCGCCTTTTTCAACCGCGACTACCGAAAAGTGGCGCAGCTTCACGCCGACTCGGGTTGGGTGCCGCAAGACACCAACATTGATGAGTTTGAAATGGCCATTCGCACAGTATGCGAACCTATTTTCCAAAAGCCCTTAGCAGAAATATCTTTTGGTAACGTGCTGTTACAGCTATTTAATACCGCACGCCGTTTCAATATGGTGGTGCAGCCTCAGCTTGTGTTGCTGCAAAAAACACTGCTGTATATAGAGGGGCTGGGCCGTCAACTTTACCCGCAGCTCGATTTATGGAAAACCGCTAAACCGTTTCTTGAAAATTGGATGAAAGAGCAGATTGGGTTTACTGCTATGATGGGGAAAGTAAAAGACAATTTACCTTTCTGGTCAGAAAAGCTGCCCGAAATGCCTGATCTTTTATACGATAGCTTACAGCAGATGAAACGCCTGCCTTTACAGCAAAAAAGGGCGCATTTAGCACTGCTTCAAGAGCAAAAGAAAACAACTCAGACCACTCATCTAAGCGTTGTAGGCGCTACATTCATGCTAATGTCAGCAATACTGCCGATATACGATTTATCTTGGTATTTCCCTGCAATTACAGGCTTAATCGGTACAATTTGTTGGTATTTGGCATGGCGAAAAGGGCTGTGATTTTTGTTACGCTGCGGTGAAATATTTATGAAATCCGTAGTTTATCTATTAATTTGTATAGTAATCGTCCCGAAGAGTGTTATAGTGGACATGGCTTTTGGCCAAAGTCTTTAAATAGACGCGATTTTGTATTATTTGCTATATGTAAAACCACTCGAGTTACCCTGTAATTTGTTGTAAGTTGTTTGTCCATTCGTAAGTAAGACCCAATACTCCGCCAATTTAAAGACTCTAAAGAACTTAGTTACACGCGCTTATGCGCAATTTAATACGATATTTGAGGTCTATACGACATGTCTAAAGTTACAGGCACAGTTAAGTGGTTCAACGCTGATAAAGGTTACGGTTTTCTAACTCAAGATAACGGCGGTAAGGACGTATTCGTTCATTTCCGTGCGATCATCTCTGACGGTTACAAAACGCTTCCAGAAGGTCAGCGAGTAGAATTTGAAGTTGAAGAAGGTCAAAAAGGTCTTCAAGCTGCTAACGTGCAAGCTATCTAAGAATTCAAAAACGGCGGTCATTTGACCGCCGTTTTTCTTTCTATTGTCCGCGTTTCCTCCTTCACGCTAAACGCGCGACGAAGCTTTAGTGTATAGCACTTTTAACGAATAGCGCTTTTCATCAATAGCTAGTCTACAGCGTAGCTATCGTTACCCTCTCTCGTCTACTTCGCACAACACCATACAAGCACTCGTTCACCACAATAAATTTTATGCTCGCAGCATATTCCTAATATCAGTACGCCACGGTATTGCGTAGGCATAGCGTTTAATGCTTTACTCATTACAACGACCATTTAAGTAATACCAGTCCGCGCAGTTAATTACCTACTCAGCGAGACTTAAAACTTTCGTAATCGCGGCGTGTTACTGCAGGTATAAATACGTCTACAGGGAGTGCTTAATGCGCATGACATCAACTATTCGATCTTCATTGGCCACCGCGCTACTTATTCTTAGTTCAAGCCTTGCTTATGCGGCTCAGGCAAATGAACAAGTCGATGAACAGGGTATTTTAGCAATGGTGCTTAATACCGAAATCCGTATGGCAGACGTTGTGCCTAGCGAAGAAGAACGTAAAAACTTGAAGCAGCAAGCGAAAGACAATTACGCAGGTATGCTTGATTATGTTGTGCGTGCAAATGCGTCTAACAGAATTTATAAGCTTGTTTTAGAGGACTACGCAAAGCAAAAAGGCATAACTGTTAATCAAACACTGGTAAGCAAGTTTATCGAGAAGTTTGAAGGTCAGGTTTCTAGTGAAACGGCAAAGAAACCCATTAAAGAGATAGCGGCTAAGCAGGTTATACAGTTTCAAACAGAAAAAGCGATGTTTGAAGAGTTTGGCGGACGAGTTATTTTTCGACAATCTAACCCACAAATGCCAATTGATGCCTATAGTGCTCTATTGTCTCGCTACCGCGACGCGGGCAAACTTAACATAGTGGATGAGGATTTACGTGAAGCATTTTGGGATGTCTTTACGCCACCCTTTCAATATGAAATTGCGCCTGAAAATATCGACTTTACTCAGCCTTGGTGGCTTTAAAGAGCCGACTAAAAAGAACATTACCCATCATAGTTACTATAAACTTAAAACACTGAAAAAAAGAGCGATATGTTGCTATGCGTAGTGAAAAGGTAAGCGGTATAGATGCAATAGATAAAGCCATACTGAGTGTGCTTCAGAATAACGCAGACACACCTGTTGCAGAAATCGCTGAGTATGTTGGTCTTACGATGACACCCTGTTGGCGAAGAATTCAAAAGTTAGAAGAAAAGGGAATCATCTCTAAACGGGTCGCGTTGTTGCAAGGAAAGCAGCTTGGACTGGCTATGACGGTTTTCGTGCAGGTTAAAGCCGGTAGCCATGACGGGAAGTGGCTCGCTAACTTTGCTAGACACGCTGCATCTTTCGATGAAGTTGTCGAATGTTATCGCATGTCGGGTGAATACGATTATCTGCTAAAAGTACTCGTAACTGATATGGATTGTTTCGACCATTTTTACAAGCGATTGGTGAACGGAATAGAATTTTCGGATGTCACTTCAAGCTTCGCAATGGAACAAATCAAATACACTACCTCAGTGCCTTTGACCCATATTTAGCTTCCTAAAAAACAGTCGAGTTTTATTTATATTTTTCTAGCAATAAATTGTGACGTTTGTGTTTTTAAAAAAAGATCAAAATTAAAGCAATCATTCGATAAAAATCTGAAATAAAAAGACTGACAAAATGGTCTATATTTGTTCAACAGTAGGATAGGCTTATTCAGACCCTGCTAAATTTAAAAAAGGGCGCTGTAAAATGCGACGAGAGTATGACGTGCCCCAAAAGTAATAAGGGGAACTCATGTTTAAAACTATCAAGCAAAGGATTTTGTTAGGCTACCTCCTCGTTGTCGTAGTTGCAGTAATAGCTGCGGTTGTACTGACAAAAAACAACGCTAATGTAGAAGATTTAGTAGAAGCTTACATCTCTGAAACACTCCCTTCATTAAGTGCTATTGATGACATACAAACTCAAAGCAAAGAGCTGGTACTCATGGCTTATTCTTTATATGGGACTACGATAAATAGTGGTGAATACACTACACAAAAAGAGCAATTAATTGACGCGGCCATCGTTAGATTCTCCCAATTCAGTTATTTGGGAAGCAATGCCGCCAAAGAAAAATTTGATGCATTAGTGGTGTCAGCTGAAGTGTTGCAGCTTACTATGTCTGCAGCATCGGTCGACTGGGATACTGCACGAGACAATCTTCAAGATATCACCCTAGCAGCATCTGAGCTCAACGAACTTTTAGCTTCTTTGCGTTCAAATGTAGAGCGCGCAGCAAACTCTCGTACTATGTCTATCTTTGATGAACTAAATATTAGCCAGTTCACTGTTTTTATTCTGATCATCTTACTGCTCGTTGTATCTGCAATGGGCTATGTACTTGCTAAAGCAAATATCGCCAATCCCATTGAAGATATGGCTAATAAACTTAACGAAATTTCAAAAACACGTAATCTAAATTCAAACCTTCCAAATCAAAACCTAAAAGAACTCGATGCTATTACACAAAGTGTCCAAGGCTTATTAAGCGTATTTCATAAAGGTATGACTGACCTTCAAACAACCGTAAATGATTTGAATCATTCATCGAAAACGCTCAACAATGCAACCTCTCATTCTTCGACAGCTATTCTCAACTTTCAGGGAGACATTAATCAATTGGTCTCTGTGATGGACAACCTGTCAAATCAAATGGAGCAAAGCCTTAATTTGTCATTACAAGCAGCTGAGCAAGCTAAAGACAGTGCCAATCAAATAGCACAAGGCAAAGTCGATGTTGAAAACACTGCCAGCGCTATCTCCGACTTAACCCACGACATTGATAACACCGCCTCTACGTTAGACAAACTTCAAAGTGATGGCAGTAACGTATCGAGTGTGGTGAAAACTATCGCTGAAATTGCAGATCAAACAAACCTTTTAGCACTTAATGCAGCGATTGAGGCGGCAAGAGCTGGAGAGACAGGAAGAGGTTTTGCAGTAGTGGCGGATGAAGTTCGTACACTCGCTTCAAGAACCCATCAATCAACAGTTGAAATTAACGCGATGTTAGAAAAGATTGTGCAGTCTATTCGCGACTCTGTTGATACCATGACGTCAAACAAGGACAAAGCGCACAACGCATTGGGGTTAGCTAATGACTTGGTCGTTACCTTGGAGGATGGACGAAATAGCATTTTATCGTTGGTTGAAGTAAGTAATGAAGCGTCTGGCTTTGTACAGCATGCTAAAGATCATGTGCAAGTGGCTCGCGAGGGGGCGCTAGATTTTCAAATGCTTGGTGATCAAGTCAAGACCGCGAATAACAATGTAAATAGTGAGGCGAAAAGCTTATCTGGTCTTGCCGAGAACCTGCAAGCGTACGTGAATATATTCAAATTAACTTAAAAAAAATGGGGCCGGTTTGACGGGCCCCATATAAGTTTAATGATTTTGGTCTTCAACGTGCTGTTCGGCGAATATCTTGGATTTCTTTTTGATTTTACACCCTAAGATACGCTGCGCGTTTTTGCGTCCAATATAATGAGCTACTGGGTAGGGGTGCGCGCGTTTGAAGAACCGTGAGATTGAATGGAATACATTTTCCATAATTTGGCTCCTTCTGGTAAAAAATTGCCCCAAATAAAATATAGTAATATTACAGTTTGATGTCAACAGTATATTTGGTTCTTTTCAGAATTAATATTTGCTTACACACCTAGTATAGATTCATTGCGATCTAACACCATTGGTTATTGGTATACTTTGTTACACGAAAAGGATCATTGTTCTTATACTTTAGTATGAAAAGTGTCATCGACGCATAGCCGCAGTGTCTTTTTACAACCTCGAAAAGGCTCGCCTACCTGCGTTTTACTTAGGGATCGCATCAAGACCGCTTTCACTTGGTAATATTGTATCGCTGCGAAGAGAATGAACACCACTGAATATCAGTGATGTTCACTATTGCTAGAAGCTATTGTTATAAGAAGAGCGCTAAATGCTTTTGCTTAATAATAAGATAATTTTTCGGACTTGCCTGAAAAGATCTTGTACACCATGGCAGTGTAAGCAAGGATAACAGGTACAACAACTACTATGCCTATTAACAGGAACCTTAGCGAATTTGCATCGCTTAATGCTTCCGAAACCGTCATTTGTCCTGGGATAATAAACGGGTAATAACTTATTGCAAAGGCGCTAAAGCACAACAAAAACACAAGTAACGCAATAAAGAAGGGGAGCCATTCACCCTTCCCATTAGCGTGGGGTAACTTTTTCAACAACATGCCACATAGCGCTAATAAAGCGAAGCTAGCCAATGGAATAGCAAATAATACATAACCCCATGGTGCCGAAAACCATAGCGCTCGAACATCATCATGTAGGGTAAGATTGGCAATACTTACGGCAATTATACCTGCAGCCAGAATGCCTAAACCTCTGCGCGCCCAATAGTATGCTTTTTGTTGCAATTCACCTTCTGTTTTCAAAATTAACCAGCAAGATCCTATAAACGCATAAGCAGCGGTTACACCAAAAGCGGCCAGCAATGCGAAACCTTGTGCCCACAAATCGGTTCGAAGCCCCGTAACGTAAATGCCTAACATGTAACCTTGCGCCAATGTGGTGAGCAAAGAGCCATATTTAAATACCAGGTCCCATTTACGTTTTTTAACTTGTACGACTTTGGCTCTAAAGTCGAAAGCTACGCCACGTAAAATAAGGCCCAGCAACATGAAAGTAGCTGGCAGGTACAGAGTTTGTAAAAATTCACTGTGTGCCTCAGGAAAAGCAATGAGCAATAACCCAATAGCGAGTACTAGCCAGGTTTCATTGGCATCCCAATAAGGTCCAATAGACGCTATCATGTCATCGCGAAAGGCTTCGGTTCGAGGCGGAATTAATACACCTACACCGAGATCATACCCATCTAAGATGGCATAAAGCATGACTGACAGACCAAGAACACCTACGTAAATATTTCCGAGCATTTCTGCCGATACGTTTTCAAACATATTTGCTCTCCTTATACCGTGCTTGGGTCAGGTTCAGAGGGTTGCATCTTAGCCTTCGCTACTTCGCGCTCTTCCGTCGTTATTTCTTCAATTTCCACAGCCTTTCTGCACATCAACATTAATGTTCCCATATACGCGATGAGCAATACCGTATAAATGATCAAGTACAGCGTAAACGACAATGCAATATTGGCAGGTGGCAGTTGGGTTACAGCATCAGCGGTTCTTAATACACCGCTTACCAAATAGGGCTGACGGCCTATTTCCGTTACGTACCAGCCAGCAAGCGTTGCTATCCAACCGCTAAATGCCATACCTGCAAACGTGCGTTTAAGCCAGACAGGGAATTCTTTCTTGCGCATAAGGTAAAGACTGCCAAGCCATGATACCGCCAGCATCAGCATACCCATTCCCACCATAACTCTGAAGCCGAAGAACACAGGGGCTACGGGCGGGTGTTCACCTTCAAACTCGTTTAGGCCTTTTATTTCACCCTTAAGCTCATGGGTAAGAATTAAACTTGCACCATAGGGAATGGGAATTTCAAAGTGGTTCTCTTTGCTTTCTTCGTCCGGTATTGCAAAAAGCAACAATGGTGCGCCTTCAGTGGTTTCCCATAGCCCTTCCATCGCCGCTACTTTTTGAGGCTGATGCTCAAGTGTATTTAAACCGTGCATATCGCCAGCAAAAATTTGCAAAGGAATTAGTACTGCCGCTGTATAGGTTGCTGTTTTAAGCGCTAACTTAGGTGCAAGCTTATCGTCGCCTTTAAGCATGCGGTAGGCCGAAAGCCCGGCAATAAGGAAACTAGCGGTTAACCCAGACGCTAACATCATATGTACAAAGCGGTAGGGGAAAGAAGGGTTAAAGATGATTTCTTTCCAGTTAGTGGCGTAAACCACACCATCGACTACTTCAAAACCTTGTGGGGTTTGCATCCAGCTATTAAGCGCTAATATCCAGAACGCGGATGTTGTGGTGCCAAGAGCGACAATAAGGGTAGATGCTGTGTGCAGCCAATTGGGAACACGGCGTATACCAAATAGCATGATGCCTAGGAACGTGGCTTCTAAGAAGAAAGCGGTGAGTACCTCGTAGCCTAATAGTGGGCCTGCAACGTTGCCCACTTTTTCCATAAACCCTGGCCAGTTGGTACCAAACTGAAATGACATGGTAACGCCGCTTACTACACCTAATGCAAAGCTTAGGGCAAATACACGTACCCAAAAACGATACATGCGCATCCACACAGGGTGACCTGAAATGTTAGAGCGCAGCTTAAAATAGAATAGAAACCAACCCATCGCCATGGTGATGGTTGGAAACAAAATATGGAAACTAATATTTAACGCAAATTGTAAACGAGACAGCAAGAATGCATCCACAGAAAGCCCCCTTAGTTAACGCTGTTTTTTCCCGGAAGTAGCTTATCTTTAAGCTCAAGCATACGGCCCACGCCGGAACCTAGCTTCATCAGCGTATTAAGCTTTTCAGGTCCAAGATTCTGAAGTTCTTCAGACCATGCGGTAATTGATTCGAGTAAATCGTGAATTTCGTTCAGTTTATCTTGAGCATTTGCCTCTTTTTCATTGGCAGGCGCGTCAAGCAGCAAATCACGCAGAAGACTCATGGTTGGGTCGATCTCACGCTTTCTACGCTCTTCAAACACTCTGTTGGCAAGAGTCCAAATATCGCCAGCGGGAATAAAAAACTCTTTCCTCTCACCAGGAACATGGTGTTGTTTAACTAAGCGCCATGACTGAAGCTCTTTTAAACCCATGCTGGTATTGCCTCTGGAAATATTGAGCGCATCAGCAATTTCTTGCGCCGAAATAGGCTCTTCGTTCAAGACAATAAGCGCAAGAATTTGCCCTACTGTTCGATTAAAACCCCAGCGACTTCCCATTTCGCCAAAGTGCATAACTGCAGATGTAATTAAAGGCGTCATTTTCATTTTAATATTCCAGAAGTTTCAGAAATTACTGAAAGTTTATTGCGTCAGATCAAAAAAAGCAATAATAAAATGCTTTGTAAGCAATTTTTAATTCAAAATTTAATAAATGTTAACTTGCGAGGTTCTAGCGATATTACATGCTTTCATCGCTATAAGTTGGTATCGTGGATAGATGATAACGTCCCCACGAAAGCTCGCTTTCCAAATTTCTCGGCCAAGGCAATGCAACACGTTACAGATACTAAGTTAAATTCGCTCCAAAACTGTGAAGATGAAGCTATTCATTTAATCGAAAGTGTTCAAAGCTTTGGTTATGTTATAGCAATTGACCCGGCAACAAAAAAAATTCAAGTTGTTAGTGAAAACATCGCTGAGCTATTTAAGGTAAATATCACGTCTGGTGAAACACTCATCACTGAACTCATAGATACACCTTCTGATGATGCACCAACATTTAACAGTATTTATCAAAGCGTTAAAGGTGGAAATACGCGTCGAGCATATCAGTGGAAGTTTGCGGAAAATGCCTTGTGGTTGGATAATTGGGAAAAGGAAGGGAGCGGTGTAGCGTTTGACTCCAACGGCCTGCTTGTCATTGAGTTAGAGCCCACACCCCAACTTAGCTATGAAGCTGCCCAGCAATGGGTACCAATGGATGTAGATCTTCGCACACTGCTGCCCGATGTGGATGGGTGTGATTCTATTTACGACGTGGCAGATGCCATTGCTGATGTCTTTAAGCGCTACATTGGTTTCGATTCAGTGATGGTTTATCAGTTCGATAAAACCTATAGCGGCGAAGTGATAGGAGAGGCGAAATTATCGTCTTCACGTTCATTCAAAGGCTTGAAATTCCCAGCATCTGACATTCCTAGCCAAGCCCGCGCATTGTATTTAAAAAATCGCGTACGTTGTGTATTTGACGTCGAACAAAAGCCCATTCTTTTAAAACCTTCTGTGCAGGTAGCAGAGCGACCGCCTCTGGATTTATCCATGTCTATGGTTCGTTCGGTGTCGCCGGTTCATATCACTTACCTTAAAAATATGGGCGTACGTTCTTCGTTTTCTGTGTCGCTAGTGTTTGAAGGCAAACTTTGGGGCCTACTTGCTTGTCACAATAGCGAGCCTAAATATATCGACCAGAAAAAGCGCTTGGTTTGCGAATCTCTCGGTCACTTATATGCGTGGCAGCTGCACACTAAAGCTTTGCATGAAAAGAAAGAACAGTTTCAAGTTCGCCAACGTAAATTGAACAATATTGTTCATCAGCTCACTAGCTTTGCTAACCCTCTTGAGGCAATAACCCAAAAAGAAAAAGGACTCTTAGAAGTAGCGAACGCATGCGGTATGGCGGTTATTACCCCTGTGGATAAGTATTTGGTAGGTAGAACGCCACCTGAACAAACGTTAACGCGACTGCTCGATAAATTCGTTATTACAAATTCTGAAGAATCAATTGCTATTAATAAGCTGGCTGATGAAGTATCGGAACAATCTGACCTTAATGGCATTCGCGGTATTTACATCTCCTGCGTATCTGCCAAGCTTGGTTATTATACAGTTTGGTTTAGAGAGCAAAAAGACAGAACCATACGATGGGCTGGTCGAGAAGCTGCAAAGAAAGATATTGGCAAGGTTTTAACTCCTCGCAATTCCTTCGATATGTATCTACAAAGTGTCGCTGATGAATCCGTAGAATGGACTGAAGACGACCAACTTATTATTGAAGGTTTTGACCATCTATTTATACCTTACGCGCTAAGCTTAAAAGCCTCTTTAGATAAACAAATTAGTAAGCTAGAAGAGCTAGATAAAGCAAAAGATCAATTTTTGGCTAGCATCTCACATGAGCTTCGTTCACCCCTTAATTCTATTGTGGGTTGGACCGACTTAGCGCTGATGGATGTTACCAATGTCGATAGAATGTCCGATGCTCTAGGGGTTATAAAGCGCGCTGCGTCTACACAGGCTGCCTTAATAAACGATATCTTAGATTTGTCGCGTATTATATCTGGCACCATGAAGCTGAGTACGCATTCGCTTAATATCGCTTCATCTATTTCTGAAGTGGCGAAGTCTTTTGAAGCCGGTTTTGCCAGTAAAAATATTCAGTTGTCGATTAACTGCGAAGATGAACACACGCAAATTCTGGGTGATAACTTGCGTATTAAGCAAGTTATCAACAACCTGCTAAGTAATGCCCTCAAATTTACCGCAAAAGGCGGTACGGTGCATGTGCGGGGAAGAAGGGAACATTCTAACTACTTGTTCCGCGTAAAAGACAATGGTAAGGGTATGAGCCAGGATCAAATTGCTCGTGTTTTTGAACGTTTTTATCAAGGTAAGGACTCTCATAACAAGCACGGCTTGGGTCTAGGTCTATCGATTGTAAAAAGCTTAGTCGAAATGCACGGCGGTGAAATTCACGCAGAAAGCGATGGACCAAATTCAGGGACTACTTTCTTTGTATCTTTGCCTATAGCCCCCCTTAGTTTGCACGATGACATCATCGAAACCAAGAATAGCGAAATCACTGATTTAACCGAGTCTTTGCGTTTAAGCGGCCTACGAATCTTGGTTGCAGAAGACGAGCAAGACGCGCGAGATTTTATAAAGCTATTTTTGGAATCTAACGGTGCTCGCGTTAACGTAGTTAAAAACGGATTGCACGCATGGAAAGAGCTAAACGATATGCCAGAAGCCTTCGATCTACTGCTCTCTGATATTGGTATGCCGGAAATGGATGGGTTAGGTTTAGTAATGAAAATACGCGCAAGTGAAAACCCAGAAATCGCTAATTTAAATGCGGTAGCGTTAACAGCTTATGCTTACACATCAGACAGAGTAAAAGCACTTAAGGCAGGCTTTAGCAATTACGTATCCAAGCCCGTTGATGGGGAAGAGTTACTGACTATCTTGGAAATGTATTTGCCGAAAACCTGACACTAACCTTTGCCGTGCAGCTTTGCTTAAAGCCTTTATTGTAGCGTTAGCATTAGCGGTTACCGTTGCGTTGAAAACGGGCTGATAAAACATCATCAAACGCTAACTAAGCAAAGTAATGTTTTACGTTATAAAGGCTAGAGGTCAGCGTAACTTTTACAAAGCTGTGAAGCCACATGTTTACTACGCTTTTAATATTCACCTACCAGCGGCGAAGCAGTAACTGGTAGGTAGTTTTATCTAAAAGCGACGCACGGGGCGATATGCTCTTTATAGCAGGGAGTGCTGCGCGAGCTTCTTCTAACGATGCAAACTGCTCACCGTCAACATAAAACATGCTACTTTCAGAGGTAGGTTTACCGTCAAGGGAGTATGCTGTATCTAATACGTCAGTGATTGTAGTTGTACTACTGTGCCCAATAAAATCGGCTACTCCATCGCCATTCACATCTTTTGTTAACCAGGCTAATGCGAGTGGCTGATTGAGTTCGCCGTTATCCTGCATAGTCGACATTGCTTTATTAAACCGCGCAACAAGGCTTTCAGCGTTAGCAACATTTTTACTGATGGCTAATTGAAACCCAGTCTTAGCTAAAGGTTTGGCTGAAAAGTGCAGAGTCTCTTCGTTATCGTTAGCTAATAGAATATTCAATTCTTGGGCTAAAAGCTGTGTGGTAATTAAGTAAGGCGCTCTATCGTCGGCAAGTTGGCGAAACGCATCAAACGTAGTGGGGTTACGCGACCACTTTATATCTTTAAGTAATCTGAATGAGGGAGTATTCGCAAAACGGTTTTCAATAGCAGCCCGATTGCCTTTTAAATGAGGAAACAGCTTTACTGCTTCTACGTCCGCATCTTTACTTACTGCGTAAAGATAAATGGGTAAGTAGATATCGGAGAGTACATAATTACTGTCGTCTTCACCCAAGTTGATGTAGGCAAATTCACCGTCTAATTTCCCTGTCAGGACAGAACTGCCCAGAAAAGCTTGTCGCATAACCTGTAGTTGAATATCCAACTCCGCCTTTTTAAACACCTTTTCGAGTAGAGTATTAATACGAGCAGGCTCCCCATCATCGCTAATATAGGTCTCGAAAGTAGCTGCACCCAATGTTGTGGGGGCAGCATGAAGCTGAACAGAACTAAGACAATATAGAGCTAGGCTTATACTTAACAAAGAAAGGCGGCGAGTGAAAAAAGAGAGCGAAAACGCGCTAAATCGTACCAAAAGTGAACTCCGAACTGCCGTAATGCATTAACTACACTGTAATGTAGTTAGTCACTTAATTCCAATAAACCCGCATTGGTTTAAATTAACAAAATGTAAGCAGCATCAATTAATTGTGTGTAATACTGATGTTTAGACAGGCTTTTGTTGAGTAAAGACATTTGTGACGATAAGCCGGTTTCACTACCAACTTAACGTCACGAACTTGATTGGATACGTAATTAGATGAGTATGCGTATAGGTATGCTCAATATAAGCGCTCAATACAAACGCTTATTCTCCAAAGCTTCCCGCAGGACCTGGATAAACCACAACGCTTTCAACACCCTCTTTGTTAACGCTGGCAACGCCAAAAAAGTAGTTGTCGATAACAACGTTCTCAAGCATGGCTTCGGTGACATTGCCCACATACTTACTATATTCCCACTGCGGGGCATCAGTATGACGCCAATATACTTTGTATCCTTTAAGCTGAGGGTTCTCTTTGGCATCTAACGCATCCCACTTTAAAAAGGTTGAAGGCTGAACAGCACCGGCAATTTGTACGTTTGCAGGTGGGTTTGGCGCCCACGCCATTGCTGCAAGAGAAACAGCATTTAAACCGGTAAGCTTAGCCGCATAGTCAAAATTAACGCCATCTAAGGTATCGCCATAGGCAATTCCGTCTTCTACGCGAAGGTCTTGATGCTGACGGGTGTAGTTTTCGTTGGTTTCCATAATACGAATACCCGGATAACCCAAGTCGTAAACGGGCGATGGTGACCACCACGACCAAAACGGTCTAGGCGATAAATCACCATAGTGTCTAAATTCTCAATATATTTATCGGCGATTTTATCGATATAGCGGGCAAGGTTACGGCTTGGTGAGTCAACTTCACCGCCGGTGAAACGTCGCATTCGCGCTTCTTTTTCCGTTTCGGTTACACGAGTACCTTCGGCAAACAAGCGAGCCGTGGTGTTGTTAATCACACCGTTAACCCCTTCAATATTGCCAATCATGTCATTATTGAGCACGGCTTTAATTCGCCAGCCGTCTTTTTTGGCTTGGTTTGCCATAATACGTCCGCCGAAAAGCCCTTGCTCTTCACCTGATAAAGCGGCATACACGATACTGCCGTTAAACTTGTATTTTGATAATACTCGCGCGGCTTCAAGAGTACCGGCAACACCCGAGGCGTTGTCGTTTGCACCCGGTGAATCAGACGTGAAATCCATTACATCAGATACTCGTGAGTCAATGTCGCCAGACATAATCACGTAGCGGCCTGGATCAGTACTACCGCGCTGAATAGCAATAACGCTAACCACTTCCACTGGGTCGGGGATACGCTTTTCACCGCTGATAACTTCCGACTGGTAGTACACTTCTAAGCAGCCGCCGCACTCAGCTGAAATTTTATCAAATTCAGATTTAATCCAGCGACGCGCAGCGCCTATACCACGGGTATCAGACTCGGTTTCAGAAAGGGTGTGACGAGTACCAAAATTGACTAACTTAGTAATGTCTTTTTCAATGTTTTCGGCGGAGACATTTTTGGCAATATCGTAAAGTGCTTGCTGCTGTTCGCTTTGCGCGTAAGTTGCGAAAGAAACTGTGCTGCTCAATATTATAGTAGATGCCAGTAGGCTGTTTTTTCTTATCTTTGCGCTGATGTTAGCGAGTGCGGATAGGTTTTTTATCATTGTTCTCTCCAGTGTTTATCTTTTCACCATAACCAATACGTGGCTTGGCTACAATTGGAGTAAACGCGTGGAGTAGTTAGTCATCGCAAGAAATTAAAGATAAACGCAAATACAGAAAAGCTGAGAGAACAATGTGGTACCTGTAGAGGAAAATAAAAAAGCCGGCGACAGCCGGCTTCAAGCATGTAATTACTGCGCTAGCGATTAAATAAACGCAAACGCGTCGCCAAACAGGTTCTCAACTTTTAAGCCGCGCTGTGTAAAATCATCGCGTACGACTTTGGCCATTTCAAAGCGACCTGCAACATAAACCTGAACGTTCGCAAAGTCAGCATGGTCTGCCATTACTGCGTGATGTACCCAGCCCGTTCTGCCTTTCCACTCATCACATGCAAACTCAACAACCGGCACAAAAGTGAAGTGCTCATTTGCTTCAGCAAGCGCCGTTAGCTCGTCGGCTAGATACAAGTCAGCCGCGTGCTTACCACCCCAATAAAGGGTAAGTGGTGTTTTGTCACCTCTGTTAAGGTGCTCTTGCAGAATGGAGTAGGTATACGAGAAGCCTGTACCACCAGCGATAAGCACCATTGGCAGGCCATTACTTTGCAAAAAGGCATTGCCATTACCCACATTTAGGGTAATTTCGCCATCTGCGCGCATGCGCTCTAGCACTTCACCGGCGTAGCTGTTACCAGGCTCTGCGCCAATGTGTAATTCAATGCGGCTATTATCAAAGGCGGCGTTGGCAATAGAGAATGGGCGCATATCTTTTTCGCCCATGACCACCATAGCGTACTGACCTGCCTTAAACTCAACAGGGCTTTCTGGCGTTAATTCAACTTTTTGTACCACTTCGGTTAAAGGCGTGATGCTTGCAACCTTACACTTAATTTCTGACATGTATTCTCTTTAAACCTTCTTGCTTAGCGTGTCGCCTTTTCATGCGCTTTCAGGCAAGCGCATGCTTAATACAAAATAAATAGCGCTAAAAATAGTCGCTACATAATACCAAGACTGTCCCAAATATCATCAACCCGTTTTTTAACGTCTTCATCCATAACAATGGGTACGCCCCATTCACGGTCGGTTTCGCCCGGCATTTTATTTGTGGCGTCCATACCCATTTTCGAACCTAGCCCTGAAACCGGTGACGCAAAGTCTAAATAATCGATAGGTGTATTTTCTATCATTACCGTATCGCGAGCTGGGTCCATGCGGGTTGTAATGGCCCAGATAACATCGTTCCAGTCGCGCGCGTTAACGTCGTCATCGCACACTATCACAAATTTCGTGTACATGAACTGTCGTAAGAACGACCACACGCCCATCATTACGCGCTTGGCGTGACCTGGGTATTGTTTCTTCATGGTAACCACCGCCATACGATACGAACAGCCTTCTGGCGGCAGATAGAAGTCGACAATTTCAGGAAATTGCTTTTGCAAAATCGGCACAAATACTTCGTTTAGGGCTACACCTAAAATAGCAGGCTCATCGGGTGGACGGCCCGTGTAGGTTGAATGGTAGATTGGGTTCTTGCGGTGGGTTATATGAGTAACGGTAAACACAGGGAAGTCGTCGACTTCATTGTAATAGCCGGTGTGATCGCCATAAGGGCCTTCGGGCGCAGTTTCATCCTGCGCAATGTAGCCTTCAAGCACTATCTCTGCGCTGGCAGGAACTTGCAAATCATTACTGATAGACTTAACTACCTCAGTTTTGTCACCGCGCAGTAAGCCTGCAAAAGCATATTCCGACAAGGTGTCTGGAACCGGGGTAACTGCACCTAGTATGGTAGCGGGGTCCGCGCCAAGTGCTACAGACACAGGATAGGGTTCACCCGGGTGCGTTTGGCACCATTCACGAAAATCTAGCGCACCACCACGGTGTGATAACCATCGCATAATGAGTTTATTCTTGCCAATAACCTGCTGACGGTAAATACCTAAATTCTGACGCTTTTTGTGCGGCCCTTTGGTGACGCTTAAACCCCAGGTTACCAAAGGTGCAGCGTCGCCAGGCCAGCAGCGCTGTACCGGAATTTTTGACAAATCTACTTCATCACCGGTAAGCACAACCTCCTGACAAGGTGCCTTTTTCAGCACTTTAGCAGGCATATTAAGCACTTGTTTGAATACTGGCAGTTTCTCCCAAAGGTCTTTAAGCCCTTTGGGGGGCTCAGGCTCTTTCAAGTAAGCCAGCAGTTTGCCGACTTCGCGTAGTGCTTCAACAGATTCCTGCCCCATGCCCATAGCTACGCGCTCTGGCGTACCAAACAAATTAGCCAATACAGGCATGTCATGGTTTTTGGGGTTTTCAAACAACAGAGCTGGGCCGCCGGCACGCAAAGTCCTATCGGCAATTTCTGTCATTTCAAGGTCGGTATCAATGGGCTGGCTAATGCGTACCAATTCACCTTTAGCTTCTAGCTGGCGAATAAAGTCGCGTAAATCTTTGTACTTCATCAGTGCAGGTGCATCCACAAACTCAATATATGGCAAGAATATACTATTTAGCGCCAAAGTCCGATCAGTTAGCGTTGTGATTACACGATTAAACGTTTTACAGGCAAATTACGCTTTACAGAGGTGCCATTTGGGTGTGATATAAGAAAGCGTTAAAAAAAATTAACAAATCAAGGGCGAATAGTGCTTTGGCGTATGCGCTTCTGTACAGGCTTTGTGGTCAAAGTGCGTTTGTAAAACGCTTTGATAAAAGCGCTATACTGAAGGGTGTTGCAACGGCCAGTGTACTAAACCCTATAACCTTTTTGCCTAAGGTGGTTACATGAGTTCATTCGATCAGGACATGCTAGACGAATTAAATTTGTTACTGAAGTTTCCTGCAGACAGTCTGCTTCAAGGTTTGAAAATTCACCACGATGCCAGTCAAAGCATGGTGAACGCAGCATCTAGGCTGTATTCCAAAGGCTTGATTACTCAGGCTGATGGTGGCTATCTTACTGATCTAGGTATTGATCTTGCCGACCATGCTCGCCACATCCAATCGGCTATGTGCCCGCGAAAAAGTAGTCATTAGCCTAGACGTTTTTTGCTATACCTTTTAGCCTAGAGGCCAAAGCGAAACAGGCTGTGGCCTCTTGCTATTATTTATGTAAAGAAAAGCATGTCTTAGTTAAGTTAATCTATACTAGGTCGATAACTTAACTAAGTTTGTGTTATCAACATTTATTGCTTCGCTATGAAACGAATTATTTCTACCGCTTTATTAATCTGTGCCTCCGTAACGGGTTTTTCCGCTCATGCCCTTGAAGGGGAAACTATTGAAGAACTTCGCGCAGTTCAGCTTTATAGCCAAGACGCATTAATCGACATGATTAACGCCAATACGCATTTAGATAAAGTGGTAGCGGACCGGTGTCAGCTAGTGCAAGACATTGAAGCCCGTGCTGATGTGTTAAAAGTACCTGCCTATCAGTTTTTGTGGGGAGACATGCTGGCATGGGGGGTGTGCGTAGATGCTGAACCTGCCCGTGGAATTGGCTATATGGAAGACGCCGCTAATCAAGGTTTGCCTGCCGCACTTGAGCAGCTTGGACGTTACTACGCAAAAGGCACACTGGTGCAGCAAGATAAATCTCGCGCTGTTGTGTATTTACGAGAAGCTGCAGCCCTTAAGAACTTAAAAGCGCAAATTCATTTGGTCGAGTTGTTTTTAGACGGTCACGGTAGCCCTTACGATTATGAAGATGCATATCACTGGCTTTATAACTCAGTGACCAACGATAAAAAACAGCATCAGCAAATATCGTCATATTTAGCTCGCTTAGAAAAGCTGATGCACCCCAAAGCGGTGCGTGAAGCAAAGCGACCACTAGATAGCTAAATGCTATTAGTACGTAATTGATAATAAACGCCCAATTGATTACCAGAGCCGATTTAAACATAAGAGGCTACAGGCAATTAGACCAACAGAAAAAAGCTAGCAGATAGCATGAATGGGCTTCTGCAATAGCGATAGCCCTAGCGTATTTGTGGACTCAGTGCATGTTCGCTCTAACAAGGGCTTAGCGCTTTCGCCAACCTGTGAGCATAGGGCGAACTAACTGGACATTTCCCATATATTGCACAGCAAACACCGCAAAAATATGCACTAGCACACATGCGTAAAGAACATCAGCCATAATACTGTGTATCCATTCCAGCGTACTATTACCAAACATGGCATCTATTTCTTCCATCATAAAACCGGTAATACCTAACCCCAACAGCAGAGTAATAACAGCCATTATCATGAGCCAACCGAACGGGTTGTGACCATGATGAGTGGGAATTTGTTTTTGTTTTATGTGTTGAACATGTTCAGCGAAGGCTTGTTGATGTAATGATACAGTAGAAAAGCTTGCGTACTCAGTAGCAACCCTTTTACTTTCTTCGAATTTGGTTGATAAAAAGCCCCAGCCGACCCGTATAGATATAAGCGCTACCGCCATATAGCCGGCTATTTCATGATAAAGGCGACCTGGCTCCACAATAAAGTAGTTGATCACAAAGGTCACAACAAGGCCCCAGTGGCACAGGCGCACTACCCAATCCCAAATATAAATATCCGAAGGCGTATCTTTAGGTCTGTACATTACATAGCTTTCTCAAGATAAAACAAAAAACGCTGCAATGGTTTGCAGCGTTTTCATCAAGTATTAAAGCAAGCATTTATGCACGGCTCGCTAAAACAGACTTAGTGCATTTCTTTTTTAACAATGCTGCCATCAACTGGGTTGAAGTAAATTTCTACTTTGTTTTCTTCTTTGTCGAAGCCGTAGATTTCGTAACAATTGCCGCCTGTTACTTTAAACTCGTTAATTTTGTAACCTTGCGCTAATAGTTGAGCCTGAAACGCATCTTGGTTCTGCCATTCAGCTTCAGGTGCAGTAGTACACTGCGTAGTGCCATGCTCTGCACTACAAGCGCTTAATAGGGTCGCAGCGCCAATAGCCGTAGCCATCATTAATTTCTTCATTGCAGTCTCCATTTCGCTTTTTAGTTAAAAGTTATTTCTGTCCTACGTGGAATGAGTGTACTTAGTTTGCTCTATGATGCAAAGGGGCGTTTTTGCAATAGCCATTTATCACAGCTTAGATTTTTCGAATGGAATATATCTGTCACAAAAGTGCCTTTCATTTGTCACGGATACTTCATCGAACCGTCTCAAAAGCGCTCTACATTCTTGTGCTTCGATAATTCTAAAAGGTAAGCAATGTCGCCAATCTATCGGCGAAATGCTTATAAAAAACACAAAACACCCAATAAGCACACGAAAGGAATGATTTGATGCGTCCTCTGTACCCTAGATCCGTTTATTCACGCTCTTTGCTTGCTACGACAATTGCACTTGCACTATCTACCGCTGCAATTGCACAAGAAGTTGCGCCCGACACAGAAAACGAAACTGACTATATAGAAGAGATTACGGTAACCGCCCAAATGCGAGAGCAGTCCGTAATGGATGTGCCCGTTACTATGGATGTTATAGGCAGCCAGTTTCTAGAGCGTACCAATATCATGGAGCTTGATGAGCTGTCTCGCATATTGCCGAACGTTCAAATTCAGGAACAAGCCGTAAGCTTGCCGTCTTTTAATATTCGCGGTGTCACCGATGATGTTTCATCAGTGTCAGCAACGCCTCGTATCTCGGTATATCAAGATGGCTTTGATATCAGCAAGAAAACCGTAGCCAGTGTGGCCCTTTACGATATCGCCCGCGTTGAAGTTTTAAAAGGCCCGCAGCCAACACTTTTTGGCGTAGCGGCTGCCAACGGCGCGGTAAGCATTCACTCTAACCTTCCAACCTTTGAACAGGAAGGAAAGGTGCAGGTTGGCTATAACTCAGAGCAAGGCCAAGAAGTTGAGTTTATGTATAACCAGCCTATTAACGACAACCACAGTTTCCGTATTGCTGGGCTTTACCGAGAAATGGACGGTATTGTAGAAAATAATGCTTGTAGCGCTGATTCTTATTATGGCAATGCAAACATGTACAACCACCTAGGTGAAGAAGTGCCGTGCAACAGCGAAGACCTTCAGGGTGTGTCGGTGCAAGCCCTTCGCGCAACCTGGCTTGCAAGCTATGAGAAGCTAGAAATTATTGCTCGTGCGGCAATGGAGTATAACGATCAGCCGGGTATCGCATTCAAATCTGGCTCTATCGCCCCTAATGGTGGAGATACTAGCCCTTTTACTGATGCTGAGTTTAGTTTGGGTGGTGAGTTAGGTATTGAGCGTACGCTCCAAGCCTACGACTTAACCCTAAACTACGATTTTAACCAAATGCTTAGTCTACACGCCGATGCCTACTACAAAGACGTTGAAGTAAGCGAAGGTTTTGACGCTGACGGTTCAGCGTTGCGTATTCAAGACGCGTATTTCGATAACGATGCCACGCTTCAAGGTGCATCAATGCGTTTGGTGTATGATTCGGGTGATAAATTGGCTGCGTTCTTAGGCGCGTCCATCACCCAAGACGAATCGATTTTGCCTTACTATGTAATGGTAGACCCATTTATACGCGGTACTTTCGACGCTGTAAGAGCACAGCTTGAGGCCACCTCAAACATTCCGCTTAATCAGAATATAGCGACCAATGCATCGCTAGAGGAAATAGAAGCCCTACGTGCCATGTTGGTGTCTCAGCTATTTAATGCAGATGGCTCACCTATTTCTAACCCTGCGCTACCGCCTATTTTTATACAAGGACCGTTCACCTTCGAGGCTGAGCTAGACATAGCGTCTTATGTTGCTGAAGTATCTTATTACGTGACCGACAATATTAATGTAACGGCTGGCGTTCGCTACATCGATGAAACCCGTTATACGCGAAATACCTTTACTACCGCAGACGGTGCTTTTACTTTCGATGCCGAGCGCGACTTTGACGATACATTGCCACGCTTCGCAGTAAGCTACGATGTAAACAATAACTGGAACTTATATGCGAACTACGCCAAAGGCCGTCGTTCGCCAGTTGTGGATGCAAACGCGGGTGGCGTTAATGTGACTAAGCCAGAAATTGTAGATAGCTACGATTTGGGTGTTAAGTATCAAAGCGCCAACTTCCTGTTCTCGGGAGCCATTTTCACCTACGAATACAGCGATTATCAGCAAAGCTTTACTGACGCGGAAACCTTGCAGTCGATTACGGTAACAGTGGGTGATTCGACAATGTCGGGTATTGAAGGCATGGCGACCTACAACTACAGCGAAACGCTGACATTAACAGCAAGCCTTGGTTTCTTAGACGCGGAATTTGCAGATAACACAGCTGATGGTTCTGAATTCCAGTACGGCGGCAATAAGTTTCGCTTAGCGCCAGAAGTCAGCGGTGCTATCAACATCAACAAAGTATTCAATATGAATAACTTCGATATTGATGTTAACTGGCTAACCAGCTTCCAGTCTGAAGTGTTCTTTGAAAGCAGTAATTATCCTGGCCTTTCTCAAGATACTTACTCACTGACCGATGTATCGGTGAAGCTGCTTCAAGACAACAGCAAGTTTGCCTACGAGTTTTACGTAAACAACCTGTTTGATAAAGAGTTTTTAATTGATGCAGGTAACACGGGGGGCGGCTTAGGTATTCCTACCTTCGTTCGCGGCATGCCTCGCATTGCCGGTGTGCGTGTTTACTACGAGTTCTAGAAGTAAAGAATAAGAGAGTACCTATTCCCGTCAATATGCCCCTATCTTGATGGGAATAGGACGTAACTTAAATAATATGGTTTATAAGAAGAAGTATTAGAACTTCTGATTGTGATTGGCACTATTTGCTTATCAAAGTTTGAACTCTGACTTCGTCGACGTAGGCAAAAGAAGACATTTAATGCTGGTGCAGTTACAGTAAAGATTCTCAAAGAACCTCGGAGAATCTGTATGCCTTTAAAAGCTACCTCAGTAAGATTAGTTGACGAAACACTTGCACGTGTAGGCGAAATGGCTGAGGCGATGGATAGACCTAGGGCGTGGCTGATGGCCGAAGCCATCAAGCAGTATGTTGCTCGCGAAGAGTGGTTTATCCGAGAGGTGGAAAAAGGAGTGAAGTCTGCTGATGAGGGACGCTTGACCGACCATACTGATGTCAAAGCTAAGTGGGAGGCTAAGCGTGCAGCTCAAATGGACTGATCTTGCAAATACCGATTTAGAGAAAATTGAAACTCATATTGCTCAAAAAAATAGCCCCTCTGTAGCTATTGACGTTGTCATGAACATTATTGATAGTTCGCACTAAGTCTTATCAGAACATCCTAGAGCAGGCCGTCATGGCCGATTGAAGAATACGCGGGAACTTGTAATAAATGGCCTGCCGTTTATCGTTATATATCGAGAAAACATCATTACAAATTGCATCGAAATACTACGTGTTCTTCATGATGCTCAGCAATGGCCCAACGCAGATTAAAAACACACTATTTGTGGAAAGCACTAAGCGCGTTGTGAGACTTGTAAGGTAGCGTTTGTAGCCTTTAACTTTATAAATAACGTGCATAGGCTTGAGCCTATACACGCTAACAAAGCCGTAGAACGCTATGCCTTAACCTCATAGCTATGTGTATCAGCTACTTTTCCAGCCTGGGTTAAAATCGCATCCACATAGTGCCATGTGGCTTTAGCGCTGTCTTCGCTGACGATCAGTGTCATAAAGCCGCGCTGATGAAGATTACAGTACTGCAAATCTTCAATGAGTAGCGGAAGATCATCGGCAAGCGTCTTTGCTACTTCATCATCCATGCTTAAATAATGCTCCATACCTGGCGATGTCACGCCTGGTGTAGCAAGCTCTACGCCCACTTCTGTGCCATCTTTCAGGGTTAACTTATTGTGCCATGCATTATGTGTATCACCTGCAAGGGCAATAACTGGCTTACCGATGGATTTAAGCTGCATCAAAACCTGTTCCCGTTCAATAGGGTAGCCATCCCATGCGTCTAAGTTGTAAGGCATTACGGTATTGATGAGCGCAAGCTCTTGTTCACTAAGTGCGCCACCTTGCATTTGTTTGCGTTTAATATTTGCGAGCCTATGTACGTGGCTTGGTATCTCTTTACGTTCAACGCCGTTAAAAATCGATACAGGGAATAGCATGCGACCAATTAATAGCTGTTGGCCTAATACCTGCCATTTAGCCTGACTTTGCTGCATGGACGAATGTAGCCAGTTGCGTTGGGCTTCACCTAAAAGTCCACGACTAGGATTACTGATATCTTTCATAAAACCAGCTTGGTCAAACGCTTTTGTTTCAGCATCGCGATAGTTGGCGTATTCAAGCTGCTTATCGCGGGCGAGAACACGGGTGTCGAGCATGTATAAGTCAAGAAGCTTACCAAAGGTAAACTGGCGATAAATCTCTAAACGCTCAGTGCCAAAGGGTGGGCGAATGGGTAACCACTCATAATAAGCTTGTACGGCTGCCGCGCGTCGTTCATAAAAATCACCTTCATCAGCTTGGTGATTTTCCGCGCCGTCTTTATAGGTGTCGTTAGTAATTTCATGGTCATCCCACACAACAATGAACGGCTTATTCTTGTGTAAGGTCAACAAGCCTTCATCGGTACGATATAGCGCATAGCGATTGCGATAGTCTTCTAGCGTATAAAGCTCGGTGTCGTTATCAGGTGCGTAAGTTCTGCCAATTTCCCTGGCGTGCTCAGTTGCGTACCCCTTGCCATCGTACTCATAAATGTAGTCACCAAGGTGCAATACATAATCGATGTTGTCGTTTTTCGCTGCTTCCATGTAAGGTGTGAAAAATCCAGCAGGGTAGTTAGAACATGAAAATATGCCGAATGTAACGTTAGACACGTCAGACTCGGGTAGCGTACGGGTTTCGCCCACAGGGCTTGTATTATTGGCACTTTTAAAACGGTAAAAATAGCGGCTCGCCGGGCTAAGACCTGTTACGTCTACCTTTACGGTAAAATCATGGGTTGCCTTGGCTTCAACAACACCGCTACTTACTATGTCAGTAAAGTCGGCATCGCTCGCCATTTCCCACAAAATATCGGCTTTGGCTAAACCCGAGCCCGAGCCTGAATCTGTTGTTGGCAAGGCGCGTGTCCAAATAATAACGGCATCTTTTAATGGGTCTCCACTGGCTACACCATGAGTAAAGGTAGCGTTAGTTTGTGGTTGGCTATTTGCAGAATTGCTAACTGTGCAGCCCGCTAGCCCTGTAGACACTGCCACGCTCGCACCAGTAAGTGACGACAGCTTTATAAACGTTCTTCTATCCATATGCCTGCTCTTTATAAGTTTGTAAGGTAACTAGTGATGTCATTGTTTTGTTGAACGCTCATGCAACAAAAACGAAAACCCATTTTTATACTGAGTGTTTGTGACATACAGATGTCAGGCTGCGCCGAATCGAGAACAGGACTTTAGATCGAAGTTGACACATCTGTAACTGGATAAAATATGCACATGTTTTTGAGAAAAATTACCTCTATGGTAATCTTTGTTGGATATTCCATTGGCAATAATAAGTTTCGTCCACGATAAGCTCCTTACAATGTGGCAAAGTGATGATGAATGGCTTCCTATAGCATATCGTCACAAGGTTTGGGACGCGTTATTTGACTTAGATGCTGCATCACAAGTTTCAGATTTGATAGATATTGGTGCCATAAAAGCTGAAGGAAGCGCTCTTTGGTATGTAACGGTTACAGTTAATAACGTAGAACCGTGTGGAGCGGTAACATGTTTTTTTAGTGATGGCGATTGTTTCAGCCTTGATTACAGAGAATACAACCCATGAAACACAGTATGCACATAGGTATTGAATACAATAGTGACCGAGGCAAAGCATTAATCGATACTGGAGAGCGAGTATCAAGGCTTGAACATCTAAAAAGGCCTCATCCTGGTGAAGTGTTTAAACGCAGGTGCATGTCAAAATCATCGCTGAAGCAAAATGAGATTGCACAGTGTTTAAGTATCTCAAAAAAACATTTATCAAGGTTTATTAACGGGCATTCGAATTTAACCATTGAGCTTGCTCGTAAGCTCGAAGCTGTGAGCGGTATTAGTGCCCAAGCATGGATGCATTATCAGGTTGCATACGACCTATATAGAACCGCAAACAGCAAACCCAATTTAAAGTCAATCTACTAGCAAGTATCTCAGTTTACAAAATTGTTGCTGTAACTTTTATATGTGCTGACTTAGCAACAGATTTTCTATTCTTCGCTACTGACAATCCGATATTCAAAGGCGTAAGACCCCGTTCATAGCAAAAAAGTTTGGTAAACGCTATAAGCCTAATAACGCGTAATCTTTTACCGTAAATACTGTTATACTGTGCAGCAAATAACCACATGAACCAAAAATGGTTTATGTGTCTAAAAAATATATTTCAATGTTTTCCATTGTACTTTGAAGAACTAAGCCACAAACGAAGACATTGTAAACAAAGTAATTAAAGGTAATTTAAAAATACATGAGTGACGATCCGCATTATCAGCGCGAGAAAGAAAAGTACGAAAATCCGGTAGCCAGCCGCGAATATTTAATGAGTTTATTAAAAGAGCACGACAAGCCCTTGTCGTTTCTTGACATCTGTAACTTGGTGAACGCTTTCGATGAAGAAGCGCGAATTGGTATTCAGCGCCGCCTACGTGCCATGGAGCGCGAAGGGCAGGTGCAGTTCACTAAGCAGAAAAAATACATACTCCAAAACCGTGATGAGCTTATTAAAGGCCGAATTATTGGTCACCGAGATGGTTTCGGCTTCTTGCGTCCTGAAGATAAAAGCGGTGACTTATTTATAAGTGCAGGGCAAATGAACTTGTTCCTTCACGACGACGTGGTAGAAGCGCGTATTAGCGGTACCGACCGTCGTGGCAGAAAAGAAGCGTTTGTAACTCAGGTCATTGAGCCGCGCAGCGAGCCTATAGTTGGTCGTTATTTCGTTGAGCAAGGCTTTGGCATGGTTGTGCCAGATGACAGCCGTTTACAGCATGAAATTGTCATTCCGCCAGAAAGTACCAACGGTGCCCGCATGGGGCAGGTGGTAGTGGTAGAGCTTACTCAGCGTCCACGCCGTAAAATGAACCCAGTAGGTAAAATTGTTGAAGTACTTGGTGAGCATATGGCGCCAGGTATGGAAATTGAAATGGCCCTTCGCACGTTTGATATTCCACACCAGTGGCCAAACGGGGTAACCAAACAAGTAGAAAAGCTAACCGACCAAGTGCCAGATGAAGCCAAAGAAGGCCGAATTGATTTGCGCCAGCTTCCCCTTGTTACCATTGACGGCGAAGATGCCCGTGACTTTGACGATGCAGTATACTGCGAACCATTAGACGACGGCGGCTGGCAGCTGTGGGTAGCCATAGCCGATGTGAGTCACTATGTAAAAACAGGTTCAGCCCTTGATGATGAAGCGCAGCAGCGCGGTAACTCAGTGTATTTCCCTGACCAAGTTATTCCTATGCTTCCAGAAGTACTGTCTAACGGTTTGTGTTCCTTGAACCCTGAAGTCGACCGCCTGTGTATGGTGTGTGAAATGACCATAAGTGCGCAAGGTAAACTGGAAGAATTCCAATTTTACGAAGCGGTAATGAATTCACACGCCCGTTTAACCTACACCAAAGTGTGGAATATTCTGCAAGGCGACAAAGAGCTTCATCAGCGTTACGAGCCTCATGTACCTCATCTTCGCAATTTACAGGACTTGTACCGTGCGCTTAAAAAAGCGCGTGCTAAACGAGGCGCTATTGAGTTCGAGACCCAAGAAGTTAAATTTGTATTTAATGCCCAGCGCAAAATTGAAAATATCGTGCCTTTAGTGCGTAACGATGCACATAAGCTTATTGAAGAGTGCATGATCATGGCTAACGTGAGTGCCGCTCTAATGTTAGAAAAGCATGAAGCGCCTGCATTATACCGTGTGCACGATAAGCCAGACGCCGACAGACTTACCGCTTTCACCAGTTACTTAAGTGAAATTGGTATTCCCCATGCCATTGTTGAAGATGCAGAGCCGGCTGCGTTTACCGATGTAGTGCTTAAAACTCGCGGTCGAGTAGATGAGGAGCTTATTCAAACTATGCTGCTGCGCTCAATGAAGCAAGCGGTTTACGATGGCGAAAACGTAGGGCACTTTGGCTTAGCGCTAGAGGCCTACGCACATTTTACATCGCCTATTCGTCGTTACCCAGACTTAGTGGTACATCGTGCATTGAAAGGCATTATTGCCAAGCAGCAAGGCAAACAGAAGGTAAGCGGCGCTAAAAACTACACGGTAGAGGAAATTGAGCAGCTTGGTGAACAGTGCTCTATGACAGAACGCCGCGCCGATGATGCAACGCGTGATGTGGCCGACTGGCTTAAATGTGAATTCATGCTCGATCACGTAGGTGATACGTTCGAAGGTGTGGTGAGCTCGGTGACTAACTTTGGCTTGTTTGTTCGCTTAACCGAATACCATATCGACGGCTTAGTGCACATAACATCGCTAGATGATGACTACTATAACTACGACCAAGTAAAACAAGCGCTGGTAGGAGAATCGGGCCATCGCCAGTTCAGACTTGGTGATACAGTAGAAGTGACTGTTGCGGCCGTAAACCTTGATGAAAGAAAGATTGATTTATTACTCGATAAGTCTATGCTGCGCTCCACCAAAGGCAAGAAGGTAAAAGTGAAGACAGCTAAAAAGGCGTCAGACAAACCTACTCGCTTTGATAACAAGCCCCGCTCTGGTAAAGACTCTCGTTCTGACAAGAAAGGGAGCAAAAGTAAAGGCGGCTCAAGCTCGTCTAGTCGTAGCGGCGGTAAATCGTCAGGTCGCGGCAGCACGAAAAGCAGTAGCGACGGCAAAACATTGTCATTGAATAAAAGAGGTAAGCGTTAAATGGCGCAGCAAGAATGGTTATATGGTTTACATGCAATGCAGTCGGTACTTGAGAAAGAGCCAGAGCGTGTAATGGAAGTGTGGGTTTTAAAAGGGCGTAACGATGAGCGCTTGACCAACATTGTTAACCAGGCGCGCCGTTTCGGTATTTCAGTTCAGTTTAGTCAGCGTAAAGCGCTAGACGATAAAGTGAACGGCGAGCAGCACCAAGGTGTAGTCGCTAAAGCGAAGCCTGCTCGCGTAATGGATGAAGCTGACCTTGATAAAATACTTGAGCGAGAGTCGCAGCCGTTAATTTTGGTGTTAGACGGCATTACCGACCCACATAACTTGGGAGCTTGCTTGCGTACGGCTGATGGTGCTGGTGTACACGCTGTGATTGTACCTAAAGACAAGTCTGCCAGCTTAAATGGCACGGTACGAAAAGTGGCCTGTGGCGCAGCTGAAGTTATGCCGCTAATTCAAATTACAAACTTAGCTAGAACCTTGAAACACCTTCAAGACAAAGGCCTTTGGATTGTGGGTACCGCCGGTGAAACCGATAAAACCCTTTATGATGTTGACCTGAAAGGCCCTACCGCGCTAGTTATGGGGGCAGAAGGCAAAGGTATGCGTAGGCTAACGAAGGAAACCTGTGACGAACTGGTTAAGCTACCCATGGCTGGTAGCGTGACAAGTTTGAATGTTTCGGTAGCGACTGGTGTGTGTTTGTATGAGATTGTAAGACAGCGCAGTTTATAACAAGCTTCTAAGGTTTAGGTGACGAACCCAGCATCTATACCAACACTATTGAAAGGCGCGTAGCTGGTTTTTTATTGCCACTACGCGCCCCTTTTTCATTTCTTTTAGTTTTTTCCCTCTCACATAGCCTCAAGTACTTTTACGCTTTCACACCCTTTTGCGCTCCTTCTGTTTACATACTTATGTAAGCGCCTTCTAGAAGCCGTTAATAGAGCAGTCGTTCTGTTTTGAAAGTACGGTTCTATGAAAAACGCGATTAGCGAGAGCGTAAGGAGTTTAATATTTTGTTACATTTTGAAAGTGCGAGCCTATTTCTAGTTATAGATGTCCATTTCCTATATTAATTTGCTTATAACGTACAGCTAGTGCGGCTTCCGTGAAGATTTTCGTTCTTAAGCGCATTTTGAAAAGGTATAAAAAATGCTCACCAAGACTGAGGCAGTATACACAACATCTAGATCAGCCGCCTAGTATGAGCTCAGTAGGTTGCGTAAGAATTCGCTATCTACAAACCTGACAAATAGGTAGGTCGTTGCTACGCAGTTGCGTAGGTTGTCATGGATGAGCATTTCGTATGAGGTAATGGTTATACCTGTATGTCATTCAATAACAAATAGCTTCTAAAACACGGACTAAAACAGTGTTGAAGTTAATAAGACAGATAAAACAGGAAATAAATTTTGAACTCAAAATTAAATAAGAAACACACATGTCTAACAGCGGCGGCTTTAGCTGTATCTTTTGGCTTAATGGGTAACTCTGCAATGGCTGCAGACGAAGGCCTAGTGAAAGTGAAAGAAAAGCCTCAAACCTTGAAACAAGCACTGGGTAAGCGTCTTACGGTCGACCGCCTGGTGAATACCGAACAACAACGCTATATCATCAAGTTTAAAGATGAAATGATAAGCGAAACAGTAGAGTTCGCCGCTTCAAGCGATGAACTTCATAGTAGTAAAGCTAAATCAAAACCAAAATCTAAGCTGAAAACCAAAAAGCCTTTCAGCATTGCCTCTGCCAAATCAGAAGTTAGTAAAGCGGGTGGTTCAATTAAGAAAGAGCTTAAAAAGCACAAGATGGTTGCAGCGACTATGAGTAAGTCTGCACTTAATAAACTTCGTAACAACCCTAATGTTGAAAGTATAGAAGTGGATGTACGTCGCAAGCCTATGGCACAAACTACGCCTTACGGCTACACCATGGTACAGGCGAATCAGTTTGGTCAGTCAGATACTACAGCTCGCAAGGTATGTATTATCGATACGGGATACAACCTGGGTCATCCTGATCTTCCGGGAACTAATGACGGGGTAACAGGGCAAGCGAATAATAGCGCTGTAGGTAACTGGTACAACGATGGTAATGGGCATGGAACTCACGTAGCTGGTACCATTGCCGCTTACGACAATAACGAAGGTGTTGTTGGTGTGTATCCAGGCGTTGACATGCATATCGTTAAAATCTTTAACGATAGTGGTCAGTGGACCTATGCTTCTGACCTTATAGATGCGATCACCCAGTGTCAGGATGCGGGCTCGAACGTAGTTAATATGAGCTTAGGTGGTGGAAGTTCATCCACAACTGAACGTAACGCTATGCAAAGTTTCACTGATGCAGGTATGTTGTTGGTAGCTGCTGCGGGTAACGATGGTAACAGTGCGAAGTCTTATCCTGCTTCTTACGATGCAGTAATGTCAGTTGCAGCGGTAGACTCAAACGAAAACCGTGCAAGCTATAGCCAATATAACGACCAAGTAGAAATTGCAGCGCCAGGAAGTGCGGTGCAGTCCACATACCCAACTAACACCTATGCCTCTTTAAGCGGTACATCAATGGCAACGCCTCATGTTGCTGGTGGTGCGGCATTAGTATGGAGCTACTTTCCACAATGCTCTAACAATCAAATTCGCAATGCCCTAAATGCAACCGCTGAGGATAAGGGGAGTACAGGTCGCGACAACCTTTATGGGTACGGCTTAATGCAGCTAGCCGATGCGTATAACTACCTGAATACCAATGGTTGTGCAGGCGGTGGTACAGGTGGGGGCGGTTCAGAGCCGGGTGTAGAGCCAGTTTCAGGTCAACTAACAGGACTTTCTGGAACGCGAAACAATTGGGATCGCTATACTTGGACTATTCCAGAAGGCGTTACTCAAATGACCATTCGTACTTCAGGCGGAACAGGTGATGCTGACCTTTACGTGAAATTTGGTTCCCAACCAGAAACGAATAGCTTCGATTGCCGACCTTATCAAAACGGCAATAATGAAGTTTGTACGTTCGATGCCCCGGCCTCAGGTACGTGGCACATTGGTCTTCGCGCATACTCTACGTATAGTGGCGTAACACTGACTTACTCTTACGAGTAACAATACCTGTCTCCTTAAGACAAACTTTAAGCCTGCTTTTGCAGGCTTTTTTCTTGTCACCAAAAAATCTGACAGCCTTTCCTTTTTTACCCGTTTTTTCTTAAGGCCCAGCCCAGTATGTAGCTTTATTTATAGGGCCATTACGACAAGAAAATATAAAGGAAAGTCAGTTTTGCAAAGATAGCGTAAAGCATCGAACTAACTACTTCTCAGATAGCCATATCGCTGTATTGTGCGTGCCCAGAAAAGCACTCCCAACGTGTGCCTATTCGCTTAAACGCAGGCGTTTACCAATAAAAGAACAATTTCTAAGGACATTCAATTTATGCAATTGACCTATCGATCTTTGCTTAGTGGAACTTGGTTCCGTGCAGTAGCTATGGGGCTTGTAGCAACGCTTGGGCTTACCGCGTGTGGTGGCTCTGACAGCAGCAATTCCGATTATTCCTACGCTTACATTCAGTTTTATAATGCTTCGCCTAACGGTGCCAACGTAGAAATGCGAGAAGTAGACGGTGATAGCTTTGGCTCGGCACAGTTTGGTGACACAACTTCAATGTATTCAATGGACGATGGCGAATTAGAGCTAGAGTTCATACGAACAGATTCTGATGATCAGGAAGTATATATCGATGAGATAACCGTAGATTTGAGAGATGGTTACAAAACGATAGTAGTGATGAGTGGTGATTTTAGCAATCCTACTTTCACAACCTACTCTTATGAACGTGAAACAATGGAAGATCACTTCAGATTATTTGCGTTATCTGTTGCTGTAGACGAATCTTCTTACGACTTTTACATGAGCGAATCGGGCGACCCGTTTGAAGCGGCTAACTTTTTAGGCACAGTCACAATAGGCGATTTAGCCGAGCTAAACTATTGGGATGCAGATGACGACAGCGACTATTTCGATGAAGGTGAGTACACAATTTATCTTACTGAGCCGGGAAGCGATGATGTCGTATTCGAATCGCAAACCCTCGACTTTGTTTATGAAACAGAATACGTAATGAGCCTTCGCGATGTAAGCGGGGCAATTCAAGACGGGCTGGTGGTTGATACTATTCTTAACTCGTCTACCGTTACAGCATTAACCGACGTTGAAGCTGACTCTCAATATCGTATTTACAACTCAACCAATCTAGATACCGAGCTTAACGTGACCTTTGGCGGTAATACTGATGAAGAAGACGTTAGCTTTTCTCTTGCAGGGGGGGAATTGTCAGACTTTAATGCAATTCGATATGGTGATTACCGTGTGACGGTAACAGACCCTACAGGCACAGTGAGCACCCTAAGTAATAAATTGATCACGCTTAACCAAGGCGAAAGTAAAGCTATTTTGATTTACAATACCGGCAACACGCTAGGCGCCGCGACCTTCATAGAAAGTGGATTACCGCAGGCCTACGACAAAACCGTGAACTTTATCAATCTAGTTAGCGACTTTGATGATGTAGATTTTTACCTAGTGAGAAACGACGAAACCATCGATACCGCTGAATACGATGTTCAAAACCTTGAATTTGCTGAAAGCACAAGTGAAGTACTTCCGTCTGACTACTACGAAGTTATTGCTGTATATGAAGATGAGAATGAAGAACAAGTATTATTAGATAGAACTGCATTATTTGGCTTTACCGAAGAAGAAAACTACATTGTTACCGTCGAGCCGGCAGATACTGCTACAGGATATGAAATTAACGTGCTTTATTAATATCTTAGTCTATTTATTAGACTAATTGATGAGATCGAAAACTTTCATCAATTCGAATTTCTCGTAAATTTAAAAGGTCAATGTTTATACATTGGCCTTTTTTGTTGCGGTCTAGGAGGGCCCTAATCCTCATGAGTATTATTAAAGAACTGCAGACCATTTCTAATGATAAGTCATTATCACTAGATAATAAGCTTGAGAGCTTGTTGCGTATTGGCACTGATATCCTTGACTTGGAAACAGGTATTATAAGTAATATCCGGGGTGAGTTATATAGCGTACTAAGCGTTGTAACTCCTAAGGATGATATAGAGCCAAATAGACTATTTAATTTGTCAGAAACCTATTGCGCTGACGTAGTAGAGTTGAATTCCCTTATTGCTTATCACAACATCAATGAAATCCCAGGTGCGTCACACCCTTGCTTCGAAAAATATTCGCTTAAAAGTTACTTAGCTGCCCCTATCTACGTAGGTGGAGAGTTGTTTGGAACGGTTAATTTTTCTTCTCTTTCTCCCAAGCATGCTTCCTTCACAAGTTTAGAATTAGACTATTTGCTGCTTCTCGCTTCTTGGGTAGGCAATGAACTTGAGCGGCAGCAGGCCATTAATAATTTAAACGCACAAAAATCGGTGCTAGCAGAACGAAACTTGCTGCTTAATCAGGTGATAAATTTGGCTGGGGTAGGTACATGGGAATTTCATCTTGAGACGAGGGTCTTCACTTGGTCTGACGCATTAAAGCGTATGCTCCATTTGCATAGTGACAAAATACTTAAAGCTG
Organism: Alteromonas sp. ALT199; assembly: GCF_018619335.1. GTDB lineage: Bacteria > Pseudomonadota > Gammaproteobacteria > Enterobacterales > Alteromonadaceae > Alteromonas. The sequence continues at coordinate 45,106 of NZ_JAHHDX010000144.1, read as the reverse complement.
AAGACATCACCAAGTTTATTGTTGATGAAAAAGAGCGTGAGAGGTACGTAAAGCGTTTTAAGAAAATGCTAAAAACTGGCGATGACTTTTCGTACGAACTCAAGGTGCGTACCGATGCAGGTGAAACTCGTTGGATAGAGAGTCGTGCTCACCCTGTAATGGAAAATGGACGCTGTATTAAAGTGATAGGCGCAACGATTGACATCACTCAAATACACATCGATAGAGCTGAGTTAAAACAAAAGTCCGAAATGGCACGAAAAGAGATGGCAACGCGCGGTGATTTTTTGTCTAACATAAGCTACCAGATTAGAACGCCTTTGCACGATGTCCAAGGAATGTTAGAGGTTCTAATAGGCTCACGCCTGAATTCAAAACAATTGGAGTTCGCAACTATTGCAATGAAAGGAGCCGACTCACTGCTTGGTATCGTAAATAATATATTAGATTTTTCAAAGATTGACTCTGAGAGTATGTCGTACAAAGAGGAACCAACTAACATAGCCCAAATTATTGAAGAACAAACCCCTATGTTTGCTCAATTAGCGCAAGAAAAGGGGATAGCGTTATCGGTGAATACAAGCGGAGTCAGAGGAAAGAGTTTCGTTGCTGATAAATTACGAATAGGGCAGGTTTTTATCAACCTCGTCAACAACGCATTTAAATTTACTAAAGAAGGGACCGTTAGTGTAGAGACTAAATGCACCGTTTACGGTAAAGGACGTTACAGGGTTAAGTTAATAGTTACAGACTCAGGTATTGGAATTAGTAAACAGCAGCAAGAACTTATATTTTCGCCCTTTAAACAGGGTGAAAACTATACCGAACGAGAATCTAGCGGCGTGGGTGTTGGGCTTGCTTTGGTGAAAAAAGTGGCTGAATACTATAACGGCAAAGTTGAAGTGTCGAGTGAACTCGGTGTTGGCGCGCGCTTCACTGTCACACTAACACTAAATGATGCAAACGCTTTGGCAATATCGGAAACAGCGAGCGGATGTAACTTTGACTATACGCCAAGTAGAGAGGAATTAAGTTCATTCAAAGTGCTTATTGTAGAAGATAACGAAATTAATCAGCTTGTAATCAAAGAACAGTTAAGAGAAATAGGCTTAGCGAGTGACTTAGCCGTCAATGGGCAAGAGGCCGTAGATAAAGTGAAGCGTTCAATTGCAGAAAAATCGCCTTATTCAATAATTCTCATGGACTGCCATATGCCGATAATGGACGGGGTAGAAGCAACAAAGCAAATTAAACTCTTAGACCACCAAACCAATGAACTCCCTATCATTGGGTTAACAGCGAATACATTAAGAGATGATAAGCAAAAATGCTTGAAATCTGGCATGGATGACTTCATATCTAAACCTGTTGGTGTAAGCCGTTTAAAAGAATGTGTTTTTAGACATTTAGGTAAGCAATTCGAAAGCAATGTTTCAGCGCTAAAAAATCCTGCTTGATAACCTGTGACGTGGTTATCAGCCCCGGCTTTTAGTCGGGGCTTTTTAATTGCCCACATAGTTTAAAAATAATTCAATTTACCGCTATCGCTTCCCAAAATTTTCTGTTATTATTTCGCGCCCTTTTTATGGGGGTATGTACATAAAAGCAACGATATCCAGTTGCTTTTAGCAGCACTAACGACTCGGGAGAGTCTTAATTTAAGAGCGGAGCACTAACATGATCCAAATGCAAACTAACCTGGACGTTGCAGACAACAGCGGCGCTCGCAGGGTTCAGTGTATTAAGGTTCTTGGTGGCTCGCATCGCCGTTATGCAGGTATCGGTGACATCATCAAAGTTACTGTTAAGGAAGCAATTCCTCGCGGTAAAGTTAAAAAAGGTGACGTACTGAATGCAGTGGTGGTGCGTACTAGAAAAGGCGTTCGTCGTGCAGATGGTTCTACCATTCGTTTTGACGGTAACGCGGCTGTTATGCTTAATGCTAACAAGCAACCAATTGGTACGCGTATCTTTGGCCCGGTTACCCGTGAGTTGAGAAGTGAAAACTTCATGAAAATCATCTCATTGGCCCCAGAGGTACTATAAGGAGTCACGATAATGGCTAATAAAATTCGTCGTGATGATGAAGTAGTCGTATTAGCGGGTAAAGACAAAGGTAAGCAAGGCAAAGTCCTTCGCGTACTTATTGCTGATAACCGTGTAATTGTAGAAGGCGTTAATCTCGTCAAGAAGCACACTAAGCCAAACCCACAACTGGGCGTAGCTGGTGGCATTGTTGAGAAAGAAGCTTCTATTCACGTTTCTAATGTTGCGATTGTTAACCCGGCAACGGGCAAAGCAGATCGCGTTGGTTTCCGTTTTGAAGATGAGAAGAAAGTACGTTTCTTCAAGTCTAACGGCGAACTTGTTTAATTATATTGGAGAGTACGATGGCGAAACTGCATGATTTCTATAAAGAAACAGTAGTAGCTGAACTTGCTAAGCAGTTCGGATACAAAAGCGTCATGCAAGTCCCTCGGATTGAAAAAATCACTCTAAACATGGGTTTAGGTGAAGCAGTTGCTGACAAAAAGGTACTTGAGAATGCTCAAGCTGACATGACGGCTATCGCCGGTCAGAAGCCTGTTGTTACAGTTGCTAGAAAATCAGTAGCGGGTTTTAAAATCCGTGAAGGTTATCCGATTGGCTGTAAAGTAACCCTACGCGGCGAGCGTATGTGGGAATTCCTTGAGCGTTTGATTTCAATCGCTATTCCACGTGTTCGCGATTTCCGTGGTTTGAATCCTAAATCATTCGACGGACGTGGTAACTACAGCATGGGCGTGCGTGAGCAAATCATTTTCCCTGAAATCGATTTCGATAAAGTGGATAAAATTCGCGGTATGGATATTACTATCACTACCAGTGCGAATACAAATGACGAAGCACGTGCTCTGCTGGACGCGTTTAACTTCCCATTCAAAAAGTAGGGGTGTAGGGTTATGGCAAAAGAATCAATGAAGGCACGCGAAGCTAAGCGTACTAAGCTAGTAGCTAAGTATGCTGAGAAGCGCGCCGCACTTAAAGCGATTATCAGCGATGTTAACGTTTCTGAAGAAGAGCGTTGGGACGCTGTTCTGAAGCTACAACAACTGCCACGTGACTCTAGTTCTTCACGTCAACGTAACCGTTGCCGTGTAACTGGTCGTCCACATGGTTACCTACGCAAATTCGGTCTTAGCCGTATTAAGCTTCGCGAAGCAGCGATGCGCGGTGAAGTCCCTGGCCTTAAGAAAGCCAGCTGGTAAGGAGTAGCTGATAATGAGCATGCAAGATCCTATCGCGGATATGTTTACCCGCATCCGTAACGGCCAGATGGCACAGAAAGTTTCTGTGACTATGCCTTCTTCTAAACTTCGCGTTGCAATTTGCGAAGTATTAAAAGCTGAAGGTTATATCACTGACTTCGCTGCTTCTGGTGACGTTAAGCCTGTTTTAGAAGTTACGCTTAAGTACTTCGAAGGCAAGCAAGTAATTGACACTATCGAACGAGTAAGCCGTCCTGGTCTGCGCATCTATAAGAAAAAAGATGAGCTTCCAAAGGTCATGGGTGGTTTAGGCGTTGCTATCGTGTCGACTTCTAAAGGTGTGATGACTGACCGTGCAGCGCGTAACGCTGGCATGGGCGGTGAGATCATCGGTTATGTAGCATAACGGAGGAGTTGATATGTCACGTATAGCAAAAGCCCCAGTAGATGTTGTATCAGGTGTAGAAGTTTCTATCTCTGGTCAAGAAGTTACTGTAAAAGGTAGTAAAGGCACTTTGACCCGCGTTTTTAACGACGCTGTAGAAGTTGCACAGGAAGAGAACCAACTTAAAGCACTTCCACGTGAAGGTTTCGCTGATAGTTGGGCACAGGCTGGTACTGTTCGCTCTATCCTTAACGCAATGGTTCAAGGTGTTTCACAAGGTTTTGAGAAAAAACTTACATTGTTAGGTGTTGGTTACCGTGCACAAGCACAAGGTAACAAACTAAACCTTACACTAGGTTTCTCTCACCCTGTAGCATACGAAATGCCTGAAGGCATTACGGTTGAAACTCCTAGCCAAACTGAAATCGTCGTTAAAGGCGCCGATAAGCAGGTGGTTGGTCAGGTTGCGGCGAACATTCGTGCATACCGTCCACCAGAGCCTTACAAAGGCAAAGGTGTACGTTACGCTGACGAACACGTACGTCGTAAAGAAGCTAAGAAAAAGTAGGTGGGTGATACGATGGATAAGAAAACAGCTCGCATTCGTCGCGCTACTCGCGCACGAGCAAAAATTCGTGAACTGGCCGCGCATCGCTTGGTAGTTAACCGTACACCTCGCCACATCTACGCTCAGTTAATCGCTCCATGCGGTTCTGAAGTGTTGGCAGCGGCTTCAACTGTTGAGAAAGATCTTGCAAAAGATCTTAAGTCTACAGGTAACGCTGAAGCAGCGACGGTAGTCGGTAAAGCAATCGCAGAGCGCGCGCTTGAGAAAGGCATTAAAACAGTGGCTTTCGATCGTAGTGGTTTCCAATACCACGGTCGCGTTAAAGCATTAGCTGATGCAGCTCGCGAAGCTGGTCTTCAGTTCTAGGAGTTTATAATGGCTAAACAAGACGTTCAAAATGGTGAATTTCTAGAGAAATTGATCGCTGTAAACCGCGTTTCTAAAGTGGTTAAAGGTGGTCGTATCTTTAGTTTCACTGCATTGACAGTAGTGGGTGACGGTAACGGTCGCGTTGGTTTTGGTTACGGTAAGGCACGTGAAGTACCTGCTGCAATCCAAAAAGCAATGGAAAAGGCTCGTCGCAACATGGTTGACGTAGACCTTAACGGTCACACGTTACAGCACCCGATTAAAGGTCGTCACTCTGGCTCTAAAGTTTACATGCAGCCAGCATCTGAAGGTACCGGTATTATTGCCGGTGGTGCGATGCGTGCAGTACTTGAAGTAGCTGGTGTACAAAACGTACTTTCAAAATGTTACGGCTCTACAAACCCAATCAACGTTGTACGTGCAACAATCAACGCGCTAACAGAAATGAATAGCCCGGCGAAAGTTGCTGCGAAGCGTGGATTGTCTGTAGATGAAATTTTGGGGTAATCAGACATGGCAACGATTAAAGTAAAGCAAACTAAAAGTGCAATTGGCCGTCTGCCAAAGCACAAAGCTACGCTTAAAGGTTTAGGCCTTCGTAAAATCAACCATGTTCGTGAACTGGAAGATACCCCAGCCGTTCGTGGCATGATCAACCGTGTACATTACATGGTTGAGATAGTGGAGGAGTAAGACATGCGTTTAAATACAATTTCTCCAGCCGAAGGTTCAAAGCCTACTGGTAAGCGTTCTGGTCGTGGTATCGGCTCAGGTCTTGGTAAAACAGGTGGCGTAGGTCACAAAGGTCAAAAAAGCCGTTCAGGTGGCCGTGTTAAGCCAGGATTTGAAGGTGGTCAGATGCCATTACAGCGTCGCCTTCCTAAGTTCGGTTTCACTTCACGCAAGAGCTTTGTTACTGATCAAGTAACTCTTGCTGAAATCGCGAAGGTTGATGGTGATACAGCGTCTCTTGAGACTTTGAAAGCAGCTGGACTTGTTAAGAAAGAAATCCAGTTCGTTAAAGTAGTTAAGAGCGGTGAAGTGTCACGCGCTGTTACAGTAAGCGGGTTGAAGGTTACTAAAGGCGCTAAAGAAGCGATTGAAGCTGCTGGCGGTAAAGTAGAGGAATAAGCTAGATGGCTAAACCAGGATTGGATTCAGGCGCTAAAAGCGGCTTGAGTGAGCTTAAGGCAAGATTGTTGTTCGTACTTGGTGCGATTGTTGTATTCAGACTAGGTTCTTATGTTCCTATCCCTGGCATCGATCCAGCTGTACTTGCTGACTTGTTCGAGCAACAAAAAGGCACCATTGTAGAAATGTTTAACATGTTCTCTGGTGGTGCGCTTGAGCGTGCATCCGTTCTGGCTTTGGGCATTATGCCATACATTACTGCATCCATTATCATGCAGTTGCTCTCGGTGGTTCATCCGCCGATGGTGGAGCTTAAAAAAGAAGGCGAAGCAGGCCGTCGTAAAATTAGTCAGTACACGCGTTATCTAACGCTTGTATTGGCTATCTTCCAATCAATTGGAATTTCGACTGGTTTGCCTAACCTGATTAATGGATTGGTGATAAACCCTGGCTTCGGATTCTACTTTACGGCAGTGGTGAGTCTAGTCACAGGAACTATGTTCCTTATGTGGTTAGGTGAGCAAATTACCGAACGAGGTATTGGTAACGGTATCTCTATATTGATTTTTGCTGGTATTGTTGCCGGTCTACCTACAGCGTTAGGTCAGACTGCGGAACAAGCAAGGCAGGGCGACATTAACATGTTGTTCCTACTGTTGATTGGCGTGATTGTAATCGCTCTTACATACCTAGTTGTATTTGTAGAGCGCGGACAGCGCAGAATTGTGGTAAACTATGCGAAACGTCAGCAAGGCCGTCAGGTTTTTGCTGCGCAAAGCACCCATTTACCGCTTAAAGTCAACATTGCTGGTGTAATTCCACCAATCTTTGCTTCTAGCATTATTCTGTTCCCGGGTACTATCGCAGGATGGTTCGGACAGAATGAATCAACAGCGTGGTTGCAAGATGTAGCGCTTATGCTATCTCCTGGTCAACCGCTGTACGTGATGTTATACGCAGCTGCGATTATCTTCTTCTGCTTCTTCTACACGGCGTTGGTATTCAACCCGCGTGATACAGCAGATAACTTGAAGAAGTCTGGCGCGTTCATCCCAGGCATCCGCCCGGGTGAGCAAACGTCACGATACATTGACAAGGTAATGACTCGCCTTACACTGGCTGGCGCACTGTACATAACCTTTATTTGTTTAGTGCCTGAATTCATGCTAATTGCTTGGAATGTTCCGTTCTACTTCGGTGGTACGTCGCTTCTAATTATTGTAGTAGTTATCATGGACTTTATGGCACAAGTTCAGACGCATTTGATGTCTAGTCAATATGAGTCTGTGCTGAAGAAAGCTAACCTTAAAGGCTACGGCCGATAAGTTAGCCCCTTAATATTGATAGAAAGGGGAAAGATGTAATGAAAGTTCGTGCATCAGTAAAAAAGATTTGCCGTAACTGTAAAGTTATCAAGCGCAACGGTGTTGTGCGTGTAATTTGCAGTTCTGACCCAAAGCATAAGCAGCGTCAGGGCTAATCAAAGCGGAACAGAATATTTACAAGACTAAGTGAGCAGAACCTGAATTATACTTGTCAGGTTCTGCTAGTTTTGTTTAAAAGTATTTTGAACCTAAATTTGCAATTTAGTCGACGGATAAGTATCCTATCGGGCTTTTTAGGTCGTCGACAAATAAACAAGAGGAGTGCTGTTAATGGCCCGTATCGCTGGCATTAACATTCCTGAGCACAAGCATGCTGTAATCGCTATCCAAGCGATCTATGGCGTTGGTCCCACACGTGCGAAAAGCATTTGTGCGGGTGCTGGTGTTGCAGAAAATACAAAAATCAAAGAGCTAGACGAAGCTACTATTGATAAGCTTCGTGACGAAGTGGCTAAATTCACCGTTGAAGGTGATCTACGCCGTGAAGTCTCTATGAGCATCAAACGTTTGATGGACCTGGGTTGCTTCCGTGGTATTCGCCACCGTCGTAGCTTGCCTCTACGTGGTCAGCGCACTAAAACTAATGCGCGTACCCGTAAAGGTCCTCGTAAGCCAATTAAGAAGTAAACGGGGAGTAAGTTATGGCTAAAGCACCAGCTCGTAGCACGCGTAAGCGCGCTAAACGTCAGGTTGCAGACGGAATGGCTCATATCCATGCGTCTTTCAACAACACAATTGTGACTATTACAGACCGTTCAGGCAATGCACTAGCATGGGCGACATCTGGTGGTTCAGGTTTCCGTGGTTCACGTAAATCTACCCCATTTGCTGCACAGGTAGCTGCTGAGCGTGCAGGTGTTGCTGCACAAGAATACGGTCTTAAGAACCTTGAAGTTTTCGTTAAAGGTCCAGGTCCAGGCCGTGAGTCTGCGATCCGTGCTCTTAACGCTACAGGTTATAAGATCACAAACATTACCGATGTGACCCCTATTCCTCACAACGGTTGTCGTCCACCGAAAAAACGTCGCGTTTAATCGACGGACAGTTGGAGAAAGATCATGGCAAGATATTTGGGTCCAAAACTCAAACTTAGCCGTCGCGAAGGAACTGACCTGTTCCTAAAAAGCGGCGTTCGCGCAATCGATTCTAAATGTAAAATCGATACAGCGCCTGGTCAGCACGGTGCCCGTCGTGGCCGTCTGTCTGACTACGGTGTTCAGCTGCGTGAAAAGCAAAAAGTTCGTCGTATGTACGGCGTTCTGGAAAAACAATTCCGCAACTACTATAAAGAAGCTGCACGTCTAAAAGGCAACACAGGTGAAAACTTGCTACAGCTTTTAGAACAGCGTCTTGATAACGTAGTTTACCGTATGGGTTTCGCTAGCACTCGTGCTGAAGCACGTCAGCTAGTTAGCCACAAGGCGATCATGGTAAATGGTCAAGTTGTGAACATCCCATCGTTTAACGTTTCTGCCGAAGACGTGGTTTCTGTTCGTGAAAAGGCTAAAAAGCAAGCGCGTATCGTTGCTGCTTTGGAACTGGCTGACCAACGTGAGAAGCCAACCTGGATTGAAGTAGACAGCAGCAAAATGGAAGGCACTTTCAAGCGCGTTCCTGAAAGAACTGACCTGTCTGCGGAAATTAACGAACAGTTGATCGTCGAACTTTACTCTAAGTAAAGCTAACTAAAGAGGAAGCATTGTGGGTTCTGTGACTGAATTCCTAAAACCGAGATTAGTTGAGATCGAAAACGTTTCTCCTACTCGTGCCAAAGTAACTTTGGAACCACTAGAGCGCGGCTTTGGCCACACTCTAGGTAACGCCCTACGTCGTATTTTACTGTCATCTATGCCAGGATGTGCAGTTACCGAGGTAGAAATTGACGGCGTTCTTCACGAGTACAGCACCAAAGAAGGTGTTCAGGAAGACGTAATTGAGATCTTGCTAAATCTTAAAGGTTTAGCGGTTCGCCTTGAAGGTAAAACTGAGGCAACTCTAACTCTAGTGAAATCTGGCGCTGGCCCTGTTGTTGCTGGTGATATTCAGCATGATGGCGACGTAGAAATTGCAAACCCTGAGCATGTTATTTGTACTTTAACTGGCGAAGCTGAAATCAGCATGCGCGTTAAAGTAGAAATGGGCCGTGGTTATGTACCAGCTTCTACCCGTCGCTCCTCTGAAGAAGATGATCGTCCAATTGGTCGTTTGTTAGTAGACGCTTCATACAGCCCAGTTGAACGTATTGCTTACAGTGTAGAGTCTGCACGTGTTGAACAACGCACAGACCTAGACAAACTAATCATCGACATGGAGACGAACGGCACTTTAGATCCTGAAGAAGCGATCCGCCGTTCTGCTACTATCCTAGCTGAACAGCTAGATGCATTCGTAGACCTACGTGATGTATCTGAGCCAGAAGCGAAAGAAGAGAAGCCAGAATTCGATCCGATTCTGCTTCGCCCTGTAGATGACCTAGAGCTGACAGTACGTTCTGCAAACTGTTTGAAAGCAGAAGCTATCCAGTACATTGGTGACCTGGTACAGCGCACTGAGGTTGAGCTACTTAAAACGCCAAACCTTGGTAAGAAATCGCTAACTGAAATCAAAGATGTTCTAGCATCTCGTGGTCTTTCTCTAGGCATGCGCCTAGAAAACTGGCCGCCAGAGAGCATCGCTGAAAAAGATTAATCAGGTTTTTATCAAACTGATTTGTAGAGAAGGATAAAACTATGCGCCATCGTAAGAGTGGTCGTCAGTTGAATCGCAACAGCAGCCATCGTCAAGCTATGTTTAAAAACATGGCCGGTTCTTTGGTCAAGCACGAAGTGATCAAAACTACGTTACCAAAAGCGAAAGAATTACGTCGCGTAATCGAGCCTCTAATCACTATGGCTAAAGAAGATAGCGTTGCAAACCGCCGTCTAGCTTTTGCCCGCACTGGTGACAAAGAGGTTGTAGGTAAACTATTCAACGAGCTTGGTCCTCGTTACGAAGCTCGCCCAGGCGGTTACACTCGCATTCTTAAATGCGGTTTCCGTGCTGGCGACAATGCCCCAATGGCATATGTTGAGCTAGTTGACCGTCCAGTTGTAGAAGCTGAAGAAGAAGCAGTAGAAGCAACTGAAGAGTAATTAATACTCGATTAGAAAAAGGGCCTGAGTGAAAACTCAGGCCTTTTTTTTGTGCCCGAAGAATATTGGGCTCAGAGTCACAGCCCTGACCCCATTATTCTTTTTACCCTGTATCTGCCCAATCAACTGGATCTGCTTTTCTATATTTCTATTCATCATTTTGGCTTGTTGTTTGCTGTATTTATTTGCAACGCAAATTTTAAACGTCATCCCAATAAAGTATTCGCCATTTATGTACTTCAGTTTTTCATAGCAAGGAAGTTTATGTTAACCGTTTCATCATTTACACAGTCGCTACCATCAAACCCTGTGTTCAGTAAAACACTGTCTATTGCATATGAACGGTTAAGTTCAGGGCTAAGAATAAATAAAGCTGTTGATAATAGTTCTGGTCTGCAAATATCGAATAGGCTGACGTCGGAATCCTTGGCAAAAAACCAGTTACGAAGAAATTTAAACGACGGCTTTAGCTACGCACAAATAGCGGAAGGCGGGCTGCAAGAATCTGCCGATATATTGCAGCGTATGCGGCAATTGGCGATGCAGTCTCAAAACGGCATAAATACTGATGCCGACAGACGCGCATTAGATAAAGAATTTCAGCAATTAAAAAACGCACTCAATGGTATAGCCTACAATACAGAAGCGTTTAACAGATTGCCTTTGCTAGGTGATAACGACTTATTGTCAGATAACGTACCTTCAATAGGTGATACTTTTGTAAAGGGTAATACAGTTCAATTGAGCAGTGGCTTACGTTCTGTAGCCTACATTCCAGCTGGTTCAACAAATATATCTATAGATATTGATAGCTTTTCAGCAGACGACGATCTGCAGGTATTTACAACTAGCGGTAGGCATCTAGTTGGTACCCCACTGTCTGACAATGTGTGGAGTACTAATAACGTAAACTCAACGAGTGACATCAAACGTTTTCTATTCCTACCAGAAGAAGGGTATGCACCAACGGCAAGCTACGATGGTAGTTCTTTAATTACTAGCGGTTCTGGTACGATTAACGGAACAACGTTCACTTTCTCAGGCGACCAACACCCAGGCATCACAACAGAAACCTTAACTATTGATAGTACAAGCGAACCGCTCATTATTTCAGTAGTTGGGCAGGGCGTATTTGATGCTACGGTAGATTGGGATACGTTAGGTGCTCCCGGAAGCGGTGGAAACAGCTTTGAAGCCGGTCCTGTCGATATTACTGCTACTAACTCGCTAGGTGATGGCACAGATTTTATAAACTTAACCAAAACGCCAGTGGGTTTATCTGACCTAGACATGGTTGAAAGCGATGTGCTTTCCTTTGAAAATGCAGAAGTGGCGTTACAGCAAATTTATGATGCATTAGAGTATGTTAGCGAGAGCCGAGCGTTTTATGGCGCAAAGATGAATCAAATGGAGTCGGCTCTTAAACTCAATCATAGAATGCACGAAGGCCTAATGGCAGCCCGCTCTCAAATCCTCGATACAGACTTCGCTGCAGAAACCGCTAAATCTACACAGGCGCAAATCGTGGAACAAGTGAGTATTTCGGTAAGGGCTCAGGCTAAGTCTAGTGATGAACAGGTTTTGGGGTTGTTGAATGGGACTGTTAGCCAGTAGAGCTAGAGTTGAGAAAATTCCGCGCCAAGTTTCCATATTTCGAATACGGTAATTCAGAGACTATTTGCTGCAAGTAATAAAAGGATAACGCATCCGCATCGATTTGAGTGCGGCTCAATATCATGAAAACCTGTCTATTTGTTGGTATTGACTAATTGACAATTTACCGAATAGAGAGACCAGCGTAAAGTGGATGCCGCTATAGTTAATTCTATATAACTAGTTTATATGAAAGATTGCCAAAAGCAGACACTTTGAAATGTTTTCGATGGACGCGGTTTAAAGATGTCATAGTAGCCACCAGTATGTCTGTCGCATTAACGTAAGTGTACGTTTAAATCTTTAAAACGTAATTTGACTCATAAAAGGATTTAAAGTAAGTGTTTCTCTTTGAAAGTTGCGTGTTGAATGGTTTTAACGATAAGTACCCTTATTCAGTTACTACTTAAACAGAGAGATATTACTTTTTAAATAGAGCTGATTGCATTACCGTTCGAAGACGATAGCTTTGCCGCCTACAGTGATTTGTATGATTAAGAAGTGTCGGTAAGAATGAATTTAAATGAGAGCAGATACTAAAGCGTCACTGGTTTTACTAGGCTAGTGGGATATTTCTAAAATAGGAGAGCTAGCTTTAACTCTTTGAATAAAAAATAAAGAAAAAGCAGCGACGTTATAATGAAACATCTATTTATCTATTTTTATACTACGTTATCAAGTGTTAGAATTGTACAGAATGAAGAATTATCAAATTACCAGCGGAGAAGTAATGACACTGTTAGTTACTGTTACGGATGACGTCCTATGGAATGAAGCTCTTGACGTTTTCGATTACAGGAGAGTTAGAACTGTTCAAGAAGTAGGCGAAGAAACAGCTGGTTGTGTAGTAGAAAAAGCAGTTCAAGTTAAAGAATTAGAGGCTGTTTGTGATCAATATACCAAATTATTAGTTTTTTACGCCCCTCCAGAGATAGCGTTATCTGGAAATTTAAAGGGAGAAGAAGCGTTAGATATCGCATTACGTAACTGGCATGAGGAGGCACTCGCTCTCACATCCTTTTTCCGCTCGAACAGGTCGCGTGTAAGGCTCATAAATCTATATGATTTACCAAAGGCTAGTGAGCATAATTTAAGAGCCCTAAATGATTTACAGTGGAGACCTGCTTCTTTACCCTCACTACCAGATTATTCTCTCGAGCAGATTGCTTTGTCTTATTTAATCGAGAAAAAAACTGAGCTTAAGCAAGCACTATCTCTATTAAAAGCTTGCAGTACAGAGTTGGCTTGCTCCTCTAATTTAACTGACTTGTCTAGTGCAATTGTTTTTGCTGGAAATAAATCAAAGCGACAAAAAGAGGAGCGTCAAGAGCTTACTGAACTCACTAAAAGTCTCACCAAACAGCTTAAGCAATCACGGTCTGAACTTAAAACTGAGAGGCAGACAAAAAGTCAGGAAATAACGCGACTGCAGCATAAGCTAGAAAAACAAGTAGAGCGAGCTAATGAACTCACCGAAAAACTAAAAGTATCACAGTCTGAATTCAACGCTGAGAAGCAGAGTAATACGGAAAATATTGAGCAACTGCATAAGGTTCAGAAGGAGCTAGAAAAACAAGTTGAGTTGAATAACGAACTCGCCGAAGAACTTAAGTCATCAAAGTCTGAATTAAATGTTGAGAAGCAAGATAAAGAGCAATGCATTCTGGAGTTAAATTCTGCTCAAGCTGACCGAGACAAGCAACTTCAACGTGTTAGTCAACTGAATTATAAACTAGACAGTGTTAATTCAAAAAATAATTACCAAGCTTCATTAAATGAAATGCTGATTGAACAGCTCCATAAACTTCAAACAGAATTTGAAGACAAAGAATTGAGTTATACGGAGGTTGTAAGTAGATTGCATCAGGTTCAGCTGGAACTGGAAAAGAAAGCGGAATCTGAAGAGTCAAGCACTGCATCACTTCGGATAAAGCGGCAAGAGTTGAAGGAGCTCGGAGAAAATAATCGCAAGCTGCAGGACGAAAATGTAATCTTACAAAACAGGTTTGAAACCCAATTAGCTCACTTAAAGAAATTGCATGAGCGTGAATCAAAAAAAGTAAACATAGAGAATCGTCAGCTGAGCGGTAAACTAGCCACGGTAAGTTATCAATTAATTGAGGCAGAAAAGCAGTTAGACATTATTCAAGACTCATTCTTATATAAAGCGTCAGCGCCAGTTCGAGCTTTAAAAAACATATTGAAGAGGGATTCAAGTTACAAAGATAAGTTGTTTGAAGAAAAATATCTTCTTGAAGAAAGCGAGTACTTCGATTCGGCTTGGTACCTTGAAACTTATAAAGATGTTAAACAATCAGAATTCAACGCATGTGAGCACTACTTGTTGCACGGAGCAGCAGAAGGACGTAAACCTTCTTTAGATTTTGATACAGATTGGTATCAACGAACTTACGAAGATGTAAAGGAGTCTGGCATGAACCCTCTCATCCATTTCATAAGGTTTGGGATTTATGAAGGAAGGAGTCCGTCACCAAAGCTTCTTGAAAACAGAGAGCAAGATAATCAATGAAACTCGAAGACTCACAACAGAATAAAAAGTTACTTTGGCTAGGAGCTGGGCATGCAGTCGAGCCGGTCTATGATTTAGACGAATATGAAAATGTGATTCTTATAGAAGCTAGAGAAGATGCGTGTACGGTTCTTCGTGAAAAACTCAAGAGTAAGCGCGTTAATATATTAAATAGATTAATTTATGTTGGTAAAAGGCCGTCATTTCTTAATGTATTCAATATACCTGATTACTCTTCTACGAGAGAGCCGACAGTCCTCAGAAAATGGTTCCCTAGTCTTAGTCTTGTTGCAAAACAACCTGTAGATAGTTTATCTGTTGAAGAGCTTATGCGAAGTATCGACGCAGACTTCAGCACGACTAAAAACGAATTGGTTATTGATACTCCCGATATTGCATATGAGTTTATCGAAGAGCTCGATAAGTTAAACGCGATCAAAAATTTCGGCACACTAACTATAGTTCACCCTGTAGAAGGTATATACGAGGGGATGAACAGTATTGAAAACATTGAGTCATTGATGGACAAGTTGTCTTACGACATAGTTGACGTAACTTCATGCAATCCTGATACCAAAATATTTAAATTTAAGTTTAATGTTTATAAAAATTTATCTAATGAACTCGAAAAAAAGAAAAAACACCTGGAGAAGCATTTAGCGGATATGAGTGCACAGCTGTCTTCTGAAATCGAAAAGGAAAGGTTGCGTGCAGATAATATACAAAAAGCATCAGCCTTAAAGATTGAAGATTTGGAAACGAAGTATATAGAGTTAAAAAAGCAATCAGAAAAGAGAATTCAAGCTATTGAAGCCAAAACGGGACAGCAAGTCTCATCTTCCGCTACACAGATAGAATCGTTAAAAAATAAAATAGAAGAAGCTGATAATCACTCTGCCAGTTTAAAAAAAGAGCTTGAGAGAAATAGAGAAAAAGCTAATGGACAGTTGGCGGAACAAGAGGCCAAAGCACTCAGTGAGGCAGAGGATTATAGGAAAAAAATCCTTCGTTATGAAGCGAATATAGAAGAAGTAGAATCGCAAAATAAGAAAGTTAAAGAAAGCCTAGAAAGTTCGTTGGCCGAATGCAGAGGCCTGGTCGATGCGCTAGAACGCGATAAATCAGGACTTGAAAAAAAACTCAACCAAACACAAAAAAATTACAATAAACTGGCTAAGCAGTCTCTAGAGCAAGGGAATTCATTAGAAAGCTTCATCCATCAATGTAGTATGTTTTTTTATGGTAAAGCAATTACATATATCGATATTGGCGCATTTGATGGAAAGGTGGCGAAGTCCTTTTTTGAGTCGGATATTCGAATAGCTGAAGCAATTCTAGTAGAGCCAAACCCTAAAAGTTGCAAGTTGTTAAATGAAACGCTTGAGTCTTCAACAAAGCTCCCGAAGAAGCTTAATATCCAAAATATTGGAGTCAGCTCCGCAAAAGGTCCGCTCCGCTTATATGACAACAATAGCATGAGTAGAATCATATCTACTTCAAGCGATGAGCTACCAGACTCTGTCTTTGAAATATCTGTTATGACTCTAAGCGAGGTTTGCTCTTTTTGTAGCGAGAGTCAGATTTCTCTTTTAAAGATAGATGTGGAGGGTCATGAAATAGAAGTTTTGGAGAGCGGCGCTGAAATGTTCGCAAACCAAAAAGTAGACATCATCTATATCGAAGCGGGCTTGAACCCTGAAGGCCAACAGCAAGTGCATTACAAGTTGCTAGATGATTTTTTCTTGAAGTATAATTACAGGTTGTTTCGAGTGTTTGAACAGCAATATGAGTGGCTAGAAGATTCACCATTTTTGCGGCGCTGGAATATGGTTTATATGAGTAGTAAATTTGCGGATAAGCACCCTTACAAACTAGTTAAAGAATTATTTGATTTAAAACGGAGTAAAGAATGAAGGAACTAAAAGATGTTTCTATTTGCGTTATTGGATTAGGGTACGTAGGCCTACCTCTGGCTGCTTTATTTAGCCAAAAATACAAAACAATAGGCTATGATATCAATGAAACACGTGTTTCAGAGTTGAAAAACGGTTTGGATAGCACTCAAGAAGTTTCAACTGATGAGTTAAAGAAAGCAGAATCGTTAGCGTTTACTTCGAACAAAGATGAAATTCGAGGATACGATGTTTACGTCGTTACAGTACCCACCCCTATAGACATAAATCGTCAGCCTGATTTATCACCTCTTATTTCAGCATCAAAATTGCTGGGTGAGGTAATTAATAAAGATGCGGTTGTTATCTACGAATCAACTGTTTATCCAGGTGCGACAGAAGAAGATTGTATCCCTGTAATTGAGAAAGTATCTGGCTTAACTTTTAATAAGGATTTTTACGCTGGGTATAGCCCCGAACGAATTAATCCTGGTGATAAGTCACGCCCAGTGCATAAAATTGTGAAAGTAACGTCTGGCTCAACGCCAGAAGTAGCGAAATTCGTAGATGGACTTTACGGTTCAGTTATCGAGGCAGGGACTCACTTAGCATCCACCATTCGTGTTGCAGAAGCTTCTAAAGTTATAGAAAATACACAGAGAGACGTGAACATAGCGTTAGTAAATGAGTTATCCGTAATATTTGATAACCTTAATATTGATACAGCAGAAGTAATCGAAGCGGCAGCAACGAAATGGAATTTTGTGAAATTATTCCCTGGTTTAGTTGGTGGACACTGTATTGGCGTTGATCCTTATTATTTACTGCACAAATCAATGTCGACGGGTTACGTTCCCGATATCATCAGAACATCTAGAGAAATCAATGACGGTATGGCACAGCATTTTGCCACATCATTCGTTAAGAAATTGATTGATAGCGATGTCAAAGTTAAAAACTCGAAAATCATCGTTCTTGGTTTCACATTTAAAGAGAATTGTCCTGATGTTAGAAACACAAAAGTAGCGGACTTGGTTAAAGAACTTTCTACCTACAATATGCAAATTGATGTCTTCGACCCGTGGGTAAGTGAGAGCGACAAAGCAAAGATCTCAGGTGTTAACTTTGTCAACGAGCTAGAAAAAGAAAAATATGATGGGGTTTTTGTGGCAGTAAATCACAAAGAGTTTTCTAATTTAGAGTTGACTGACTTTACATCAGACAATGCACCAGTTTTTCGGATCAGGAAGTCATAAGTGAACCGCATGATAGGTCAAAGTAGTTTAGAAACACTGCTTGAGCGAAAAAGGAAATTCGGTAGCTTGGGAGCTCTGGATTTCCTTATAGAGCTTGAAAAAAAGAGATCAAATAAGAAACCTGAAGAGAGTTTTTTGGACTTTGAGCCAACAAAAGAAGACGAGATGCTTTTGGAAAGGTTCGTTGCCGAAAAAACTTCATCTGGAGACTTTCCGAAAAAACCGAACATTAAAGCTATTATGAAACTGGCAGATACTCTGGCATATCATATCGGGTATGGAGCGGCAATAGCTTACGCTAGTAAGTATTTGCCCGAAAACAAAGCGTACTTAAAACATGTGCTTTTTGCCAGTAAAGCAATTATTGAAGAAAAGGAAAGTGATTGGTTATTCCACGTTAACCGATATTTATTACATTTCGAACTAACGCCAATTTACTTGAAAGAAGGAAAAAACCTATTTGATAGATTAGCCTCTTCTCCTAATCGAAAAGTTAAAAACGGGCCGTTAATTTCTATTATTATGCCCGCTTTTAATGCTGAAAAAACGCTTAAAATGGCTGCTAGGTCTATACTTAATCAAACGTGGCGAAATTTAGAATTACTAATAGTGGATGACTGTTCTACTGACAAAACTTATGACGCAATGAAAGCGCTTGCGAAATCTGATAGTAGAGTAAAAATATTTCAGAACGCTGAAAATGTTGGGCCGTACGTATCAAAAAATATCGCCTTGTCCCAGTCCAAAGGCGCATGGATAACTGGCCATGATGCCGACGATTGGGCACATCCAGAGCGATTAGAAAGACAAATACAGTATTGCTTAAATAATAAAGTCCCTGCTTGTCTTTCTGGAATGATGCGGATGGATGCTATAGGGCGCTTCATTAGGCTGAACAAAGTTGGTGGGTTCGTATATGATGGGGCGACAAGAAGCGGACTTATATCTTTAATGGTGCGTAAGCAGTTCTTTGATGACGTGGTCGGGTATTGGGACAACGTTAGAGTTGGCGGTGATTCTGAGTTAATTAGACGTATTGAAAAGGTCCAAGGAAAGCCAATTGCTCAGCTCAGGGATCTGACAATGCTTTGCTATGATAACCCTTTAGGGCTTACTAACCATCCTACCCTGGGTTATTCTGAAACGGGAGGAGTTTCACCAAAGAGAGTTGCTTATAAAGATTCTTTCACGTCCTTCCATTCTACTCTCAGTAAATTAAATAGTAGATACCATTTTTTGGGAAATGACCGAGCTTTTGATGCTCCAAAAGATTTGCTAAATAGTAAGCAAACACTTTTTTCGTTATTAGAGGCTTACGAGGAAAGTGGAATAAAGTTCGATTTAAATAAAAAAGTCGATGTTGCTTTGGTTACTGATTTAACTTTTTCAGGCGGAAATGCTTCATCAACGATTGATGAGATTAATTTTTTCTTAAATCAAAATCTATCTGTCGTTTTGATTCATTGTCCTCGGGACACTGCTGTCGGTAACTCGTTGTCGAATAAATACGAGATATTAAAAGACCATATAGTCAACTGGACAAAGATCGGAAAAATTGAAGCGGACACGCTCATATGTCGCCACCCTAGCGTTATAGTATCTAATTCTTTTAGAGCGCTGCTACCAAAAATTTCTTCAAAAACAACGCATATAGTTAAGAATAATTCTAATTTTCGAGCGAATGGTGAAAAAGTTTACGATATGGGAGAGCTTTTTGAAAATGCTTTAAATATTAAAACTGATAACATTGAGCTTTGTCCTATTAGTAACTTTATGAGGGGAGAGTTAGAAGACTTCATTAAAGAATCGGGCTCTGCGCTTCAATTGTCTAAAATTAATTGGACGCCAACATTCAATGCCGATGAGTATTATTTAAAACCAAAACCGCGATTAAAAAAGCCGTTTAAGATAGGAAGGCACGGTAGAGATGGTCGTGAAAAATGGATTGAGGACAGTCACGCCTTATTAAGTGTATACCCGCAGGATAATAGTTACGAAATACGTATTTTAGGTGGCGCCCATAATGCTGCAGCTTCCTTGAATGGTAAACTCCCTAAAAATTGGAAAGTAAGTGAGTTTGGGGCGATCACTCCCAAAGAATACTTAGAAGATTTAGATGTGTTTGTTTATTTTCCGCATAGTCAGCTTATAGAAGCTTTCGGTAGGACTGTAATCGAGGCTATTATTGCTGGTATTCCTGTTATACTACCGCATCAATTTGAAGATACATTTGGAGAGTTAGCCTTTTATTGCTCCCCAATTCAGGTTAAAGAACTAATAGAGATTCTTTCAACTAGTAGTGATTTGGAAAGAGTAGATTTCTTAGCTGATGCGCAACGAGTTGCACTAGAAAATTTTTCAAGTTCGACAATTGGTAGTAGAGTTGGTAGAGGAAAAACACAAGAACGCCCTGCAAACCAAGGTGGGCTTAGCAAAGCTTCTTTAGAGTTCAGAAGGAAGATACTAAAAATCATTGGCTAATATAACTACTAATCTCTAAACTTTCATCGCGGTAATAGCTAGGCTTTAGCAAAAATATGTTTACTCACTAGCTTAGCTATTTCTCTGTATTTAAGGTTGAATGTGGAAAAGCACAAGGTCAAATTATTAGAATTAGAATTGAGAAGAAAGCGTTTCGGAAACATTGGAGCTCTCGATTTTCTAATAAAGCTTGAGAGAGATAGAGCCAGTAAGCAGGGCTTTTTTAATAAAAAGGGTGTTGTTTCATCAGCTTCAGATATGAAGCAAATATGCAATGCGTTAGTGGAGCATTTACCTTCATTAGGAGACTACTTGTTTGATGAAAGCCGAATGCAAGACTTTCTTTTTCAATCAGTTTCTATTGCCGAAAGTTTTGGAGACAAAGCAGCAGCTTATCAAGCGAAGCGAAAGATTGGTGACAATGAGTATTACCCCGAAATCAATCTGCTAGAAGCGAACTATCGTTTAACCGAGAACGATTTTGAGGGCTGGGTATCATGCGTCCAAAACTATCTTCAGCGAGCAAATGTCGCACCAGTTTCACTGTCGAAAGATAAATCAGTCCCTCTGTTTTTTAGACTTAAAGCTGAGCCATCAAAACAAATATACAATGGAGAAAAAGTATCAGTATTGATTGCAGCCTTTAATGCGGAAGAAACCATTGAATTTTCCGTTCAATCTATACTCCAACAATCTTGGAAAAACCTAGAAGTTATCATTGTAGATGACGCAAGTACCGACGGGACTTGGGAAAAAATTAGCTACCTTGCAGAGCGTGATAATAGATTAAAAATTATAAGAAATGAATTAAACGTTGGACCCTACGTTTCAAAAAATATAGCGTTAGATATTTCTACGGGTAAATTTATTACTGGCCAAGATGCTGATGATTGGTCTCATCCTGAACGAATTGAAAACCAGCTAGCATATCTAAACAAGTTCAACTCTAAAGCTGGTTTGAGCTTTATGCTTAGAATTAATAAAGAAGGAAGGTTCAATCACCTTTCAAAATGCTCATCATTCAGTCTTGATGGTGCACTGCGAAAGTCATTAATATCCTGTATCTTTGATGCAGAATTCTTAAAAGGTGAGTTGGGTTATTGGGACTGTGTTCGATTCGGTGCAGACAGTGAATTCATTGCCAGGCTCGAAATAGCTACAGGTGAAAAAATACTTCTGATGCCATTTTGTAGTATGTTTTGTCTTGATACAAATTCAAGTCTGACAAATAGCAAAGTATTCGGGGTGTCTAAGAAATATGGTTTAGGAAAAGTTAGAGCGGCCTACCAAGACGCTTGGAAAAATTGGCATAAAAGTCTAACTCAAGGGAATACTAAACTTGGCTTCAACGAAGGTAGGAAGCTATTCTCTGTGCCCCGTCATGCAAGGGTTGATATATAAATTGGAGTTCTTCGCTGTAACGTATCTCCATCATGTTTGGAGCTCAATTGTTCTCGGTTTATCGGAAGTCTCGTCAAAGTCATAAAGTTATTAATTCTGGGGGGAGAAGCTCATCCCCAAGCTTAAGAGGCGCGTCGATAAAGTCGCAGAACAGGCAAAATGCTTAGAAAAGAGTCTTGACGATTCATCTCGCCGAAGAACTCGGAAATCTGGCGGAGGCCCCCGTCTTAGTGGCGTTTCCCGAGATACTATGAATCGACCAGACTTCTCTAGACACTTAATTGCTTTATAATTATGTGTACTAAGGAGAAAAGATGTCTCAGCGATTTACAGAAGAATTTAAAATACAAGCAGTCAAACAAGTTACCGACCAAGGTTAGTCGGTGGCGAGCGTTTCTGAGAGGCTGGGAGTGACTAGCAGTTCGCTGTATAACTGGATAAAACCTATGGCTCAGATAGTGAAGAACATAGGCAGTCTCAAGAACAAACTGACCGAATTAAGCAGCTAGAAAAAGAGCTTAAACGCGTGACAATGGAACGCGACATCCTAAAGGAAGCCACCGTATTTTTCGCGGGCGAGTCAAAGAAAAATACGCGTTCATAAAGGCCAGGCTCAAGAATTACCCTACAAAGTTGATGTGTGAAGCGCTCGCAATATAGCAAAGCGGACAATTCAAGCGGCGTTCGCAATATCCGGTTGAGGAAAATATGAATACCACAGCGTTACGGCTGGCTAAACTCGCTGAAGCGCGGCGACATTGATAGTGTGATCACGTCAAAATCGCTTGGTACTTGTACCGTCAGTATCCCTTAATAATCACACTAGTACATATTAATAAAATTTATTTTTGATTGATGAACTTTTCTCTGTCAACAATTTCATCACATTCGTTGATTAGTTTTAGGTAGTTTTCTGATGACCAGGCGCTATCGTCACTAGATAGTGTTACTAAAAGTTGCAGCAATACGCTTCTAGGTGGAGGTCTATGTCCTGAAGACCAATTGTGTAAATGAAGCAGAAAATACTCGCTAATTTTGTGAGTTGCTTCTTCCTCAAAGTTTAGCTTGGAAAAAGCCTCGCCATACAAAAGTTCGGCACACAGAGGCTTTAGGTCTCGTTCAACATGGTTATCGGTAATATTTTGCAAGTAAAATATAAGGTTGTTTTTTGGCTCTTTACTCTTGATATGGTTTGCCAAATCAGTACAAATATATTTACCTAGCTCAGAACGTTGACAGTTGAATGCAATTTGAGAGTAAGTATCAATTATTTTAAACCTTGAAATATTGTACTTTTCAATAAAAATTTGAGGATTCCAGACTATTGATAGGCAATTGTTAAAATATCGAGAGAAAAATAAAGAAGCGAACCCTCCACCCGAACCTCCAAAAAATATTACTCTCTTAGCTTTGCAAATATGTTGTATCGTTTTGAGTGTAGTTAGTAAGTTTTGTTGGAGATTGTTATGCATATCGCCACCATACCAGCCGAGCCTTATGTCGTCCAAATACAAAGATGGATCAGCAATATAAGCGATAGATGACGAGACCTTGTTCTTAAACCCTTTTGCAAGATAAAACGGAAGCGTTTTTTTGACGTCCCTCTTATATGCACCCGCAAATGTAAAGATAAGGGTTTCGGTGCCTCTGTTGATAAACTCAATATCCAAATAGTGCTGGGGCTGCCCTTTAAGCCTATTCAGTTCAATTTTGGATATGACTTCTTTTGGCTCTTCTCTTTCTAAAAATTCATTAAATTCAAGATGGCTTTCAAATCTGTTTTCGTTGGTCATACTTTCTAACTCGGTTCTTTGTTCTTATAAAATATTCACTATCGTGGCACAAGTAATTCACACTGAGTTTACTTTGAAATAGTTGCCGACCCTGAAACTTTCGTCCTAGAATTTTAGATTCCGACAATACAGGTTCATTCGGTAGTAAAAATATAAACCACATTTAGAGCTGTCGGTGAAGCCCAAAGATGGCTGACTGACCACATGTCCGTATATTTCGCTTCGGATAGCACATTAAAGGTGAATTACTTAAATAAAGGTGGTTATTTACAATGTTTGTTGTCTTATCCAATAATATGTTTCACGAAAAAAAACTTAAACTGTATTCATCTCGCGATAGTTTTTCTCGACTCCAGGTAACATTAGTTCTAACAATTCTAGCCGGTGAGCCAACAACAACAACGTTTTCTGGTATTACACCTGATACAACAGAGGCGGTACCTGCTATTGAACCACTGGCGATTTTAACGCCAGAAACAAGGGTGCTACGACGTCCCAACCAAACGTGATCACCAAGAGTCACTTCACTATAGTCCTGGTTGATGATGTCGCCAGTGGTGAGATCAACAATTCCATGTTGGTCGGAAGTTTGAATTAAGACTTCACTGGAAAACATACAGTCCTTTCCACAACTAAAGCCCGTATCGTGTGTATAAATAGTGGTACCATTTGACGTAGTATTTTCACCAATCAATACACTACTATTACCCGTCATCCTTAGCACGTAGTGCCCTTTTGAGCCATCACCAAATTTGACAGTTTGGTCATTGCCGCCAGTAGAGATATTTAATTCACCAGATGTAGCGCCTACATAGGCACTGAACAGTTTTCGAGGGCGTCCTTTTCCATGTACCTTTAACTTCACTATCAATGAGTTGTTTTCAATCGCTGATAGAGCGGCCTCACTAAACTCAATGTAAGAGCCCTTGCAAAATTCACCCTTAACTCTTACAAGCTTTTTGGCATCCTCTATGTTCAGTTTCATCAATAATCTCTTTTTGTTTATAGTATTTTTGCCGCAAGGTCTTTGTAATGATGCCAAATTTTTATACTTGGAAGGTTTTCAACTGGCTTCGAGGTATCTAACCAAGGTTTTACACCGCCTGCATAGTGAATGATGGCGATATCGGCCAAAATATCTTTATATACCGAGTCGCTCGCAAAACGTAGATAACTGTCTTGGTAATTGTACCGAGATGAAGCCATGCCAAGCATACTTCTATTTTTGGCAAAGTACTCGCTTAATAGGCCTTGTTCATGAATTGAAACTCGCTCCGATGCGAACTTTGTAATTTCATCAAAAAACTCATCGTTTAGTAAATCGTTATTTACAAGCATTACGCCTGAGTTAATACGGTTCTTATGTTTATTATCGAACTCACCGTTAAGCATGTTTAGCAGTTGGCCATCGGTATTTTCAGTGCGAATAGATTGTTGAAATTGAGGGCATGTAACTAGGGGGTTATCTGGAAACGCATTTAAAAGGCCGTCCAGCGAATTCAGTGTTAGCATATCTACATCTAAGAAAAGAAGTTTGCTCGTTTCTTGTTTTTCAAAAATGCACCACTTAAGAAACGTTCCTCTATTCCAGTCAGCTCGCTCTGGACGTTTAACATTGTCCTTAGCTAAAGTATAAAGACGACTCTTTCTTTCTCCTGAAAGTACACTAATTTTATCTGCAGCGGCTGCGATTATAGGGTCGTGTGTTAACTGTTCGTCGTCAGTGTATATGACAATAGGGTTTTCACAGAGGACACCGTTTTCAGCCATGCTAGCTAGCATAACTTTAAAACATTCCGCATAGCCACTGTCAAATGCAAAAGCAAGCGTTAGATCAGGTGAGACCGTTGAATGGCTTGTGTCCTTTATATCGAGAAGGCCTTTCTCCTGAAGGGAATTTATTGACATACCGTCCTACTTTTAAAATTATGGTTAGAAGCGCCCTCAGCCCTGTAAGTTAACGGACTGTATTGAGGGGATTTTGCTCGCAATTTATCACTATAAGAGGTAATTTTCCAATTTAAGAGATACGAATTAAATAGTTCACTAAACAAAATACTTTAACTAATAACCCTGTTGTGAATCACCCTTACTGAAAAACTCATCTACTCTTCTTGCTAGAACCTCAGGAATTGTGGTTACAAAGTTTTCAATAACTTGTTTAGTTGGAGGGAATTTTTTTTTATCTGAAACTATATCAGCAACGTTGTAAAATTCTTCGAGTGGAAAGTTCTCTAGGAAAGCACTTTTCTTTTCTGGACTGTCCCATAATGAAGCATGCCCACCATCGAATGATGCATGAATAAGTTCTTTGTTGATTTTTAACCAGTGTTTAAAGTGCTCGTTTTCGGATCTGTTACTAATATATTTATTCGCGTAATTTTTTACTATAATTTGCGATACAGTAAGGCTTTGCCGAACTTTTTCTTCGTCAAAGTTAGCTTCTATACTAAAACCCATTTGTGTGAAAAATTTTTGTACGAAGTTATCGCTATCGCGCAAGTTTTCATAGGTCAACACAATTACTGAACCAAATACTTCTTTATAACGGAGTAAATTCTCTGTGTATTTTAAATGGAATTTGGTTTTCGCCCAGTCAATTAAATTCGGTAGTTGTGGAGCAGGTTTAGCAACAGTTTCTTTATAGAGGGACTCTATAAAGCTATCAGGTCTGCGAAAGACCAATACTGGTATAACCTCAAAACCTTTAAAAAGTTCTTTAATACGTTGCAAATAGAGCTTTCTGGGGTCAGTCTCTTTTGACTTTATAAAATGTCTGAAAATTGACTCCGCACTGAAGAATACGTCGCAGTTCTTTTGTAGGGTGTCATCGTACCATTTGGATGACAATTTTACACATTCATCAAAAGTTAATTGAGAATCTTTTCCGGCAATAGCATGCGTAAATTGCATGTGCCCATTTATTCTCATTTCCGCAAATGGTTCATAGTCTGGGTAATATAACCCATGATTTTCTAAGGTCTCTCTATTATTTTTCGCCCATTTTTGAATGGCGGATGTCCCTGTTTTGTGCATTCCTGCATGTAGATAAATCCTTGGTTTCATTTTTTCCTTGTAATATTGCTTTTAACTGACTGGAGAAGCCTATAGTAAATTACTGTCCCCACCTATAACTACTTGCGAGTGCGTAACTCTATCCCACATCATAAATAGTGGTGATGTTTTGCTTGGGTTCCAATTCTCTTGGAACGAACTTGTCCACACTTTGTTGCTTTTCTGCTGCCCGTAATGAGATAACGCAATTTGGTAGCCTTGCTTATTGTTATGCGCGCCTTTGTAGTTCCCTTTTTTCAGTCCTTTAGGGTTAGCTGTTTCGCCTAAAAACAAACTTTTAAAGTGAAGCAAAATTGCTTCTAGTCTAGGCATACTTTCGTCGTCAATTATAACGTCAAAAAGATTGTCTCCCTGATTTGAAGCTATTTCAGCCGTTTGGATGAGTCCAATTATTGTATATTGTGGATGCCAGGGGTCTGATAAGTAGTCTGCGTTCAAAGAGCCATCTTCATTTGACAAGGTTTTTAGATAGTAGGTGAAGTTTTGGAGTTGTTGTTCGTAAAGTGTCTCATCTTCAAGATATACCGCTAAAGATATTTCTGCCAACATTGCAGATGTACCCCAATTGTTGTCTCTGTGAGCTTCTTTAGCATACGAATGAAGTTTTTTAATGAAACGCCTAGACTCATGTTCATCCGCAGATGTCCAATCTGTAAGGTCGCCCTTAATCATATCTAAAGCGGAGAGCCATATTGGCAATATCCAAGCGCTCTCGAGGTACATCTGAGGCTTATAACCTTTGACTACCTTGAAATCTTTAAAAGTTGAGGCCCAAGCCCTTATGATTTGTGCACTCTTTTGCTTGTGAGCATCCTTACGCGTAATGTGCCACATAAGAGCATGTGCCCTCGCCGCGTGTGCGTCTCCCTTGAATTGTTCTTCGTGTTGTGTACTTTCCCGCGCCGCAATTTCTACAATTTTATAAGCGTTAAACCTGCGTTCAAAACTTACATAGTCAGAAGAAATTAGCTGATTTAGGGCTTTTTTAGTCGAGGCTGTTGTAGCCTTGGTTGTTTTATGTAAATGGCGAAGCTCGTCACCTGTATTCATGATTGACGGGCTGATAAAATTTCGCGCATCAGACTCGGTTGCGACAGTTAATGCGGCAAGAGCCCCTATCACTAAAAAGAGAAAAAATAAGTTCTTCATAATTTATTGAACATGTAGAGTCATAAGGGGTAACTTGTTAGTATTACAAAAAATTGGTAAATGATATAGATAAATGGCACTTCATACTTTTCTCGGAACGTTAAAGCAAAAGTTTAGTTCGAATAGGCAGCTCAAAAAGCACGAGCTTCTAATACGTCGCAGTGGAAAATTCGACGAAAGTTTTTACATAAAAAATTATCCGCAAATTGGAAGTGAAGGAGTCAAAAACCCGATTAGGCATTACCTCCTTGAGGGCGCAACGCTCGGGTATAACCCTACAAAATGGTTTAACTCTTCGTGGTATGTAGCGCAGTATGATGACGTTAAAGAGCATCAGTTTAATCCCCTTGTGCACTATATAATGCATGGAAGACGCGAAGGCCGAAAACCAAACCCCAATCAATTTGAATCAACATTAGAAAAGAAGATTGACCAATTAAAAAATGGAATTGTAGAAAACTTGTGGGGCGGGTACTCGTCGCCGGCTCTTGAAGAGCTATCGACTATTTACACAGATTCGTCTGCTGATGTTGACCTAAGATTTTTTGCAGCATGGCATGCTGCAAGGTGGTATTACTTTGTAGCGGACTTTGCGAAGGCGCTTAGTATTTCTGAGTTAGTTAGAGATCTTAGCCCTGAATATCATTTAGATAAAACTGCAGTGTTGATGCACTCATTTTGTTTGATGAAATTAGGAGAAACTGAAAAGGCCAAACTACATCTTTACGAATATTTAGAAACTGTACCAGATGACGCCGATATACTCCTGTCGATGTCTAACTTATGTAAAGAACCCAGCGAGCGCTTGGCGTGGATAAATGAAGCGTATGAGCGTAACGGTTTTCTGCCTATTGACTTTAACGAAGCAGCATTAACGCTTAGTTTTGAAAGTCTAATTGGGCAGGCACCTTCTGTTGAGGACGAACGTCTTGTAAGTGTTATCATTCCCACATTCAATGCCGGCGTTAGGTTAGCAGTAGCGATAAAATCCCTTTTGAACCAAAGCTGGCAAAATATCGAAGTAATAGTCGTCGACGACTGTAGTACCGACGACACCCCAAAGCTTGTTAAAGAATTGTCTGTTGAGGATAGCAGAGTCAAATTAGTTCAACAGAAACAAAATGGCGGCGCCTATAGAGCTAGAAACGCAGGCTTGCAGGTTGCTAAAGGGGACTTTATCACTACACATGATGGCGATGATTGGTCTCACCCTCAAAAAATTGAGTCGCAAATTGCTTACCTAGATTCAAAACCTACAGTGATGGGAGTTTCAACACATTGGATAAGGGCTACTAATGATCTTCACTTTCAGCATAACTGGCGATTGAACCCAAGGCTGATTCATTGGTCGCACTCTTCTTTTTTATTCAGAAGAGAGGTGTTAAATGGTTTAGGTCCCTGGGATAACGTGATTGCAGGCGGTGATACAGAGTTTATTTGGCGTGTTCAAGCGAAGTATGGGAAGTGGGCTTTCAAAAAAATTCACAAAGAAGTACCTATGGCATTTGCATTGGATGATGACGGTTCCCTTACAAGAAACAAAGCTACGCATATAAAAACAATGCACAACGGACTTCGTCATATTTATCGAAGTGCATGTCAGTGGTGGCACAAATCTAATCAAGATAATTTGTTTAATGAAAACGGAATAGACAGAAACTTCCCGGCGCCGAAATCAATGGTGATTCGTGGTGATAATTTCGCTAAGGCTGAGTTAATTTTTATTTCGGATTTCAGCCAGAAACGCTTCAAAGCTAGTGAAGTCGAAATAATCAAAATGCTGATAGCAGAAGGGCGTCAGGTTGTGCTTTATCATATCCCTGAGTATGGGAAAAGTACTCGCCCCATTTGTGATCAATTCTTTGAGTTGCTGATGAGTGAGAATGTCACTGTCTGCGTTTACGGTATGGAAATAACAGCTAAATATGCAGTATTCCTAAATCAAAGCTTACTTAATCACGTACCCGATCAATTAGCCGAGATCAATGTTGAAAATGTTTTTATAAAAAAGAGTGGCAATGACGAGCCCGAACTAAAAAACGTTGACTGTTTTGTTACCAGAGAACCAACTACGAAGGTTACCACCGTTGATAAATTAGATTTACTTTCAACTGTTACTAGTCTTTTCTTTAAATAAATTGGCTAGTGAATTGAAGTGAGAAAATTAAAATACTTCGATCCCGCTTGGTATCTAAGCCAATATCCAGATGTGGCGGCTGCAGGTATCGATCCTCGTGAACATTTTGAGAAGCACGGACGGCGAGAAGGAAGGTTGCCGTGC
The DNA here is from genome assembly GCF_018619335.1 of Alteromonas sp. ALT199. Classification (GTDB taxonomy): domain Bacteria; phylum Pseudomonadota; class Gammaproteobacteria; order Enterobacterales; family Alteromonadaceae; genus Alteromonas. The sequence goes on along the minus strand of NZ_JAHHDX010000144.1, from coordinate 15,378 downwards.
TTTCTACCATCAATAGGCTTAGAAAAGTCGTTGTGGGCAAGTGCCCATCGGCCATCTGTTTTATTGAAAGCGTTAAATTGTGCTGTTAAACAAGGTGGGCTTAACGGGGTTTATGCATCGAAGGTATTAGCAGACTTCCATTTATTTCAGGGGGCGAATGATGAAGCTATTAAAGCCATAAGCTATTTAATAGCGCATCAGACTAGTGCAGAAGAATTATTCGACCTAAATGAGCTATTTTTACTTCAATTCTCATCTTTACTTTTGAACAATGATATAGCTGAAGCTTCAGCTCTTCTGGCTAACAAGCGATGGCTAGAAAATTCTTCGAAACTTCTTGCTATGGAGATGTTACCCGAGGGCTCGAACCGCCTTGTGTATTTGAATCGCCTATTCAAAGTTAACGGCCTTTCACAGGTAAATTTGAATAATGGTAATTCACCTCTAGATTCGCTGTGCGCCTCAAGACCAAAAACTAAATTTATAGCCAGAGCTTTTTCCTTACTAAAGCCTACTACTGTTTCTGTTGTTGTTCCCTGCTACAACGCAGAAAAAACGATTGCTACTTGTCTAACATCACTGAAGAATCAGACTTGGCCTTACATTGAAATTATCGTGGTGGATGATGGCTCAACTGATAACTCTTTAATTGAACTAGCTCGTTTAAAAGCTGATATAAGCGGGTTAAAGGTTGTTTCAAATAAATCTAATCGCGGCGCATATGCCACAAGAAATTTTGGGATGTCTTTAGCCACAGGCGATTTCCTTACAGTTATGGATGCGGATGATTGGGCTCATCCACAGAAGATTGAAAAACAAGTCACTCCATTACTGTTCAATCGTTCTTTGAAAGGAACTGCTTCGCACTGGGTTAGATGCACGGAAGACCTTAAATTTTCAAAGTTAAAGGCTGGGAACTCTTGGGTTCATAGAAATGTATCCTCTTTACTCGTTCGAAAAGACGTTGTTGCCGCTCTGGGAGGTTGGGACGAAGTTAAAGTAAATGCTGATACTGAGTTTTATGAAAGGTGTATTGCTAAATTTGGGCAAGACGCGATAAAAGAAGTGATGCCCGATGTTCCGCTGTCTTTTGGGAGAACACATGCGTCATCACTTACGCAAAATGCAAAAACTCATTTGGTCACTCAGTTTGGTGGCGTGCGAAAGCAATACATGGATTGTGCTAGAGCATGGCACAAGAATAGTCTTGGCCTGAAGCTTTTAAAAGATGAACAGCGTCCTTTTCCTGTTCCTCCTAGTATGTTGCTGGCTTCTTCTAATTCTGCTTGTGTGAGAGAAAATAAAGCGCGTTTTGGGAAATGGTCGAAAGCACTTGATGAAAATTGGTACACTCAAATTTACGACGATGTCAGTTCTATGGGGCTTGATATCCATGATCATTTCTGGGGTAGAGGAGAAAAAGAAGGACGTTATCCATCACCATTATTTAATCCTCAGGCATATGCTTACAAGTTTGAATTACCGAATACTGTATCACCAACCTGGCATGCGCTACATAATGACAGCTGGGACTTTTCTGCTCCCGTATCAATCAAAGGCTTTGCAAAAAATGAAGGTGAAGTTCACGTTGCTCTTTTTGGGCATGCTGTATCTGAAACGGTCTTCGGTGCAGAAAGAAGCTTAGTTGATATTGCTGAAGCAATGCAGAAGGCAAATATTTCTATAACGCTATTTTTACCTTCCTGCTCAAATATTACCTATATCGAGAAGCTAAAACAATTCGTTGGCAAGATAGTATTCTTGCCTTTACCTTGGGCTAATGGAAGGGAAGAGTCGATTCAGCCTGTAGCGCAATACTTGGAGTCAAATTTCCTTCAATTTGGATATGACTGTGTTTATGTCAACACGCTTACACTAATAGAGCCTTTAAGTGCAGCCAAGAAAGCTGGTATCTCAAGCATCATGCACGTGAGAGAGCTTGTAGAGTTTGATAATGATTTAGCGGATTTACTTCGAGAGTCACCCCAACGTACTCATGCAAGAGTTATCGCGACCAGCGACTATTTTATTGCCAACTCTGAAGAAACAGCACGTTGGCTAAATGCACCAGAGCGGACTACTGTTATATACAATTGTGTTGATACTTCCTCTTCACAAGACCTCACGCCTTCGGGCTTATTAAAAATATGCATGCTAAGTAGTAATGTTAAGAAAAAAGGTGTTGAAGACTTTTTTGAGGTAGCAAGGTTATGTAAGGAGGCTAGTAATGTCCAGTTTACGATTTACGGGCCCATTACTAATGAAGTTATCATGGCAGCTAAGCGATTTGGAGATGCGAATATTACTATTGCCGGCTATGTGGAAAAACCGAAAGAGGCCATGGCTGAACATCATATTGTGTTAGCGCTTTCTCACTTCAAAGAATCTTTTGGAAGAACCGTTGCAGAAGCTATGTCATTAGGACGCGTTGTAATTGGTTACGATTGGGGGGCGGTGAGTGAACTTGTCGACAAACACTCTGGTGTTCTAGTCGACTATAAAAGCACTACGAGCGTTGTAGATACAATACTTCACTTGAATCGTAACCGTGAGTTAATGGCGTCGATGGGCAACTTTGCTGCTAAAAGAGCTAACGAACTTTTCTCTCGCGACACCTTTGGTAAAAAGCTGGCAAGCCAGATAGTTAAGATTTCAAAGAAATCTGCTACACTTGCGCGCTTTTAGCTGGAAGATTTTTGTGTTGTTTAAGCGTATTGAACATTCCAGTTTGCTATCCCGCTACTTACTTCTATATAAGTTAACGTGGAATATCAGATTCAGTTGTAGAAGATTAGTTACCAATGTCTTATAAAGCCCATCCATTTTGGCGTGTGGAAAAACTGTTATCGCCGGCCAAGAATTCTGAAAGCTTGCCTCACTCTAATGTTGCTGTTTTGTCTTACCACATTCCAAAAACTGCTGGAAGTTCTCTCAGGGTTGCATTTGAACAGGCTCTAGGTGCTAGGAATGTTTACGGTGTTTACGCTAACACTGGGGCAAGTGCTATGTCGAAAGGAGAAGAGATATGGTTACCATCGAAGGCTAAAGTGCTTCACGGGCACTTTAAACCGCATATTAATCATATTAAAACGTTTCCAAACGCTATTAGAGCCGTATGGGTTCGAGACCCTCTGGAGCGTTTATGGTCGTTAGTGGGCCACCTATTGGCACTAAAAGAGAGGCATCCTCACTATATCTTGTTGAAGTCGAAGCTGCCAGAATCTAGCTTAAAGTCACACGAAACTATCGTTAAGGAGTTGGTTCTTAACAATACTATTGACGCGTTTACAAACACCTATAGTCGGTTTTTCAGTTCTGTGTCTATTGACGAATTTGGCTTTGTTGGATCGAAGCACAAATACGAAGAAGATTTACAACAATTGTCAGATTCGACTGGGATACAGTTAAAAACGTTGCAAGTAAACAGACGAACTAGCCAAGCATATCAGCTACCAAGTAGTATTAAGCAGCTTGAATCACATCTTCATCATGAATATGAAATCGTAGGCGACTTTTTATAAAGCCGTAAGAAAGGAACTTTAGTGGCAGTTTATTCAATAATTACCCAGCGAGTAGAGAGTACAAACTCCAAGGCGCCGAGATGGCATCTTGACTACCCTTGTAATGCGCAAGCCATTGAAGGAATAGAGTTAGTTCGTGACGGCTTACTGTTCCAAGGTTGGTTACTGAACGAAGAAAAATCGTTAGCATCCTTAGTTATTTTAAATGGGGATGATGTACTGCCAGTACCAATAAACCGCCCTCGCCCTGATGTAATTTCAAAAGTATTAAAGCAAGACTCTGAAAACCACGATTTACTGAATTGTGGATTTTCGGAAAAAGTTAAGCTTAAACATTCAGAGTTTACGTTAGGCCTGATTCGAAATGGCACCTTCTTAGAGTTAATTAATGGGAGTGTTGAAGGTAAATTTCAGATTTTAGAAGGGAAAGATGGCTGGCTATTCCTAGACAACGATACAAATAAAAGTATTGAGCAATATACTGGGAAACTTAAATTATCTCGGACAGCACAAAAAGAATGGAAAGAATATTTAACGTCGTTAGATAGTTTTTCTCGCACGTCAGGCACGCCAGTTTGCTTGCTAGTCGCACCTTCTAAAGAAATGGTATACGAAGAATATTATCCTTATCGTTTTTCAAAAAAAGCGCCTATTAAAACGCTTACAGGCTTGATCCCTGATTCACTTAATTTTATTTTTCCGATAGAGGAGCTTCGAAGTCTAGAGCAGCGTTCATATAGGGTTTGCGATACTCACTGGACCCTTCATGGTGCAAGGTTAGCCGCTCAGCTTGTTGCGGGTAAGCTGTCACCTAAAAATGTCGATGAGATTAATGTTTTTGCTAATGATGTTTACCAAAACAGAGTGGTAAGCGGTGACCTTGGATCGAAATTGTATCCGCCTCAACGTCATGAGGAAGACAGTCTCACAAATTTCAATTACAGGCGCTGTGTCGTCTTCGACAATAACGTTGATAACTTTGGTCGCATTATTGTGATGTTCCATCAACACGCTGTGTTCGATGAAACTTTGTTATTGTTCGGTTCATCTTCCTCTTACACTATGTTTCATTACCTATGCCGCTTGTACACTTCCGTCGTTTTTGTACACACGGCTGGTAATGTTGACCATAAAATTATTGACGTTGTGAAGCCAGACTGTATTTGTGTTCAGACAAATGCGCGATTTGTCGTAAAAGCCCCAAAATTTAATGACTCAGTGGTGAATTACATAAAGCAAAAAAAAGAGAACGGAAAATTAGAAAAAGCGTTTATAGCTAAAGTATTACCGGGCCAAAGTGCTCGATACATAGATTATTTTGAGCAACTTTTAAATTAGCACAGTACTGTTGAAACGTTACCATATTGCTGAACTTGTTCGTTATTCGCTATGTAATTTTTGGTAATAGCGAAAAGTATAAATGAAGGTCTTAAACTTTAGCCAGAGACTTAAAATTCATATTGAGCAGCAAAGGTTTCTAGAAACACTTTTCATTTATCGTTACTATTTAATAGTCCAGCACACCAGCGGTGTGATTAATATAACAATAGCGTAGAAAGAAAAATTATGTGTGGAATAGTAGGTGCAGTAGCCGAAAGGAATGTAGTTGAGATACTACTAGAAGGGTTAAAGAGGTTAGAGTACAGGGGGTATGACTCTGCTGGCGTAGCCTTATTAGACAAGGAGGGAAACCTCCAACGAATTCGCAAAGTTGGTAAAGTCAAAAATTTAGCTGAAGCTGTAGCAGGTGAAACGGCTCTGGGGACCACGGGGATTGCCCACACAAGATGGGCTACTCATGGTGGCGTGACTGAATACAATGCGCACCCACACTTTTCTTCAAGCCGTGTTGCGGTAGTGCACAATGGTATTATCGAAAATTACGTTTCGTTGCGTAAGAACCTTTCTGAAAAAGGGTACACCTTTTCAAGCGATACTGACACCGAGACTATTGCGCATGTAGTTCACGAAATGCTTAACGACGGTAAGTCTTTATTAGAAGCTGTTCAGAGTGCAGTAACGAATTTTACTGGGGCATACGGAACAGTAGTTATCGATAAAGAAGACCCGGATAAAATGGTAGTAGCGCGTTCAGGTAGTCCTTTAGTCATCGGTCTTGGTTTAGGTGAAAACTTTATAGCTTCAGATCAATTAGCATTACTACCTGTAACACGCCGCTTTATCTTTTTAGAAGAAGGTGACGTAGCGGAAGTTACCCGTAGAGAAGTAACGATCTTTGATAAAACTGGTGCTCGGGTAGAACGCGAAATTATCGAGTCGACAGTTGAGCATGATGCGGGTGACAAAGCTGGTTACCGCCACTACATGCTAAAAGAAATTTACGAGCAGCCTGCGGTTATTCGAAATGCGCTTCAAGATAGAGTGGATAATGTTCACAACATTGATGCGCTATTTGGCGATGGCGCAGAAGACATCCTAAAACAAGTTAAGCATGTGCAAATTATCGCATGTGGCACAAGTTATCATGCTGGAATGACTGCGCGATATTGGCTGGAAGAGCATGCAAATATTTCTTGTTCAGTAGAGATAGCTTCAGAATTTAGGTATCGCAAGTCAGCCGTTCATCAAAACAGTTTGCTTGTCACGATTTCTCAAAGCGGAGAGACAGCAGATACGTTAGCAGCATTACGCCTAGCTAAGGAATTGGGGTACATGTCTGCACTTACGATTTGTAATGTGCCAGGGTCATCGTTAGTGCGCGAATCAGATCTTGCATTCATGACTCTTGCCGGTGCTGAAATTGGCGTTGCATCTACCAAAGCGTTTACAACACAGCTTACTGCGTTTTTAATGCTTACACTGGCGCTAGGTAAGTTTAATGGCCTTTCTAACGACAAAGCGAACTCGATAACTACTGCAATAAAGACCTTACCTAGTAAGATTGAGGAGGCGTTAAGTACCGCTGAGGTAATTGAAGCTATGGCTGAAGAGTTCGCTGACAAGCACCATAGCTTGTTCTTAGGACGTGGCGCGCAGTACCCAATTGCAATGGAAGGCGCGCTAAAGCTTAAAGAGATTTCTTACATCCACGCCGAAGCATATGCATCAGGTGAACTCAAGCATGGCCCTCTGGCGTTGATAGATGATGAAATGCCAGTAATTGTAGTTGCGCCACATGATGAATTACTTGAAAAGCTAAAATCAAATGTTGAGGAAGTACGTGCTAGGGGCGGTATTATGTACGTATTTGCGGACGCCGATGCACACTTTGAAAGTGATGAAACAATGCGCGTGATCGATATACCTCATTGTGAAGATATTATTGCGCCAATTGTTTACACTGTTCCTCTTCAACTCCTCTCTTACTACGTAGCACTGATCAAAGGTACTGATGTCGACCAGCCTCGAAACCTTGCAAAGTCAGTTACGGTAGAATAACGCTAACATCTTGATATTGGGCCATGGCTTTTTAAGTTATGGCCTTTTGCTTTTTAGGAATTAAAAATGTCTCAAAAATACTTTGGCACTGATGGAATTCGCGGAAAAGTGGGTGAATTTCCTATGACACCTGATTTTGTAATGAAGCTTGGCTGGGCTGCTGGTGTGGTATTAGCGGCAGATGGCACAAAAGAAGTGCTAGTCGGAAAAGATACACGTGCCAGTGGCTACATGCTGGAGTCTGCACTGGAAGCAGGTTTGTCAGCGGCCGGGGTGAATATTGCTTTGGCGGGGCCTATCCCCACACCTGCAGTGGCTTATTTAGCTTCTACGTTTAGGGCTGACGCTGGCGTAGTTATTAGTGCATCTCATAACCCCTATTACGATAACGGTATTAAGTTTTTCGGCCGAAGCGGGGCTAAACTAGGAAGTGAGCAGCAGCAAGCTATCGAAGAGAAGTTACAGTATGCGCTTGAACATGGTATTGAATGTGTCGACTCTGAGCATTTAGGTAAAGCACGAAGAGTTGAAGACGCTGCAGGTCGCTACATAGAGTTTTGCAAAGGAACCTTTCCAAGCGACTTCAGCCTAGAAGGGCTCACAATTGTAGTTGATAGCGCAAATGGTGCGGCATATAAAGTTGCCCCCAGTGTGTTTGAAGAATTGGGTGCGGAAGTCATCAATATCGCTAATACGCCAAATGGGGTAAACATTAACAATGAGTGTGGAGCGACTTCACTTACAGCCCTGAGTAAAGCAGTAACAACACACAAAGCTGACTTAGGCATAGCTGTTGATGGCGACGCAGACCGAATAATGTTTGTAGACTCATACGGTGATGTTGTAGATGGTGATGAGATCCTATTTTTGATGGCGCGTGAAGCAAAGCAAGCAGGTTACCAGGGCGGGGTTGTCGGAACACTGATGAGTAACCTCGGTCTAGAAATGGCGCTAAAAGAATTGGACATTCCTTTTGAGCGAACCAAAGTCGGCGATAGATATGTGGTCGAAAAGTTGAAAGAAACTGGTTGGCGAATTGGTGGTGAAACCTCAGGCCACATTCTTAATTTAGACTACGCGTTTACGGGTGATGCAATTGTTGCCGCACTGCAAATTTTGGCTGTAGTAGTCAAAAGTGAATATTCTCTTAAAGATTTAAAAGAGGGAATGACAAAGCTACCGCAGTGTATGGTCAATGTTCGTCATAACGATCTAGATTCGGTACTTGATTTAGATGTAGTAAAAGATGAAGTCAGTCGCGTAGAAAAGTCTCTAGGTGATAATGGGCGGCTCGTTCTTAGAAAGTCTGGAACAGAGCCGTTAATTCGTGTGATGATAGAAGCAAGAGATAGGCGGATTGCTTCTGAGTTAGCCAATAGCTTGGCCCAAGTCATCAAAGAAAACTAAAAAGGAATAAGCATGAAACGGAAGGGTATAATTCTAGCGGGTGGTTCTGGCACACGTTTGCACCCACTGACGAAAGTGGTAAGTAAACAATTGATGCCAGTTTACGACAAGCCAATGATATATTATCCCTTAGCTACGCTAATGATGTCTGGAATAAGCGATATCTTAATTATCACTACACCAGAAGAGCAGCGCCGTTTCATTGAGTTAATTGGGGATGGTAGTGAATTGGGAATTAATGTTCAGTATGCAGTTCAGCCGTCGCCCGATGGCCTGGCCCAAGCATTTCTTATAGGTGAAAACTTTATTGGTAGTTCCCCATGTACACTTATTTTGGGCGACAATATCTACTACGGCCACGACTTAAAGCGTTCTTTGCAAATTGCATTCAAACAGGAGTATGGTGCAACTGTCTTTGGTTATCACGTTAACGACCCTGAACGCTACGGCGTGGTAGATTTTGATGATGATTGGAATGCGCTTTCTATTGAAGAAAAGCCGGCTGTTCCTAAATCAAACTATGCAGTAACAGGTTTGTATTACTACGACAATCGCGTAGTGGATTTCGCTAAAGAAGTTAAGCCATCGCCGCGTGGTGAACTCGAAATTACCGACCTGAACAACCTGTATCTAAAAGATGGCTCACTCAAAGTAGAGCTTATGGGCCGAGGCTCTGCTTGGCTTGATACCGGCACACTAGATTCACTTCTTGATGCCGCAAACTTTGTGGCTGCAATAGAAAAGCGCCAGGGCTTAAAAGTATGCTGCCCAGAAGAGGTGGCTTACAGAATGGGTTATATCAACGCTGAGCAACTTGAAAAGCTGGCGGCACCGCTTAAGAAAAGCGGGTATGGTGATTACCTCTTGAAAGTTCTTAAAGACAGAGTGAAAGTTTAACCTATATTCAAATTTAAGAAGGTGGCATTGCCACCTTTCTTCTTATATTCATTTGCACATTTGTACGGAAAGTAAATGCAAGTAATTAAAACAGACATCCCTGACGTAAAAATCATCGAGCCTAAAGTATTTGGTGACGAGCGTGGTTTTTTTCTAGAAACCTTCCGCACTGACTGGTTCAAGAAAGAATGCGCGGATGTAGATTTTGTTCAAGATAACCACTCTAAATCTAGCCAAGGTATTCTTCGCGGCCTTCATTATCAAATGGAGCAAACCCAAGGCAAATTAGTACGTGTTGTTAGCGGTGAAGTGTACGATGTAGCGGTAGACATGCGTAAAGACTCACCTACATATGGTAAGTGGGTTGGGGTGACGTTATCAGCTGAGAACAAGCGCCAGTTATGGGTGCCTGCCGGCTTTGCTCACGGTTTCTACGTAACTAGTGAATCTGCCGAGTTTGTTTATAAGTGCACAGACTATTATCACCCGGAATCTGAAATATCAGTTAAGTACGACGACCCTACGTTAAATATCGACTGGCCATTAGTAAATGGTGAGAAGCCTTCTCTATCAGGTAAAGATGAGGCGGGCTTAGCATTTGTAGACGCACCTACGTTTTAATTGTTATCGGTTTTTCACTGACTTTTTATAGAGTACTAGCGATTAATGAATATTGTAATTATAGGTAAGTCTGGGCAGCTAGCGTATGAGCTTTCTCGTGAGCTAGAAAATAGCGAAAATAAGGTTTCGTTTTTAGGGCGCGACGATATTGATATTACGAATGCCTCTAATATTGAAGAAAACCTATCGCCATTATCAGCCGATGTGTTAATAAACGCGTCTGCCTATACTGCTGTTGATAAAGCGGAAGAAGATACCGAAGCGTGTAATGCCATTAACGCGTTAGCTGTACAGAATTTAGCAACGTTCTGTAAAGCGAATGGCGTATTTATGGTACATGTGTCGACCGACTATGTGTTTAATGGTCATAAAGGTTCACCTTATCTAACGGATGACCCTATCGAGCCGCAAGGTGCATACGGCAAATCAAAAGCCGATGGCGAAAAAGCTTTGTTTGAGATATTGCCTGAAGCAAGCTGTTTGATTAGAACTGCTTGGGTATATTCGTCGCATGGCAATAACTTTGTGAAAACCATGCTGCGTTTGATGGCAGATAAACCTCAGCTTACTGTAATAGATGACCAAATTGGTACGCCTACATGGGCTAAGGGTTTGGCTGAAGCTTGTGTCTCTGCCGCTTTGAATAAAACCAGTGGCGTATATCACTGGGCAGACGAAGGTGTAGCAAGCTGGTACGACTTTGCGCTGGCTATTCAAGAGTTAGGTGTTGAGAAAGGTTTGCTAGAAAAAATGATTCCAGTATTACCTATTCCGTCAAGCCAATACCCAACGCCAGCAAAGCGCCCTCATTATAGCGTGTTAGATAAGCAAACAGCACGAGAAGCATTTGCGTCGTGCAAGCCCACCCACTGGCGCAAGCAGTTAGCTAGCATGCTAGAAGAATTGAAAGCCTAAAAAGCAAAAACAGAATTATAGTTTGGTAAAAAGAAAATGAGTAAAACAATTTTAGTAACAGGTGGCGCGGGCTTCATTGGCTCAGCAGTAGTTCGCCATCTTATAAACGACACTGACCACACAGTGGTTAACTTAGATAAGCTAACTTACGCGGGTAATTTAGAATCATTAATACCTGTTTCAAGCAGCGACCGCTATAGCTTTGAACAAGTTGATATTTGTGATGCTGAAGAAGTAAAACGTGTTTTCAATACGCACCAGCCAGATATCATTATGCACCTTGCTGCAGAATCACATGTAGACCGCTCTATCGATGGCCCAGGCGAGTTTATTCAAACCAACGTAGTTGGCACATATACCTTGCTTGAACAAGCAAGAGCATATTGGTCTGCTCTTGAGGGCGATAAAAAAGCAGGGTTTAAGTTTCATCATATTTCTACTGACGAAGTATACGGTGACCTTCCGCACCCAGATGAAGTTGAACCAGGAACAGAGCTTCCACTCTTCACAGAAACTACCCCGTATGCACCAAGCTCGCCATACTCAGCAAGTAAAGCAAGTTCAGATCAGTTAGTGCGTTCGTGGCTTCGCACATACAAGTTACCAACGCTTGTAACTAACTGCTCAAATAATTACGGCCCGTATCACTTCCCAGAAAAGCTTATTCCGTTGGTTATTCTAAATGCCCTAGCTGGAAAGCCGCTGCCTGTATATGGCAAAGGTAATCAAATTCGTGACTGGTTGTATGTTGAAGACCATGCTCGTGCATTGGTTGTGGTTGCACTAAACGGTGAAATTGGTGAAACCTATAACATTGGTGGCCATAACGAAAAGCAGAACATTGAAGTAGTACAAACTATCTGTTCAATTTTGGATGAAGTTAAGCCAAAAGATAGCAAATACGCTGAGCAAATTACTTACGTACAAGACCGCCCTGGGCACGACATGCGCTACGCTATTGATGCTAGCAAAATTGAGCGTGAACTAGGCTGGAAGCCAGAAGAAACGTTTGAAAGCGGTATTCGTAAAACCGTTGAGTGGTATTTAGCGAACGAAGGCTGGTGGAAGGCCGTTCTTGACGGTAGCTATCAAGGCGAGCGTTTAGGTACTGGAAGCTGATACCCATACAAACATACAAGTGTTAAACTAGAAAGCCGCTTTAAATAAAGCGGCTTTCTTTATTTTTAAGGCCCTAAATAGTCTACATGAAAAAAATTGCTATGCGGTCAGTGCGTGCCGCCCTTCAACTTATTCCTAAAAATTTAAAAGACAAGCTTAAACAAAACGAACGTTTAACTGGTTTGTATGTAAGGTCGGTAAGAAAGTCTGGGCTATTTTTCGATGCTCCAACGCCTAAACAAACGCAGGCGTTGTACAATCATTGGCTTGAAGCAAATGAGTCTGCTTTTTCAAAGCCGGCAGGCAAGATTGAAGGATGGCAAGCTATAGTATTTGGCACCGACAATCTGAGTGTCACTCAAGAAAAAGTTAAGTCCCTTGGTGCTGAAACTTGCTTAATAATAGGGGAATCGGATCTAGACGCTTTAGAAAAGCAAATTTCACAACTCAATAACCAGTTACCCACGCTATTGCTAAACGGTGGTGATTTGTTAGAAAAAGCTGCTATTGGCCATTTATGTGAAGGTTTGAAAGAAAGCGACTTAGTTTATTGTGATACTGATGAGCTGGATAATAATGGGGCTAAGTCATCGCCACGATTCTTACCCGATTGGAACCCTGAGCTTCAATATTCTACCGCTTACATTAATACTGGGGTAATGATCAAAACAGCGTTGTTAAAGTCGCTACACATTACTAACCAAACAACAATTGCAGAGATAGTTACAGAGCTTTCCCTTACTAACAAAAATTTGGCTATTGCTCATCTGCCGCTGCCTTTAGTGCACCTATTGCCAAGTAAAGACGGTGAGTCAGATACGCTGGAGCGTGTTAAAACAGTGATAGAAAAGCACACAAAAGCGAAAGTCGAACTAGACGAGCAATTTAGCGTAAACCGGGTATGTTGGCCGAATAGTAATCCCTTGGTAAGCTTGATCATTCCTACAAAAAACGGGAAAGCCTTGGTGAAAGCATGCATCGAGTCAATCTTGGAGAAAACAACCTACCAAAATTATGAAATATTGCTGATTGATAATGGCTCTGATGAACAAGAAAGTATTGAGTACTTCAAGTATTTAGATACATTGGACAAAGTACGGGTCCTTAAATATCCAGCGCCATTTAACTATTCAGCAATTAATAACTTTGGTGTTGAACATGCGAAAGGCTCCATCCTTGGGCTAATTAATAACGATATTGAGGTTATATCGCCTGATTGGCTTACTTATATGGTTGGTCATGCAGTGCGCGAAGACGTTGGCTGTGTTGGTGCAAAGCTGCTTTATTCTGATACACGGATACAACACGCTGGCGTTGTTTTAGGCTACGGTGGTGGCGCTGGCCATGCTCATAAAAACTTTCCTCGCTTTCATACTGGCTACCTAAAGAGAATCGTTGCTACAAACAACTACAGTGCCGTAACCGCAGCGTGTTTACTAGTTAAACGCACGCATTTTGATGCTGTAAACGGTTTAAATGAAAAGGACCTTTCTGTTGCCTTTAACGATGTAGATTTTTGTTTAAAGGTTAAAGGCTTGGGCGTTAATAATGTTTACTGCGCAGAAGCAGAGCTTTTTCATCATGAATCGGTTAGCAGAGGCTTAGATATTTCACCTGAAAAAGCGGCGCGTTTTAATCGCGAATTAAATTACCTTCAAACTACGTGGAGCGACTTCATAGCTAATGATCCCGCTTATAGTCCAAATCTTACGCTAAAGCGTGAGAACTTTTCTATAAGAAGCGCAGTAGAATTGAAAAAGTGATGCACAAGGCATAATTGATGCATAGTGCATCAAACAGGGCTTTGATACACTATTTAAAAATTAGACGAGTTAGCCGTAGTATTCATCATTGTTTAAAATTACTATGCAATGATAGTAATGAAGCTTTCGTAAATTATTTGTACAAAACTGGAGAGAATTTAAATGGATAGTACTATGCAGAAGCTTAAAATAGCTGTAGCAGGCACGGGCTATGTAGGGCTTTCAAATGCAGTGCTACTTGCACAACACAATGAAGTGAAAGCGGTCGACCTAGTACCAGAAAAAGTCGAGATGCTTAATAATAAAAAGTCTCCAATTGAAGACAAAGAAATCTCTGAGTATTTAGCAACGAAAGAGCTTAACCTTGAAGCTACGCTTGACGCACAAGTTGCTTATAAAGATGCTGATTATGTTGTTATTGCGACGCCAACAGATTACGACCCGCAAACGAACTACTTTAATACAGGTAGTGTAGAAGCGGTTATCAAAACAGTGATGGAAATTAATCCTGATGCGGTAATGATCGTTAAGTCTACTGTACCTGTTGGTTTTACTAAGGATGCAAAGGAGCGTTTCGGGTCTGAGAATATTATATTTTCTCCAGAGTTTTTGCGTGAAGGTAAAGCACTTTACGATAACCTTTACCCAAGTCGTATCATTGTGGGTGAGCAAAGCGAACGCGCTGAAATTTTTGCGAAGTTACTTCAGCAAGGCGCCATTAAAGAAGAAATTGATGTGCTATTTACCGACAGCACCGAAGCAGAAGCTATCAAGCTCTTCGCGAACACTTACTTAGCAATGCGCGTTGCTTACTTCAACGAGTTAGACAGCTATGCCGAGCGTAATGGTCTTGACACTAAGCAAATCATTGAAGGGGTTGGCTTAGACCCGCGCATTGGTAATCACTACAACAACCCTAGCTTTGGTTACGGTGGCTACTGCTTACCTAAAGATACCAAGCAGCTACTAGCTAACTACAGTGAAGTGCCTAATAACATGATTCAGGCCATTGTAGATGCTAACCGTACACGGAAAGACTTTATTGCTGATTCAATTGTAAGCCGTGGCCCGAAAATTGTTGGCATCTACCGCCTTATTATGAAGACAGGTTCTGATAACTTCCGCGCAAGTGCTATTCAAGGCATCATGAAGCGTATTAAGGCGAAAGGTATTGAAGTCGTGGTATACGAGCCAGTACTTAAAGAAGATGATTTCTTCAATTCACGCGTAGTAAACGACCTAGAAGAGTTTAAGAAAATTTCTGATGTTATCGTAGCCAACCGTGTAACCGGTGATATTGAAGACGTACTAAATAAAGTATACAGCCGCGACTTGTTCAACGCTGACTAACCCATAAATTTTGGGGTCAGAGTACATTTCACCTTTGGGTCAAAGTACATTGCCCCTTCTAAACTAAAAGAGCCAGGTTCATAAACCTGGCTCTTTTTTTAAGCTCGATAAACTGTCTTACACTGCGATCATTTATCAGATCGCCCATACCTATCAGAAAAACGAACAATATCGTCCTCTCCAAGATAGGCCCCCGATTGTACTTCAATGAGTTCTAGTGGAATCTTTCCTGGGTTTTCTAAAGCGTGAACAGCACCAATCGGTATATAAACCGATTCATTCTCTGTAAGCATCTGGACTTCCTCACCAATAGTTACATTAGCAGTACCAGAAACTACCACCCAATGTTCCGCTCTGTGATGATGCATTTGAACAGATAGCTTTTC
>NZ_JAHHDX010000068.1 GCF_018619335.1 Alteromonas sp. ALT199 | reverse complement strand
AAATAGTTACGCGAAGAGAAAGTAACGACCACTCAAGTCGCTTTTGAATATCTGTCTTGTTTTGCATACATGCTCCAAAAGTATAATAGTGCAAGCATACTAGAACGACCGTTCAAAATAAAAATTTCATTTAATTTTGTGTTTTTTAATATTTCTTCGAAAATTAAATGTACTGAAATTTTTTGTGACACGTATCGGTCTAGTCGAATAATAAATAAAAATACGGAATCTTTAATGAAAAGAATAATCGGCCTAGCCGTTAGCACACTCGCGCTCGCCATCAGTCAGTCGTTAGCTGCCCAGCAAGTATCAGATATCGAAGTAGTAGAAGTAACAGGCAATCAACAGAATTTAGACACGCTAAACCCTGGCGATAATACGCTAAAAGGTATATTTGGTAGCGGTTTAAGCGCAGCAGAAACCCCTCGTGCGGTAACGTCACTGTCGGCAGAAGCGATAGAAGCGCTTAACATTAATGATTTACACGACATTGTAAAAGCCGCCCCTAACGCATATGCCTCCAGCGGGTTTGGTACACCCAGCTTGCCAAGTATTCGCGGTCAGTTAGGTGAACTTTTTCAAGACGGCGTGCGTCGTCAGGCCGGTAATAACGGTTTTGGATTGCCGCTATCATTTAACAGCGTTGAGCAAATCGACGTGGTAAAAGGGCCATCACCTGTACTGTTTGGTAGCACGCAGCGTAATGGTGGCTTTGTTAACCTTCAAACCAAGGTCGCGCCTACTAGTCAAAGTAGCGGTAAAGTTACCCTTCGCGCAGGGCGTTGGGATCAGTATTCAGCCCAAGTAGACTACGGCACAGCGATAGAAGAAGGGAAGAGCGGTATTCGCTTCAGTGCTGAATACCTAGACCATGGCAGCTTCTATGACTTTGCCGAACGAGAGAGTACAAACTTATTTGTTGCCTATCGCTATGCGCCTAGCGAAGAGCTGACTTGGGATATTAGCGCTGAATATTACGATACCGATTATCCAGATAACGCGGGGATAAACCGCCCAACTCAAAACCTTATCGACAACGGTATTTATATTACCGGGCAAGGCACTCAGCCTAATGGCAGCACAGTTCCCGGGGCAGGAGCCATTGTTTCTCCTACCGGCGAAGTAGTGATACCAAGAAGCCGCGTATTTACTAACCCTGACGACATAAATGGTGCTGAAACCACAGTTATTCGAAGCATTGTGGAATACAAAGTGGCCGATAACATGGCACTTCGCAATATGACCTATTACCAGTATTTAGAGCGTGAAGAGATAGCCCAAAATAGCTTTGTCGAAATTATTGATGGCGCTGACACCTTCGAAAATCGCACCGAGCTAGATTACCAGTGGAACGATAACCAACTTACAACCGTAGGCTTAGCGCTTCGCTATAACGATGTGCTGGGCTATAGCCAGTTTACCACAGAGGCCGACAATCCGATTGACTTAACTGGGCCTATTTCTAACCGCGTGATCCCACTGACAGACGCGCAAAAAGCACGTTTAGTCGAGTTACGCCCAGGCGTATTTGTATCACCAGGTGCTCAGTATGATTTGGACGGCGATGGAAGCGGCGATTTTAATCTGTCAGACACCACTGATTCCACATCGTGGCAAACTGGGTTGGCACTACAGCAGCGCTCTACATGGACAGACAAGTTCTCAACCATTGCTGGCGTTAGAGTAGATTATTACGATGTTGAAGCCCGCGACCCTTTATCGCCGGTCGGCGTTGAAGCAGCTTCAGATTCGTATAGCGATACGTTAAGCAGCTATCAGTTAAGCGCGGTATACAAACTCACCGGCGACATCAACTTATATGCTGCGTTTTCCGAAAACGATGCCACGTCAAACAGCATGGCGGGGGGCACAGTATTGGGCGGTAATAATGAAATTAACCCGCTTAATTTTGCTACCGAAAATACCCTATATGAAGCAGGGGTAAAATACGCGCCAAGCAGTAAATGGTATGCTGAAGCAGCAGTGTTTGAGCAAACCCGTAGCTTACGTAATCGCGATGGCAGCAACAGCGGCGTTAAAACCAAAGGTTTTGAGTTGCAAATGTTTTATCAAGGCGACGACGTATGGGTCAATGCTGCCTATAGTTATTTAGACGCTCGCTTCGATGACTCTGCAGCGTTTCAAGAAACCGCTCAGGTCATAGACGCGTTTGATAACAGTCGTCCAGATATTATTGAGGGCACTGGTGTGGGTTCGCCGTCGTTTGCCGCGTTCCCTGCATCAAACAGCCGAGTGCAGGGTATTCCGCCGCAAATAGCTTCAATTAATGCTGGGTGGCAGGTTACTGATGATGTTCAGCTTGGTGCGAGTGCGCTGTACACTAAGTCATTCCCGTTAGACTTTTTACAAACCGTGCATATTCGCGATCAGTACAGTATCGACTTAAATGCCGATTACCAAGTTAGCGATGATTTGCGCGTACGCCTAGATGTTATCAACGTTACTGATGAAGAAAATTGGCAGCCGCTTTTTGAAGGGGGCTTTTTTGGCGCTACACTGGTAATGCCTAACGTACCACGTCACGCTCAAGTTACACTACAATACGCGTTTTAAGCGCTAAGGATTATTATGTTTAAGAAAATAGCGCTTATAGGTGTTATCGCTGCGGCTATATTTAGCTTTTTCTATTTTGATTTGAATAGCTATCTAACCCTTCAGGGTATGAAGGACTCCCTTGATACGTTTCAATCACAAATAGAAGAAAACCCTGTATTAAGTATTGGGGTGTTCTTTGCTATCTATGTGGCGGTTACTGCATTGTCGCTACCCGGTGCAGCAATTTTAACCTTAGCCGCAGGGGCCTTGTTTGGCCTAGTGCAGGGTTTAATTATTGTGTCTTTCGCGTCAAGCGTAGGCGCGACATTAGCGTTTTTAGTATCTCGCTTTATATTGCGTGATACCGTCCGTAACAAGTTTAAAGAAAAGCTTAAGAAAATTGACGAAGGTGTGGAAAAGCAAGGTGCGTTCTACTTGTTTACGCTGCGTTTAGTGCCAGTGTTTCCCTTCTTTTTAATCAACCTATTAATGGGGCTTACTTCACTTAAAACCTGGACGTTTTACTGGGTAAGCCAAGTAGGCATGCTTGCCGGTACTGCAGTGTATGTAAACGCAGGTACGCAGCTGGCGCAAATTGACAGCTTGTCTGGCATTGTATCGCCTGGGCTTATCTTTTCATTTGTTCTACTAGGTATATTCCCATGGATAGCCAAAGGCATTGTGGCAATAGTAAATCGCCGTCGCGTCTACAAAGGCTACAATAAGCCGAAGAAATTTGACCGTAACTTAGTGGTGATCGGTGCTGGTGCAGGTGGGTTAGTTACCAGCTATATCGCTGCCGCAGTAAAAGCAAAGGTAACGCTGGTAGAAGCTGGTGAAATGGGGGGCGACTGTCTTAACTATGGCTGCGTACCCAGTAAAGCCATAATAAAAACGGCTAAAGTGGCCAATCAAATGCGCCATGCCGATAACTATGGTTTAGAGCCAATAACACCTGCCTTGTCGTTTAAAAAAGTGATGGCCCGTGTTCACGAAGTAATTGCGGCCATAGCGCCTAACGATAGTGTAGAGCGTTACACCAGTTTAGGTGTGGATGTAGTGAAAGGCTACGCGAAAATCATCGACCCCTGGACAGTAGAGATTAAAAAGAATGATGGCGGCACCCAAACGCTAATTACCAAGAACATTGTTGTAGCCACAGGCGCAGCGCCTTTTGTTCCTGAGCTACCTGGTATCGAACAGAGCGGTTATGTCACCTCTGACACCTTATGGTCTAAATTTGCTGACCTTGAAGAAGCGCCAAAGCGTTTAATCGTGTTGGGTGGTGGGCCTATTGGCTGTGAATTGGCGCAGGCGTTTTCTCGCCTTGGCACCGATGTCACCCAAGTAGAGCGCGCACCGCGGCTTATGGGTCGTGAAGACGCTGATGTAGCTGAATTTTCTGAATCTGTACTTCGTGAAAGCGGCGTGAATGTTCTGACATCTCACGATGCACTGCGCTTTGAAATAAAAGACGGTGAGAAAGTACTGGTTGTCGCTAAAGAAGGTGTTGAATCAACTATCGCCTATGACGAAGTGATTGTGGCTGTTGGTCGAAAGGCTCGTTTACATGGTTTTGGTCTGGAAGATTTGGGTATTCAGTTCGATAGAACCATAGAAACCGATGAATACTTGCAAACCCTGATGCCAAACATTTTTGCTGCAGGTGATGTGGTAGGCCCTTATCAGTTTACACACGTAGCCGCTCACCAAGCGTGGTATGCGGCGGTAAATGCACTTTTCGGTACGTTTAAGAAATTCAAAGTAGACTATCGCGTTATTCCATGGACAACATTTATTGACCCAGAAGTTGCTAGGGTTGGTTTAAATGAGCGGGATGCCGCAGAACAAGAAATTGCTGTAGAAGTAACGCGCTACGAATTTGCCGAACTCGATCGCGCGGTGGCCGAAAGTGCGCGTAAGGGTTTTATTAAGGTGCTTACGCCACCGGGTAAAGATAAAATACTGGGCGTTACCATTGTCTCTGAGCACGCAGGTGACCTGCTCGCTGAATTTGTTATTGCCATGAAACACGATTTAGGACTTAACAAAATTCTTGGAACAATCCACGCGTATCCTACGTGGGCTGAAGGTGCAAAGTATGCAGCGGGTAACTGGAAGCGCGCTAATGCCCCAGAAAAGTTACTAAGCTATGTAGAGAAGTTTCATACTTGGCGCAGAGGGTAATCATTGTGGAAAACAACCAAACGGTTTCAAAGCGTAAATTGGCGTTGCTATTTCGCCGTATTGCAGCAGGCGGCATAGCGCTGCTTGCTGCAAGCGCAAGTTTCTATGCTAGCGCTGAAGATGGCCTACATAGCACGTTTGATAATTTATTGAGTAAGTATGTTACGCCGATTTCTAACGGCGCAAGTACACAAGTAGATTACGGCGGATTTAAACTAGAGCGCGCTAAACTTAACAAGTATTTAGGGCGCTTAGCTAAGGTAGAGCAAAGTACCTTCGATTCATGGGATAAGGATAAACAGCTAGCTTTTCTTATTAATGCCTACAACGCCTATACCATCGAGTTGATTTTAACTGAATACCCAGATATTGAGTCAATTCGGGATTTGGGAAGTTTCTTTTCTTCACCCTGGAAAAAAGAGATAGCCCCGCTGCTTGGCAAGACCCGTACGTTAGATGAAATTGAACACGAACTGATTCGCGGCACAAACCAAACCACCCAAACATACAATGAGCCTCGCATTCATTTCGCAGTAAATTGCGCCAGTATAGGTTGCCCTGCGCTTCGTGAAGAAGCGTACTTGGGTGATAAAATAGATTTACAGCTAGAGGCGCAAACTACACGATTTTTGGCTGATACATCTCGAAACAAGATGAGCGGCGATACACTCTATTTGTCAAAAATATTTGATTGGTACAGTGAAGACTTTGACCGTGAAAGTGGTGAGTGGCGTAAAACATCATCGCTTAACGAGTTTCTCTTGCTGTATAAAGACTCAATGCAATTAACCGAAGCGCAAGTTTCTTCGTTGAAAAATGATACGGCTGATATTGAATACCTTGACTATGATTGGGCGCTTAATGCCGCAAAGTAGCGCTAAAAACGCTGCTTTAAATATCTCAAGGTGGCGAAACAAGTGGCAATTACATAGTACGATAATATCGTGTTTTTTTAATGTACAGGTATTCGCTTTTACCTGCATAGTTGTCTTTGCTGTACTTGGGTTAGCCCAGCCTGCGATAGGCAAAACTAACCATGAAACAGCCACAGATGACTTACCTCTTGTGCGATTTCATGCTTGGGGCGGTAGCGCCCAGGTCAATGGCTACCTTCAGTGGGTAGCCGCTCAAGTTAAGACGCGTTTTAACATAGAGCTTCAACATGTGAAACTGGCTGACACTAGTGATGCGGTGTCTCGGGTACTTGCTGAAAAAGCAGCGGGTAATCACACTAATGGGAGTGTTGATCTTATATGGATAAACGGCGAAAACTTCGCTGCCATGAAAAAACATGACTTGCTTAGTGCTTCGTGGGTGGATGAACTTGACAACTTTAGCCTTACCAACCCCGATGAAAATCCTGCTGTAACAACAGACTTTGGTGAGCCTACCTTAGGGATGGAAGCGCCTTGGGGCAAGGCATCTATGGTGTTTTATTATCGTAGCGCACACTTAAATACGCTAGGACTTATGGCGCCGAGAACAGTTGGCGAGCTCCTTAGGTTTAGCCAAAAATCCCCGGGTAAATTCACTTATCCGGTACCTAGCGATTATCTAGGGGTTAGTTTTATCAAGTATGCAGCGCTAGCTCTTAATAAAGATAAGCATAGCCTGTTTTATCAACCCGTTAATAATAAAGCGCTTAATATGGTTCTGCCGGTTTTATGGAAATATCTTGATGCGCTGCATCCAACTATGTGGCAGCAAGGTAAACACATGCTAAGACAAGCGTCTCAACTACAGCGCTTAGTAGGGACGGGGGAGCTTTCAATGGCCTTTTCATTTACCGCTTCAGAAATTCCCTCGGCAGTATCTCGCTACGATTTACCTGAAGACGTACGCACTTATTCTATGCAAGACGGAAGCTTGGCAAACGTTCATTTTGTGGGGCTAACTTATAACTCAAAAAACAAAGCGGCGGCAAAAACAGTGGTTAACTTTCTGCTCTCTCCAAATGCACAGGCTAAGAAACAAGCGGTAGATGTGTGGGGAGACGACACAGTGCTTGATATAAATGAACTTTCAACGTCGCAGCGAGCGCTTTTTGTTGAAGACAATATGCACCCGTCGGCGTTAGATAAATCTCAAGCAGCGATATTGTTAGCTGAGCCTCATTCAAGCTGGACCGACGCGCTGCGAGAAGCGTGGTATGAGCGCTACGGAGCTCGCTACTAATGTTCGCTCAAATTACTCGAATTGTGCGTTGGTGCTTGTTACTTCTACTTTGTATTCCCGTTTTGGCAGGTTTGGTTGGCGTAGCGTTTCCCGCGTTAGGTTATTTTCCCGCAATAGGCGCCAACACATTCTCACTAGACGTTTTTAAAGAATTGTTTGCCCGTGATGACATATGGCAAATGGTTTGGCTTTCGCTTTTTTCCGGAGTGGGTTCAACATTGGTGGCAATGGCGGGCGCATTTTTGTTGTTGGCTTCGTTCTATCAATCTAAATGGCTGAGCAGAGTTCAAGGTTTATTGAGCCCTTTTCTTGTTTTCCCCCACGCAGCTGCGGCTATTGCCTTGTTATTTGCATTAAGCCCGTCAGGCATATTTGCTCGAATAGCCGCTATAGGAACAAATACCGTTATTCCTGGTACTAGCGATACTCTTTTCCCATACGATTCTGGGGGGCTAAGCGTACTACTGGCATTAAGTTTAAAAGAATTGCCCTTCATTATTTTAATGGCGTTAAGCGTAATGTCGCAGCCTTTAGTCAAAAGTAAGCTCTCGGGCTATATTAAAGTAGGAACTGCACTAGGCTATTCTCCTTCGGCAGTGTTTTTTAAGCTTGTGATCCCGACAGTCTTTGCACAAATAAAATTGCCTATCTTAGCTGTGTTGGTATTCGCCACCTCTAATGTTGAAATTCCGCTTATATTAGGGGGTAATAACCCCAGCACTTTGGCCGTAGCGATTATGCATTGGTTTAATCATATAGATTTATCTATGCGTCTATTAGCTAGCAGTGCGGCAGTACTTCAGGTGGCCGTGAGTGCATTGGCTTTGCTTCTTTTCCTAGGTGGTGAACGTATAGTTGTTTATGTAGGAAAAATCAGGCTAGCGAAAGGAAACAGGCGCTTTTCTGATGGGCTTGTGCACGGCGCAGCTTATAGTATTGTCGCGCTGTACGTCAGTTTGATAAGTGCGGTCGTTTATTCCGTATTTATGTTTTCAATAGCTAAACAATGGTCGTTCCCTTTTTTATTGCCAGAAGGCACAACGCTTTTGCATTGGAACACGGCGTTTGAAGCCCTCGCAACGCCACTTTCAAATAGCTTGTTGCTGGGCGGGCTGGTAAGCACATCGGCGTTGGGATTGGTGCTATTTACTTTAGAAAGTGAGCAGCTCAAACCCGCAGGTTTAAATGCAGACAGGGCTTTTTCCGTTTCACTGTTTTTACCGCTATTGGTTCCCGGCGTGGCTTTTTTATACGGCCTAGTCTGGTTCCAGCAACTGGTATTGCAAAACGCTGTTTGGTTTCATACCTACATTGCCCATATGGTTTATGTTGTGCCATATATGTTTTTATCGATGGCGGTGGCCTATCGCAAATTCGACAATCGATATGCAATGGTTGCACAAAGCTTGGGGAAAACGCCGTGGCAAGTGTTCTACTACATTAAGTTACCATCTCTTTTCGGCGCAATTATGGTGGCGTGGGCTTTGGGACTTGCCATTAGTTTTAGTCAGTATTTACCCACCTTGTTGGCGTCTGGCGGCACCATTGCCACCATTACTACAGAAGCTGTCGCATCGGTGTCAGGCAGCAGCACGCGCTTAACCGCCGTGTTCGTAATTATCCAAGGGGTAATGCCATTAGTGGGCTTTGTTATAGCCTGGTATTTACCTGCAGCTTTGGTAAAACAAGGTAGCAGGGTATCCGCAGTAGAAAAAAAGAGTAGAGCAGTATTACATGGCGCTTAGTTTAGAAAATCTGGTTGTCTCTCATGCACAAAATGCGCTGCTAAAAGTAAATGTATGCGTTAACGACGGTGAAATTTTAACGGTAATGGGGCCAAGTGGGGCTGGCAAATCAACATTGCTGCAAGCTATCTCCGGTCAGCTTCATGCGCCGTTTAGCGTTAGCGGAAAAGTTAAAATTAATGGAGTTGTGGTAAACGACAAAGCGGCTCATTTGCGAAAAGTAGGTATTATGTTTCAAGATGCATTGTTATTTGAACATATGTCGGTTGCTGAAAATATTGCTTTCGCTATGCCTTCAGGTAGTTATGCAAACCAGCAGGCTAAAATGGATACTATTGATGAAATGCTCGGTGCTGTCGATTTAAAAGGCATAGGTGAGCGCTCAGTCACTACGTTATCAGGCGGACAGCAAGCGCGGGTTTCTTTACTAAGAACGCTAGCCTCTACGCCCGACGTAGTATTGTTAGATGAGCCCTTTAGTAAACTAGATATTGCTCTTCGTGAGCAAATTCGAAGCTGGACTTTCAAGCAGCTTAAAGAACGTAACATTCCCGCAGTACTTGTAACACACGACAAAGAGGACTCCCTCGCTGCTGGCGGCCAAATAATTGAGTTATCACCATGTTAGACGCAAAAGTTACCCCCTTCATTAAGCCGCTTTTAAAGCCGTTGATCACGACGCTAGATGCAAAGGGCATTAGCCCTAATCAGGTTACTGTCGCTGGTTTTGTTTTAGGTTTGTTAGCGGTTCCCTTTATTATTCTTAACTGGTGGGGGGCTGCACTTAGCTGCATCATACTTAACAGGGTGTTCGATGGGGTCGACGGCGAGTTAGCGCGATTTCAGCAAAGTAGCAGCAGCGCAGGTGGGTTTCTTGATATCTGTTTAGACTTTTTGTTTTACGCCTCTATACCTTTGGCATTTGGCATTGCAGATCCTACTAACTGGGGTATTCCTGCAATGGTGCTACTTGCCACATTTATTGGTACGGGCAGTAGCTTTCTAGCCTTTGCTATTGCAGCAGAAAAATTTCATATAGATAGACCACAGTTTTCCAATAAGAGCTTTTACTACATGCAGGGGCTAACAGAAGGAACTGAAACAATAGTTGTGTTTCTCGCCTTTTGCGTTTGGCCTGAGCATTTTGCTGTGCTTGCTTATATTTTTGCAGCGGCCTGTGCCGTAACGGTAGTTACCCGTATTGCGGGTGGTTTTAGTACTCTAAATAAAGTAGAGGTAGCGCAAAGTCAGCGGTCTTCAATTGATAATGTATAACGCGTATTTTAATACGCTCCTGACATTCAACTAGCGTAACAAAGTAGTTAAGAAGTAAAAATGAAACCTAATCAAAAAGAGAATTGCAGTGGATAATGCGTCTGTTATTCGCCTAAGTGTATTTATTAGTGTATTTGTCTTTATGGCACTTCTAGAAGCGCTTTTTCCAGCGCGCAACGCAGTGCTAGATAGAAAAACACGTTGGGTAGGTAATCTCTCCATGGTAGTGATGGGCGCACTTGTGTCGAGAGTTCTACTTCCCGCTACGTTAGTAGGTGTTTCGTTGTGGGCTCAGCAAGAAGGCGTTGGGCTATTTAATCTACTTTTAGACCAAACAAACAGTGCCTCGCCTTTATCTAGTCAAACTTCTAATACGCAAAGCGGTAGCCTTGTATTTGTTGTAACCGTGGTTTTAAGCGTACTGCTGTTGGATATGCTTATTTATTGGCAGCACCGTTTATTTCACACAGTACCTTTTCTATGGCGTTTTCACAAAATGCATCACGCCGACAGCCATGTAGATACCACTACAGGCCTTAGGTTTCACCCAGTTGAAATTGCTATCAGCCTTGGGGTTAAGACACTGGCCGTGGCATTGCTAGGTATACCGGCAATTGCTATTGTTGTATTTGAAGTGGCACTTAACGGTTTCGCGCTTTTTAATCATGCTAATATTCGAATTCCGCAAAAGTGGGATGATAGAATTGGGTGGGTACTTATTACCCAGCGCCTGCACCGTATACATCACAGCCAAGCCAAAACAGAATCAAATTCTAACTATGGCTTCAGCGTATCTTGGTGGGACCGGCTTTTTAAAAGCTTCACCCCTAGAGCGAAACAAAGCGACGAAACATTATCTATTGGGCAGCAGGATGTGCCGCCTGTAAAAGAGAACGCGTCAATTAGGGCGCTGCTATTGCAACCGTTTAAAAGCAGGTAAACTAATACAAAGTTCGCTTTATCGAACGTCGGTTTTTCCTATTGATAGATAACCGTGCATCTGAACGTATAAACGCGACTTAGCTGCAGCCAAGCTGTATGGCTAACTCACCTAATTTACCTTCTACAATTTCTTCACTTTCTTCAGGTAACACGGGCATAATATCTAACCCAGTTCTTGCTTCTACTTCATCTATAGTAACTTGTGTTGCGCAGTAATCGTCACGGCGAGACGCGTTTTGCTGCATGATAAACGCAGACGCCTCCACTAAACCGTTAACTTCACTTACGACGACTTTAAAGTAACCGCTAGGGATGCTATGCAATTCATCGGCACCCGGTAACGCAGCGAAAAATGTCTCGTAAAGAGGGCCCGAAACCACATACACATCCTGCCCTTTTCTTACTAGACTACGCACAGCATTTTCCAATTTAACCCATGGACCTTGGTTTAAATCAGAGTCCTGCGGGGTTATGTTCGATAAATAGTTAAGCTCTCGCCAATTCGGTGAGTTGCTAAACGATGCTAAAGGGACTTGATGCCCTCTATCTGTACCTATACCTCGCCACGCTCCCTTGTAATCGCCGGGCTCAAGCGTACTTTCATCTTCAAGCTCAGGATCTGCTTTCCAGTTTCTGCTTCGGGAAGGCCCGTCAATGGTGTCGGGGGTTACGTGATACGCCACCCAGTTGGCAAATTTAGTTTGCGGATTATTGTTTAATGTATAAATCGAACGGGTAATAGTTTGCCCGCTTAAACCAATAGGGCAGCTAAATACGCAGTTTTCTGCAAAAGTAGCAAACGAAAATAACGCAAGAGATACAGCTAACATTCTCTTCATATAGTTTTACAGCCCATTTCTTCCTGAATAATGACTCGTCACAAAATACCTGTACCAAAGTACAGGCTTTAAACCAAGAATAGTACGTAAATATCGGGCTAAAAAAAAGAATGGTGGTAAAAAAAGTGCGCAAGAAGTGCGGCTTCAGTGTTCTTAAATGACAGTCTTTGTACTTAGAATATTATTTTACGGGGAAGCTGGAAAAGCGTGCAATAGGCATCAAGAGACAGTTAGGGCGAATTAAATTACGCCAAGTGCTTTTATCACTAAATACCCTGTACCTAGCTGCATCAAAATGCCAATAGACAAAAACACACCGTCGCGGTTAGTCATACCCAAAGCCGTAACACAAAGGGCAAAAGCAGGGAGGGCAACGGCAAAAGGAAGAGCTTCTAGCGGGATCATACAAAGTGCCGCAAGAGCACAATATCCAGCGATTATATTCTTTGCGGGTGAGTCTGACAAAAATGTGAGGCGGGGTTTAAGTAGCTTTTCAAATTTCTTAGCGTAAGGCTTAGCTTTGTCTATGGCGCTTTCTAGTTTATTAGAACTCACTTCTTTTTGTTTAAGCGCTTTAGGTAGCCATGGGCTTTTTTTTCCCCAAGCCGCCTGAATACAAATAAAAAACAACGTTAAACCACATAAAGTAGGTACGCCTGGTATTGCCCCGGTGGGAAGTAAAGCTATGAGGGCGGGTACTAAAAGAAGGGGACCAAAACCTCGGTCTTCAAAGCGATCGACAATTTCACCGAGTGACGTCTTTTCACTTTCCTCATCGTACATTTCATCTAAAAGCTCTACGATTGAGTTGCTCATAATTGATGTTTAGTCCCTGTTGCAAAAGCGCTGTATGTAAGTCAGTACGCCCGTATCTTAATTAAGTTTAATAATTGGCTTTGGGAAACTACATTCAAATACAGGCGATTTGATTTTATTGTTATGAAAGTACTGCTACTTTTAAATAGAACTCCTTATTGAGATAGATTTTGAAAAAGAACGAAGCCCTTTCAATTTTTCGCCAAATACCGTCAAGTATATTATTTAAATGTACCGATAGTTCTGAGATCTATGCGAGCCAATATTTTGAAAAAAATTTTGGAATAATTGACGCAAAAGCGTTTGAAAATAGTTCAATTACATTTTTTGACCAGAAATCAAAACGAGAAGTGTCTGTGGGCGAGAACCCGTTTTTTCTTGTGGAATCAGGCCAGCAGTTCGCTGACTCTTTTCGACTTCAAACAAGCTCTAGAACCATGAATTGCTTTATTGAAGGAGAGGTTGTTCACACACCAACTAGCGATTGGATTGTTCTTCATGTCAAAACCGATATCACAGGGCTGTTAGATCTTAGTAAAAAAGAATCACAAATTAACAAGCACATTACTTTCAACCAACTACTCACCAATTTTTCCTCAAAGCTTATCAATGCCGACGTTAATGAATTAGATAATATTATCGACCAAGCATTGGCGGCGTTTGGCACTTTTTGCGACGTAGATCGATGTTACTTATTCGAGTTTCTTGATGGCGGCGAATTAATGTCAAATACCCACGAATGGGCAGCGGCGGGGGTTACTCCCTACATTGACGAGCTACAAAATATTCCAGCTGACTCCATGCCTTTTTTCATGAGCCATATTGCGAATGGTTTGTTCAAGGTGGATAACGTAGCTACGCTGCCGGAATACGCGGCATCGGAAAAGGAGCTTTTAGAAGAGCAACGAATTTACTCTCTTCTTTGCGTACGCATTATGGTTGACGGAACAATTTATGGGTTTATTGGATGCGATATTATTGGGGCGCCTTATTCATGGAAAGCGTTCGATATTGAATATTTGCGCCGTATAGGTGAAATGCTCGGTAATACGCTTCAAAACTTGCACAACCGAAAAGCATTGCAAAAAATGCAAATTGAGCTGCTTGAAGCGAATAAGCAGTTAGAGCGTTTAGCTAATATCGATGGACTAACAGGGCTTGCAAATAGGCGCTTGTTTGACGCTACGATAAAATCCGATATGAAGCGTTCTAAAGAGAATGGTATTCCCATCGGTTTATTGTTAATTGATGTAGATTATTTTAAACAATATAACGATTATTACGGTCACGTTGCAGGAGACAATGTGCTTATAAAAGTGGCTGAGACACTTTCTAAGAGCTGTTTAGGTAACGACGACTTGATAGCAAGATATGGTGGGGAAGAGTTCGCTATTATCCTGCCAAGCACTGATAGTGACGCCTTACAGTGTATTGCCGCTAGAATTCTTCGCAATGTATCACAGCTGTCGATAGCTCATGAAAAATCAAAAATTAAAGATGTTCTGACGGTCAGTATTGGTATGGCTTGTTTTAATAGCCGTCTATCAACTAAACAGAATAGTGTAGAAAAAGAATATTGTAATGCTACCTCATTCATCGAGGACGTCGATGCTGCGCTTTATCGCGCCAAAAATTCAGGTAGAAATTGCGCAACGTTTTAATTGCAACGTTGCGCGTGAATACAAGTCTAGGCTTTTAGAAGTAAGCGGGTTACACCCTTAGGGCTTAGTATTTTATTTAAGATGCTTTAACCTAGGATATTTGCAACACTAACTTACCAACGTGTTTTTTCTTTTCAAAGTCAGTTTGCGCCTGCTTAATATCTTTTAAGGGGTATGTATTAGATACCAGAGGTTTAATATTACCTCTTTCGATGTGGTTGACTAAGTTTTCAAACACGCCTTCATCCAATACGGTGCAACCTAATAAGGTTAAATCCTTTAAGTAAAGGGTTCGCACATCTAAATTAACGTTTGGTCCAGCTATTGCGCCAGACGTTGCGTAGTGACCAAAAGGTTTTAAAATTTCTAGTAGTTCGGGCCAACGAGGACCTGCTACAAGATCAACGACAACATCAAACGGTGCTTTTTTAGCATATTTAGCCCAGTCGTCATCGCGTAAAGTGGTTTCATCAGCGCCTAAATCCTGCAATGTGGCTTTCTTGTCTTCACTGGTTACTGCCACCACATAAGCACCGCGGGCTTTTGCAAGTTGAACTGCCGCAGAGCCAACGCCACCCGATGCACCTGTAATGAAAACACGCTCATTAGCTTTAACATTGGCGCGATGCAAAAGATTCTCGGCCGTTGAGTATGAACAAGGAAAGGACGCGAGCTCTACGTCAGACATAGCAGTATTTACGGCGTGTGCGTGACGGGCGGCTACTTTGGTATATTGAGCGAAACCACCGTTGCACTCCGAGCCATAGTACCAAGGAGATTCAAGTTCTTTGCTATCGGCTTCAGTCAGGCAGGGCTCTATGATTACTCTTTCACCAATTCGGTTCGGATTTACATTTTTTCCTACTGCAACAATATAACCACAAACATCAGCACCCTGAATTAACGGCAAGTTTAAAGCGTTACCTCCCCAGCTGGCGTCTTCAGCATCATTGTCACCTTTTGAATACCAGCCTTTTCGCGTGTTCAGGTCGGTATTGTTAACGCCCGCTGCACGCACTTCAATAAGCACATCATTGTCTGTCAGTGTGGGCATGGGAATACTTTCATTAAAGTTAAGTGCGTCAAGGTCACCGTGCTTTGTTAACTGTACGCCATACATTTCGTTGGGTAGGGTTTTCATAATGGTCTCCTAAGAGGTAAATTGAAATAAGTAAACGTTAAAAATGAAGCTAATAAGAAGATGTTAATCAAGCAATGTGTTCAAGGTAGATTTCGCTGCACAGAGCGCTTTGTCTCCAAGAGTAGGCCATGCCGATGACATACCTTCATGCAGCAAAAACACGCTATTGGACAATACTTCGTCTTGTAGCTTTTCATTTAGCCACGTCCAAACGGCGTGCTTATGTTCATTAACGGCCGCTTCAATTTGCTGGTTGCCCGGGTAACTCGCTAACGCTTGAAGCGACATGCAGCCTCGCGGCGCAAAGGTACTAAGCCATAGCGATAAACGTTCGAATATATGATGAAGTGCCTCGTTTCGAGAAGGTGGGCAGTGTTCCTCTAAAAATGAAATATAGCGGCTGTGCCGATAGTTAAGCGCACCAATGATCATATCTTCTTTTGATGGAAAGTACTTGTAGAGGGTTTTAAGCGTTGTACCTGTGTAGTCTTTTAGTTTTGCCACATTAGGTTCTGCGAAACCATAAAGTGCAAAGGCCTGTTCTAATTTTGAGGCTAGTTCAATTTGTTTGGGCGTCATTACCTTTACCTCTTTTAAAAAATTATCCAATCATTCTGTAAGCGGCTCTAGCAGATAGAGTTGCTCGGGCATACGGCTTGATTCTGTGTCTGATGAAGTAGAACGATTATTCTACCTTTTATAGTAGAATGATCGTTCTACATCGTCAACGTGCGCGTTCAAACTACGTAAACTTTAACGCTAACGTTGCACATATTAGTCACAATTTACTTTGTGATTATTTTTAGTCACATATTGTGGTGTGATTGTTTTTGAATTTGGTGATTAGGCGTGTCATAGTGGTAACAAGTTGAAGCGTTTCTTGTAATGAAAAAAGATCACGGCGGCGCATAGTGCACACGAATAAAAACACCGCAATAATTAACAAATCGAAGAGTTATGCTGGCGTTCTGACTGGCGATATCACAGACTCTCAGTCTTATTCTGACGAAGATTTCAGAAATATCCTCGCTGCACTAAATAAGTATTTGTCGAATTACGCTAAGCAGTATGACGGCCATTTTGATATCTATCGCGGCGACGCATTTCAGCTGGCGGTGAATCAACCTCAATACAGTATGCACATTGCATTTGGTCTGCGCTTAGCGCTAAAAGCTCACACGCCGAGCGTTGATGTAAGAATTAGTGTGGCGATAGGTGAAGCGCATTATCGCCCAAAAGAAGTAAAAACAGGGGCGGGGGAAGCCTTTGTTTTATCTGGGAGAGGTCTCGATACGATCAAACCCAACCACCTTGCTTTTCACAGCAACAACACCGAGCTTGAAAACAAAACCCAGTTACTTACACGTTTTGCCGATACTCACGTAAGCGGTTTAACGCAAACTCAATCAGAAACCTTACTGGCCTACCTTCAAGCCTCGGATAAAAGTCATGAAAATATAGCGGCATTACTTGATAAAAATAGAAGTAATGTAAGTCGAATTCTTAACGCGAGTAATTACAAACTTGTTGCTGAATACCTTGAATATATGAAGCATGCCATCGTCGCCCAATAACAAAGACTCCAGAAAAAAAGAATCGAGTAAAAAAAATCGAGTAACAAAAACTGAACAACAAAAAAGTAAGCACTAAAACAATTAGCAACAAGACATAGAGCTACTGAAGTAGAACGAAACAACAAGGAAGCATAACGTGCAGTGGAAAAACTTAAATGATTACCGCCATAACTGGAGCGTTATATGATAGCTGAAACATCAAAAGGCGCTATTGTTAACGCCGCCTCTGATTTTGCACAGCCTGAACTATTGGTGGGGTTGCTACTTGCTCACTTACTTGCCGACTTTTATTTTCAACCCTATTCATGGGTAAAGCAAAGAAACGAGCGGCACGCGCTGGCGTTACCTTTGTATTTACATGCACTATTACATGGTGCACTCGCCTTTATAGCACTTGTACTTTTATCCGGTATCGATAGCATGGCTACGATAGGCATCGCAACGCTTGTAATAGCGGTTTCCCATTTTAAAATTGACGTGATTAAGTCTTATTGCTCCCAAAATACTACCGCGTTTGTCATCGATCAACTTGCGCACGTGGTTGTGATCGTGGTCGTGTTTTTATATGCCACAGACCAATGGCACAGTGCACTAACGTTACTAAAGCTACTAGGTGTACAACATTTAGCGGTGCTTTTAGCCTATTTAGCAGTACTCAAACCCAGCTCAATTATTATAAAGCAGCTGCTGTCCCCTTGGAGCATTGAAGTTTTAACTAACAAACCCCCATCAGCCCATCCTAATGACCCGCCTACCATAACCACAGAAGCACAACAAACCTTGTCACTGGCAGGGCAGCGTATTGGCTACTTAGAACGTGTACTCATGTTAACCTTTGTATTGCTAAATCAGTTTTCTGCTATTGGGTTTCTTATTGCAGCTAAATCTATTTTCCGTTTCGGTGATTTAACCAAGCACCAGGATAGAAAACTTACCGAGTATGTACTGCTCGGCACCTTTACTAGCGTGGCAATGACATTAGCTATTGGCCTGGCGTGCTCGGCGGTGTTAGGGCACCTACCTATTAAAATTTAGTAACCCGTAATTATCACGCAAGTTAAATTAAGAACCCTTAGCTATAACGGCTATGGTTATAGTGCAAAAGGCCGTTCAACTTCGATAATGTTCGTTTAATTAATAAAAAACAATTGTGTATGAAACGTAAAAATG